>JBEKCV010000001.1:0-151060 GCA_050014695.1 Thermodesulfovibrionales bacterium
AAGCTCGGAAAATAAAAAAATCTAAATTTTTCTCTCGTTGATAGAGAGGGTGGGCACTTTATCCGGAAATCGCAAGGCTTCTCGGTACGATCCCCCCTGCACTAAAATTACTGTCTGGATCACAGTGAGAAGCTCCACAGACCGTGGATGGATGGAATCATAAAAGCTACAAGTCTTCCCATTCTCAACCCCTCAATGAGCATGCAAGCGGCATACGGTCAGATAATGCAGGTGCATGTTATAGGGAAAAAACCAGCGGACGATTCCGGGTCGTTCAGTAACTTGCCAAGCACGGGAGATTAAAACAACGGAATTATTGTATAATGCCTCAGATGTGCATCCTGAGAACAAAAGAAGAGAGACTCAAAATCCGATAACATAAGGAGGAGAATGATGGCAACAAAGGGAAAGACAGCATCGAAGAAGCAGGTGAAGAAGGTTGCTCCGGCGAAGAAGGTTGCAAAGAAGAGAGCCCCTAATGCAGCATTTATGAAGGCTATGAAACCCAGCGATGCACTGGCGAAGATAGTGGGCAATAAACCGATTCCGAGAACGGAGATAACCAAGAAGTTATGGGAATATATTAAGAAAAACAAACTGCAGGACGCTCAAAACAAGAGGAATATCAACGCCGACGCTAATCTGTTGGCGGTATTCGGCGGAAAGAAACAAGTCTCTATGTTCGAGATGACAAAGTTGATCAACAAGCATCTCAGCTAATAGGCATATATTGATGAAGGCAGGAAGGATTCACCCTTCCTGCCTTCAGTGGTGAGGGGAACAGTTTTCTGATAACATGCCATGTTTCCTATTAAGGATACCGTACCCAATAGGAGTTTTCCCACCACAACTTGGCTTCTCATAGCACTCTGCGGAATCGTTTTCTTCTTTGAAACCATGTTGCCGCAAGACTTACTCGAGCCGTTTATCACGTATTTTGGAGTTGTCCCCGCGGCATATACCCGACTGCCCTATCGTACGCACGGACTGCCATTCATTGCTTACCTGTCATTGCTGACAACAATGTTTCTTCACGGCGGCTGGCTCCACTTCTTGGGGAACATGTGGTTTCTGCGGATATTTGGAAGCAAAGTTGAAGACAGTATGGGGCATGGCCGATTTCTTGTCTTCTATCTGGTTACGGGGGTCTTCGCAAGCATGTTTTATATCTACTTTAGCCCGGGGTCAACTATGCCCGTAATCGGTGCATCAGGGGCTATTGCAGCTGTCATGGGGGCATATTATGTGATGTTTCCGAATGCGAGGATCCTTACGTTCATACCCATTTTGATAATCCCTTTTTTCATAGAACTTCCTGCGTTCATTTTTTTGGGGTGGTGGTTCTTGCTCCAGTTATTTTCGGGCACCTTTACCCTTGTGCTTCCGATGACTGGCGAAGGAGTTGCATGGTGGGGACATATCGGTGGGTTTGTTGCAGGCATTATCCTCATGCCTTTTTTCAGAAAAAGACTCGGAGGACGCTGAGAGATCGCTCGTGAACGCAGGTTTACCTGCGGAATGCCGAGTATAACGCTCTCCTTTGCCGAATAGTTATAATAAGAAGGCAGAAGGCTAGCAGAGCTGTATGCGAACGCAAGGGACGTTGAGGGCTTCTGCCAAACCAAGTGCACGTGGTAAGCGCGACGATGACCCTTGAAGCCCCATCCGCAAGGTGCGGATGGTTCACCATACAATCATCAGTGAAGGGAGAACCAAAAAACAATGAAATACGTGGTTCTGTTGGGAAGGATACTATATGCGGCTATCTTTGTGACGGCTGCCCCGAACCATTTCACCAGTGGAGCAATAGCATATGCCGCCGGCCATGGCGTGCCCCTGGCCTCGGTGGCAGTGCCTATATCAGGAGTGCTCGCTCTTGTGGGCGGATTGAGCATTCTGACGGGATACAAGGCCAAATACGGCGCCTGGTTATTAGTGCTTTTTCTCGTGCCTGTCACTGTCATGATGCACAACTTTTGGGCAATTACTGACCCGATGGGAGCGATGATACAGAAAACGAATTTCATGAAGAATCTCTCTATGATGGGAGCTGCCCTGTTAATTGCACATTTTGGTTCAGGACCCTTAAGCATAGACGGGGAAGACAAGTAATAATGCCGGCCCGCATTTTCTTGACGGGCACGACACAGTACGAGAATATTGATAAAAAGCTAATAATTCGATCTTGTTAAGAGAGTGAAATTTATCAGTGCATTCATGTGAACATGTTTCTGATGACGGGTGTTAAGGAATATCGTCTTTTCAATGGCGTGCTTGGTAGCATAGGTCAGTTGAAAAACAATGTTGCATTCCGGGCCTCCAGATGATACGACGAAAAAGAAAAAGATCGATATCACGCTCTGACAAGAGTGTTGGACGTGGAACTCTATTGATGGAGAGATAAAAAGATGAGGGAAGAATCTCTGCAACGAGCTCTGAAGTTGATCCAAGGCGAAGAGAAGGGAAAAAGCACAGAAGGCAGCTGTGAGGTAAAAGATACTGAGAAATCTGACGTGGATCTTCTTGATGCATATTCCCGCGCAGTTATTACAGTAGTGAATGCAGTCGGGCCTGCCGTCGTCAGTATTTCAGTCGGAAGGCAAGCGGAGGGAAGCAAGCTGGAACAAGCGGGTGCAGGTTCCGGCGTTATCATAGCTCCTGATGGCTATATTGTCACTAACGATCACGTTGTGCACGATGCAAAACAGCTGACCGTTGGACTCACCAGCGGAACCACTCTCGCAGCAACGCTTGTGGGTACGGATCCAGCCACCGATCTTGCGGTGATCCGTGCTGACAGTTCAGATCTGCCGTATGCGACACTCGGTAACTCAGCCTCTTTGCGTGTCGGCCAGTTAGTGATTGCTATCGGCAACCCCTTTGGTTTCCAGTCCACCGTATCGACAGGAGTAGTGAGTGCACTTGGCCGTGCTTTGCGAAGCCAGGAAGGACGCCTTATCGAGAGCGTCATTCAGCATACTGCACCCCTCAATCCAGGAAATTCAGGTGGACCTCTGGTCGATTCCAGGGGGCACATTGTCGGCATCAACACTGCCATCATCATCATGGCCCAGGGGATCGGTTTTTCGATTCCCTCCAATACTGCCGAGTGGGTCGTATCCCAACTTCTAACTCACGGCCGTGTGCGCCGCGGATATCTCGGTATTGCCGCGCAGCAACGGCCTCTTGGCCGGCGACTGGTCCTATTTCACAGTCTGAAAGGGGAATCTGCCGTTGAGGTTATCTCAATCATACCGGAAGGCCCGGCCGGGCGTAGCGGAATACGAAAGGGGGATCTTATCGTCGCCATTAACGGACAGGAGGTGGCCAGCGTGGACCACATCCATCGATTTCTTTCCGAATGGCCGATAGGCAGGGCGGTTATGCTGACGCTTGTCCGCGGTCAAGAGAAGCTGGAAATGGACGTCACACCGGCCGAAGCTGGGTCTTTACGTTAGCGGCTGCTGGATATCCGTCATTAAGAAGTGATCCACCAGTCCAGAGGCTGGGTAACGTTGCACTCAAAGCTCTCCGTCAAGCGGCGCAATGCATTGCGGAGAAGAAAACTTCATTCACCGTTCGCCGGTTGCACGGGAGCCCCGGCTGCCAACCGCCTGACGAAACCCAGAGTGAACAGCAGCTGCCCCGGAATGGGTTTGTCCACCCAATCCTCATAATAAAAATTATTGTTCGGGCTTAACATCGTGTCGACACCACTGGCAGGCACGTCTCATGTGGCTGGCGTTTTTTTTTCGCAACGTGAAGGTGCTCATCTGAGCCAGCTCCTTGACCTTTGTCAGTCAGCAATCGGTTGACATTCAGGAAATCTTTGATACCATTTAATTAGGAGTGGAGACGATAGATAGGACAGCATAATCCACTTCGAGATTCTGGTAATCCTGTATCAAGAAAAGGGGGAAATGGTTATGCCGGAGATCACATGGGAACGAGATTTTAACGTTGCGATGGAAAAGGCCAAAAAAGCTGACAAGCCAATATTCCATGATTTTTGGTTTGACGGCTGACTCGGCTGCGCAGCAATGAATACGGGTCCGTATTCAGACGTGATGGTGCAAAAGTATCTAGAGGAGGAGTTTGTTCCCCTAAAAAGCCAGTGTTTTTGGGATAAGCGGACCGAGCTCATGAAACAGTTCTATATTGCATGGACCCCAACGCTATTGGTTCATGACACTGCAGGGCAAGAGCATCACAGGATCGTGGGGTTTGTTCCTAGCGATGATTTCTTGGCGCACCTGGGATTGGGTAAAGGGAAGATTTTTTTTAACCATTTCCGTTTTGCTGAGGCGATTGCTCAGTTCCATGCCATTGTTGAGCGGCATCCAAATGCAGGGGTAATACCCGAGACAATCTTTTTCCTCGGAGTGGCTGAATACTGGAAAACTCATGATGCTAAGGCATTACGGAGGACATATGACACCTTAACAGTGAAATACCCGATGAGTGAGTGGGCGCGCAGGGCAACGCCGTATGCGCAGATTCCTTCTTAATGACCGATCGGTGATTCCCGAGTAATCCAGAAAAGAGCATCGCAGAAAAAGAAGCTCTCTCACGTAGTGATTACTTCCCAAGATGACGTCAAAGTCGCGGCGGCCGGTTTCGGCAAGGCAGTGATTGCAAATGCACGGGAATGAATTTGTGGGAGTCTGATGGACGCATGGCGCCATTCGGCGACTTTTCAGTGTCGTTGCAGTCTTTTTATACGCACCTTTCCCGTTAGGCTGGAGGAGAGCTTCTCCCTGGCAGTGTGCGGTGAGACGGTCAGATTCCGATGAGGCTTAGAGTCAGATGCTGTTTAACCGCATAATGTCGAATTGCCTGGTCTCGCCCAGAGGGATAAACCCCGCCGCTTTGTAACACATGCCCCGAAATCGGCTCATATCAACAAAGGTTTCGGCAATCAGGATGGGATGGCCATAGGCCGCTTCCCAGTCAGCGGACAGGCGTCTGAGATTTTGCCCTAATATGCGGGAAGCAAGATTCGGCATATGAACGTCAGGCAGAACAAGAAAACGAACATTATTGGCGATGAAGCCGAGCCGTCGCCACTTCAGGTGCGCCTCCCAGCCGATCCATGCGTCCCGATGACGGCTCTTGAAGGCAGCAGCTCCCCAGCCCAGCAAGGCCACCAGACGGTCGCCAAGAAGTGCCACGTACCGTAGAGACTCTCCGACAATAACACGGAAACCAAGATAATGGTGTCTGTCCATAAGGGTATCCCACGCTTCACGCTCAGCAGCTATGATGGGGCGGACAAGGAGAGGCACTGCGGCTCGGCAAGCCTGTGTACCATCGGAGACAGGGGTACTTGGCAAATCGATTGCCATAAGACGTTATACATGATTTCGCGAAAAAAACCACCAGAAAATATTTGTTCTGTTATATCAACGCGATGGGCTGAACTATGACACTATCCTGATTATTCCCCTTGTTTATTCCAGTCACAACAATGATCTGGTATAATAGCGACGATTACAAAGAGCACTTCGGCTTTGATGTGCAAGAATACTAGAGAGTGTTTCCTTAAATCGGGCTTTCGTGATACAGTATACGCATGCGAGTTTCAAAGGATGATAAACACAATCGTATTGTCTCTTATTTTTTCACAGATATGTTGATGTTGTAGAAAACCAATGAATAATGATATTTTTCATGCGAGATGAATAAAAAGAAATTCCTAAAAGAAGCAGTTAAGCATATAGACATAAAGGCATTCAACGCAATACCTATCATTACGCAATTTGAAAAGACAGCCTTTCAAGCGAAAAATCTATCACGAGCCTGTGAAATCTATGAGAAAATGTTGAAAGACAGAAGTTGCGCCGTGATTTTGTGCCTATCTGGTTCTTTGTTTAGTGCTGGCCTGAAAAAGATTGTCTATGATATGGTGGAAAACAATATGGTCGATATCATCATATCAACCGGCGCCATTATTGTTGATCAGGATTTCTTTGAAGCCCTTGGATTTAAGCACTACCGGGGTTCCCCCCGCACTGACGACAGCGAGTTATTCAAAATGGGCATTGACAGGATATATGATACATTCATCGATGAGGGTGAATTGAGAGAATGTGATGAAACGGTCAAGGATATAGCTGATGGACTCTCAGCGCAGGCCTATTCATCAAGAGAGTTCATCACGTTCATGGGAGAATTTCTCGATACCCGGGGAAGCGGAGAAGGTTCCGTGGTCTGGGCGGCGTTCAAAAAACAAGTGCCGATATTTGTGCCCGCATTTTCCGACTCCAGCGCAGGCTTCGGACTAGTGAAGCACCAGTGGGAAAGGAAGAACGCTCCTAAAGTAACAATTGACTCTGTAAAAGATTTCCTTGAACTCACGAAAATAAAAATCGCTACAAAAAATACGGGCTTGTTGATGATCGGCGGTGGCGTTCCAAAGAATTTCGCCCAGGATGTTACCGTCTCAGCAGACATCATAGGGGAACATGCCTCCATGCATAAATATGCTGTTCAGATTACCGTTGCCGATGAAAGAGACGGCGGTCTTTCAGGCTCAACACTGAAAGAAGCACATTCATGGGGAAAGGTTGACGCGGGATTGGAGCAGATGGTCTACTCAGAAGCGACACTCGCATTCCCGCTCCTGGCAAGCTACGCGTATCACAAGGGTAACTGGAGAAGACGTACTGAGCGAAGACTGAACAATTTGCTAGAAGGGGGTTTTGAGATATGACGCCGAAGAGAGTCTTTTTGACAAAAGGAGTAGGTATTCACAAGGACAAATTGTCTTCTTTTGAACTCGCCTTGAGAAATGCTGGAATTGAAAAATGCAATCTTGTGTATGTATCGAGCATTCTCCCTCCACAATGTCGAATAATATCAAAGAGTGAAGGCCTCAAACTCCTTTCACCGGGCGAGGTAACATTCTGTGTTATGGCCAAAAACGCAACAAACGAACCGAACAGGCTGATTTCCGCCGCGATAGGCGTTGCAATGCCAAAAGATCGTGTTAACTATGGATACTTGTCAGAACACCATGCATTCGGGGAAACGTCAAAGATTTCCGGTGATTATGGTGAAGATTTGGCGGCCACTATGCTGGCGACGACTCTCGGCATCCCGTTTGATCCAAACCAGGCCTGGAACGCGAGGAAACAAGATTACAGAGCAAGTGGCCATATCTTTAAGACAACCCATGTCTGTCAGTCAGCGGAGGGAGACAAAGATGGACGTTGGACTACAGTTGTTGCCGCAGCTGTTTTCATTGTTGATTAACTTGTCTAAAAAGATGCCCTTCAATTTTTTCGGACTCCCTAAACAATTCTCCACACTGAAAAATTCGGCCGTCGTCTTGTTACCCGTGCCCTTCGATGAAACGAGCACGTGGCTTAAGGGATCAGACAGAGGCCCTGACGCAATCATTGAAGCATCACATCATCTCGAACTGTATGACAGGGAAACCAATACCGAGGTATACCAGAAAGGGATTTATACCGAGCGGCCGATTTGTGCAAAAGGTTCCGAATCTATGATAGCAGAGGTTTATGCGAAGACAGCAACAGTGATTCGCCAGGGAAAATTTGTCGTCGCAGTGGGTGGCGAACATTCAATTTCCATAGGTGCGATCAGGGCTCATGCCGCTTTTTATTCGAATTTGGCTGTTTTGCATCTCGATGCACACACTGATTTGCGGGATGAGTACGAAGGGAGCAAGTACAACCATGCGTGTACGGTTGCACGCATAAGAGAGACTATAGACACGGTCGTGTCTGTCGGCATAAGGAGCATGGACTCCTCAGAGCATGAAAAGCTGGATGAAAAGCTGGTTTTTTATGCCGATTATGTTCACGAATCGAAGGACTGGATACGAGAGGTACTCGCAGTATTGCCCGAACAGGTCTACGTCACAATTGATCTGGATGTGTTCGACCCCGGAATTATGCCATCCACGGGGACCCCCGAGCCGGGTGGATTGGACTGGTACCAGGTTGTAACGCTGTTGAAAGCCATTTCTGAACACAGGATTATCACAGGATTCGATGTCGTTGAGCTTTGTCCCTCAGATAACAAGGCCCCGGATTTTCTTTCAGCTAAACTTATATATAAACTATTGAGTTATAAGTTCGTCGGAAAACGTAATTTGGTTCCGCGGTTGTAATACAAACCGTTTCTAAAAAGTCCTTTCCGCCAATCAGTTAAAACAGGTAAAACAGAAACCGGACATTTCTACTTTGCCTTGACAAACGATGTTCAGTTCCTTGACAGAAGAACGCTCTCTGTGCTATAAAGTGCTTCATCCGTGTTATTGCAGAGCGATCAAGTCAAGCCTCCCCATGTATTTTTTATTTGCTCTGAGACCACTGGATGGCTAAAGGGAAGGTACAAAAAATACTAGTCAGTTGATTCCGTTGCTTGTTTAATCTATATCAGCAAATAAGGAGGGAAAGATGGAAGGTAGAAAATCTGTAAGGGTGTGGATCTCCGTAGGTTTGGCCATTTTCTTTTCTGTATTCTTCAGTATCACGGCAGGTTCTGATGCTTCGGAGCCCATGGCAAATCAGCAGCTCAGCAATAGTGATTGCGTTAAGTGTCACGCCGGTCCTCCTGCCGATATAGCAGCCAATGGCGGTAAGCACGCGACAATCACCTGTCAGGATTGTCATGTCGGCCATCCTCCTACTGTTTCCAAACAGAAGGTCATTCCGAGCTGTAACCAGTGTCACGGCGGCAAGCCTCATTATGAGTTGAAAGGGTGCCTGTCCTGCCATACGAATCCCCATACTCCTCTCATCATTACGGTGGGGAGCAATGTGACCGATCCGTGCCTCAGTTGTCATTCCGAGGAGATAAAACAGCTAACGGAACATAAGAGCAAGCATACCAACCTCTATTGTTCCACCTGTCATCCCGTCCATCGCAAGGTGCCCGAGTGTCTGCAGTGTCACAAACCCCACGCTCCCGACATGGTGCAGACAGACTGTAAGAAGTGCCATAAAGCCCATATGCCTACGGTGGTGACTTACGGCGATGTCGCGTCAAAGGACTGCGGGGCATGCCACAAACGTGCCTTTGATGTTCTTACCTCAAGTAAAGCAAAACACAGGACCTTTAGCTGTAGCTTCTGTCATCAAGCAAAGCACAAGATGGTCCCGGCGTGTGAGAGTTGCCACGGCACCCCGCATCCGGCTGGGATTCGGGCTAAATTCCCGAGGTGTGGCGAGTGCCACCATACTGCCCACGATCTGAATAACTGGACGGATGTGTCGCAGAAAGAAGCCCCGCAAACGGAGACCCCTAAGAAAGAACGGAAAAAAAAGTAAGGTGAGAGAAAAGGGTCGGCATATATATGCCGACCCTTTTCTCTCTTCAGTTCTCCCTTGAACACTCGCGAAAGCGTATCCGGTGAGATACGTCTTGAGCGGGGACTCGTCCGTCCTCAGAAGCGTCTCATCCGGGTTCTGACGAAATGAGCATGAACGGTTCTCTTGCAAAACTTCATTGAGATATGGGAAATTATACTGCAATGGTAATAAGAATGAGAGCTTTTACAGCCTTTTTCATCTTTTTGCTCGTCTGTGCAGTGGATGCCAGGGGAGCGGACGTGGCACAACCAAAAGGTGGAGGAGTCTCCTGGCCCACTGCTACGGAGGTCTCCGTGAGGTTTAGCAGGCATGAGGGTTTTGATCGTATTGTCTTTGAAGCCCCCGATGAGTTATTTATCAAGAGCACGGTCGTAACAACGACGCAAAACCAGATAAAGATCCAGTTTCCCGGAAATCTCGACCTGAAATCACCGGGCCCGTTGGACATTGACACATCGTTAAAATGGCGGACCTATCTGATAAAGGAGAAGGATCCCTTTACGATCAAGGTGTTGAAACTATCTTCACCTCCGAGACTTTCCATAGACATCATGACCGTGCAGAAGGAAGAGGTACGTAAACCTGCGGTCGTGGAGACGATACCCAGTGAAATGGCTGCTCATTTCACGGTCGTCATTGATCCAGGACACGGGGGATATGATCTGGGGATCATCTCGGGTGACCTCAGGGAAAAGGATATCTCTGTTTCCCTTGCGAGGGATATGGAGGCGGCACTTCTCAAGAAGAAGAGATCGGTATTCCTCACGAGAAAATCGGACCAGTTCCTGTCCATCGATGAAAGGGACATGTTCGCGTTACAAAAATCTCCTGATGTCTTTTTGAGCCTGCACCTCTCCCTGTCAGACAGTTTTGTCATCTATACTTCATCCGGTGAACCAGCCAATACTGAATCATCGCCGGCCGAACTTTACAGCCTGACATCGCGACAGCGAAAGTTTGCTGACAAGAGCAGGGCGCTTGCCGAAGATTTCGGAAAATTCATCAAGGATGAGTTCAAGACAGAGATCATTATGCGGGAACTGTCTCTGCCGCTTCTGAACGCCATCGGTGCCCCTGCTGTCCTCATAGAGTTTCCCCGGAGCATTGTTTACGACAAGGTCGCAAGGGCGAGGATCACCGATGCATTAGTGAAGGGGATATCATTCTATGAAAGCCGATAAGAAGAGACTGTTGTGGGTTATCTTATTCCTACTCCTTTTCGGATCTGGGATAGCAGGCGGATATTTTTTCGTTTCGACGAAATTTTTTGCGAGTAAAGCAGAGCCGCATATTCCCCAATCCGTGCTGCAACCGGACAATGATGTCTTCGTACGGATTTTTTACCCCTCAGACAGCGCTCTCGTCATGGAAGAAAGGAGAGTTCGAAGGGCGACCGAGATAACTATGGCGGAAGAGATTGTGGCGGAGTTCCTAAAGGGGCCGTTGAATCGGGCAGCATCAGTTATTCCCTCCGGAGCAAAGGTATTAGGGCTTTACCAAGGAAACGACGGCATCCTGTATGTAGATCTCTCTGACGAATTTCGGAGAAACTTCCAGGGCGATGCGTTAGCGGAGTTTCTTCTCCTTAAGGGGCTCTATGAGAGTATCATTTCCAACGTCAAAGGGGTAAACGACGTGAAGGTTATCATCGAAGGGAAGGAAATCGAGAGCATCGGCGGTCATCTGTTTGCTCTGTATCCTTTGAAAAATACCGTTGCGGAGGCCAAATAAGCCGTGAACCGAGACCCTATCGGGGTATTTGACTCCGGTATCGGAGGGCTGACCGTGCTCAAGGAGATATTCAGGGTTTTACACCAGGAAAGCACCGTATACCTTGGTGATACGGCTCGTGTTCCCTATGGCATACGCTCAGCCGAAACCGTGACCCGTTATTCTTTCGAAAATACTGAATTTCTCGTTGCAAAGGGTATCAAGATCCTCGTAATTGCCTGCAATACCGTCTCTGCGGTAAGTCTTGATGCGATAAAAGAGCGGTTATCAATCCCGGTCATCGGCGTTATAGGGCCTGGATCGAGGGCAGCGGTTAAGGCCACAAAGAACAAGAGGATCGGTGTTATCGGCACAGAAGCCACAATTACCAGCGGCGCTTACGCCAGAGTCATACAGCAGATAGACGGCGCGCTGGAGGTATTCGGCCTTCCGTGTCCGTTATTCGTACCCTTAGTTGAGGAAGGTCTTACAGACGATGAAATCACCATAATGGTCGCCGAGAGGTACCTGAGAGAGGTGAAAGGCAAAGGGATTGATACCCTTGTCCTCGGCTGCACACATTATCCCCTGCTGAAGGGCGTTATCGGAAAGGTTATGGGAGACACGGTGACGCTTATCGATTCGGCTATAGAGACTGTGAGGGAGATAAAAGAGACACTCAACCGGCATGGAGCGGAATGTGATATCCAGCGGGAGCCTTCACGGTTGTTTTATGTGACGGATTCCCCTGACCGGTTTAAGCTGGTTGGTGAGCGGTTTTTAGGTCAAAAGATCAAGGCGATCGAAAAAATCGACATCGGTTTTTGACTGCAAGGCTTATAATATGAGGGAGGTGCTGATGAGGCCTGATGGAAGGCGCAATGATGAACTGAGAAAACCAAAGGTGACGCGGGATTTCCTGAAGACAGCAGAGGGCTCTGTTCTTATGGAGATGGGTGATACCAAAGTTATTTGTACGGCGTCCATAGAGGATCGGGTTCCTCCCTTTCTCAAGGACCAAAAAAGAGGATGGATCACCGCGGAGTACGCAATGCTTCCCAGATCAACACAGACGAGGATAATGAGGGAATCTGTATCAGGGAAAGTCGGAGGAAGGACGCATGAGATTCAGCGGCTGATTGGCAGATCACTCAGGTCAGTCGTTGACCTCGCAATTCTTGGTGAGAGAACCATATGGGTTGATTGTGATGTCATCCAGGCTGATGGCGGCACGAGGACAGCAGCGATTACCGGTGCTTTTATCTGTATGGCCGATGCGTTGAGAGATGCCCTGGAAAGCGGTATCATCGCGAGGGCGCCCATAAGGGATTTCCTCGCAGCCGTAAGTGTCGGGATCATCAATGGTGAACCACGGCTTGACCTCTGTTACGCTGAAGACGCGGGAGCTGAAGTTGATATGAATATCGTGATGACGGGAAGTGAGAAATTTGTTGAGATACAGGGAACGGCGGAAGGACAGCCGTTTTCAAAGAGAAACTACGAAGCACTCATCGCTCTTGCGGAAGGCGGAATCAAGGAACTCATCTCGATTCAGAAGGAGATTCTCGGCAAGGACAATCTCATCAGCGGTTAGAGCTTTTCTTGGAAATTGGGAGTATGGTAAAATTAGAAAGATGAAATTCGGATGCTGGAGGTTTTTGGTCCCGTGAACAATGTGTATCGAAGTCTCTTTATCTGGCTCCTGATCGGGTTGATGATGATACTGCTCTTCAACCTCGTTAGTTCGCCTCAAAAGATGGAAGAGGAGATCATATTCTCGGACTTCTTGACAAAGGTGAACGCAGGGGAGGTGGACGAGGTTCTTATCAAGGAGAACCACATCACGGGCCGTCTCAAGGACGGCAAGAAGTTCAGGACATACGCTGCCGATTACCCTGACCTTGTCAAAGACCTCAGGGCAAAAGGGGTCAAGATTGCAGCGAAGCCGCCGGACCAAAATCCCTGGTATGTGAATTTCCTCATCTCATGGGGGCCCATAATCTTTATAGCCCTCATTTGGATATTCTTCATGCGTCAGATGCAGACGGGTGGAAACAGGGCGCTCTCCTTCGGGAAGAGCAAAGCCAGACTTGTATCCAATAAATCCGTGAAGGTGACCTTTGCCGACGTTGCCGGGGTAGAGGAGGCAAAATCGGAGGTCCAGGAGATTATAGACTTTCTCAAAGACCCCCAGAAATTTTCCAAACTCGGAGGGAAAATCCCGAAGGGTGTTTTGCTGGTGGGCTCTCCTGGAACGGGAAAGACCCTTCTTGCCAAGGCGATTGCCGGCGAGGCCGGCGTTCCGTTTTTCAGTATATCGGGTTCTGATTTTGTTGAGATGTTCGTGGGGGTCGGCGCCTCGAGGGTGAGGGATCTTTTTGAGCAGGCGAAGAAAAGTGCGCCATGTATTGTATTCATTGATGAGATAGACGCAGTCGGAAGGCATAGAGGTGCCGGGCTCGGCGGAGGCCACGATGAGCGGGAGCAGACCCTTAACCAACTCCTTGTGGAGATGGATGGCTTCGAAGGTACTGAGGGTGTGATTATTATCGCAGCAACCAATAGACCGGATGTCCTTGACCCTGCACTCTTAAGGCCGGGCAGGTTCGATAGACAGGTTGTTGTTCCGGCGCCTGACGTGAAGGGAAGGCTGGAGATCCTGAAGGTCCATACAAAGAAGATACCTTTGGACGAGAGGGTCAACCTTGATCTTATCGCGAGGGGGACACCGGGTTTCTCGGGGGCCGATCTCTCGAACCTCGTGAATGAGGCGGCGCTCCTTGCAGCGAGGAACTCGAAGAGCAAGGTGGAGATGGCGGATTTTGAGTCTGCAAAGGATAAAGTGCTTATGGGTGTTGAGCGCAAGAGCATGATCATCAGCGAAACTGAGAAGACGAACACGGCGTACCATGAGGCCGGCCATGCCCTCGTGGCAAAGCTGACGCCGGGTACGGACCCTATACACAAGGTATCCATTATACCTCGTGGGAGAGCACTGGGTATTACACAGCAACTCCCCCTTGATGACCGCTACACTTACTCAAAGGATCACCTCCTCAAGACCCTCGATGTTCTCTTAGGAGGAAGAGCTGCCGAAGAACTTGCCCTGCATCACATGACCACGGGTGCTGGAAACGACCTCGAGCGCGCGACAGATCTTGCACGGCGAATGGTTACCGAATGGGGCATGAGCGAAAAGTTGGGCCCCCTGACTTTCGGAAAAAAAGATGAGCAGATATTCCTTGGCAGAGAAATCGCCAAGCACAAGGATTATAGCGAAAAGATCGCCGAAGAAATCGATGAAGAGGTGAGAAGGCTGGTAACCGGTGCTTACGTAGCGGCGAAGGAACTGCTTTCCCATAACTACGATATCCTGGATGCTTTTGCAAAAAAGCTTCTCGAAAAAGAGACAGTGGACGGCGGCGAGATAGATGCCCTGATAGCGGGGGTGAAAGAGAAAAAAGAAAAAGACGCTGGCGTTCCCGGTGGCGAAGAGGTTGCGGTTTAACCAAGACGCGTTCCCGTCCCATTTCTTTATCCATCCATGGTGCGAACACGGCGACGGGAATAATTAAAGCTTATGCTGATCATCATACTTCTGCTCTACCTTTCTGTCACAAGCTTCGGTTACTATCTTCAGGTCCTCAATATAAGACAGGCGAAGAGATATGGACATATTGTTCCTGGAGAATTTGCCGGCTCCATAGATGAGGGGCTACTAGCAAAGACGAGGGATTACACCATAGAACAGAGTGTGCTTGGCCTGATTCATTCCATCTTTGATGATGGCGTTGTCATCCTCTTTTTCTTCGGAGGTCTTATCAATATTTACAACTCCTGGCTGGTATCTCTTAACCTTCCTTTCATCATCTCGGGTACACTTTTTTTCCTCTTGCTGGTCTATGCCAAGACCCTCCTTTCTCTGCCCTTTGGTCTGTACAGTACATTCAGGATAGAGAACAAATACGGATTTAATACCATGACGGGGAAGTTATGGGTGAGCGATTTTCTGAAATCCACGGTGCTCACCACTGTAGTGGTCGGCATTACGTCCTTATCGGTATTCCTTCTCATCAAGCTTAGTCCCCACTCCTGGTGGTTCCTGGTGTGGCTTTTTTTCCTGTTGTTTAGTCTCTTTATGCTGTATATCTCTCCGTATGTCATAGAGCCGCTCTTCAACAAATATACCCCTCTTGAGGATACGGCGATGGAGCGTTCTATAAAGGATCTCATGAGGAAGGCGGGTCTTGCCGTCAGCAGGGTATTCCAAGTTGATGCCTCAAAGAGGAGCCGCCACTCAAATGCTTATTTTACGGGTATAGGAAAGGTGAAACGGATAGTCCTATACGATACCCTTCTCAACGAATTGGGCGGGGACGAGATCCTTTCCGTCCTCGCCCATGAGGCAGGACACTGGAAAAAGAGACATGTCCTGAAACGGATCGTTCTCATCGAAGCATTATCATTCATCGGTCTGTACATCTCCTTTAGGATCATCCAGACGGTATCGCTCAGCAGTTATTTTCATATTCAGTCTGATACGATCTACGTTAAACTTCTTCTCCTCGGTTTTATCTGGGGAATTGTTTCATTTCCTCTGACGCCTCTCATGAGCTATCTTTCAAGACGGCATGAAAAAGATGCTGACACCTTTGCCGCCGAGCTGACCGGGAACCCGGAGGCGATGGCAACATCGCTCATCAAGCTGTCAAAGGACAACCTCTCCAATCTCCACCCCCATCCCCTCTACTCCGCTTTCTACTATTCCCATCCCCCGGTAGTGAAACGGGTAAAGGAGATACGAGGGAAGTGAAATAAAAGTCGATCGACTCCTCTAAAAGGCTACTCAGGATCAGGATACGCACAGAGGGATATGCGGTGAGAGGGAAAGGGCAATCATGAAACTCGCGTGGCGCACTTTTGAGCTCGATTTCGACAGGAAGACCCAAATTATGGGTATCCTCAATATCACCCCTGATTCCTTTTCTGAAGGGGGAACATATTTTGACACGGATGCGGCCATTGAACACGGTCTTGCCATGGTTGAGGACGGTGCAGATATCATCGATATCGGGGGTGAATCTACGAGGCCCGGCTCTGACCCTTTGCCGGCAGAGGAAGAATTGAGAAGGGTAATTCCGGTGATAGAAGCTCTTGTGCCAAAAGTACATATACCCTTGTCCATAGATACCTATAAGGCCGATGTCGCGCGGCGTGCGCTCGACGCGGGCGCATCCATGGTAAATGACATCAGTGGCCTGAGGTTCGACCCTGACATGCCGAAGGTCGTGGCTTCCTGTGATGCTTCCGTCGTGATCATGCACGTAAAGGGCACTCCGCAGGATATGCAGCAGAATCCTCGCTATGACGCCCTGATACCCGAGATCATGGACTATCTGAGAAGCAGCATTCGGCTGGCTCTGCGGTTCGGCGTTAGAGAAGACAGAATAATCGTAGATCCCGGCATCGGCTTTGGAAAAACCTTCGACCATAATCTGGAGATATTGCGCCAGCTCCATGAATTCACCTTACTTGAGAAACCTGTTCTTATCGGCCTTTCGAGGAAGGCCTTCCTCGGGAAGATACTCGAGAATGCTCCACCCGCAGACCGGCTTGAGGGAACGGCTGCAGCAGTGGCTGTCTCCATCATGAATGGAGCCAATATGGTGAGGGTTCATGATGTGAAGGCGATGGTGAAGGTAGCAAAGATTGCAGACGCGATCAAAAGAGGATGGTGATGAGCTCTTGATCTACATGCGGTTTTCATGACGGGCATTAAAAAAAATCGGATTGTCGACCCCCTGGTTCACCAGAAATTGCACCACGTCGAAAGGTTTAAAAAAGAGGCGGAGTTTCCATTGTTTGCGCGTCGAATGTCCGAACGCACGGTCATCGAGTCGGTCGACCAACCGTGAGACCTCGTCGATCTCCTCATCGGTGAAATCACACCGGATGGTCTTGAGCATTTTCCCCGATTTATCCTTGAGCTGTCTCCGATCCATCCTGTCAACAATCGATTCTATTGCGAAAAGATATTTCCTGCCCGCAGGCGCCAAGAGGAATTCCGGGACATTGAGAAGATAGTTTCTCACTTCCGGCAAATCCGGGATATCGGTGAGGTGTTCCAGGGCGATCCCCAATCTGCTTTTGGCGAGGGAGAGCATATTTTTCACCAGAATAGAAGATTGTGAGTTCGCAATCCTATTGAGAATGAGAAAGGGCCTGAAGCCTTCTTTTATCTCCTTTATCAGGGTGCTCAGGGACGGATCGAACTCTTCCACTTTTTGAGAGAACCATTCGAGATTCAGATCGCCTTCGGAGTCTTTTTTCTCGACAGCATCAGACATCATAGAGCTGATCCCGGGGTGTTTTTTGAAGACGTTCTGTATTTTACGGTAAAGGGCTCCTTTGAGAAACCCATAGGCGTTCATCACAGCGCCTGCCTCCGGCATGGTAACAATGACGCCCATATCGGAGAGACCGAAGAAATCGAGGGTGTTGAAATGCACTCCCGCACCAAGGTCTATGATTAACGTGTCTGTTTCGATGTCCTGAAGATGGCGCATCAGTTTAAGCTTTGTCCAGTGGGCGGGATTGGCTATTCCCGGGAGGAACTGCGAGCCGCTGATAAGCCGCATGTTTTTTACAGAGGTATCGAGAAGAATCTCCGCGAGGGATGACACCCTGCCGAGAATGAAATCAGCTAAGGACGCGGTCTTACCTATAATCCCCAGATAGGTGTGGAGATTCGCGGCGCCGAGATCCATGTCCGCAAGGACTACCCGTTCCCCCCTCCGTGCGAGTTCTGTCCCCATGCAGACCGCGACGATGCTCTTTCCGACACCGCCTTTGCCGCCGCCTATGGCTATGATGCGACTCGCTTTTCTCACTGCTTGAGAAGCCCTCGCAGAGGACAACCTGCCTTCATGAGCGGTTTTTGGGGATGTTCTTTCGAGGTTCTCTTTGTACTCATAATCATGGTGACCTTTGGCTTCGTTCCGGAACGTTCCGAGTCGATATAAGGAAATAAGACGGTGACCAGAACACTCCTCCCCTCAGGTGCTTCCTCGTGAGCGAAGGGAATTCCTGCCCCAGTCTCCCGGATACTACTGACTTAAGAGTATTGACAAACGGGGAGGGCCCTATCGGTGGCCGTGAGGTAAAGGGGATCTGGATATGATCCATATCCGTCTCCCGTTGGATTATCCGGATACCCACTTTAGCAAGCGTCTCATCCGTTATCTGCTTGCGCCTGTCATCAAGGAGCCCCTTCATTCTTTTTTTTCCTGTAGTTGACATACATGACGAGATGAAACTGAAGAGCAAATACTGAATGGCAACGCTTATCCACGGTGCATTGCATGCTCTATTGTATGCAGAATAACCTATCGTGTGCAAGTGCAAAATGCACGACAGGCAATGCATCCCCCACCTTTCATGCACGCATGACGGAAGGGGACTTCTTGCCCTAAAATGTCAACATTGAACTGACAAATCCTGACCCGTGTATGAGGTGATTGTTATTCAGCGAAATCTGTCCTACAATAATAGTATGGTGAACAGGGAATCTATTCTCGCCTTCTTCAAGGAAAGCACTAGGAAGCCTATCGGTTTCAAGGATATCATCTCTGTGATGAAGCTCAGCCACCCCGAGGCGAGGTCATTGAAGCGCCTCCTCAGGCAGATGGTACGGGAAGGTGATATCGTGATGACCCGGAAAGGCCTTTACGGTCCCGCCGAGGACATGAACCTCATTACCGGATATTTTGAGGCCCATAGAGACGGATTTGGTTTTGTTATACTCGAAAAACCTGCTGAAAGGGACGTCTTTATTCCAGCCCGCTGGACATCCGGTGCGATGAATAGTGATCGAGTTATGGTCAGAATTGAGAACTCGCAGAGACGAGAGGGGAGGATCATCAGGATCCTGGAGCGGGCGACTACCCGCATTATCGGCAAGCTGGATATCACCCGGGCAGTATCGTACGTAAGGCCAAAGAATAAGGCCATTCCCTTTGACCTTTCTGTATCGCCTGAGGACAGGGGGAAAGCAAGGCATGGAGACATGGTGGTTGCAGAGGTGATCAGCTATCCTACCGATAAGAGGCTCCCTTTGGCGAAGGTCATTAAGGTCATAGAGAAGCCTGAAGACCCGAAATCGGAAGTGGATTTCATCATAGAGGAATTCAATCTTCCTCAGAGATTCCCCAAGGCCGTGCATGAAGAGGCAAGGGCGCTTCAGGGAAGTCTCCGCGGAGAAACAGCGCCAAAGCGGAAAGACCTGAGAAACCTTCTGACCGTCACCATCGATGGAGAAAGGGCAAGAGATTTCGATGATGCTGTTTCGATAAGACTTACCGAACACGGTTATAAGCTTTGGGTGCATATAGCGGATGTCGGCTTCTATGTCGGGTGGAATTCAACAATAGATGATGAGGCAAGAAAACGCGGTACAAGCGTGTATTTCCCCGATAGGGTTATCCCGATGCTCCCCAAGGAACTCTCGGAGGACTTGTGCAGTCTCAAGCCAAAGGTCGAAAGATTTGCCCTTACCGTTGAGATGGATTTTCATCGGACCGGGGAGAGGATGAGTGCAAGGTTCTATCCAAGCCTGATCATGAGCGATGAGCGGATGACATACGCATCGGTTAAGAAGATATTGGCTGATCAGGATAGGGATGAACGGGAGAAATACGGATATCTGCTCCGGGATTTTGAGTTGATGAATGAACTCTGCAGCATCCTCAGGAGGATGAGGCTTGAAAGGGGCAGTCTTGATTTCGATCTGCCTGAGCCTGAGGTCTTGTTGGATTTACGGGGAAATCCAGAGGCGATTATAAGGGCTGAGAGGAATCTCGCCCATATGATCATCGAGGAGTTCATGATCGCCGCCAACGAGGCGGTGGCAGAACATCTCGCATCCCTCGGCATTCCGATGCTCTACAGGATTCATGAGGAGCCGAATACCATGAAACTGGATGATGTCATGAAGGTTGTGAAATCAATCGGGCGGTTAAAGAAAAAATCCCTGAAGCCGCGAGATTTTTCACGATTGCTGATCGATATAAAGGGAATCCCAGGAGAAGAGATCATTAACTACATGGTACTGAGGAGCCTCAAGCAGGCACGGTATTCTCCCACGAATGTGGGACATTTCGGGCTCGCCTCAGTCTGCTATACACATTTTACTTCACCCATAAGAAGGTATCCCGACCTTGTCGTTCACCGGATATTAAGGGAGGTCCTGATGAAAAAACGCCTTTCCGATATACGGCTCAAGGAACTGGAAGTCTTGTTGCCCGATATCGCTTTCCGCTCCTCAAGAAGGGAACGCCTCGCTGACGATGCAGAGCGGGAAGTGATCGATTCGATGAGGGCCTGGTTCATGCAGGATAAGGTAGGCGAAGAATATGACGCGAAGGTGGTGAGTGTGAGCCCCTATGGGTTTAAGGTGAGATTAAAGGACTTTTATGTAGAAGGGTTTATTCATGTATCTTACATGACTGATGATTTCTACCGGTATGACGAAAGATCACTATCACTTGCAGGAAGAAACACCGGGAGAAGATTTGGGATAGGAAACGCTGTGCGGGTGAGGGTTGATAGGGTTGATATGGAGGAACGGGAGATACTCCTGGGACTGATATGAACGGTGCAGTTTTGACCGCGGAGAAGCGCGCATGGCGATAGAAAAGCATAGACTTAAGAAAATACTCGACAAGTACTATGGCGAGTACGATTTTAGCAAAAGAATCCCTCACGACCCTATCGAATTCCCTCGCCGATTCAAGAACCCTGAAGATATCGAGGTCTCCGGTTTTATTGCCTCCTGTCTGGCGTACGGGAAGGTGGAACTTTTTAAACCGGTGGTGGACAAGATTCTTTCGCAAATGGGCGGGAATCCCCATGCGTTTCTCCGAGACTTTGATGTGCGGAGGGACGGATCTCTCTTCTCGGTCAAATACCGCTTTAATGAAAGAAGGGACATCGTCTGTCTGCTCTTTATCATCCATGAACTCCTTGCAAGGTATTCATCCCTGAAAGATGCATTTAAAAGCTACTACAGTTCAAGCGATACGAACACGGCAAGCGCGATTTCCGGCTTGATTAAAGAGATTCTGTCCATCAATACCACGAGGGTCTATGCGAAAAACATCCATCCTCCGGGCGTGATGCAATTTTTCCCATCTCCCGCGAATGGAAGTGCATGCAAAAGGATGAATCTCTTTCTGCGTTGGATGATACGGCGCAGGGACATCGATTTCGGGATATGGGATCAAATACCGGAAAACAAGCTCGTGATACCCCTTGATACCCATATTTCGAGGATTGGAAGGTGCCTTGGCCTCACGAGCCGAAGGTCATCGGACTGGAAAACCGCCGTTGAGATTACGGAAGCCCTAAAAACTCTTGATCCCCGAGATCCTCTGAAATATGATTTTGCCCTTTGCCATCATGGGATTGCGGGGCTCTGTAAACAGGGAATTGACGTGGGGTGCAGGCAATGCCAGTTCTCGGGATGCGCTGTTCGACAAACAGCCTTAACACCTTGATCAAGGGTAACCCGCGACTTTGCTCGGCACCATTATGTTACCTATATCGAGGGCTGTATGAAGATCTATATTGAACAGGAGTGTTATCAAGGTCACAGAAAGTTTTCTTCAGAACTTCTTCCATATCCATGGAGAGAAATTCTGCGAAGACATGCGTATTAAAAAAAGCATTTATAAATGCATCTCTTTGACATATAAGATTCAGTCGTTTTATTACGTTTTCACTGATAATAGAGATATTTTCTTTAAATTCTGAAATGAACTTATTAATTTCATTCATTTTTCCTTCATGAAGCCAATAAATATTGAGATAGAATCTGTTGACCGCGGCATCGGCTCCCATGATTGGGATCACTCCGTAATAGTATTTCCAGTATTTCCTCCCAACCCTGCAGTACGACAGCAAGCTTAAAATAGAGATGTACTGCAAAGCATTTTGCATCGCCGTTTCTGAAATGTACAACAGTCCCTCTTCATCCTCTCTATAGAAGGCTGTTACTTTATCAAAAGAGAAATACTGATCTATAAGTTCAAGGAACGGTAAAACAGGATGCAAGGAATAGCAGATACCCTCATTTCCCTTTTCAGGACATATGCCACACAATTGAAAATCGGCTGCTTTTCTAACATGGATAGGTATTTTGTTAGGATCATCCCAAAATTCCCTGGCGGTACGCTCTATGTTGCTCTCTGTAAGTGAGATGATGCTTGAATCCCCGAAAAGGAGATAGAGCCCCTTTTGCGCATAATTGCCGAGATCGACATTCATTCGGTTCATCACACTACGCAACCATCGTGCGATAGAGTTGCTCTCTTTTTCAGTAAGACGAAATTGCGCAAGTTGTCAAACATAGTTCCCTTTTTCTCGTTGATAAAATAATGCAAAAACTTTTCCGTCCCGTGAAAAACTCTTTACCTGACTTATCTTCGTCCAATGTTGCTCTCAAGAGACAATTCCCATCGAAACCACATAAAGTATATCAAATTTCAGCATCTGGGGCAAGAAGTCCCTTTTTACCTCCCCACGGAAGGACTTTTTCGGATATAATAAAGCGTATTCGGAAGTGGAGTCACTTGCATCGGGATCTTCCAGGGAGATGTATCGATATGGTTGAGGCGGCGTGGTTAAGGTAATTGTCATTGATGACGAGCCGTTTATCCTCATGATGATCGAGGATAAACTCAAGCAGGCTGGTCTTCGTGTCATCACGATGAGAGAAAGCAAGAACGCTCTCTCCCTCATAAAGAAAGAGCGGCCTGATCTTGTTATCCTCGACTGGATGATGCCTGAACTGAGCGGGATAGAGCTCTGCAAGATGTTAAAGGGCGACCCTGATATCAGTGACATACCGGTAATCCTTCTCACCGCAAAGGGGCAGGATACCGACAAACAGATGGGGCTCCAATGCGGAGCAACCCTCTATATAACGAAACCCTTCAGTCCCCGGGGTCTCCTGGAGATGGTGAACAAGGTAATAAGGGGAGACTGAACGATCATGATTCCCCATTCTGATGATGCCTGCGTAACGAAAGACCTCGAGGCAACGGTCAGGGAACTCAGTGATACGTACGAAGAGCTCTCTCTCCTTTACAGACTCTCGGATGTTTTATCAGGCATGAGCGTTGATGAGATAGCGGAGCAGGTTGTTGATGAGGCGATCAATACTCTTGCTGTAAGAACGGCAGCGCTGCTCTTCTATAACGATGACAGCAAGAAGCTCTTCACGAAGAGTTTCAGAGGGTGGTGGGACAAAGGTGCAGTCATCGATAACAAGGACAGGCTCATATGGAGTGCCATAGAGGAAAGAAAACCCATTGCCTTCTGTAAAATCCCTGAGGTAGGATCTGTTGACCGGATTCATGACGGGGCATCAATGCTTGTATGTCCCCTCATCGGAAAAACACGAGTTATCGGCGCTCTAGTACTTGCCGACAGGGAATCCAAGGACGAATTTTACTCCAACGACATTAAGCTCGTGATGGCCATGGCATCTCAAACGGCCTTGATCATAGAAAACGCCCTCCTCTACCGAGAGCTTCAGGAGTTCCTGCTTTCCGCCATTCGATCCTTGGTGAAGGCCCTTGAGGCATCCTCTTTGTGGACTGCCGGTCACACAGAGCGTGTTACGGAATATTCCATCGCTATCGGAGCGGCCATGGGTCTTCCAATAAAACAAATCGAGAAACTCAAGGTCTGTTCTCTCCTCCACGACATAGGGAAAATCGCCATCCCGAAGGATATCCTCGACAAACCGGACCTCCTGACGGCTGCTGAGATGAATGAGGTTAGGAAACATCCCATAATCGGCGCGAAGATTTTGGGCGGCTTTAAGCAATTGCGAGATGTTATCTTAGGGATACGGCATCATCACGACTACTGGGACGGTTCGAACGGTTCACAGAAACTCAAAGGAGAAGATATTCCACTGATGTCAAGGATACTGGCGGTTGCAGATGCCTTTGATGCTATGTCATCCGACCGTCCCTACCGGAAAAGGATGACACGGCAAGAGGCGATCAACGACATCATCAAGCTGTCGGGAAAGCAGTTCGATCCAAGGGTTGTCGCTGCATTCAAGGAGTGGGTCAGCCGACAAGATCCAGTTTCCTCACTTTGAGAGGTACTCCCAGTTCATCCGTTATTTTTCTGCAGACAGCCGGATCCACACCGTCCATCTCAACAACAGTAGCCTGAACATACGGAATATACTTCTTTGCCTCTCTGATAAATGAGATGACCTCAGAAAAGGCATTCGGGAATGCAGGCTTGCAGATCCTGTTGTATGTCTCCTCATCTTGGGCATCAAGACTGACCGAGACGGCATCCACCTTGCCCCTCAGCTCCGAGACCGTATTCCTTCTATGAATCAGATTCCCATGGCCATTGGTATTGATTCTCACATGGCCACCGTGGTCCTTTATCCACTGCGCAAGATTCTTCATAATCTCAAGCCTTACAAATGGTTCGCCATACCCGCAGAATACGACCTCACGGTATCGAGAAGGGTCACCGATGGCGTGTCTCAGGTCTTCCTCAGTCGGTTCGGCAGAGAGTTTGAGGTTATGTCCCTTCACATAGTCCGTATGAAACTTCACACAGAAGGAGCAGTGGTTTGTGCACCTGTTTGTGATGTTCAGGTAAAGATTATCTCTGATTCTATAGGCGATCTCTCCCCCGACGGACAGCTCGCCGATGGTGAAGAGTCGCTTGGCATTGAGGGTAGTCATTCTCGCAAGATCCTCTGGGTGAACGCCCCGCAATTCTGCTATTTTCTTGATCGTATGAACAAGGAAGGCGGGCTCGTTTCTCTTCCCTCTCTTCGGTGCAGGTGCCAAAAAAGGGGCATCTGTCTCGACCAGGAGAGAATCATCCGGTATCACCTTGGCGATTTCCTGCAGGTTTTCTGCATTCCTGAATGTCACCGGACCTGCGATTGAGATGGAGAAACCTAAATTCATCGCCTGCTTGGCCATATCCGTGTCTCCGGAGAAACAGTGGAATACTCCCCTGTGTATACCGGACCACCTCACGATCTCGAGGGTCTCTTCTTTTGATTCTCGGCTATGGATTATCACGGGCAGACCCGTCTGCCCTGCAAGAGTGAGGTGCCTCCTAAAGACATCCTTCTGGATCTCTCTCGGCGATTGGTCATAGTGGTAGTCAAGACCTGTTTCCCCGATGGCAACAACATGCTCTTTTTTTGACCATTCTGCTATCTTATGCAGGGTATCTTCGGTGACGTCTTTGGCATCATGGGGGTGCATGCCAACCGACGCATAGACAAAATCGTACTGTCCGGCGATGGCGAGATTCTCGGCATTGCTCTGAAAATCAGAGCTTATGGTGACAAGCACCTCGATGCCTGCATCCTTTGCCCTCTGGACGACTGCATCCCTGTCCTCAGGAAACATATCGAGATGACAGTGGGTATCAATCATGCCGTGAACTTCTTGAGCCTCCCCGAATGATGTGACTTCGACTCATATCCCACATGCTTCCTGGACTAATGTGCAAATGCATCGACCGCCTTTACGATATTCGCTTCGGTTATCTCCTTTATTCCGACGAGCTGAACGATCTTCTTTGTTTTGGCGTCCCTGACGATGACCGTTGGAGTGGAGTTGACTTTGAACTCTTTTACAAGGGTATCGTAGAACTTCATCCCCTTTGTGGCCGCCAGAAAGGTCAAGGGCTTATAGGTAATGTTTAATGGCGCTATCGCTTGCTGAACATCCTCTGGAGTCGGCTCCTTGGTTTTTTTCGTCAGTGACAGAAGCACCTTTCTCAACTCCATATACCGGTTCTTTTCGTACATAAGAAACGAGAGATTATACGGCGTATAGTTGAGCGTTTCCGGATGGATAACCACATCGACAAAGACAATCTTCGCTTTTTTTTCCGTTGCCAGTGTCGCACGCTCGATTTCCTGTTCGGCCTGTCGGCACGCGGGACAGAACCAATCTGTCATGATAAACACCTCAACAGCGCTGTCCTGCTTCCCGAGGAATATATTAGGGATATTCTCTTCGGCCTCACCTTTCTGCATGCCTTGATAGGCCGCAAAAAATCCCACGGTAAAAACGATTAAAACAGTAAGGACCTTTCTCAGTACTGGCATAAATAGCATCCTCCTATCATTTATCTTTGAAATCAGGGTTTGCACTCCTTCAACAGTTATCACCATCGCGACAAAATATACGGAGATTGCAATTCCGAGGCAGAGCGGACACCATTTCTGAATCCTGTATTTCTGGATCAGGATGAAAGCGATTTCAGCGCCGCATGCTCCGAAGATCATCAACCCAAACAGAGATGAGAACCATCTCCTTATCCTACCGAGTTCATACACTATTGTCGCCGCTATGAAGAAGGCTATTCCCAAAAACGGCACGGACATACCAAAAAAGGTGTACTTATGCGCCTCACTGCACGCATCCGTGCAGAGATTCAATGCCGACGCAACGGAGAGAGCCAACGCCGCGAGGAGACCTCCTCTCACGAAAATCCCTTTGCTCACCAATGCTTTCCACCCGCTCAGTTTTATACCCATGCGTTTCATAGGCCCTTTTCCGCTGAACCCATACTGCTCTTATTATAGCTCATCAGCACGGGTCAATAACAGGGATACGTGGAAGTTACGAAAAAAAAGAGAAGAAAGTGGCAGCGCATATGAAATGTTTTCGCCTTGGCGCGTTTGAAAAAGATGGTGAGTGCTTTGTCCTTTCTCAAGGAGATTCCGACACACTCTTCCGACGTTCGCCGTGACGGCTGCGAGGAGGCGTCACGGCTTGTTTCCTTTTCATCTTGTTTTTGCGTCAAAGAGGTGCGAGGAAACAAAGTCCTCTAAGCCGCTCATATCAGCCTCTCCGTGCGAACCGTCCCTGAGGTTCTTCCATTTGATCTTACCTGTGGATATTTCGTCGTCTCCGATGATAAAGGCGAAACGGGACGCAAGCCTGTCAGCCTTCCGAAGCTGGCTCTTTAATGAAGAACCGTCGTAGCCGACCTCTGTCCACAAGTCCTTTGCACGGAGTCTCTCAGCGATGAGAGCGCCCTCTGTTATAGCCCCCTTGCCGATCGTAGCGATGAAAATATCCGGTGAGGGCGTCAGGATTCCTCCGGACTCTTTCAGGAGCGTGGTGAGCCGTTCCATCCCGATGGCAAAACCGATAGCAGGTGTCTTCGGTCCGCCGAACTCCTCCACGAGTCTATCATACCTTCCACCAGCGGCCACCGCTTTCTGTGAGCCGAGCTGCTCGCTCTCGACCTCGAAAGTCGTCCTCGTATAATAGTCGAGGCCTCTTATGAGGGTAGGGCTTGCTTCATGCGGGATATCGAGAATTCTGAGGGAAGACAGGACAGATGCAAAATGGCTCCGGCATTCCTCACAGAGGAAATCAGTGACCCGGGGCGCGCCCTTTCTCAACTCAATGCATCGCTCGACCTTGCAGTCCAGTATCCTTAAGGGATTGTATCCATATCTCCTTTGGCAGTCAGGACAGAGGTCATTGAGTTTGTCAGAGAAGAAATCGACCAGGGCCATCCTGAATGGGGGCCTGCAATCCTCACAGCCAATAGAGTTGATTTTGAAATTGAGCCCTCTTACCCCGAGTCTCTCAAGGAATACCTTGAGCATAGAGAGTATTTCCGCATCCAGTTCGGGAGCCGCCAGTCCAAAGGCCTCGATGCCAATCTGATAAAATTGCCTGAACCTGCCCTTTTGCGGCCTCTCATACCTGAACATAGGACCTGAATAAAAAAATTTCTGTGGAGAAGGAAGATTGTAAAGGTGGTTTTCAACGTAAGCCCTCACCACAGATGCCGTTCCCTCAGGCCTAAGGGTTATGCTTCTTCCGGCCCTGTCAGGGAAGGTGTACATCTCTTTCTCGACGATATCCGTCGTCTCACCGATACTCCTCGTGAAAATGTCAGTTGATTCTATGATCGGAAGTCTGATCTCTTGAAATCCGTAGAGGGAGAATACCTCTTGCGCGAGTGACTCCACCTTCTGCCAGAGATAGATGTCAGGGGGGAGTATGTCGTGAACACCCTTGAGCGCGCTATACTTCACCGGTCTGCTCTCCTTCTCTCTCCTTATCAAACTCAAGCATCCGTAAGTGACTCTCTATGAGTCGCTTCAGCTCCTCCTTGAAGTGCCGCCTGATCCCTTTCAGGTCAACGATGTCCTCATGGATCTTCACGACCCTGTCCTGGGCTTCTTTTAGAAGTGAATCGGCCTTCAGATCAGCTTCTCTAATAAGGAGTTCCGCTTCTTTCCTGGCGTTCGTCTTGTAGTCCTCTACCATCTGCTGGGCCGTCATGAGGGTCTCACGTAACGTGGTTTCCATATCCCGGTATTCTTTGATCTGGTTTTCCGCCCTCTGGATCTGTTCCTTCAACAGGGCATTTTCTCTGAGGAGGTCTTCCATCTGTTCTCTCACAACCTCGAGGAATGCATACACCTCTTCCACGTCAAACCCCCTGAACCTCATGGGGAACTGCTTCTGCTGAATATCAAGTGGTGTGATTCTCATATCAAAGCCCCTCCTTTTATTTTCAAGCCGAATTCTCTTAAAGAACTTATCAGGAACATCTGGATGAAAATTATAATGAGGATCACGATGACAGGTGAAATATCGATCGGTCCCAGCCGGTGTCCTATGATCCTTCGTATCGGCCGCAGCGCGGGTTCGGTTATGGTGTAGAGAAAACGCACGATGGGATTATACGGATCAGGACTGACCCAGCTCATAAGAGCGGCTATGATAATGACCCATTTGTAAATCGAAAGAATACTATCAAGAATAGTCGCTATCGCAAGCATCAAGTTCCCAAAGACAAACATTATTCCCTCCTCCCTAATTCTTCAGCCCTTTTTTGGGCTGCCCGTAATGCCCCTATGACCATAGGGATGAACCCCTTCTCCTCAAATGTCTTCAGGCCTGCTGCCGTCGTGCCACCGGGTGATGTAACCATCTCTCTCAGTTTTTCCGGAGGCATGCCCGTTTCGAGGAATTTTGCCGTACCGAGAAACGTCTGTATCGCCAGCTCCGAGGCGTTTCCCCTGTTTAGTCCCATGGAAACACCGGCTTCTGTGAGCGCCTCCACAAAGAATGCAAAAAAGGCTGGGCCGCTCCCGGACAGTGCGGTAACTGCATCCATATGCTTCTCCGGCAAAGTGAGGACCTTTCCCACGGACATAAATATCTCTCTTACGATTGGCATAGCCTCATCCGAAAAACATTCGCACAACGTCATGACGGTCATGCCCTCCTGAATCATGGCAGGGGCATTAGGCATGACCCGCACCAGCCTTTTTGTCGTCAATTTTGATTGCAGGTATGAAAGGGGTATCCCCGCAGCGATCGACACGACGGTCTTTTCATCGGTGACGCCGTTCGCTATCTCATCAAGAACCGCCCCCATAGTTTGTGGCTTTACCGCAAGGATAATGATGCTGCTTGAAGAGGCAACTTCCTTGTTTGAGTGCGTTGTCTTTACTCCGTAAGACTGTTCCAAATAGTTCCTTCGCTCAGCCCTCGGCTCTGAGATGATTATGTTCTTCATGCCGTGAGACGTCATCCCTTTTATGAGTGCCTCAGCCATGTTGCCGCCACCAATGAAACCAATCATAAGAACCTCCTTTTGAAGAATAAATGATAACTTATTGTTGATGGAAATTTGAATAACAAAAAGAGACGCCGCATTCTCACTCCTGGGGACAATGCCGGGTTGTGGTCAAGTATCCCCGCTTTTTTCAGGCCCTTGTAATCCTCTGAAACCCATCAGGGGAGAATGCGGGGTAACGCCGCCGATAAAGCCCAATAAGACCTGTGCCAAAAAACGGGCTTCCGGTAGAATCCGCTGAGGTGCTTCTCAGAAAGCCCTCGTATCCGATCGGAGGAAGCGGTCTTTCGGTTGTTCACAAAATCGGACAGCTTCGGGTCCGGCGGGCACGCAGAGGCAAAGGGCTAAACCATTTTATTTTTCAGCATGACCAATGGATAGTTCTTACAGGTTCTCTTATGAAAACGGATCGGCGTCGGTCATATATGGCAATCAACGAGATTCTTTCCCGTAGTCTTTCCTCCGAGAATGTGAACATCAGGCAGAACAGCGGAGGTGCTGAACGCTGTTGTACGGTTTACCCAGCCCTGCGCTAGTCACAGGTTCCCTGCATGGGCTCCCGCCTACTTATCTCCTTTCTCCAAATATGGCCGTCCCGATTCTCAACAGAGTTGCGCCTTCTTCTATGGCGATCTCGAAATCATGCGACATCCCCATTGATAGTTCCGGAAGATGAAGACCAAGAGCTTCTGCGTCGTCTCTCAATTCCCGTAATTCCCTGAAGTAAGGTCGAGCATCTTTATGGTTTTCAAAAAAGGGTGGGATGGTCATGAGTCCTTTCAGATTGACGTTCTTCATACTGCTGACTGCCCTGCAGAGGTCAGAGAGCAGATCTTTGGACGCCCCGTGTTTGGACTTTTCAGGGGAGAGTTTTACCTCTATCAGTATATCCTGGACCTTGCCGATCAGTGCTGCCTGCTTGTTTATATCATGCGCAAGTTCTATCGAGTCAACGGAATGGATGAGGTCAAACATCGAGACGGCATATTTTGCCTTGTTCCTCTGCAGATGACCGATCATGTGCCAGCTGAGCTTTTCCGGAACATTTTTGAGAACTGCAATTTTCTCTTTGGCTTCCTGCACCCTGTTCTCGCCGAACATCCTTAATCCCAAATCTATCGCCTCCTGTATGTGCCTGAGACCCACCGTTTTCGTGACGGCTATGAGCGCAATATCTTCGGGGTTTCTGTCAGCCTTCATGGCTGCGATGGAGATTCTCTTATAAATCGTGCTGACGGTCTCTAACAAAGAGTCCTCATGCATGGCGGCAATTGCGTCCCGGCTCACTGCGGTTCTTTTTCCGCAAGGGCCTTCTGATACTCTATCCAGAGGTTATCCTTTGAGATTCCGTTGTCTATAAAATCCCAGGGAAGTATTTCAGGGAAAGCCTTCTGCCGGAAAAGATAGGAATCGGCGTCTATGCCTGCACGCGTACAGGCATTTTGCCAGTCTCCATCGCTCAGCATCCCTTCCAGAACCTTGGAAACCCTTCTGTTGCCCCTCGAGAAGAGCCCCTGCATATAAGCGTATTTTGGAACGTCGTGGAAGACCTTAACCCCTCTTATCGGTATCAATGCCTTTTTTATCGATTTAAGCCTGCTCTTGACAACATGCAGTTTTTCCATGGGATGCCACTGAAACGGGGTGAATGGTTTTGGAACGAAGGTGCTCACAGTAAGGACGATATTGCCCCTCGGGGTCGATTCGCGTATTTTCCTGACAAGGGATATGGTGCCTTCCGCATCCTCATCATTCTCCGCTGGCAGACCGATCATAAAATACAGCCTCAGGTTTTCGACCCCTTCCGAGAGGATGCGATGAGAGGTCTCTACGATGTCAGCCTCGGTGACCCTTTTGTCAATAACCCTTCTCAAGCGCTCCGTGCCTGCCTCAGGCGCGATTGAGACACTCTTATGTTTCTTGAGAAAACTGATGAGTCGAGCGCTTTTCGGACTCGCCCGGAGAGACGTGATAGAGAAATCGACGCCGTCAATGCAAAGGACCTCCTCCGCATGAGGATAATCGGTCAGGGAAGGGCTGATCAGACCGACTCGCGTGGTAAAACGGAGCGCATCGTGGATCTCTTCTCTGAGAAGGGCCAGTTCCTTCTTTCTGACCGGTTTATTCACATAACCGGTAACGCAGAACCTGCAGCTCCAGGGGCAGCCTCTCATGGCTTCCAGGAGATACATATTTGAGAACTCCGTTGCGGGGGTTAGGATCGCCTGCCCAAACGGGTGTGACGACACGTCTTTTATAAAACGTTTTCTGATCATTTCAGGAGCGCCGCTCAGGGCTGTTCTCTTTGCGATTTTTCCATCATGCGTATAGCTGACATCATAAAAGGCCGGAATATAAAGCCCTTCAATGGACATCGCACGGGTATAAAGGTCTCTTCTGTCTTGGGCATCCTTGTATATCTCGAGGAACTCCGGAAGCATTTCTTCCGCCTCTCCGATAAAACAGATGTTAAAGAGATCAGATATGGGTTCAGGATTGAAGGACGTACACACGCCTCCCGCTATCATGAGCGGATGGCGGTCGCTCCTCTCTGCCGACCTCAAGGGAATCCGCGACATATCCATTATCTTCAGGATATTGGGGCAGTCGTTTTCAAACGAAATGGAAAAGGCGACAATATGAAATCTGTTCAGCGGACGCCTCGACTCAAGAGAAAAGATCTCCGTGTCTGTTCTGACATAGTCCTCCATGTCCTCATCATCGGGAAGGAAAGCCCGTTCACAGGCGACGTCCGGCCTGTCATTGAGCAGTCTATAGATCCCCTGAAAGCCGAGGTTCGACATACCTGTGCGGTAGTTATTCGGATACACAAGGCAGATGGTTACCTTCCCTCCGGGTTCCTTATGAACAGTCCCTCTCTCGAGCGAGAGGAGGGCATCCAGCTTCTGTAGTATCTTCTTGCTTACCATTGCGTTTTATATAGTATACTTCATTTATTTCCCCTTAGTGGGCAGTACTTGGAAGAAGAATGCGTCTCAGGAGGCACGTATGAAAAAAGAGGCGATGGTTTTCCTGATACTCGTGGTATTACCTCTCGCAGCCTGTACCCCCTATCACACTTCAGGTGCCGGAGCAGGAGGCGCTGAAGGAGGTATCACCGGAACGATCCTTGACCACAGCAATCCGTGGCGCGGCGGCGTAATCGGGGCAGTCGGAGGTGCCATAGCGGGAGCCACGATTGCAGATATCTCGTACCGGGGTGCCCAGGAGGCCGCAAGGGCTGGAAGACCCGTCGAATACCGAACTGAGAATGGTCGCGGAAGGTATTACGCAGAACCACAGGAGTACAATCCACAAACACGGTGCAGACGAGTGCATGAAAGGGTCTGGGCGGATGGGCGTCTGGTGAAAGACCAGGTCAGAGAGATTTGCGAAGAAACCAGATACGAAAGGAGATAGTAGACGAAGGACATGCTATTTCCCGTGTGCTCTGCTGAAGGCGGGTCGCCGAGCTGATACGTATGCCAAAATTGTTCTGATGGTGTGCGTACCATGACGAAGGATCCTTGACGTTAGCCGGTGTCAGCGCTGGTTGGCTGTCGTCGCGGGGAAGGTTGTATGTGCCTATTTTGTTGGCAATGGTATATCTTTATGGTATATTTTATTATTTACAAATGATCGAAAAGTATGATACATTCGGTCATGCTGTCGGAAGTCATGGAGAATCAAACGAGAAAATCTATCACCTTAGCCCTCAAAAAGTGCGGCAGCCTGTCTGTGGACGACCTCAGCCGGGAGGTGAATATAACTCCTATGGGAGTGAGACAGCACCTGCTCGTCCTCGAGAGGAACGGCGTGGTGGAGCATATCACCAGGAAACAAGGAGTGGGACGCCCCGGTTTCCTGTATAAGCTGACGGATAAGGCAGACGATCTTTTTCCGAAGGCATATTCGGGGTTTGCCCTCGATATCCTCAGGGCAATTGAGGAGAAGGACGGGAGGAGAAAGATCGATGAGCTGTTCAAAAATAGAAAGGACAGGATCCTCAGCGAAAGGATGAAGACTTTTTCAGGAAAAAGCCTTACTGACCGCGTTACTCATCTCGTAGAGATTCTCCAGAACGAAGGAGCCATCGTTGAACTGGAGGAAAATGCGAGGCAGTTCAAAGTGAAGCAATTCAACTGCCCCTTATCGAAGATAGCATCGACCTACAGAGAAGCGTGTACCTATGACGTGCGACTTTATCAAGACCTCATCGGGGCGGATGTTACGATGCAACAATGCATCACCGAAGGGGCCCAGGCGTGCGTCTTTGTAATACCAAAAATGTGAGCGTGTTCCTCTACTTTTTCTCCGTACCTTCCTTCTTTTCCGTTGATTCAGTGGTTTCCGGTTTTGTATTGGCCATCTTCGAGACCAGCTCTTTATTTATCTCAGTTTTATACGAAGTCTTGAGAGTATTGACGTAAGAATCGAACAGTTCTTTCTGTTTCTGAGAGGTCAACTTCTGGGTCAGGAGGTCCTTAATTTTATCGAACTCCAGAGCCGTGCCTTCTTTTCTGTCGGTAACTTTTATGATGTGATACCCGTACTGGGTCTTGACCGGTTTGCTCATCTCACCTTTTTTGAGGGTAAAAGCAACTTTCTCGAATTCCGGCACCATCTGGTTCCTCGAAAAGAAGCCGAGGTCTCCTCCATTTTTGGCTGAGCCGGTGTCTAGAGATTTTTCCCGTGCGATCTTCGCAAAGTCCGCACCATGCTTAAGCTCATCATAAATCTTATTTGCTTCATCCTCGGTTTTTACTAGGATATGACTAGCCCTCACCTGTCCGTTCGCAGCAAACTCACTCTTATGAGTCTCATAGTAATCCTTCACCTCTTTGTCGCTCACCTTCGCTTTATCCTCTATCTCCTTTTCGAGGAGGACACTGATGAGGGTGAGCTTTTGAAAGTCAGCCACCTTTTTCTTGTATTCAGCGCTGTTATCGAGACCCTTCTTTTTTGCCTCCTGATAAAGCATCTCTTTTTTTACCATCTCATCGACAAATCTCTCCATTCCTCCCGGACCTTCGAACATCTTCTGAATCTGTTCGGGAAGCCCCTTCAATTCCCTCGTGATATCTTCCTGAGTGATCGTTACAGAGCCGACCGTAGCGACAACAGGTGACGAACTGGAAGGGGAAGGCCCCTGAGCCTCCTGCTTTTGCTTGGAACAGGCACATAAAAAAAACGACGACACGACAATGACAATGAGCAAACGTTTCATTTCTTTGTTATCTCCTCTCAGTATGATTTTTTTGTGAAAGACGGTACGAAGCGTTCTCTTTCTATGTTTCAGATATGTGCGGACGCGGATAGAGCCCCGCTGCCTTGACGATATCGGGCATGGCACTTTCCCACTCAATGGCCTGGATATGGACGCCTTTTATTCCAGGGATCTCGAGCACCTGCTGAATGAGCTCCACGGCGATCTTGATTCCTTCGGCCTCCTGCAGTTCCCGTGCCTTTTTCTTGTCGTCACCGGCGGCGTCTTTTGCCTTCCCCATGCGGTCAATAAGCGCCTTCGGCACGCTCACTCCCGCTACCGATGAATCCATATACTTAAGCATCATGGCGGTTCTGGGCACGATAATCCCCCCAAGGATTGCGGAACGCTCATGGACTCCCAAGTTCCTGACCTTCTCCATCTGGGCTGTGAACATCTCTATGTCATAAATGCCCTGGGTCTGGATGAAATCGGCTCCTGCATCCACCTTTTTCTTCAGACGAAACGGCCGGAAATCAAGGGGCTCACCGCCAGGGGTAAAGGCTGCGCCGATGAATAATTGAGGGGCTACCTCAAGCTTATCTCCTCCCTCCTGCAGACCCTCGTCACGCATTTTTTTGAGGATGCCGCACAGTTGTATTGAGTCGACGTCATAGACGTTTTTGGCACCGGGATGCCCTTTGAGCCTTCCTGCTGCGCTGAAGGACTGATGATCCCCCGCTATGCACAGGCAGTTCTTGATGCCTAGCGCTGCAGCGCCGAGCAGGTCCGCCTGAATGGCGATACGGTTGCGGTCACGGCAGGTCATCTGCATCACCGGCTCAAGACCTTCCCTTAAGGCAATGACCGCGGCAGCAATGCTCGATATGCGCACCACCGCTGTCTGGCAATCGGTGATGTTTGCAGCATCGCAATACCCTTTGAGCATATGAGCTTTTTTAATCACCTCATGGGGATCAGCGCTCATGGGCGGGCCTAATTCCGCAGTTACTGCAGGGTTGCCGCTTGCGATGACCCGTTCAAGGTTGCTTCCACTTTTCATCTCATGTACCTCCGCCCCATGATCATTTTTTCTCTTCCTGTTCTTCAATGTCCATGATATGCTCCAGCACCACACGGCGAGGTCCGCCGTGTGTACCCGGTGACCAGTCACGGGCCGGCTGGATCTTGAATAATTTTTCGATGGTCCCCAGCCTTTTCATCCTCTCTACGATGAGATACCAGGCGCAGTCAACATCCTGGCTGATCTCGCACTTGCCTTTATTCGTGCCGCCGCAGGGTCCATTCATCAGCGACTTTGAACATCTGACAACCGGACATATCCCGCCTGTCAGGTGGAGGATGCAGTTGCCGCATCCGGCGCATAGTTCGGTAAACACCCCTGCCTTCTGAACGGCGCCGTAGAACTCGGTATTGATCCCGGGAAAGACCGGGATGTCGCCGATCCTTTCGGCGAGGAAATTGACCCCCACGCCGCAGGCCGTGGAGAGTACCATATCGTAAGTCCTGACTTCATCCATGAGGGGCTCAAAGAACTCCGGTTCACAATGCCTCTCGATCGCCGCATGATTGATCTCCATGCCCACGCCTTCCTGGATGGCCTTGATCCGGAGCTGGGAGGCAAGAATCTCCGCCTCCTTGCCACCTCCCGCATGGCAGATCGCCACACAGGTGTTGCAACCATAGACCAATACCTTCTTGTAGTCCTTCACCATATCCCAGATCTCTTCGAATGGTTTCTGTTCGCCCACAATCATTTTTTAATTACTCCTTTTATTGCGTTTGCACCACGCAAGCCAGACAGGTGATGGCCCGAGCTTACGGATCCTCTCCGTGAACTCCTCACAGATCTCAGCCCATCTCGGTCCCATGGCCGCTGATAGGTTATACATTTCAAGGCGCGCAGGATCGATGCCCACCTTGGACAAGAGTTTCTTCACATACCCAATCCGTAATGCTGCATAGGCATTACCTTCCAGGTAATGACATTGCCCCTTGAGTCAGCCCGCAGCAAAAACGCCGTCAACACCTTTCTCAAAGGCATGGAGGATATGGATATGATCCAGTTTGCCGGTACACGGCAGCCGGATGATCTTCACGGTTGACGGGTAAGAGAGTCTCATTACGCCGGCCAGATCAGCCGCTGCAAAGGCACAGTAATGGCAGGCAAAGGCCAGGACGTTTGGCTTCCAGTCGGATGGTGTCTCATGCACCTTTTCTATTGTGGATGCGGGCTCCTTCGACGCCTGCTCAGCAATTTTGACCATTAGATACCCCCTCTTTCTTCACTACTCATCCGCACGATGTCCTATCCTCCGATTAGCCCGGCTCACATTCTGCTGCCGCATCGATCATCGCCAGTATCTGGTCGTCCCGGAAGTTGTTTACCTGAAAAGCCTTAGCAGGACAAATGCTGGCACAGATTCCGCAGCCCATGCACTTCACTTCATTGTGCGCGACCTTGCCGTCTTCGCCTATATAGGGCGAATCAAAGGGACAGACCCGGAAACAGCTCAGACAGGACATGCAGAGTTCTTTTCTGTGTTTGGCGATGATCCCTGACACAGCGAGCTGTTCGTGCGAGAGGATCACTCCGGCGCGACCCGCAGCTGCGAGGGCCTGACTGATCGTCTCATCAAGGTTCTTGGGGGCATGAGCAAGACCAGCGACGAAGACCCCCTCGCTCGGAAAGTCAACCGGACGGAGCTTTACGTGCGCCTCAAGGAAATAACCGTCGGTGTTACGGGTTACCTTGTACATTTCACCGACCTTATCGGTCGTCGGGTGCGGCCTCAGCCCTGTCGAAAGGACGAGCCAGTCGGCATCCATGACCAGTTCCTTGTTCAGCATGTAGTCCCAGGTCTTAATCAGAAGTCGCTCGCCCAAGCTCTCTATGTGAGGTTTTTTGTCAACTTCATAGCGCACAAAGATTACCCCAAGGTCCCGCGCCCTTGTGTAATAATCTTCGCGCAGGCCATACGTACGGATATCCCTGTAAAGAATTATCACTTGCGTCCGTGGATCGCTTTCCTTCAGCGCAATAGCGTTCTTAATGGCGTCCTGGCAGCATATCCGGGAGCAGTACTGGTTCGGCTCTTCCCGCGAACCCACACATTGAATCATCACGAAGCGTTCGCCTGACTTTGCAATCTCACCGCAGGCAAGCCTCTTTTCGAGCGCACGCTGGGTGATGACACGGGCACTCTCTTGAGCGAGGTACTCGGTCGGATCATATTCGATGCCGCCGGTAGCGAGGATGATGGCTCCGTGATCTATCGACGTTCCATCGGCAAGCGTTGTCTTGAAGTTCCCTACGAACCCATCGGTCTTCTTCACCTCGATACCGGTATGAACCGCGATGCGCTCATGGCTCTGAACGGCAGAGATTCTCGATTTCAGGAATTCCTGCACATCATTTCCCTCCAAGGTGCGGTAAAGGTTTCTTGCGAGGCCACCCAGTTCATTGTCCTTCTCAACGATATGGACCTTGAATCCCTGCTCGGCGAGGGAGAGGGCAGCAGTCATACCGGCGATTCCACCTCCGAGGATCAGTGCGGCAGGGGTTACATTTACCGAATCTGTCTTAATCGGCTCGAGGAGTCTGGCCTTGGCCACTGACATCTTGACGATCTGTTTTGCTTTTTCCGTAGCCTCTTCTTTCTGTCCCATATGGCACCACGAGCACTGCTCACGGATATCGGCCAGATCGAAGAGATACTTGTTCAGGCCGGCATCACGAATGGTCTCCTGAAACAGCGGTTCATGGGTCCTCGGTGTACAGGAAGCAACGACAACCCTGTTCAGGTTTTTCTCTTTTATCGTCTGTTTGAGCATTTCCTGGCTGTCCTGGGCACAGGCATAAATCGTATTCGTCGCATAGACTACACCGGGCAGTTCCTTTACTGACTCGACCACTTCATCGACCTTCACCGTCCCAGCGATATTGATGCCGCAGTGGCAGACAAAAACCCCGATCCGAGGCTCTTCCCCAACCACATTTTTTTCCGGAGGCAACTCTTTGGTGACGGTCTCTGTCCCGCGGACCTCGCCTAAAAGTGCCATCGTCTCTCCGGCCACGGCACTTCCCTGCATTACGGTGTCGGGAATATCCTTTGGGCCCTGGTAGGTGCCAGTCACATAGATACCTTCCCGAGAAGTCCGGACAGGACGAAGCGGGGAGGTCTTTGCAAAGCGGTAGGGATTTGTCTCAATCCCGAATATATCTGCAAACTGTAGCGCGTCCTTATGAGGCTCAAGGCCTACAGATAAGACAGTCAGGTCGAAAGTCTCATCAATGAGTTTTCCGTCCTCGGCAGCATAGCGGAGCAACAGATCCCCCGTGGCCGGATCTTCCCGGATCGCTGAGATCATGGCACGCTGATAACGGACACCATACTCGTTCTTGGCACGCTCAACATACTTGTCGAAGTCTTTACCAAAAGCGCGCATCTCCATGAAGAAAATTGTCGGCTCGATATGTGCATCGTGTTCTTTTGCAATAATCGCCTGCTTCGTGGCATACATGCAGCACACCGAGGAGCACCAGGGATTAGCATTGCGAGGGTCCCTGGATCCCACACACTGTATCCAAGCGACCTTCTTAGGATGCTTTTCGTCAAAGGGCCTTCTCACTTCCCCCTTGAACGGTCCTGACGCGGAGAGGATTCGCTCGAACTGAACGGAAGATATCACGTTTTTCCATCGGCCGAGTCCCAACTCACCCCGCAATCGTGCGTCATAACGGTCGAGACCGGGGCTCAGGATAATTGCTCCGACGGCAAGCTCCAACTCTCCCCCCTTATCTTCGTAGTTAATCGCTCCCGCCTTGCAGACCTTTTCACATAGGCGGCAAACACCCTTCGTAAGAAAGAGGCACTGGCTCGAGTCAATGGCCCTTGTGTTCGGCACAGCTTGAGGGAAGAGGCAGTAGATGGCCTTGCGCGTTGCGAGACCCTGCTCGAATTCACTCATCACTTTCTTGGGACATTTTGCCTCGCAATCCCCACATCCGGTGCACTTCTCAGGATCTACAAACCGGGGGGAAAGCTTCACTTTGACCGAAAAGTTTCCAGGCTCGCCTTCAACCGAAACCACCTCGGCTAGCGAATGGACATTGATGTTCAGGTGCCTGCCAACCTCGACCATCTTGGGCGAAATCATGCACATTGAACAGTCTCCCGTCGGGAAGGTCTTATCAAGCATGACCATGGTCCCGCCGATAGAAGGATCTCTCTGGATCATGTGGACCTTGAAGCCGCTATCTGCGAGATCCAGTGCGGCCTGCATTCCCCCGATACCGCCGCCCACAATGAGAACTGAACCGTGTTTTGGGGAAGAACCACCATTTCCGCTCATACTAATTTCAACTCCTTTAAAAGTCCCATAGCGTCAATAAAATGCCTATCAACCTGCATCTCCTTTGGGCTGACACCTATCGCGATACCGAGCAGTTCGGTAATAAAGTAGACAGGCAATTTCTCCTTGATTCCAAACGTTTCTCCAGCCTTATCCTGATACGCGTCAAGGTTCATCTGACACATGGGACATGTGGTTACGAAGCAGTTTGCCCCTCGCGCCAAGGCATCCTTCATGATCTTCGACATGAGGATCAGGGAAGTGTCAGCATCGTTGATCACTGCAGAGGCACCGCAGCAATCGGTCTTATAGCCCCATTCGATGGGCTCTGCACCGAGCGCCTTGCAGAGGATCTCCATGCCCTGCGGGTTTTCAACGTCATCTGGGACAGCAACATCGCTGGGGAAGCGGGTCAGCAAACATCCGTAATAGGATGCGGGCTTGAGTCCCGCCAGTTTTATTTTCGTCTTCTCGGCGATTTCACCGGAATGGGCCTTCGGCACAAGCACCTCAAGGATGCTCAAGATCTTTATCCTTCCCTCGACCTTCCTGGCGAGTTCGGCGTTAATTCTGTCCTTTAACTCCGTATCATTGGCCAGCCTCTTCTGAGATACAAGCATCCTGCTGTAGCACGACGAACAGGGAATGACGAGATCGGAAAGGCCACAGGCATCGGCAATGCCGAGGTTGCGGGCAGGGAGGGCCACCGACAGGAATTCATCTGTTTTGCTCGCTGACGTGGCACCGCAGCAACTCCAGTCATCAATCTCCTTCAGCTGGACTCCCAGTTTCCTGAAGACAAGCCTGTTCTGGATATCGTAAAGCTCAGATGAGGCATGCAAGGAACACCCGGGATAATACGCTATTTCCATGGGATACTCCTAAAGCCCCCGGCCTTTTACCTTGCGATAGAGGTTCTTGACCTCGGAGAGGGCCTTAATCTTCTCAAGAGTGAAATGCATACGCTTCTTTTTCATCATTGCAAGGCCGAGCTTCGCCTGGTTCGAGATTTCTTCAAGAATCGCCTTCCACCGGGCTCTCTTCACTTCGAATGCCGTGGTTTTCATCTCATACAGGCCCATGAACTCGAGTTCGCTCACCCTCCCAAAGTGGGACACCGATTTTAGGAAGGCATCATGGAAAAAAGCGACTTTTGGGGTCAGCGGTTCGATGTGCGATTCCTTTGACATCTGCTTAAGCGTTTCGTTAATCCGTGCAGTCTGGATGTTGTTCGGACAACGCGTACCGCATGTATAACAGGCGACACACTGCCAGACGAGGAGGTTATTGAGCGCGTCGCTCCTTTCTCCGAGCAGGACCATTCGTATCAACCGGTCAGGAGTGACCCCGGTCATATCTCCAACGGGGCAGCCGGCGGCACAGCGGCGGCACTGGTAACATGCCAATAGGTTCTGGCCCGACCGTTCCATGACCTCTTGCAATAACGACTGAGATGCCGCTGTTTCGAACTTACAAACTTCTGATTGCATCTTCAGACTCCTTGCCCACTGTTCCGGTCTCCTCGCAACCTCTGAGGAGAATTCCCCATAAACACATTATTATAACATCTTGCGCGCAGCTTTTGCACAAACTGAACGGCTCCTTCTCCACAGATTCCAATACACGGTTTAGGCTCGACTTCAGGAAGCATAGAGTTCTGTGAAACTCAGATTGTTGCCGGTATTCCGGCCTGCATTTTTGCTGCAAGAACCGTGTTATACATGAGCATCGCGATAGTCATAGGACCCGCTCCGCCAGGCACTGGGGTGATGTATGCCGCACTCTCTTTCGCGGCATCGAAATCAACGTCGCCCACAATTTTGCCCTCGGAAGTGACATTGATGCCGATATCTATCACGGCAGCACCTTCTTTTACCATATCTCCTGTTATCACCTTTGCCTTGCCGACTGCCGCACAGAGGATATCTGCCTTGAGGCAAACCTCTTTCAGGTCGGGCGTTCTGCTGTGGGCTATCGTTACCGTGGCGTGTTTTCTCAGGAGGAGGAGGGCAAGGGGTTTGCCTACGATAACGCTTCTCCCGACAACAACAGCGTGTTTCCCCTTCGGGTCAATATTGTACGCCTCGAGCATCTTCATGGCTCCGTGAGGAGTGCATGCTACGAATCCCGGCTCATCGAGCATGAGTTTCCCGAGCGCATCGGGACCGAAGCCGTCCACGTCCTTTGCAGGCGAGATGCGGTTCATAACCTCCTTCTCGTCAAGACCTTTCGGGAGAGGCAGTTGGACAAGTATTCCGTTCACCTTCGGATCGCTGTTAAGCCTGTCAATGAGCGTTATCAGCTCGGCCTGGGTAGAAGTTGCAGGGATTTTATGGGCAAAGCTCGCTATCCCTATTTCAACACAGGCCTTTTCCTTGGATGCGACGTATTTCTGTGAAGCAGGGTTTTCGCCGACGAGGACAACGGCGAGTCCGGGATGTATCCCTTTCGCCTTCAATCCCGCGATCTCAGTTGTTAATTTTGCCCTGATGTCCGCCGCGACTTTTTTTCCATCAATCAATACTGCTGACATATATCCTCCTCGTTATAAAAAGATTATGATATGAAGGTGCTACGTCATGAAGTCATCGAGTTGTCAGACAAAAGGTCTATCGGCACCTCTAATGAATGCAATAGCGTAATCACCTTTCCTGTATTAGTGAGAGCATCTCTTCCCGCGTGCTCTGCTTTGTCCTGAATATTCCTCTGACGGCCGACGTGACTACCCGTGAGCCCGGCTTCTTTATCCCCCGCATACTCATGCAGAGGTGTTCGGCATCAAGGATGACCATACATCCTTTCGGCTTGAGTTTTTTCATGATCAAGTCAGCCAGCTGAGTGGTTAGTCTTTCCTGCACCTGAGGCCGCTTGGCAAAGACCTCTAATGCTCGCGCAAGGGCACTGATGCCAACAATCCTGCCGTTTTCGGGAATATAGGCGATATGGGCTTTGCCGGCAAAGGGGAGCAGGTGATGCTCGCAGACTGAATAAAAATGGATGTCTTTAAGGAGGACCATCTCGTCATGTTTCTCTCCTTCCATCGGAGTAAGGATGTCCTCGGGAGATTCGCCGAGGCCGGAGAATATCTCCTTGTACAATTCGAACACCCGATGCGGTGTTCTTTTGACACCCGGCCTCTCCGGGTTTTCCCCGATGCCTTCAATGATCAGTCTGATCCCGGCTTTTATTTTTTTTGCATCCATGGTTGTTTACGGAAAATCTAAGCGAGTCATTCTAACATTTTCAGTACTGTTTAGCAAACTGACTCACATAATCCAAAAGATCCCAGGGATCAGTGGGATGGACCTGCTTTTTCTCCATGATGACCGTTGTCCTTAAACAACGGCAGAAAGGCTCACTCGGATAAAAGAGAGAGCCTTCTGCGTGACATCATGGCTTATGGCATTCTTCCTACCAAGCAGGCATGGTGTATTATATAATGGTGTATTATATAATCGATTGACGAACTGTGGCAGGGCCTCCTGAAAGCGGTGAAAATGCAAAATAAGGACAAGACAAAAATGCAACCTGGTAAGAAGCATGCCAAACGTAACCAGAGTATTCCCGGAGCGACGAGAACGGGAACCCGGCTTGCCGGACAGGATGGAGTGTCGAAAGAAACAGAATTGAGATATCGCGAAATGCTCGATTCGGTCGACGAGGCTATACACATCGTCGATGCCGACTTGCTGGTCCTGTTCGTTAATAGGGCGTTCAGAGAATTGGTAAAGGCAGTAGGACTGGACAAGGAGATAATTGGCCGCCGACTCTGCGACGTCTTTCCCTTCTTGCCGGACAGGGTTTGGGATGAATATCGCAGCGCAATCGAGAGGGGATCTATGATTCTTACGGAGGAGTCTACCGCGGTCGGGCATAAGGAAGTGTTCACTGAAACGCGGAAAATACCGATCTTCGAGGGGAAGAGCGTTGTGAAGGTCGTCACGGTTATGAAGGATGTCACCGAGCTCAAGAGGACTGCAGCGGCTCTCCGGGAGAGCGAGGAGAAATACCGTTCGTTGGTTGAATCCACGAAAGATTCTATCTATCTGGTGGATGAGCACTACCGGTTTCTTTTCATGAACGAAAACCATCTCGCTCGGATGGGTCTTACCGGAAAGGATTACGCGGGCCGCGCCTATGGTGAGTTTCATTCTCCCGAAGAGACAAGGGACTTTATTGAGAAGGTTAGCAGCGTGTTCAACACCGCCGAGGCGTCACAGCATGAACATAGCAGCCAAAGGGATGGTAAGTCTTTCCTTCGGACATTCAGTCCTGTGAAAGGACCGGAGGGAAGCACCATCGCCGTGAGCGTTGTCTCGACGGACATTACCAAGCTAAAGGAGATGGAGACCGAGATCAAGGAGTCGGAGCAAAAATTGAGGAGCATCTTCGACAACGCATTGGACGGAATGCTTTTGATGGATAGTGAAAAGAAAAGAATCAATTACGGAAACAGGACGATGTGCAACATGCTTGGATATACGCTTGAAGAGATAAAGGAATTACGAATTTCGGATCTTCATCCCCAAGAATTTCTGTCCGCTGTGGCAGGGCAGTTCGAGAAGCTCGCTGCTGGAGGAGGGCTGGTCGAGAGTATGCCGGTAAAGAGAAAGGACGGAAGCATTTTCTACGCCGACATCAACTCTTCTCCGATAACCATGGCAGATAAGAAATATCTGGTCTGCGTCTTTCGAGATATTACTGAACGCAGAGAGGCCGAAGAACGCTTAAGGGAAAGCGAAGCGAGATACAAATATATATTTAATACCGCCTCGGTCTCCATATGGGAAGAAGACTTCTCAGAGGTCAAGAAAGCGATTGACGAGTTGAAAACACAAGGAATAACGGATTTCCGGGCATATCTCGATGACAACCCGGACTTTGTATCCCGCGCCGTTGAATTGACAAAAGTCTTAGATGTGAACGATACAACGCTGAGGCTGTACGGAGCAAACAGCAAAGATGAGTTCGTGCGTTCCTTGAGTGACGTTTTCACCCCTGCGTCATATTCTGCATTTAAGGAATCGCTCATAGCCATAGCCCAAGAGAAGACTTACTTCGAAGCAGAGACTGTCAACAAAACGCTGCGGGGCGAGCATATACATATTCTGGTGCGTCTCGCAATCCCTTGCGAAACGTCGCGATTCAAAAATATTCTTGTCAGCATCATGGATATCACCGAGCGTAAGCGGGCAGAGGACGTGCTCATGGAGAGATTCCGGCACTTGTCCGAAGTTGCTTTTGACGGAGTTGCCGTTACAGAGAAAGGCGTATTTTTAGAGGTGAACAAACCCTTTGCCCATATGTTCGGATACGAAGTGCCTGAGATGCTAGGACTGCCAGTATTGCAATTAGTCGCCCCGGAATGTCAGGAAGACGTCAAACAAAAAATCCTCTCGGAATATGAGAAGCCCTATGAGCTGATAGGCGTCAGGAAAGACGGAAGGCATTTCCCGATCGAGGCCTGCGGCAAATCATTTCTCTCTGAGGGGAGAAATCTCCGGATAACATCGCTAAGGGATATTACCGATCGCAAGAAGACAGAGGGAGAACTCCTCAGGGTCCAGAAACTTGAATCGCTCGGGGTTCTTGCGGGGGGCATCGCGCATGATTTCAACAACATTTTGACGGCAATCCTGGGAAACATAAGCCTTGCAATGTTGTATGTTAAACCCGGAAACGTACTTTTTGAACGATTGCTGGAGGCGGAAAATGCATCCGTGCGCGCGAGAAGTTTGACCCAGCAGCTCCTTACGTTTTCCAAGGGTGGAACTCCGGTTAAGAAAACAGCTTCTATTGTTGATTTAATAAAAGAGTCCGCGGGCTTCGTGCTGAGGGGTTCGCAAGTCAAATGCGATTTCATCTTGGCGGACAATATCTGGCCGGTGGAAGTTGATGAGGGGCAGATGAGTCAGGTTATTCAGAATCTGGTCATCAATGCTGATCAGGCAATGCCTGATGGCGGAACAATCACCGTTCGTGTAGAGAACAATATCGTTACAGCGGAAGATGTTTTGCCGCTGCGCGAGAGAAGATATGTGAAGATAACGATTCAAGATCATGGAATCGGCATACCCGAAGAGTATCTTGAAAAGATATTTGACCCTTTTTTTTCGACGAAGCAGAAAGGAAGCGGTTTGGGGCTGGCCACCGCCTATTCCATCATAAAAAAACATGATGGTTATATTACGGTGGAATCAGAAATGGGATCAGGGACAAAATTCCTGATCTATCTTCCTGCGTCGCGGAAACACGTCATTAAAAAGCAGGCTCTGGGAGGAATACCCATTTGCGGTGCGGGAAAGGTTCTGTTTATGGATGATGAAGAGATGGTGAGGAATACTGCCGGTGAGATGCTCAGAAGGATCGGTTATACCGTTGAGTTTGCCAGAGACGGTGCTCAAGCGATTGAAGTCTATGTGAAGGCCCAACTATCCGGGCAGCCGTTTGACGCAATCATCATGGATTTAACCATTCCCGGGGGACTGGGTGGTAAAGAGACCATTAAAAAGCTGCTTGAGATTGATCCGGAGGTGAAGGCGATCGTATCGAGTGGTTATTCCAATGATCCCGTAATGGCTGATTACAAGAAGTATGGTTTTGCGGGTGTTATCGCAAAACCATATCGAATAAAACAATTGAGTGAGCAACTGATCAAAACAATGAAGCTGAAGGATCGCACAGAACAGTAGAAGAAACATTCGCACAGATTGGAAAAATCCCCCCTGTCGGCCCGAAACTGATGAGCATCATTTCTGGAAATCACTCAGCTGCGCGGCAATTACGGCAGTAGCCCTTGATCTCGAGCGTGTGTTTGATCCCCTGAAAACCGCTATTCCTACAAAGCTCGTCTTGAATCTCTTCAAGTCTCGGAGAAAAAATCTCCGTGACTGCCCCGCACTTCATGCAGATCAAGTGGTCATGGTGCCCGTGGCCGTACGTATGTTCGTAATGCGCGTGCTTGTCGTTCTTTTCCACCTGATCGACAAGACCACTTTCAAGGAGGAGGGGCAATGTCCTGTATATGGACGCCTTGGAAACCCTGATGCTCTTATTCCTCATACTGAGCAGCAATTCCTCAGGATCGAAATGGCCGTGAAACGAAAAGACCTCATTCAGGATCGTCTCTCGTTCTTTTGTGAATTTAAGACCCTTTCCCCTGAGAAATTCCTTAAAGATATTTTTCTCCATTGGAGTGTGACATCCTCCCGGTGTCAAAGGCGGCGAGCATCTTGGCGGTTCAGGATGATCTGTCTTCTGGAGACAGGTTGGTTCTTGCCGAAAGAAGCGTTGAGAAAAATTCTGGCAATGCCGATGCCTGCAAACGCTGTCAATCCGTGCGACGCGGTATACCGGCGCAACGTCAAAGATATCCGCACCCTTGTGGGAAACAGCAAGACTTGTTCAGGAAACATCCAGGATTTCACCGCAAATCCCTATCGGCGGCGTATCAGGGTATCCCACCGGGAATCAAGAATCGCGTTTGCGAGCAGATGGTTTTTGATCCTGCCCGGAATATGCAACTTCTTGCCGTCGGCTTTAGGCTTCTTCCTGGGTCTCGACATACTGCCTTATGGCCTCCAAAGTAACCTCCCCTGTTGAGGCAAGGAAATAAGACGGTGACCAGAACACTCCTCCCCTCAGGTGCTTCCTCATGACCAAAGGGAATTCCTGCCTGAGTCTCCGGGACACCGCTGTCTTCAGACTATTGATGAACCGAGAGGGCGCTATCGATGGACGGGAGGAAAACAGTATGTGGATATGATCTCTATCCGTCTCCCGGTGTATTATCTGAATACCCAATTTAGCAGACAGCTCATCCACTATCTCCTTGAGTCTGTCATCAAGAAGCCCGGTCAGTATTTTCTTCTTGTATTTGACACACATAACGAGATGGAACTGAATAGCATATACTGAATGGGAACCCTTATCAATCTTGTATCGCATGCTATAGCGTAGCAGAATAACCTATCGTGAGCAAGTGCAAAATGCGCGGCGTGCGCGGCGGGCAATTCATTCCTCCTCTTTCATGCAGGCATGACGGAAGGGGACTTCTGCCCTCAGAAGTTAAAACTGCCGGACTCTGGCATCTCTCAAAGCACTGCTCAGATTTTCCGCCTTTGCATCCCACAAAATATCTTTACCATATTCGTAATCTCGTGAAGATTCAATCTCTTGAGGGTGCTGGCTACACGGAGAAGGAAAATCCTCGTATCGAGGCGCAAGGCCTTTTCCACCTGTGGGATGTCAAGGCTTCAGAACGAAAGGATGCGGAATGAAGTATTGTCTGCCCCCGCCCGAATTCGGGATGGGTGGATGTTCCGAGAATGTCCTGTCTGATAAGAGCTTTCTTATCCAATCCGGCTCTCCAGTGCCTCTTTGACCTTTCGGACATCCTCCACTGCGCCTTTGATCATAAAGGGGCTTATACCGGCTATATCAGATTCCATGATCTCATGACTGAACCGAATGGAACCGAGAAGATCAACGTCTGAGAGTTGTTTTCTTATGAAATTGAGGTCATCCTCACCCCTCACCTTATTGGCGACGACGAACACCTTTTTAACCCCGAGCCCCTTTGCCATCGCTTTCACGGAATGTGCCGTCTGTATGCTTCTCTGTCCCGGTTCCACCACAACGATGAAGGCATCGACCGCCTCAGCAGTGCCCCTCGTGAGATGTTCTATTCCGGCCTCCATGTCAGCAATGACGACCTCATCCCTGCTTACGACAAGATGTTTAAGCAGCCTCCGCAAAAATACATTTTCAGGACAGTAACAGCCCGAGGCTGCCTCTTTAGACTTACCCGTTATAAGGAGCACGATGTTGTCGAATCGATATCCGAATTCTTCCGGGATATCATCCACCCTCGGATTGAGCTTGAATATACCGCCGCTTGTTCCTGGCTTTGCGCCCATCCGTTCCTCTATGAGCTCAGTAATCTCCGCTATGGGACGTATTCGGGAAATATCCCCTGCCGGCACTCCCAACGCGGCAGCCAAGTTGGCATCAGGGTCCGCGTCCACAGCGATAACCCGCCTGCCGTCTGCTGCATACAGATGACTCAAGACAGATGAAAGCGTTGTTTTTCCGACACCGCCTTTGCCGGTTATCGCCAATTTCATACGCTAACTATACCACAAAAGAACCCGGCAAGAAAATAAGGTGAAATTAAAGCTTTTTCACCGAAATCCGATAAGAACATCAGGATGAGATCACGGATACGGGTCTCTGCAGAGCGGAATGCGGAATCGGTGAGAGAACTTTGTTCTGTCCGGCGGACTTCGTTGACACCCTCTCATGGTTCCTGATATATTTTATGTGTTTTCACAGAGGAAAAAGTCGTTGAAAGGTATGAAGGATTGAACATGCTTCCTGCGCTCGCCCTGACAAGAAAGGGATGACTCTATGGGGAAAGCTATACCTAGCACTATGGGCTTTGAGGTTGCATGAGTCTTGCAGGACGGCTTGAAGACATCGCCCTTGCGGATATCCTCCAGATACTAAGCATAGGCAAGAAGACGGGAACCCTCACGATCCGCGGAGATAAGGAAAGTGCCTTTATATGTTTCAAGAAAGGGCTTATTGTGAAAGCTGAAACAGACGTGATCGTGGGGAATATCGGCGACGACCTGATAAGATACGGCCTTGTAAAAGAGCATGTGCTGAACATGGCCCTCGAGGTAAAAAAAAAGTTGCCCGAGAAGTCCATCGCAGAGCTTCTCATTGATCTCGGATCAGTAAACAAAGATCTGCTTGACAAAGTTGCGAAGAAGAGAATCGAGAAAGTTATTTCCCGTCTCATCGCAGTGAACGGCGGTGATTTTCATTTCGAGCTGGACACTCTGGATATACCCAACCATCTCGCCGGCGGGAATGAGGGATGGGAGCTCTCCAAGGGCCTGAGCGCTGAATATCTTCTCATGGAAGGTGCACGGGTTTATGACGAGCAGATGAGTCAGCAGGGCGGAGAGGAAGATCTCTCCGGGGGAGAAAGCGGCGAGGAGGGATGGGGCGATGAAGAAGAACTGTCTGATGCTTCAAAGAAAGGGGACATCTTCGCTCTGAAATCACTTACCCAGGAACTGAGATTTCCAAGTTCCACCGCAGAGATTACCTTGCTTATCCTGAGATTTGCCAGTGATATATTCGAAAGGGGTGTCTTGTTTATGGTCGGTGACCATGAACTTGCCGGCTTGGGACAGTTCGGCTTGGACAGGCAAGGGGCAGATGAGCAGATACGAGAAACCATAATCCGCTATAAGGAGAGTTCCTTTTTGAAAAAAGTTGTGGGCAGCGGGCAACCATATAAGGGGTCGTTAGAGAAGGATTCCTTCACCGAGGCGCTGCTCAAAGAAATCGGTGAGGAATGGCCCTCGGAAGTCGCCTTTTTCCCTATCATTGCAGAGAACAAGGTGGTCGCACTGCTCTATTGCGACAATCCTGCCGCCGGCGAGAACTTGATCGAGACGGAGGGGCTGGAAATATTCATTGATCAAGCAGGGCTCGCCCTCGAGAAATCATTGCTCCAGAAGAAGCTCCAGGATTTGCAACGGGGGATGAAACCATAATCATGATGCTTTTTATCCTGATATCTGATAAAATCGTCAAAAAGGCTAGAGGACGGAGGTGACGTGAGTTCGGTTCTCATCGTTGAAGATTCTGCCACGACAAGGGCGTTGCTTAGGAACGTAATAGAGGACCTCGGAGAAGACCTCATTACTACGGAAGCAGCCTCGGGCTTTGAGGCGCTCAAGTTGCTTCCCACGGACGAATTCGATCTTATTATTACCGACATAAACATGCCTGACATCAATGGCCTTGAACTCATCAATTTTGTCAAAACGACTCCCCGTTACCGTAACATCCCCATCATAATCGTCACTACTGAGAAAAGTAAGGAAGATAAGGAGAGGGGGTTAGCGCTGGGCGCCAGTGCTTATGTTACAAAGCCATTTAAGCCTGAAGAACTGCAAGAAGCGATAGCCCGTATTCTGCACAGATGAAATCTTCTAAGAAGGATTTTATTGCCGAATCCGAAGAACTCCTAACTGAGGCGGAACGACTCATTGGAGAAGTTCAGGATAGCTATGCAACAGGCGTAAATCCCGACACCGTAAATGCCCTCTTTCGCACCCTCCATACCATGAAGGGGATTTCGGGGCTGTTTGGTTTCAAGGACATTGCTGAATTCAGTCATGCCTTTGAGTCCCTGCTCGACGACGTCCGGCTCGGGAAAATTGAGCTTTCCGACGAGGTTGTACGGTTTCTCTTCGCCCATGTCGATACCCTGAAGAGGGCTATTGAGGGCATCACGAATGACCGGCCGTATGACGTCTCCGCTTATTCCAAGGAAATCGAATCCTTCAGGGACGCGGAGAAGGGGAAGCAGAATTTGCAGAAAACCGAAGACCCACTTGCCCGGATCGATGAGTCTATCCTGAAGGTCCTCTCGGAGTATGAAGAGCATCGGTTAAGGACGAATGTAAAAGAGGGGAAAGGTGTTTATCTTGCCCGGACGGTCTTGGGCCTTGCAGACTTTGACACGCGCCTCAGTGATCTGACAAAACTGATAAGGTCTCATGGCGAACTGATCGCGACACTCCCTACGTCGAATGACCTGCCTCCTGATTCCATAGGATTCAACTTATTGTTCGGGAGTCTCAAACCTCAGGATGAACTCAAACAGATTTTTAATCTTCAAATCGATGTCCTCTTAGCCGGACAGGTAAAACCAGTCGTTGCCCCAGTCGTTCCGAAGGTGCAGGAGACATCGCTGAAAAGTGCAACCACGTCGGTAAGGGTTGATATAGAAAAACTCGATTTAATTCTGAATACCATAAGTGAACTCTCCCTCGCTAAGGGAGCTACAAACAGGATAGCTGCTGAGATGACCGATACCTATGGCCACACCAACCTGGTCGTCGATATCCTGAAGATCTCTCAGACCCTGGGGAAAAAGATAGCGGAACTCCAGGAGCAGGTTCTGGAGATCCGGATGGTGCCGATCGGGCAGATATTCTCCAGACTGAGCCAAGTGATACGGCGCTATTCCCGCGAAACAGGAAAACAGATAGAACTCACCCTTTACGGGGAGGATACCGAGATCGATAAGTATCTCGCCGAAGAGATCGTAGACCCCCTCATGCATATCGTGCGTAATGCCATTGACCACGGCATCGAGACCGCTGAGGAGAGGAAAAAGAAAGGGAAAAAGGAGAGTGGTACCATAATCCTGAGGGCGTTTCAGAGAGGACACCACGTGGTCATCGAGGTGAAAGATGACGGGGCCGGAATAAATCGCGATGCCGTGGAGAAGAAGGCCAGGGAGAAGGGTCTCATCGCCGAGGGGATCACCTTGTCGGAACGGGAAATCCTGGATTTCATCTTCATGCCCGGCTTCAGCACAAAATCGGTCGTGAGCGAGGTCTCCGGCAGGGGAGTTGGCATGGACGTAGTCAAGGCGAAACTCTCTAAATTTGGCGGCTTTGTCGACCTGGATACCGAAAAAGCAAAGGGGACGACCTTTATTCTGACGATGCCGATTACGCTCGCGATCATTAAAGCGCTTCTTGTGAGGGTGGCTTCCGAAAGGTTCGCCATTCCCCTGACTTCTCTGTCGGAGACCATCGTCATAGAACATAAGGACATTCAGACTATTGAGGGAAAAGAGGTCTATAATCTGAGAGGCGAGATGCTCCCCATTGTGAGTATCGCAAGGCTGTTCGACCTTGAAAGCGTTAGCATCGAGAGGTCCTTTGTCGTTGTCATCCATTATGGAGAGAAGGGCCTGGGTCTCCTTGTCGATGAACTCATAGGTCAGCATGAGATTGTCGTCAAGTCCCTGGGGAATTATTTTGAAGGGCTGCGGGGATTTGCGGGCGCCGCTGAAATAGGAAGACACGAGGTTGTCCTGGTGCTCGATATTGATTCGGCGATCGAAGAATCCCTGCGGCAGCGGAACGAGGTATCCCATGTATGAGACCTTTTACGGATTCGCGCAGAAACCGTTCAAGAGCACGCCGGACCCTCGATTCCTTTTTATGTCCAGAACCCATGAGGAGGCCCTTGAGCGGATGCGCTATGCGGTTGAGGAGAAGGAGATCGCGGTGCTGACCGGTGATGTGGGATCCGGAAAAACGACACTCACGAGGGCGTTGATGGATTCCCTCAACGAGGGATACCGAATGCTCTTCGTCGTGAATCCGCGGCTGACGTCCTTAGAATTCTTGAAGACCATCTGCTCACGGATGCAGTGCGATACGAAATCACCGTACAAGAATGATCTCATCGATGCATTATACGAGCGGTTTTACGACGATCATAAAGCGGGTATAACACCGGTTGTAATTATCGATGAAGCTCATCTCATACCGTACCGTGAGACCTTTGAAGAGATCAGGCTCTTAACGAATTTTCAGCTGGACGACACGAATATCTTAAGTCTCATTCTGGTCGGCCAACCGGAATTGAGGAAGAAATTGGAATCGGTCTCGCTTGCCGCTCTCAGACAGCGAATAGGACTCTTCTACCACCTTGGCTCGATCGGAGAGGATGAGATGAAGGACTACATAGATTATAGAATCAAGGCCGGCGGCAGGGGCAAGCCACTCTTTACCGGTGCTGCCGTCAAGTTACTGTATTCCTACACGAGGGGGGTCCCGCGGGTCATTAACAGCCTTGCATCCATGTCGCTCCTCGAAGGGTTTGCACGGGATGTCGAGACAATCGATGAGGGTATTATTTCCTCTGCAGCAAAGGAGATGGGTCTGAATGGATATCGCAAAGATTAGGAAGAAGGGCAGAGATGTCGGCGCAGTCGGGCATCAGCCGGGCGCGTCGGTTCCTCCGGCAGCAGCAGAGGAGCAGGGAAAAACTGAAGAAACCCCGGAATCCCGGGAAGGCGGCGGAGAAAGAGAACAGGAGCGAATCGTCCCTAAGGGAGATGAGGCTGAAAATGCCGTGATGGAGCTTCTCACCTTTGCCCTTGCACAAGAGGAGTATGCCTTCAGGATTGATGATGTGGAGGAGATCATAAAGCCTCAGAGCATAACGAGGATACCAAAGACCGATTCCTTTCTGCTTGGTGTTACTTCCCTGAGGGGAAAGATAATCCCTGTAATTGATCTCAAGAAGCGGTTATCTCTCGATGGCGAGGCGGGCGTAAAGAGGAGACAGAAAATCCTGATACTCAAAGGCCCCCGGGGGACAATTGGTGCCGTGATTGACAGGGTCATCGGTGTGATAAGGCCGCGCGCATCAGGGATCGGGGAACCTCCTCCCCACCTTCTCGAAACAGAGATGCGGTTCATTGAGGGAGTTGTTCTGGTCGATGGCAGGTTTCTCTCGATCATCAAGACCGAGGAGGCCTTGGACATATAACGCCGGGTGATGAGGTTACCGGGCGCACTGACTTTTTCTATTCGTAACGAGTGACAGTACTGACACATGGAGGCATGATGAAAAAAAGCCTTGAGATGAAGGCGCTTGCGCTGGTCGGAGCGATGCTTTTCGCCGTCGCTCTCTTGTCGGGACTGATAGCGGCGTCCATACAGCGCGCGACCCTCTTCAACGTTACGGAGATGGGCACTAAAATCGCTGCCCGTGTGGTCTTCGAAAATATAAAGGTCACGATGCTCGAAGGCAAGGCAAACGTTACGAAGGAGAGCATCGGTGAACTCGAGAAGGTAGCCGGTGTCGAAGAGATAACGGTTATCAACGCAGGGGGGAATGAGGCGTTTAAACCCGGGTCTCCGGCCGCGGAATCCGCAACGATGGATGAATTAAAAACAGGGAAGGAATATATTCTCAAGCGGGACCAAAGCAGGCTCACCTACTATCTGCCGCTCCAAAATACGCCTGAATGCCAGAAGTGTCACGGAGCTGATAAGCCGCTCCTGGGCGCCGTAAAGATCAAGGTATCCGTTGAGCAGGGGTACAAGACCGCGATGAACCGGATCATTATGATGGTTCTTGCAATAATCCTCCTATCCGCATGTTTCAGCGTTCTGCTCTGGGTTGTGCTGAGGAAGATGGTGATATCACCCGTTAAGGCCCTTGAGGCCGCAGCGGAGAAGATAGCAGAGGGCGACGTCTCTTTCGATGTCGATGTCAGGAGTGAGGATGAACTGGGGAGGTTGAGCCGGATGCTGAAGGCCTCCTCCAGGACTCTGGGAAGCATTTTTGCGAGGATACGGGGCCTCTCGGTGAGAATAGCAAGGGTTGCTGAAAATGTCGAACGGGAAGCGGATCACGTCGCGAAAGGTGCCGAGGTCGAGACAGAGGCGATTGTCAATATATCGCATTCCGTCGAGGAATTGAATGCAACCGCAAGCGAGATTTCAGAGAACATCGAAGGACTTGCGGCCTCTGCAGAGGAGACATCCGCCTCCATGGAAGAGATGGTATCGAGCATCAGCACGGTCAACGTGAGTATCCATGAACTCTCCTCCGCAGTGGAGTCAACCGCATCGTCTATCGAGCAACTGTCCGCAACAATCCGGGAGGTGGCCGGCAATGCCGATGAACTGGCGAGTGCATCCGATGAGACCCTCTCCGCCGTGTCGGAAATAACGGCTGCCGGTAGGGAAGTCGAGCAGAATGCAAAGGAGTCCGCGCGCCAGTCGGAAAAGGTGACCAGCGATGCAGCAACGCTCGGCATGGTCTCCATCGACAAGACCATAGAGGGCATGAGGAAGATCAAAACGTCAGTGGAGCGGTCCGATGAGTTGATTCGCAAACTCGGAGGCAGGTCAGACGAGATCGGCAAGATTCTCACCGTCATTGATGACGTCACCGACCAGACGACTCTCCTTGCGCTCAATGCGGCGATCTTAGCGGCTCAGGCCGGAGAACACGGAAAGGGGTTTTCCGTGGTTGCCGAAGAGATCAAAGACCTTGCGGAACGGACTGCTTTTTCGACCCAGGAGATTGCGTCCCTTATCCAATCTGTTCAGCTTGAGGTGAAGAACGCCGTCACGGCTATACGGGATGGGCTCACTTCTGTAGAGGACGGTTTCAGACTGTCAAAGGAGGCAGGTGAGACCTTACGGAGGGTGCTGGAGAGTGCAAAGCAGTCCTCAGAAATGTCCCGTGCCATAGAACGTTCCACGACAGAACAGGCAAAGGCTGCAAACCTGGTTGCGATGGCGATGGAGCGCGTAAGGAACGGAGCAAACCAGATTGCGAAGGCCACATCAGAGCAGTTGAAAGGGGCGATCCTTATTATTACGGCAACGGAAAAGATGAAAGAAGTATCAAGACAGGTGGGCCAGGCGACTGAAGAGCAGATGATCAGCAGCAAGCAGATTTCCTCGGCGATGGATCTCGTTGCCGAAAAAACCACGCAGATGTCTCGGTCACTGGCCGAACAGAGAATAGGTTCTCAGAATATCCTGAACACCGTTGAGGGAGTGAAAGCCGTCCCCGTCGAGAATAGGAAAATGGCATTCAATATCGGCAATGCGATCAGGGATCTGCAAAAGGACTCGGAACTCCTAAAGATCGAGATGGAACGGTTCAAGTTCTATGAGGAGAAGAACGCCGGCGCTATGGTGAAGCTTGGTGTCCTGCCGGTCGAGTCCCCGGCTGTGATGTTTAGGAAATTCTCTCCGCTTGCCGATTACCTCAGCGGAAAAATCGGGAGAACCGTGGAACTCAGGGTGGCGGTTGATTTTGACACGGCCTTAAAGGATATCGGGAATAATCTCACGCATGTGTGCACCCTTGGGCCGACAACATACGTGGAGGCGCACAAGATGTATAAGGTGAGGCTGATTGTGAAGGGACTGAGGGACGGCAAGCCTTACCATCGCGCTGCAATTTTGACTCGGGCCTCCTCGGATATAAAATCCATAAAGGATCTGAAGGGAAGATCCTTTGCCTTTGGTGACGTCAAGTCAGCTTCAGGCCATGTTGCTCCACGGTTGATGCTTAAGGATGCAGGGATAGACCTCGACGACCTGAAGTTTCATCATTATTTTGGATATCATGACGAGGTTGCTCGTGCGGTGATGAAAGGGGATTTTGAGGCAGGATCGGTGATTGAGTCGATCGCTCAAAAGTACAGGGAGCAAGGGCTGCGGGTAGTCGCCTTTTCCGATGAAATTCCCGAGTGGAATATCTGTTCGAGCAATGCTTTTGCTGAGGGCGATGTCCTGCTGATCAAAAACGCCTTGCTGTCCTTGAATGCCTCTACGGCTGAAGACAGCGTGGTGCTGAAGTCCATAGACGAACACTATACTGGTTTCATTGAGGCGCAGGACAGAGACTATGACGGTATCAGGACAAAGATGCAACGATTGGGGATGATATAAAAAAGGTGAATGCGGAGCGGCGGCAGACCAATGAATATACAACGGCGGCAGTGGAACATATGAAGCGGTCGGGTGCCACAGCGGGTAAAGGCGTCGAAGAACTGACCCTCTCTTTGAGTACGCTTAAGGGTGAGATCGAGAGTTTGAAGAGGGAGGTAGGTGTATTTAGAACCGCACCCCCGCGGCAAAATCATTGTGAGGGTAAAGCAGACTGGTCGAAACGGCATGGAGAGGGGTAATGAAGAAGATCGCTGTTATCCTGGTCGGAAAGGAAGAGTTCGGTATCGATATCGGGAAGCTCGTGGAGATCCTGGGGGAACAACGGATATTTCACCTGCCCCATCTGCCCTCTTTTTTTTCCGGGGTCATCAATGTTCGGGGAGACGTGATCCCCTTGGTGGATCTTCGTGTCCGTTTTGGCATTCATTCCGTATCACTGAAGGAGCGCGTTGTCGTCGTCCGTCTGGGAGGGGAGAAGGTCGGGCTCCTCGTGGACGGGGTGAGGGATATCATCGATCTTCAGCCCGAAGAAGAAGTCAAAACGCCCTCCATGGTGAAGGGATTGAGGGCGGAATATTTGACCGGCTTGGCCAAGAAGGGAGATCGAATCATCGTCCTACTGAACATCGAGGCAGTGCTCACGTCAGAGGAGCGATTGCAATTTGAAGAGGTGAGAAAAACTATAGGAGTTGACCATGCAGGAGATACAAAAACTTCTCAATAGCGAAGATGTAGAGGTCAGGAGAGGGGCCGTCGAAGGACTCAGGGGAACGTCTTCTGAGGAGGCGATACCGCTCCTTCTCAAAGCCCTCGCTGACAAGAGTTGGAGGATCCGGAAGATAGCCACACAGATTCTTATCTCCGGGTATCCCAGGGACCTGTATATCAAAGGCCTTTTCCGGCTCCTCTATCAGGACGAAGACGCAGGAGCAAGGAATGCAGCCATCGAGACATTGGTGAAATTGGGAAAACAAGCCATCCCTGACCTCATGGAGGCCTTTGACACGCCGAACAGGGATGTTAGGAAATTCGTCATTGACATCATCGGAGAGATAAAGGATAGGCATGCACTGCCTCTTCTGTTGAAGTCCTTGAAGGACGATGATGATAACGTCAGGGCATCCGCTGTGGAGCAACTCGGTCAGCTCGCTGAACCGGCGGTGGTGGATGAACTGATCGGGATCCTCACAAGCGGAGATATCTGGACGGCATTCCCCGCTGCGGATGCCTTGGGAAGGATTGGTGACAGGAGGGCTATCCCAGCGCTTGTGGAGGCGCTTTCGGTGAGGGCTTTGAGGGAGCCTGTGCTCAAGTCTCTCGGACGGCTGTCGGATGTCGAGACCTTAAAGAACGTCGTTCCTCTCTTGTCCGACAAATCCAAGGCGATACAGGAGTTAACCGTTAAGGCTATCGAGATGTTCTACCACAACGGGGTCTCGGCCGAGATCATCGCCGATTCGCTTTATAGATTCTGTGGCCCTGACAGCATCAACATCCTCATTGCTCATGCCTGGAGCAAAAAACGCGATGTCAGGACAGCCGCGATATTCCTCCTCGGATTGATGCAGGACGAAAGGGCGCTCAGCCCCCTTCTCGATCTCTTCTCGGAAGAAGACCTCGGAGAGGAAGTCAAAAGGGCCCTCATTTTCATCGGCCGGAACAAACCCGAATATCTCGTCCCCCTCTTTCAGACCGATAATCAGCACCAGAAGAGGTTCATTACGGAGGTCGCCTCCGCCGTTGCGTCGCCCCTCTATTACCCCGTCTTTGAAAAAAATCTTTCAGACGGGGATGGTCATGTGAGGGCCCTGTCAGCAGAGGGACTTGCCAATATCGGTGATGAAAGGGCTGTCGAGCCCCTGAAGAAAATGCTCTCCGACCCTTACGAGGACGTGCAGGAGGTGGCAGTAAAAGCCCTCAGCAAACTCAAGAAATATCTTCGGGTTCCTGAATTTATCGATTATCTGAAGGATAGGAATCCGTCTCTCAGAAAGAATGCTGCGCTGATACTTGGCCGTATCGTCGCAAAGGATGCCGTACCGGCACTCAGCTTTGCCCTGAAGGACGATCACCTTTCGGTCCGAAGCGCGGTAGTGAGGGCGCTCTCCTCTATTAAGGGAGTGGAATCCGTGAAGCACCTCATGTTCGCGCTCACTGACGAGAATCCGGACATCAGGGCGTCTGCGGCGCTGAGTCTGGGCACGCTTGGCGGCGAAGGGGTCTATGATTCATTAAGCATTCTCATTCAAGACTCCCATGATGCGGTGAGGGCAGCAGCAGCCCGAGCACTGGGGATGGTGGGGGATGAGAGGGCGCTCAAGCATCTCATCGATTTACTCCTTGACCAGAACGGGTTTGTCGTCACTACGGCGATGGAAGCCATCGGCAGGCTCGGAGGAGAGGTCGCACGCGAGGCATTGGTGGGGATGCTCCTTTCCCGGGATGCGGAAATACGGAGGACTGCGATTCAAGCACTCTCTTCCTTTGATGACACGGAGGATATTATCCTTCCCTATCTGGGAGACGTTGATTGGGCCGCAAGGATTGCAGCCGTAGAAGCGCTTGGTAAAAAAGTAACGGACAAGGTGGAGGCCGCGATCGAGAAACTGTATGGCCGCGAAGATGACCCCGCCGTGAGAAGAACGATAGAGGAACATTTTCATGTTCGATAAAGAACCCTGGCAGAGCGATCTCGTGCCTCTTGGCGAGGATGTTTTCAGACTTATCAGAGACCTCATAAGGGAGTACTGCGGCATGTTTTTCGATGATGCGTCACGGTTCCTTCTCGAACGGAGACTTTCGAGGAGAGTAAAGATAAATCATCTTGAAGACTTCAGAGATTACTACAGGCTGCTCCTTTACGATAGGAGGAGGGAAGAGGAACTGACGGCTATTGTGGACGTCTTGACCGTTAATGAGACATATTTTTTTAGGGAACAGAATCAACTCAGGGCGTTCAGCGAGGAGCTCCTCCCCTTGCTGAGGCATACCTGCAAGGACAGGAAGATCCGTATATGGTCTGCCGGTTGTTCTACCGGGGAAGAGCCATATACCATCGCAATGCTCATGCTCGAGTGCGGCAACTTTGCCGGATGGGACATAGAGATACTCGGGAGCGATATCAATCAGAGGGTATTGACATCGGCGAGGCGTGGCGTATACCGGAAGAATTCATTCAGGACTACTGACCGCCACTTCATCGATAAATACTTTCGTGAAGAAGATGGCGTATTTACGATATCAGATAAGGTGAAGCAGCCTGTCAGCTTCTGTTATCTCAACCTGTTGGATCCCTTCAAGATGAAATTCATCAGCAGGATGGATATTATCTTTTGCCGGAATGTATTAATATACTTCGATTATGAGACAAGGAAAAAGGTTGTGAATGGCTTCTACGACAGACTCTCTGACGGGGGTTACTTGCTGCTCGGGCATGCAGAGTCTCTTGCGAATATCTCAGCCTCTTTTGACCTGGTACATCTGAAAAACGATATGGTGTATCACAAACCCTTGCCTCGGGGAGCGTGCGTGAATGTCAAATAGGATAAAGGTGCTTATCGTCGATGATTCGGCTTATAGCCGGCAGACGATAAAGAGGATGCTCGAAACGGATAAGGACGTCGAGGTCGTCGGAGTGGCCGCTGATGGGGTAGAGGCCATGGCAAAGACGATGAAGATGAAACCCGATATTATCACCTTGGATTTTGCGATGCCCCAGATGGACGGTTTCAGCTTTCTCAGATGGCTCATGAAGGAACGGCCGTTACCGGTAATCATGGTCAGCTCATACTCTGATATCAAAACGGTCTTCATGGCCTTGGAATTGGGGGCCGCCGATTTTATCGCGAAACCCTCGCCGCGGGCATCGACGGATCTCCTCCGTATTCAGAATGATCTGCTGCAAAAGGTCAAGGGAATAAAAAGCATGAGCATGGATAAGCTCGGTGCTTCCCGGGAGCTCGTACAGCAGGATCCCCGTCCTTTCGATGAGGGAAGCTGCTCGGCAATGTCGGGCAAGCAAATGCCGAGTATCGAAATCGTGACTATCGGGGCGTCCACGGGAGGACCCGCTGCGCTGCAGGTCATCCTGACAAGGCTGCCGGCTGGCTTTCCGGCAGGAATCCTTATCTGTCAGCACATGCCCAAAGGGTTTACCGAACCCTTTGCTGAGAGACTCAACCGACTGGCGAAGATTAAGGTGAAGGAGGCCGCAGAAGGTGCTACGGTGGAAAAAGGGACCGCCCTCATCTGCCCCGGAGGATATCACATGACGATGAAAGTGAAAAGCCGGCAGATACGTGTCGCGCTCAAAGACTCGACCGGCGGAGACAGATACATACCTTCGGTGGACATCATGATGGCGTCGGCAGCGGACAACTTTGGAGCGAAGGCGATGGGTATTATTCTGACCGGTATGGGAAGTGACGGTAAGAAAGGAATAGTGGAAATTAAAGGGCGAGGTGGTTATACTATTGCGGAGTCGGAGAAAACAGCCGTCGTCTTTGGTATGCCTCAAGAGGCCATAAAGACGGGAGCTGTTGACTGCATATTGCCACTGGATGAGATTCCCAAGGAGATAGCAAGGGCGGTCATGCACAAAAAAAGTGGATAATGGAAAAAGATCCGGGAATAATGAAACGCGCTGATGAATTTCTCCAGATGTTCCGGCAGGGTGAGGAATTCACAAAAGAGCTTCTCAAGGAAAATGAGAAGTTGCGGTTCAGAATAGCCCAGTTGGAAGAGACCATCGAACGTTCCTCGGCCGACGCCAAAATGAAACTCTATGAGGAGCGTATCGGGTCGCTGGAAGAACAGTTGAAGTCCCTCATGGAGCGTTACCAGCAGGTTGAGGATGAGAATAAAGACTTCGCTTCAAAGTACGTCGAGGTCGAGGAGCAGAATAATGCCCTCGCCAATCTCTATGTTGCCAGTTATCAGCTCCATTCCACGCTGGATTTCAACGAGGTGCTCAGAATCGTGCTGGAGATCGTCATCAACCTTATCGGTTCGGAGGTTTTTGCCATCCTGCTCATCGACGAAAAGACCGGGGAGATCGTTCCTGTTGCCGCTGAGGGGACACAAGTCGATTCGATTCCAAAGTTCAGGGTGGGTGAAGGGATTATCGGCACCGTTGCCAAAGACGGAGAGAGTTATTTTTCCCCTGACCTGAATGACAGCGATTCTCTTGCTCACTGGAATCCTGTCGTCTGTATCCCCCTGAAGATCAAAGAGCACGTGATCGGTGTTATTGCCATATTTTCTCTCCTTGAACAGAAAGGCGGCTTCACAAACGTCGATTATGAGCTGTTTCATCTTCTCGCAGGACATGCGGCAACAGCCATATTCTCTGCGAAGCTCTATTCTCAGTCCGAGAGGAAACGAACCACGATACAGAGCTTCCTGGAACTTCTCAAAGAGAAACCAAGTCGATAGGAGGTAAGATGCCCAATATCCTTGTTGTTGAAGATTCACCGACCATGAGACAACTGATAACCTTTGCGATGAAGCGGATAGCCAATACAAAAGTCATTGAGGCGACAGACGGAGTCGATGCCCTGAAGAAACTTTCATCTGAATCGGTAGATCTTATCCTTGCCGACATAAACATGCCTGTCATGGACGGCCTGAAACTCGTCAGTCTTGTAAGGAACAATGCGGCATACAAGGATCTCCCAATAATCATCATCACGACGGAAGGGGCAAAAGAAGACAAGGAAAGGGCGTTGGCTATCGGCGCCAATGCCTATCTTGCAAAACCGATCCAGACACAGGAACTGATAAGAATCGTGAACAGCTTTATCAATCCCTAGCGGTACCCTGCTTTTAATTGTCCGCACGCAGCGAGTATGTCCTGTCCCTTGCTTTTTCTGATCAATGCGGTGAGTCCGCCCTTGAGGAGCACCTCCTGAAACGCCAAGACCATTTTATCGGCTGGCCTTCTGAATGGTGAGCCTTCACAAGGGTTGAACGGTATCAGATTTATTTTTGACGGTATGCCCCTCAAGAGGATGACGAGTCTTTGGGCGTCTCCGATGCTGTCATTCACCCCTTCCAAGAGGACATATTCGAACGTTATCCGCCTTCTGGACTTGAGAGGGAATCTCCGGCACGCATCCAGCAATGCACGCAGGGGATACGTCTTATTGATCGGCATGATAGCATCTCTTACCGAATCAGTTGCAGCATTCAGGGAAACGGCAAGATTGACGGACGGAGCCCTGCGCGAAAGCTCAAGAATCTTTGGGGCGATGCCCGCCGTAGAGAGGGTGATCCTCCTCGGAGAGATTTTCATATACACGGTAATGTTCCACAATGCCGTGACAACTTCATCGAAATTCGCCAGAGGCTCTCCCATCCCCATGAATACGATATTCGTAAGCTCTCTCGGTTTTATGATTCTGCTGACCGTGAGTATCTGGTCAATAATTTCATCGGCCGCCAAATTTCTTTTGAATCCCAATGTTCCCGTAAGACAGAATCGGCAGTTCATGGCGCAGCCGACCTGTGAAGAGATGCAGAGGGTCAGGCGGTTACCGTCGGGGAGGAGAACAGTCTCGATGGTTTCGTCATCATGGAGGGCGAAGAGGAATTTTTCCGTCCCTTCTCCCGAAACCTGTCTGTCTACAATGGTTATGCCGCCGATATAAGCGTTTTCCGAGAGCCTGTCCCTGAGCTCTTTGGAGAATTCTGTAATATCCTGGATGGATTGAGCATCGCGTTCGTATATCCAATGGACGAGCTGCTTGGCTCGATAGCGAGGGAGGCCCGACGCCTTGATAAAGATCTCTAATGCTTCTAGCGTAAGGGCTTTAAGGTTTTTTTTCCCGATGACCATACGGCAGGGTTTCCAAGGAGGACGCCGTCCCCCTTGGCTTCACATCTATGTGCCTGATTCCCAGCTTTTCAAGTATCTCTTCTGTTCCGGCGTAAGGGTGTCTATCCGTATCCCCATTGCCTTTAATTTCAGGCGAGCGATCTCCTTGTCGATCTTTTCAGGGACGCTATACACCTTTTTTTCAAGCTTTTTGGCATGCCGAACCATATATTCCGCACACAATGCCTGATTCGCGAAGCTCATGTCCATCACCGCCGACGGGTGGCCCTCAGCAGCAGCAAGATTGATGAGGCGCCCTTCTCCGAGAAGATAAATTCGCCTGCCGTTTCTGAGGGTGAACTCCTCCACAAAGTCCCTGATGGTTCTCCTCGCCTTTGATAGTTTCTTCAGGCCCCCTATATCGATTTCCACGTTAAAATGACCTGTGTTACAGACAATAGCGCCGTCTTTCATGAAATGGAAACACTCCTTTGAAATAACATTGACATCGCCTGTCGCGGTCACGAATATGCCTCCAATCCCCGACGCATCCCTTATGGGCATCACCTCATAGCCGTCCATGGTCGCCTCGAGTGCCCGTAACGGGTCGATCTCTGTGACGATGACCCTTGCGCCCAGACCTTTCGCCCTCATGGCCAGCCCCTTGGCGCACCAGCCGTATCCGCAGACCACAAAAACACAACCCGCTATCAATCGATTGGTGGCCCTGAGAATGCCATCCATGGTGCTCTGGCCGGTTCCATAGCGGTTGTCGAAAAGGTGTTTTGTATAGGCGTCGTTCACCGCTATGATCGGATATTTCAATGCACCGTCCGCGGCCATTGCCTTCAGCCGAATGACCCCGGTTGTCGTCTCCTCGGTCCCTCCAATGACCCCCTTCAGCAAGGCCGTCGCATCTTTATGAAGGGTTGATACGACATCCGCCCCGTCATCCATGGTGATCTGGGGCTTCAGAGAAAGAGCATCCTTGATATGCCGGTAATAGGTCTTGGTGTCTTCACCCTTTATGGCAAAAACCGATACGCCGGAATTCTTCACGAGAGACGCCGCCACGTCATCCTGCGTGCTGAGCGGATTTGACGCGCAAAGGGAAATCTCAGCGCCTCCAGCCCTCAGCGTTTCCATCAAACTTGCCGTCTCGGTAGTCACGTGAAGACAGGCAGTCACTCTCATCGCCTTCAGGGGCCTTTCCTTTCTGAACCTCTCCGCGATGCTTTTCAGTACAGGCATTTCCTGCGCAGCCCACTCTATGCGCAATTTGCCTTTCCCTGCGAGGGCGATATTTTTTACGTCATGCTTGACCATGTATCCTCCGTTTCTGAGACCCGCCTGATTCGAATGCCTCTCGTGCCGAGTCTGATATGGTTATAGTCCTGCTTCTTTCTTTAACGTTTCCGCCCTGTCTGTCGTTTCCCACGTAAAGTCGCGATCATCGCGGCCGAAATGGCCGTATGCGGCGGTCTTCCTGTATATTGGCCTCCTAAGGTTCAGGCTCTCGATAATGGCCTTCGGGGTAAGCTCAAAGTTTTTCCTGATCAGGGATATGATTTTCTCATTCGGGACCTTACCGGTACCAAAGGTGTCGACAAAGATCGAGACCGGCTCGGGAATGCCGATTGCATACGCTATCTGGACTTCGATCCGCTCGGCAATGCCCGCTGCAACAATATTTTTCGCGATATACCGTGACATGTATGCGCCGGAGCGGTCCACCTTTGTCGGATCCTTGCCCGAGAAGCAGCCGCCGCCATGACTCCCCACGCCTCCATAACTGTCAACGATAATCTTTCTCCCCGTCAGTCCCGTATCTCCCATAGGGCCCCCGACGACAAAGCGGCCCGTCGGATTTATGTGGTATTTTACGACCTCATCGTCCAGGAGTTCCAGAGGAACAACAGGCTTGATGACCTTCTCTATGATATCCTCTTTCATGTCTTTCAAGGTCACATCGGGGCTGTGTTGCGATGAAATGACAATGGTGTCGATCTTGTACGGTGCTCCCTCTCGATACTCAATGGTGACCTGAGTCTTCCCATCGGGCCTGAGGTACCCTAAGACATCATTTTTCCTCACCTCTGTCAGTCTCATGGCGAGTTTATGGGCGAGCATGATCGGCATGGGCATGAGTTCCGGGGTCTCGTTACAGGCAAACCCGAACATCAATCCCTGGTCCCCCGCTCCCCCCGTATCGACACCCATCGCTATGTCGGATGATTGCTCGTGTATGGATGTTATCACGGCGCACGTCTCATAGTCGAAGCCATATTTTGCCCTCGTGTATCCGATGTCCCGTATCGTCTCTCTCACGATAGAAGGGATTTCGACATAACAGCCGGTGGTTATTTCCCCCGCGACAAAGGCAAGCCCCGTCGTCACCAGGGTCTCACAGGCAACCCGGGATAACGGGTCTCTTGAGATAATCGCATCCAAGATAGAATCAGAAATCTGATCGGCTATTTTATCCGGATGCCCTTCGGTTACAGATTCAGAGGTAAAAAAATAATTCTTTCTCGCCATGGTTAAACCTCCTGAAATGAATTGTGTAGTATACTTCATTTTGATCAAGAATAAAAGCTTGACAGGGCGTCTAGAAGAAGGGCTCTCTTTTAGCGGTCTCGGAGGGGATTTTCACAGAACAAGAAAAAAGTTGCCCGACAGATTACGATGGTATCACCGATTTTACAATCTTAATGGCGACCCTCCTGTGCCGCGGGCCGTCAAATTCGCAGAAGTATAGAGCCTGCCACGTTCCGAGAAGGAGTTTCCCTGCATCGATGAAAACGGATTGTGAAACGCCGACGAGGGTTGATTTTATATGGGCGTCGGAGTTTCCCTCTCGGTGGGAATAATCGGCCTCGAAGGGGACGAGTTTCGTCAAAGCGGTCTGGATATCACGCTGGACGGCGGAATCAGCACCTTCATTGATTGTAATGCCGGCTGTTGTGTGAGGGACGTAGACGTAACATATTCCGTTCGTCACCCCCTCCTCTGTGATAATCTCCTGCACCTTATCGGTTATGTCAATGAACTCATTCCGTAGTCTACTGCTGAAATTGACGTATCTGACCATTTACGCCTCCCTGAATATCCGCTTATAAAATGTGCTATCGACGGTAAAATCAATGCGAAGCGAAACGAGGTTCTCCGGTAGGGCAAAACCTTTCATTCTTATTATATCCTTTTCTGTCGTCACAATCCAGTTCGCAGCGCACCGTTTGGCCTTGTCATAAATCCGAACGATATCCTGACGTCTATAAGAACTATGGTCCCCGAATGTCTCGAAACCCCGCACATTTGCGTTCATTCTCAGTAAACTGTCCTTAAATGATGCGGGGTTTCCGATTCCGCAGAAGGCGAATACCGCCTGTCCAGAGAGCGTATCGAGAGAAAGTTCAACGCCCGAAAGAGTCTTCAGACCGCTGGGCAGGTGTTCAGCGATGAACAGCGGTGCGTCAGGGTTGTTGTCGCGGATTTCGTTTATGAGATCATCGAAGCGAGAGAATGCAGAAGATTTCTCTTTTTCGGAGCTCCCGCCCGAATGTTTGGTAATAACAATCACACCGGCCCGCTTCATTTCACGTAAGGGCTCCCTGAGCCTCCCAACAGGAAGGAGTTTCCCGTTGCCGAATGGATTCGTGCTGTCGATCAAGAGGATGTCTATATCCCGGTAAAGCTTCCAGTGTTGAAAGCCGTCATCGAGGATGAAGAAAAGTGAGGGGTCAGTTACATGTTGGAGGGCGAACACGCCGGCTCCATAGCGATCGGCGCCTTTTACAATGGGAACCCCTTTCAGCCTTTCTGCCATCAGGACGGGCTCATCCCCCGCATCGCTTACGCTGAGCAGGGGGCCATCGCCTCTGCTGACAAAGCAGGGCCCTCTTGCCTTCCCCTTGTATCCACGCGTGAGAATGCAGGGTTGATAACCTCTCTGCTTTGCCTCTTCCGCAATGGCGATAACAGCAGGAGTCTTCCCGGTTCCTCCCGTGGTGATATTGCCCACGCTGACAACCGTACGGGGGAGCCTCTTCTGGTTCCTCAGACTGCCGGATTTCTTGAAGAAATAGCCTAGGTAATATATGAACTCCAACAGTCCCATATCGTCCGGAATGCTATCAAAAGCGAAAGGGAAAGTGCAAGGGGGATGTGAAGGGACAGGTTTCCTTGAAGTCACGGGCAAAAGGATTTGATATAATGAGGAAGCATACAACATGAGTCTTTGGAGCCTAACGAATGTGTGAGTTTTGCACGAAGCACGGAGAGGGTAAAAAATGGTATGACAATATCAGCAATTATACTGACGAGGTGTTTCATAAGGTCAATTCTGAAAAAAACGTGAGGGCATTCCTCGCCGGCATTCGGCATTCCCTGAAGACGGATTTCGAGAGAGCGTGCACATGGAAAAAACGTCTTCCCCGTATCTATAACCTCATAGCCTATCCTCTTGTTACGAGACATCTGAAGAAAACTCACTTCGGGCAGATTGTCCCCATCGAAGATATCGAACATATCCTTGACAGGTGCGGTTCTGTGGTGAGACTGCCCTGTGTATGCAGGAAGGTCACCATAGGAGAGGACAGGAGGTATTGTATAGGTATCGGTATGGATCTGACCTTTGTGTATAAGGATATGCCTGATTTCTGTGATTTCGAAAAGCTGTCGTCGGCAGAGGCGAAGGCGTTTATACGGACTCTTGATATCGAAGGCAAGACACATAGCGTCTGGACATTCAACACACCCTTTATTGGCGCCATCTGCAACTGCGATAGGGATTGCGTGGCTTACCGGTTTCAGGTGACGATGAAACTCGGCAAGGCCATGTGGAAAGGCGAATACGCGGCACATATCGATCACCGGAAATGCAACGGATGCAGGGAGTGTATAGAAAGGTGTTATTTCAATGCGGTCTCCTATGACAGAAGGAATGGAAAATGCTCCGTCGATTTCATGCAGTGTTACGGGTGCGGCATATGCAGGGCGGTCTGCAAACGTGACGCCCTCGATTTGCTGGACAGAGCACGCTTCCCGCTAGCAGCAAACCACTGGTAACGTACTCGGAAATCATGATTCTTGATAGAAAAAGCCGGACAGTCAGGTCGTTGCGAGTCCGGCTTTCGGCTCGCAGGTCTGCTACCTGTGCAGGGACTTCGGTGTCCACTGAGGCGACAGATTGAACGGCGCCGCTCACGGGAGATGGATGCTGACCACCACGCCGCTTTGGTTTCTCTTACCGGGATGGGTGACCCCGATATAACGCTCTCTACGCCTTATCGGAAGGTGAAGAAAGTCCTTCAGGAACGGTTAAGACTGTCTCGTGCATATGTTTGAGTAGGTTTCGGGTAACGGAAGATGATTATGCGTAAGAACAAACGACTTGCCAAATCGGAATTATCGAATACTCTCTGGAGCATCAGGATGAGGGCATCGAGGTCATGCGGGCGCCGAAAAGACGGTCGACCATCACTTCACATCTCCGGGGCTGAAGGACTCTATAAGGCACATGAGCTACAAAAAATCCTCACAGACTATGTCTTGAGAGCAGTCAGTCATCCGAGGGGCATGCCTGATACCATAGTGATCACAGTGGAAAAGATGAGACGAAAGCCTCTGAAAATCTCTCTGCTTTCGTTTTCGACGGTTCCCTGTAAGAGCCCTCTTGAGGCTCGCGAGTTTCTGCGGACATGCCTGTCGGGTGTGGGTGTATCAGGGAAAGCTATACGGAGCGGAATCAAGATTGTAACCGGCAGCGAGGCCATGCGGGGCGCATCGTTGATGCGCTCAGAATCGGGCGTCCGGGTAGAGCCTGACAAGGCAAGAGGGGTGAGGGTATCGAGGCTGGGGATAGAGAAGATGTGCGAAAAAGGCATGTCAAGGAGGCTTGCACGAAAGGGGATAAACAGCTCAACCGTGAAAGAGGCGATCATCCTCGCTTCAAAAGTCGCATCTTGCGAAGGCGTTCTTGCAGAGCTCTGCGTATCCGATGATCCTCATTATACAACAGGCTATGTTGCGTCAAGAACGTTTGGTTATATCCGCATACCCCATATTAAACGGCGAGGGAGCATGTGCGGCGGAAGGGTTTTTTTTATAGACGAGAAAGCAGATGTAAAACGTATTACTGAGTATCTCGAAGAAATGCCTACTCTTGCGGAGTCTTGTCAATGATTACGATATCCCATTTTTCATGCCCTACTGGAAAGCCGTATTCCGAGGAGAGTATAATTTTGATAGATGAAATCACCAGCTGTCCTCATCGTTAATCCGGTGGCAAGGCAGGCATCTGAAAAGATGATACTGAGTGCGGCAAAGCTGCTCCGTTCGGCAAGCGACGCACTTACCGTTCACCTTACACAAAAAAAAGGAGATGCCGAGGAGTTAGCGCAAAAGGCATCTCGGAATGGCGCTGCCCTTATCATTGCTGCGGGAGGTGATGGCACCGTCAATGAGGTGATAAACGGCATAGCGCATACCGACACCCTCATGGCGGTCCTGCCTATGGGAACCACGAATGTGCTCGCAAAAGAACTGGGAATCCCTGAAAATGTGGCGGCCGCCGTCAATGTGGCTATAACGGGAGAAGCCCATACCATATCGCTTGGAAGAATAACGGTTGAGGATCCTTTGTCTCCCGTTACCCGGTATTTTTGTCTCATGGCGGGAATAGGGTTCGATGGAGACGCGGTATATGGCTTCAGTAAATCCGCGAAGGGATATTCCGGGAAGTGGGCATATATCCTCAGCGGATTGAAGACGTTGGTGAAGTATTCCCCCGAACCCTTGATCTTCTCTGTGGATGGGGAGACCTGTACAGGATACTCTGCAATAATAGGCAAGGCTTCAAAGTACGGGGGAAATTTCAGGATAACCCCTGATGCCAGCCTTTTCAATCCCGACCTGTACATCTATATCATGAGGGGGAGAGGGCGGTTCGACATCCTCAGATATGTGTCTGGCATAATGATGAAGAGGCATCTCGGCTTGAGCGATATCCTTTACCGCAGGGCTTCTTCTATAAAAGTGCATGGGCAGGCCCGCATACAGATAGATGGTGATTATCTCGGTAAGACGCCTGCCACGGTAACTATTGCCCCGAATGCGCTGAGGCTAATCTTTTAGATTCTTGTCTGTTCACGAAGATTCTAACGGTCTTTTTTTATAAAGCGGAAGGCCTGCTATTGAGCGTTCACCATCACTTTTCTTGTGGATTCATGCCGCTGAGGACAAAAAAAGAAAAGTATAAAACTCCTTGAAAAAATTGGGAAATTCTTGTATTATGAATGGCACGATAAAACAGGGAGGAAGTTCGGAGATAATATCGCCGGCAATACGATACATGATGCAAGACCTGAAAAAATTCAGAGGAGAGATTGACCGGATAGATGATACGATTCTCACTCTTCTCAACAAGCGGGCAAAGATTGTCCTTCAGATCGGACGTATCAAGCGACGGGGCAAGGCGAATTTCTACTCCCCTGCGCGGGAGAGCGAAATCCTTCAACGGCTTAGCTCTCAGAACAGGGGACCGTTCCCGAACGATGCGCTCAGGATTCTCTTCCGTGAAATCCTCTCTGCCTCGCTTGCCCTTGAAGAACCGCTGAAAGTAGCCTGTCTCGGCCCTCTCGCCACCTTCACCCATCTGGCAGCCACGAGGTACTTCGGCACTTCTGCGAGCATCGTTCCTGTGGACGGGATCAAGGAAGTCTTCGAAGCGGTATATTCCGGGCAGGCGGAGTACGGTGTCGTCCCCATCGAAAATTCGAATGAGGGGGTTGTGAGCTATACCCTCGATATGTTCATGGATTATGATTTGACGATTATCGGCGAGGTCATGCTGAAGATATCTCATAATCTTCTATCGAAGAGCGGAGAGAAGTCAAAGATCAAGAAGATCTACTCTCATCCACAGGCCACCGCACAGTGCAGAAAATGGCTGGACAAGAACCTCCCGGGCATACCCATCCATGATGCTACGAGTACGGCAAAGGCTGCTGAGATCGTCTCGATGGAGGATGACGCAGCAGCAATCGCGAGCGAGCTGGCGGCGAAAATGTATGACCTTTGGTTTGTCGAGCACAGCATAGAGGATTTCAAGGACAACTATACCCGGTTCCTGGTGATCAGCCGGGAGCCCTCGAAGAAAACGGGCAGGGACAAGACATCGATCATGTTTTCCACAAAAGACACCCCTGGTGCCCTGTTCCATATCCTGGAGCCTTTTAAAAAGGCACGGATAAACCTCACGAAGATCGAGTCGAGGCCTTCAAAGAGAAAGGCTTGGGAATACATATTCTTTGTGGACCTGAAGGGACATATGGAGGACAGAAAGGTCAGTAAGGCGGTGGAGCAGGTAAAGGAATATTGTCTCTATCTCAAGATACTAGGCTCCTATCCTTCGGGTGAAGTAAATGGTTAAGCCCCCAGAGTATGTATCTGAAATTAAACCGTACGTTCCCGGGAAACCCATCGAGGAGCTCGAAAGGGAACTCGGGATTACCGGTTCGATAAAGCTGGCGTCCAATGAAAATCCTATCGGGCCGTCACCTCTGGCGATCAAAGCCCTCGCGGGCGCAACCAGAGACCTTAACAGATACCCTGACGGCAGCGGATACTATCTCAAGAATGCATTGTCAGCAAGCCTTTCCATCGAGCCGGACTGCATCATTCTCGGCAATGGTTCCAATGAACTGCTGGATATTGCTGCGCGGACTTTTATGAGACAGGGCGATGAGGCGGTGATGGCACATCCGTCCTTTGTGGTTTACTCCTTGGCGGTCCAGTCCCTGGGAGGGATACCCGTACAGGTCCCCTTAAGGGACTTTACCCACGACTTATCTTCTATGCTCTCTGCGGTCACCGTCAGGACAAGGATGGTTTTTATAGCAAACCCGAACAATCCCACGGGCACGATAAACAGGGGGGAAGAATTCGACTCGTTGATGGAGAGGTTGCCCGATGGGATTCTCACGGTGATTGACGAGGCGTATTACGAATATGTGTCTGACCCTGATTATGCCGACAGCAAGAAATGGTTCCATCAAGGGAAGGACATCCTTATTTTAAGAACGTTCTCAAAGATATACGGCCTAGCGGGTTTAAGGATTGGTTACGGTATAGCGAAAAGCGGAATCATTGCGGAGATGAATAAGCTGAGGCCGCCATTCAACACGAATACCCTCTCGCAGGTCGCCGCCCTTCATGGATTGCGTGACATCGACCATGTGGAGAAGTCACAAAAGACGAATGAGGAGGGTAGGCGGTATCTCTACAGAGAATTCCAGCGACTTGGCCTGAAATACGTCCCAACCGAGGCCAATTTCATCTACATGCCCATTGATAATTCCGCGGCCCTTTATGAGAAACTTCTCCGTGAAGGCGTTATTGTGAGACCGATGGGGCCTGATGCTATGCGAGTAACGATCGGACTGCCTGAAGAAAACAGGCGCTTGATAGAGGCGCTGAAAAAAGTTGTTGCGTCATGATCGACTTGATTACCGACTTTGCCATGCAATCTGTGGAGGAACTATATGGACATCATTGTTTTAAGGCCTGACGCATCGGAAGATGCGCTGAGACATTTAGTCAAGAAGCTGGAGAGCAAGGGGCTGAAAGCGCATATATCGAGGGGTACCGAAAGGACCATCGTCGGCGTTATTGGAGATACCTCCAAGGTGACCGAGGAAGAGGAAGACGCCATACGGGCGATGACCGGCGTTGAAAACGTTATGAGGATCATTAAGCCCTATAAATTAGCAAGCAGAGAATTCAAGTCAGACAATACCATCATAGAAGTGAGGACGAGGGCCATAGGCGGCAGGAAGATACCGGTGATCGCGGGACCGTGTTCTGTAGAGAATAAGACAATGATCATGAGCATAGCCGAAGAGGTAAAAAACGCAGGCGCGACATTCATCCGGGGAGGCGCCTATAAACCCCGAACATCTCCCTATGCCTTTCAAGGCCTCGGAGAGGAGGGGCTTCAGTACCTTGCTGATGCCAGGGAAAAGTCCGGGCTTCCTATCGTTACAGAACTTATGGATCCGAGGGACCTTGGTGTTATGCTCAAGTATACGGACGTCATTCAGATCGGCGCGAGAAACATGCAGAATTTCAGATTGCTCCTCGAGGTCGGCTCTGTGAAGAAGCCGGTCTTGCTGAAGCGGGGCCTCTCCTGCACGATTAAGGAATGGCTCATGTCGGCCGAATATATCATGTCGAAGGGCAACCATGAGGTCATCCTCTGTGAGAGGGGGATAAGGACTTTTGAGACCGCAACAAGAAACACCCTTGACTTAAGCGCGGTCCCGGTATTAAAGAACCTTACGCATCTGCCGGTGGTCGTTGACCCGAGCCATGGCGTGGGAAAGTGGGACCTCGTGGCCCCCATGGCGAAGGCCGCTGTGGCCGCAGGTGCCGACGGACTTCTCATAGAGGTGCACTCTAATCCCGAAGAAGCAATGTCTGATGGGGAGCAGTCTCTAAAACCAAGTGATTTTCAGAGGTTGATGGAGGAACTCAAGCCCATAGCAGCCGCAGTGGGCAGGGAGATGTAGGTATCGCATGTATTTCGATAAAGTGACCATCCTCGGCGTCGGTCTCATCGGTGCATCCTTCGGGCTGGCAATAAAAGCGAAGGGATTGAGTAAGACCATAGTCGGCTACGGGAGGTCCGAAAATAATCTCAGGCGGGCGAAAGAACAGGGTATTATCGATGCGTACAGCATGGATGCCGGGAGGGCTTGTGAAGGCGCGGATCTTATCGTCCTTGCAACGCCTGTCGGCATATTGAAACGGCTCGTCGGGGACATAGCGGGCTCGATAAAAGCGGGTGCCATTATCACTGACGTAGGGAGTGTGAAGGGCGTCGTCTACGACTTGGAGCCGCTTCTTCCGGAGGGGGTGTTCTATGTCGGATCCCACCCCATAGCTGGCAGTGATCAGTCGGGAATCGATGAGGCCAGGGCTGATCTCTTCAGCGGTGCGCGATGCATTCTTACACCCACGGAAAATTCTCACCGGCCTGCGATGCAGAAGATTGCCTCCCTCTGGGAACAGTTCGGCTCTCGGGTTGAGTTTTTGGATCCGCGGAAGCACGACCGTATATACGCGGCTGTCAGCCATCTGCCTCATATCCTTGCCTATGCTCTGGTTGATGCCGTTCATGATTTCGGCGCCGATTGCATCGAATACGCAGGGCAGGGATTTAAGGATACTACGCGAATAGCCCTGAGTTCGCCGGAACTCTGGCGAGACATTTGCATCTTCAATAAAGACAACCTCAGCAGTCTGATGGGGATTTTACAAGAACATCTTGACCGCATACGGGCACTGCTCGTCGCAGGGGACGCATCGGGGGTTGAAAAAGAGTTTTCGAGGGCGCAGAGACTCAGAATGATGCTCTCAGATGAGGGTCGTCGCTCCGCAGCCAACGGCGCAGATTCAATAACTGCGGACGGTGGGCTTTAGAGTATCCCCGTGGAACGAGTCGAAGTGAGGACGGCGAGGGGCTTAAAAGGAGAAATAATCCCTCCCCCCGATAAATCCATTTCCCATAGGGCGGTGATATGTGCATCGTTCGCGGAGGGGCAAAGCCGCGTGAGGAATTTTTTGAAAGCAGAAGATCCCATAAGCACGGCGAATGCGGTGAAGATGCTTGGGGTCGAGATTCAGGAAGCGAACAACGGGGATCTGCTCATTCAGGGGAGGGGATTGTTCGGGCTGAAAGAGCCGTTTGATGTCATACAGTGCGGTAATTCAGGGACCACGATACGGCTGCTCTCCGGGGTGCTTGCAGGCAGCCCGTTTTTCTCGATCCTCACCGGAGATGATTCCTTGAAGCAGAGGCCCATGGCAAGGATTATCCATCCCTTGAAAGATATGGGTGCTGATATCTCGGGAAGAGCTCAAGACAGGTATCCACCCCTTGCGATTCATGGGAAGTCCCTTCACCCGATTTCGTATGCAATGCCCGTGGCATCTGCCCAGGTGAAATCATGCTTGCTCTTCGCAGGTCTGTACGCCGAGGGCGTCACGGCTCTTACAGAGCCATATAGGTCCCGCGACCATACCGAACGGATGCTCGGCGCCATGGGTGTGGGAATTGAGGTCGAAGGGCCCACCATAAGGGTCAGGGGTTTGGGATCAAGGGCCAGGGGGCAAGGGTTGCGAGCCCTGGATATGACTGTTCCCGCTGACTTTTCATCGGCGGCATTTTTTATAGCTGCTTGCCTTCTCGTTCCTGATTCTGAGATCTTAATTAAGGGTGTGGGGATAAATCCGACGCGAACCGGATTTTTGGATGTGATCAATGACATGGGAGCCAGCATTGAACTGATCGAGACAAGGGAGGAGTCGGGAGAGCCGGTGGCCGATGTTTATTGTAGGACCGCGCCGGGCATGCGGGGGATAAAAATCGGAAAGGACCGTATTCCTTCCCTGATAGATGAATTCCCGATACTCTGTGTACTGGCAACCCAGGCGGAAGGGTCCACAGAGATACGCGGCGCGGAAGAACTCAGGGTGAAGGAGTCAGACAGGATAAAGGTGATGGCTGCAGAGATAAAGAAATTCGGGGTCGAAGTTGAAGAGTATCCCGACGGGATTGCAATACAAGGAAAGGCGTCTCTCATCGGCTCTGAGGTCGATAGTCACGGCGATCATAGGGTCGCCATGTCTCTCTCCATCGCGGGATTGATAGCGGAAGGAACAACGACGATTACGGATGCGTCCTGCGTGAATATATCGTATCCTGGTTTTTATGAGAAATTAAGAAGTCTGGCGAGAGGCTCTGGGCGATAGGCGATGGTGAACACGTTTGTTTGCCGCATCGCTTGCACCCTTTTGCCTCTTGTCTGATGTTCCCATGGGTAAGGTCATTGCCATAGATGGACCATCGGGCGCGGGGAAAAGCACGCTAGCACGCACCCTTGCCGAGCGGCTCGGGTTTAGCTATCTCGACACCGGTGCTCTTTACCGGGCGGTGGCGCTCTGCTTTTTTGAAAGGGGGATTAAGCCCGAGGACGGCGACGGGGCGTTGATTGAGGCGTTGAAGACTTCAAGGGTGCGCTTTACCAAAGGAAAGGTCTTTCTCGGGGACCGGGATGTTTCTGAGGAGATCAGGACCCCCGAGGTCGGACATTATTCGTCCGTTTTTTCAGCGAGGAAGGTTGTGCGGGACTTTCTCTTAGCGGTTCAGCGAGAGTCGGCCGCTGATCAGGACGTAGTTGTTGAGGGCCGGGATACAACGACGGTTGTCTTTCCCGGTGCATGGAGGAAATTCTACGTGGATGCCTCAACGGCTGTGAGGACAAAGAGACGATACAGGCAACTGAAGGAAATGGGCCTTGCGGCAACGGAAAAGGATGCTGAACAGGATGTTGTGGAACGGGACACGAGGGATCAGACGAGAGGCATCGCTCCCCTTATGAAGGCGGAGGATGCTATCATAATAGATACGACAGACAAGAATGCGGAAAAGGTTCTGGAGGATATCATCGGGTTTCTGCAATAGGAAGCAACAGAGGGTACCGTGCTCAGTGAACGGCCCCGACACAGATGACGGAGTATCACTGAAGGGGTGAACCATGCAGACGCTGAGGACTGGTAAGGCTGTGACGACTCCGCCTTTGGTGGAGGAATTCTGACGAAAGGAACCCGGACGCTGCTCTACAAAACCGAGATATCAATTCTGTACAGTTTGGGTAACCAGGGGCAATACATTATGACGGGTAAAGTGTCTCCGGAGATGGTGGTCTCAGATGCATGGTTTTATTTCCGTTACTCATCGGAATGGAGTTTACCGTGGAGGTATTGACCGTAAAAACTGCCGGTTTTTGTTTCGGGGTGAAGAGGGCTATTGATACGACCTTTGCCATAGCGGAAAAACGGCGTGATGGGGTTTTTACGTTTGGTCCCCTCATCCATAATCCCCAGGTCATTGAGAAGCTGAGTGAAAAGGGTATTGCGCCCACTAAGGACATTTGCTGCAACGACATCAAGGCGCTGATCATTAGAACCCATGGGATATCTCTCCACCTTATGGAGAAAGCCGCACAAAGGGGCTATGAGATCATCGACGCGACCTGTCCCTTTGTGAAAAAGGCACAGCACTTTGCCAAACTCCTCAAGGAAGAAGGATACCAGGTCATAATCTTGGGCGACAGGGAACATCCTGAGGTTACGGGTTTGATGGGCTATGGGGGAGATGACGTCCTTGTGACGGACGGCCGAGGGCCATTGCCGGCTTTGAAAAACAGAGTAGGCATTGTGGTTCAGACGACCCAGCCCGTGGAGTCCTTAAAAAAATTGTGTAACAAGATCATCGAGCAATCGAAGGAAATAAAGGTTTATAATACGATTTGTAATTCGACGGCCCTGCGGTTGATGGAAACCGAGGAGATGGCAAAAAAGGTGGATGTGATGATTGTCGTAGGCGGTAGGAATAGCGCCAACACAACACAACTTGCCCGTCTCTGCACGTCCTTGCCTGTCAGGACCTATCACATAGAGACCGCCGGTGAACTGGAGAGAGGATGGTTTGCAGGCGTCAGGAGGGTGGGGATAACAGCGGGTGCCTCCACGCCCGAGTGGATCATAGGGGACGTGCAAGAAAGAATTAAAGATATAGGAGGAAGAGAGGGTAATGGAATTTAAAAACAATGAGATGGAAAGGATCTATGCCGAGACTTTTCGTCAAATCCGGGAAGGGCTAATACTCACCGGCAGGGTTATTTCTGTAAAGCAGAAGGGAGTCATCGTGGACGTCGGATACAAGTCTGAGGGGTTTATTAGGGCTGATGAATTCACTCCCGAAGAACTCGCAAACCTCAAGGCGGGTGATGTCTTCGATGTATACGTCGTGAGTATGCGGGATTCTGAGGGAACCATGAGCCTCTCAAGGGATAAGGCCTCGAAGATAAAAACTTGGGATGTGCTCGAGGCAGCCTTTGAAAAGGGAGCGACTATAGAGGGCTCCATTGTTGGGAAGACAAAAGGAGGCCTCACTGTCGACATCATGGGGATAAATGCGTTCCTTCCGGGATCCCAGATGGATACCAAGACAATAAAAGATATGAACGCGCTGGTTGGCAAATTGATGGGTTTCAAAATTCTCAAGTTGAACAACAAACGTTCTAATATCATCGTGTCCCGCAGGGCCGCAACGGAGGAAGAGAGACAGCAAAAGAAGATGGAGACCGTTCCGAAACTGAGAGAAGGAGCACGTCTTGAGGGTATTGTAAAGAATATAACGGATTATGGTGTCTTTGTGGACCTGGGAGGGATTGACGGTCTGCTCCATATCTCCGACATATCGTGGGGAAGGATTACGCATCCGTCAGAGTTTTTCGCCGTGGGTGAAACCATAGAGGTCATTGTCCTTAAGTACGATGAAGAGCAGGAGAGAGTAACCCTGGGTTACAAGCAGAAGGTCTCGGACCCATGGCTGACCGTTGAGGAAAAGTATCCTGTGGGAGGAAAGGTGATGGGCAAGGTGGTCAGCATAACAGATTACGGGGCATTCATCGAGCTTGAGCCGGGTATCGAGGGCCTTGTGCACGTATCGGAGATCGATTGGTCGCCGCGGCCGAAGCACCCGTCAAAGTATCTCTCCATAGGCGAGACACTTGAGGCAGTGGTCATCAAGGTGGATAAGGAGGAGAGGAGACTCTCCTTAAGTGTGAAACACTTGAAGCCCAGCCCGTGGGAACTCGTATCGCAAAGATATGCCGTTGGGCAGAGGGTGGCCGGCAAGATAAGGAGCATTACCGAATTCGGTGCCTTTCTCAGTCTGCCCGAGGGAGTGGACGGGCTGATTCATATATCAGATATGTCATGGACAAAGCACATAAAACATCCTTCCGAGGTTTTAAAGAAGGGACAGAAGGTTGAAGCGGTCATCCTGAGCCTTGAGGTGGAAAAAGAACGGATATCCCTTGGCCTGAAACAGCTTCAGTCCGATCCATGGATTTCGGAGATTCCCGAGAAGTTCAAGCTCGGAGATGAGGTCAGCTGTAAGGTCCTGAAACTGACGGATTTTGGAATTTTCGTCGAAATCGAGGGGGGGGTAGAGGGCTTGATTTACTCTTCAGAAGTGACGCAGAAGACTGAGGAACCTTTCCAGGAGGGCCATGAGGTATCGGCGAGGATAATAAAGATTGACACAGAGGAAAGGAAGATCGGTCTCAGCATGAAGAACGTGAGAGGTGAACGAGCATGAAGAAGGGCTGCCTGATTTTCTTAGTGCTTCTTCTTCTGTTGTTGGCCTTGAGCGCAACGATAGCGCTTTTGCAGAAGAATGTTCCCTTGGGGGAAAAGGTTGCAATTGTTCGTATCGAAGGCCCGATCGTGGACTCGAAAACGGCTATCGAAGAGATCCGAGATCATGCCAAGAACCAGTCTATCAGGGCGATCGTCCTGAGGGTGGACAGTCCCGGCGGGGCAGTCGCTCCGTCACAGGAGATTTATGAAGAGGTGAGGAAGGCAGTTTTAAAAAAGAAAGTTGTTGTCTCCATGGGCTCTCTTGCGGCATCGGGAGGTTACTACATCTCGGCGCCGGCATCGAGGATTCTGGCCAATCCCGGTACGCTCACCGGTTCCATCGGCGTTATTATGGAGATACCGAATATCGAGGGCCTCATGGGCAAGATCGGTGTGAAAACAGAAGTGATCAAAAGCGGACGGCATAAAGACATCGCATCGATGTTCAGGGGGATAGGGAAGGAGGAAAGAGTTATCTTGCAGGATGTGCTCGATGATGTTCATGAGCAATTTATAAAGGCGGTTGCCGAAGGCAGGAAGATGTCGCAGGAAGATGTCACAAGACTCGCCGACGGCAGGATATTTACCGGCCGACAGGCGGTTGCGGTGGGTCTTGTGGATGAATTGGGGAACCTTGAAGATGCCGTAAGAGTGGCTGCGAAACTTGCGGGGATAAAGGGAGAACCTGATATCGTGGATAAAAAAGAAAAAACTTCCGTCATAGATTTCCTGAGAGGCAAACTGCCTGAGGAATTGTCTGACCTATTTCCGACAGTTAAGATAAAATATGTCTTTGCACCATAGATATGGTTATGCTGAGCGCAAAGACGTCACTCTATAGTAAGAAGCACATATCGTGCGTCGGGCATCTCTCATTTTAAGGAGGAGATTTCATGACAAAGTCGGTTCTTATCGAAAAGGTTTCGGAGCGTGTTGATGGCCTCACGAGGAAACAGACAGAAATTATTGTGGATACCGTATTTGACAGTATCAAGGATGCGCTTTCCAAGGGGGAAAAGATCGAGATCAGGGGATTCGGGAATTTCAGGCTTAAACAGCGGAAGCCGAGAATAGCGAGGAATCCTAAGACAGGAGAGAAAGTCTCAGTTCCGGCGAAGAAGGTTCTCCATTTCAAAGTGGGGAAGGCGTTGAGAGATTCCCTCAACAGTCAATAAAGCGTCATGGGCGATACGTAAGCGGCACCGGTTCATTCGTCTGAGGCTCATAGCTCATCGTTGAGGATATGAACAGAAGGGATTTTCTGAAGCGGATTATAAAATCCTTTTTTCTTGTGATCGGATCCGTGCTTGTCTTCCTCATCGTCACAATCTATCCATCCAGGACAAAAAAAAAGGTCGAGCGATTCATCCCGATCCTCGACGAGGACGAGCTTCCCCGGGCAGGCGTAAAGAGAGTGGACTTTTCCTATGAGAGGGACGGCAGGAAGATACGAGCTAAGGTATTTCTTGCAGTATCAAAGGAAGGTCTCCTCGCCCTGTCTCCGGTCTGCAGTCATCTCGGATGTTTGGTGAACTGGGATAATTTTAAGCAGGCATTCCTCTGTCCCTGCCACGGCGGCAGGTACAGCATGAGCGGAGATGTTATAGCGGGCCCGCCTCCCGCCCCGCTGAAGCGCTTGCCCTTGGAAATGAGAAAGGGCAAAGTGTATGTGGGGATGAAGATATAGGAAGCACTCGGCGGTATAAACGCCGAGAAAAGGTGAATGGAGGAAGGAGCCACTGGGAGTCAGGATGAAAAGATTAGCGGTGCTTATTCTGCCTCTTGGGTTCCAGGCCCGTCTAAGGAAAGAAGTATTTTTATCTGGGACTCCGTGATCTCCGTTATGAGGTTCTTCAAGGCGGTACGTGGGAAAGGTATTTGATTGGATAGACAGCCGGTTCGGGATTAAGGAGCCGCATAAGCGCTTCTTGCGGAGGCCTATCCCGCCGGGCGTCAATTACTCGTATTGTTTTGGTGGTGCCGCCCTTACCCTCTTTCTGATGTCCGCGGTCACGGGGCTCCTGCTTTCCGTCTCTTATATCCCTTCAGAGGCTGATGCCTATAAGAGCATCGTCAGGATACATGATGATGTGCTTTTGGGCTGGCTGGTGAGAAGTGTGCACAAGTGGTCGGCCAACCTCCTCATCGTCTTTGTGATTCTTCATGCGATTCGGGTCTTCGTGACCGGCGCCTATCGGCCGCCTCGGGAGTTGAACTGGATGGCCGGGGTCTTAACCTTCGTCCTGTCTATGGTGTCAGGGTTCACCGGGTACCTCCTGCCGTGGGACCAGAAGGCTTACTGGGCCACCGTTGTTGGGACGTCGATGGCCGGAACTGTGCCCCTTGTTGGCGGCATGCTCCTCCTTGCGGTCAGAGGGGGACCTGAGGTCGATGGAACCACCTTGATCCGTTTTTACAGTATGCATGTTCTCTATCTGCCGCTTATGATGTCCTTAATCCTCTGGGCACATTTTCACATGATTAAAAAACAGGGCATTTCCGGAGGACTCTAGCGCGTGGCCTCACAGGAAAGGGAAACGGGCAAAAAGTTTTATCCTGACTATCTGACGGAGATCCTTTTCGTAGCGTTTGTTGTCATAGAAATAACGGTTGTTCTTGCGATGGCATTTCCTCAAGGTATTGGAAGACAGATAGACTTTTCCGCACCATACCGGCCAAAGCCGGAATGGTATTTCCTCTGGCTCTATCAACTTGTCCGGTACTTTCCCGGCCGGGCGGCATTTTTCGGAACCGTGGTGATTCCCATTGCCTCCATGGTGGTTTTAATCTGTATCCCGTATCTTGATCGAGGCAAGCACGGACGGCTCACGGCATCGGCCATAGGAATGGCACTTCTTTTCGTATTTATTTTATTCACGCTGGTCGCCGCTTTGAACCCCTGAGGTGAGCAGACGAAGAATTGCGAAGAGTGGAGCCTTCCCCCATGGCGGGCCGCGAGTGCTTCATCGGCTGAATCCGGTGTTTGGCAAAGTTGTGACGATATATGTTAGATTATTTAAAAGAAACATACCGGAGGGTGTATGCTCAAGGTTGTTGAAGATATCAGTGCGACAAAAAAGCGTTTGAAGTTCGAGATCTCTGCGGACGCGATGGAAAAGGAGATACTGGGCTCTCTCGAAAAGGTGAGGAAGACCGCAACGCTTCCCGGCTTCAGGCCCGGCAGGGCGCCGATGACTCTCATAGAGAAGAAATATGGGAAGAAGGTTGAAGGAGAAGTCCTTGACAGAATGATCCCTCAGGTCTACGCGGATGCATTAAAGGCGGCAGACATTACCCCTGTGACTGATCCGGTGTTGGAGCAAGCGATAGACTTCAAAAGGCATGAGCCGTTCGCTATGACCCTTACTGTCGAGATTCTGCCGAAGATCGAAGATCTGGCATATGAGAACATCGTGATAAAAGATATACCGTTATCGGTTGATGACGCTGACGTGACCAGTGTATTGAAAAGGATGCAGGAGGAAAAAGCAACCTATGACCCATCAGAAGGTCCGGTCGGTATCGACGATCTTCTCTCTTTTGACTATTCCACACCGGATGGGGACATATCCGTAAAAGACCAGATCTATAAGGTCGGGGGCAGTCTGTTCCCCAAAGAATTCTCCGAGCAGCTCACGGGAATGAAGAAGAACGATGAGCGGAACATAGAGGCGGAGTTTCCCGAGGATCATGTATCAGAGAGGCTCGCGGGCAAGCGCCTGACCCTGTACGTCGCTCTCAAGGACATCAAGAAGGTGAATCTTCCCACCCTGGACGATGAGTTTGCCAAGGATATGGGGCTTGATAATCTCGACGCCCTGAAGAACCATGTCAGGGAAGAGATCTTCAAGGCGAAGACAAATGAGGTTACGAAGATACGCAAGGCGGAGATAATGAGAAAACTCCTTGATTCCCATAAATTTGATCTGCCTGAATCCATGCTCGAAAACGAGATCGCGTTGCTGGTCTCCAACGAGGTCGCGAAGGCGGGTCAGGGGAGTGATGGCGGAAAGGATAGGGAAGCCTTAGAACAGGAGCTGAGGCCTCATGCCATGAGGCATGTCAAGGGTGCGCTGCTCCTCACAGCCATCGGGAAAAAGGAGAGGGTATCGGTTAGCGAAGATGAGGTCAAGAACGCGATACGCGCAATGTCCGGGAGATTTGGTGTCCCCCCCGAAGATCTCATCAAGTTCTATGTGTCGAAGGATGGGTCGCTTGGCGGGCTTAAGAATTCCCTTTTTGAAGAGAAGGTCCTGGACCTCATCCTCTCAAAGGCAATCATCGAGAAAGGAGAATAACGGTGAGTTTAATACCGATTGTCATAGAGCAGACGGGACGTACGGAGAGAGCATATGATATCTATTCGAGACTTTTGAAAGACAGGATAATTTTTGTCGGAACTGCCATAGACGATATTGTTGCAAACACCGTCATTGCACAGCTCCTCTTTCTTCAGACAGAGGATCCGGACAAGGATATCCATCTTTACGTGAATTCACCCGGGGGCATCGTATCGTCAGGCCTTGCCATATATGACACTATGCAGTATGTGAAGCCCGATATCGGTACGTACTGTATCGGCCAGGCGGCGAGTATGGGAGCCTTGTTGCTGGCGGCGGGGACAAAAGGGAAAAGATTCGCGCTGCCCCATGCCCGGATCATGATCCACCAGCCCATGGGAGGCTTTCAGGGACAGGCAACCGATGTCGAGATACACGCTCGGGAGATGCTCAGGACAAAGGATATCCTCAACGAAATCCTTGCGCGACATACGGGACAATCTATCGATAAAGTGCGGGCCGACACGGACCGCGACTTTTTCATGTCAGGGGAAGAGGCCAGGGAGTACGGTCTTGTTGACGAGGTCATCCGGGGAGCGAAAAAAAATCCGGATCATCAAGGCGGCAACTGAGGCTGAGAGAACCGAAGCATAAGTCACATCGGTATTATCGTTTATAGCATGGAGGGGTTTTATGGCGAAGAAGGAGAGAGAGGAAAATAAATTGAAGTGCTCATTCTGCGGTAAGGGTCAGGATGAGGTGAGAAAGCTCATTGCGGGCCCGACCGTCTATATCTGTGATGAATGTGTCGAACTCTGCAATGATATCATCGCAGAGGAACTTTATTCCGAGACATCACCTCATGCGCTGCCAAAACTCCCGACCCCGAAAGAGATACACCAGTTCCTCGATGATTATGTCATCAGTCAGGAGAGGGCGAAGAAGGTGCTTTGCGTTGCTGTCCATAATCACTACAAGAGGATTTATTGTCCGGATACCTCTGATGTCGAACTGCAGAAGAGCAACATTCTGCTTATCGGCCCGACAGGCACCGGGAAAACGCTCCTTGCTCAGACCCTTGCTCGACTCCTGGATGTGCCGTTTACCATAGCCGATGCGACCACCCTCACCGAGGCAGGGTATGTGGGGGAAGATGTTGAAAATATCATTCTGAAACTGCTCCAGGCATCGGATTTCGATGTGGAGAGGGCACAGAGAGGAATAGTCTATATCGATGAAATCGACAAGATCAGCAGAAAATCCGAAAATCCTTCTATCACGAGGGACGTTTCGGGCGAGGGCGTGCAGCAGGCGCTCCTGAAGATCATCGAGGGAACGATAGCCAATACCCCTCCGCAGGGGGGGAGGAAGCATCCTCAGCAGGAGTTCATCCAGGTGGATACATCGAACATCCTTTTTATCTGCGGCGGCGCTTTTGTGGGGCTTGATGACATTGTCGGACAGAGAATCGGTAAAAAAACCCTTGGGTTTGGTGCTGAGGTCATCGGCGCGAAGGAGAAGAAGATAGGTAATGTCCTCAGCAAGGTCGAACCCGAGGACCTCATCAAGTATGGCATGATCCCAGAGTTTGTGGGAAGACTCCCCGTCGTCGCTTTGCTGACGGAACTGGATGATGCTGCACTGGTGAAGATCCTCACCGAGCCGAAGAATTCCCTTGTCAAGCAATATCAAAAGCTTCTCTCATTTGACAATGTGAGGCTCAGATTTACCGATGGCGCATTTACCGCAATCGCACGAAAAGCGGTTGAGAGAAAAACAGGCGCACGGGGACTCCGTGCAATCCTCGAAGAGGTCATGCTGGATGTTATGTACGAGATACCGTCTCAACGGGGGATCAAGGAGTGCCTCATTAATGAGGATACAATAATCAAGAAGGAGAGACCGATCCTCGTCTATGAGAAGCAGGCAGAATCAGCGTGAAACAGCGCTGATTGGCTGGTGAAATTCCCTGTTGCTGGCTGCGAATCTTGCCCTAGATCCTGCTCACGGCTTTCTGGCCGATTGAGCTTCACTTGGCTGAAGAATTGCACTCTTCTTAAGGGGAGAGTAACACTGCTCTTTCTCTAAGGAGTCGTCGACCATCGGGACGATTTCACGGTGACCTCCACCGTAGCGCCGGCTTTTTTAACGCCCTGACCTCCCCATGCGTGACGGCAGGGGACTCCTTGGCTGCAGAAGCTTTTCCGGGGATCGCTCCGAATCTCCGATCACAAAGCCCCAACCTCTACACTTCATGCTTTGTCCTTCTTGAGAAGGCTTTCCCCATGGCCTTTCTGATGCACTCCCTCAGTTCGGGGTCATTGATCCCGGAAACCGTGTCCTCTATATATTGAAGGGTATCCGTGTCGAGGGATACGTATTGTGCCTCAGCGGACTGAGGAGTAGCAGTCTTCTTTCCCGGCCGTATCTTGCCGAGTCTGAGCCGTACTTCTTTCACCCCAAGGGGGCTTAACTTCTTGACGATGTCGTCTTTGTAGAAGCTGATCTGCTGGAGCCAAACAGGGGAGTCTACGTGAATGAGGAGTCCGCCGTTCTGCAGGTTTGCGGGGCGCGTATGAAGTGAGAGAGGCTCACCAAAGATCCTGGTCCACTCCGTCTCTATCACTTCAAGCTTCAGGGCACCTTCTATTCCAAGATTCTTGACTAGGGGGGAGAGAAGATTGCCGATCCTGTTCACACAGATTTTTTCACCAGACCCGACCGTAGGCACCGGGTGCAGACATACTCACGCTTTGTGCCGTTATCAGTCATGATCCTCGTTCTCTGCAAGTTAGGTGATATCTGCCGTTTTGTCCTGTTGTTTGCATGACTGACATTATTTCCCGTTACTTTCCCCTTCCCACACGCAAAACATTTTGCCATTTTACCAGTCCTCCTGTATTGTCGATACTTGTCTTAATTCTTCGTCCAGCGGTCGAGGGCCAAATGACCGACCGTCGACTGATCCCGACTGAGACGCATGACTTAAATTGCATAAAACAACGCATTTATGATAACATTTTACTTCAGAGGTTACAAGGCGCATACGTCACCCTATTTTTTGTTGGTTTTGGAACGGAGGTCTTCGATAGATGTCAAAGATAAGAATCTATGAGCTTGCCAAGAAGTTAGGCGTTGGCAACAAAGAGGTCATAACGACGCTCTCGCAACTCGGGATCGAGGGGAAAACTCACTCTTCAAGCATAGAGCATGAGGCAGCCGTGAAGGTGGAGAGCATTATCACGAGAACACGTGAGTCACAAACCGGGACTCAGGAAGATGCGGCAAAAGGGGTTCTTGTTGAAGAGAAAGCAAAACCGGCGGTGACGACTGCTCAAGAGAAGCCTCAGCAGAGTCGTGACAGTGCCCAGGCACCTCTTCCGCCTGAGAAAGAAACCGTTGAAGAGGAGACGGTGACACTGGTGGAGGAAGTTGAGCTGAAGGTTCCCGATAGATTCAAAAAAGAGATTGAGACTGAGAAAGTCGAGAAATTTAAGGCAAAGCCCGCCATGCAACGGGCCTTTCAAACCGTACGAAAGATAGAGCCGAGGAAGTGGCATGAGGTAAAGTCATTCAAGAAGCAGGGAAAAGACCGAGGAATGATAACGACAAAGATGCCGGATAAATTCCAGCCCCAGGTAACCGCGCCACGAAGAAAACAGTTAAAAATACGGGAGGGGATGACAGTAAAGGAGTTTGCCGAATTGATCAGCGTAAAAATCTCCGAGGTCATAAAAAAGTTTATGGAATTAGGATATATGCCTACCATAAACCAGCCTGTTGATATGGATGCTGCGCTCCTCATCGCCGAAGGTTTTGGGGTGAAGCTCGAAATTTCGAGCATCGAGGAAGAACCGGTGTTTGAAGAGAAAGTGGAGGATGCATCGAGCCTTCTGCCGAGACCCCCCGTGGTAACGATCATGGGTCATGTCGATCACGGCAAGACGTCTCTCCTGGATGCTATCAGGGAGACGAAGGTGACGGAAACAGAGGCGGGCGGGATAACGCAGCATATCGGCGCGTACAAAGTAACCCTGAAAAATAAAGATATTGTATTTTTTGATACGCCGGGCCACGAGGCATTCACCTCGTTGAGGGCGCGGGGAGCCAAGGTGACGGACGTCGTTGTCCTGGTTGTCGCGGCGGATGACGGGGTGAAGCCGCAGACCATTGAGGCGATCGACCATGCAAAGGCGGCCAACGTCCCGATTGTGGTCGCTATCAATAAGATAGATAAACCCGAGGCAAACCCGGCGAAGGTGAAGAGCGAACTCTCTGAACACGGCATCATCTCCGAAGAGTGGGGCGGACAAGACATCTTTGTTGAGGTCTCTGCAAAGAAGCGAATCGGCATAGAGCAGTTGCTCGAAATGGTCCTTCTGCAGGCAGAGGTCATGGAACTGAGGGCGAACCCCGAGAGAATGGCCAAAGGGACAATAATCGAGGCCAGACTGGATAAAGGAAGGGGACCGGTCGCAACGGTTCTTGTCCAGACGGGAACGCTCAAGGTGGGCGATGCATTTCTGTCCGGGACCAATGTCGGAAAAGTGAGGGCCCTCATAGATGATACGGGAAAGCGTATCTACGCGGCATCACCCTCAACTCCGGTGGAAGTTATCGGATTCTCCGAAGTCCCGACGGCGGGAGATATATTTGTCGCGGTAGAGGATGAGAAAAAGGCCAGGCAAATAGCCATGGCGAGACACCAGAAACAGAGACTCGCCGAGATGGCTAGGTCGAAAAAACTGACCCTCGATGACGTATATTCCAAGATAAAAGAAGGAGAAATACGGGACCTCAATATCATCATCAAGGGAGACGTGCAGGGTTCCATCGAGGCATTAAAAGACGCGTTCGAACATATTATTCACTCGGAGGTTAAGGTGAAGGTTATCCACGCTTCCGTGGGCGCCATTAATGAATCGGACGTGATGCTCGCAGCGGCCTCCAATGCGATTATCATGGGTTTCAATGTCAGGCCGGAATCAAAGGCTTACCAGCTAGCGGAACGAGAAGGCGTTGATATGCGGCACTACAATGTTATCTATGGTGCCATAGAGGATGTGAGAAAGGCTCTTGAAGGACTCCTTGAGCCGACCCTCAGGGAGAAGATACTGGGCAGGGCTGAGGTCAGGGAGACGTTCCAGGTTTCGAGGCTCGGGACAATAGCGGGATGCTATGTCCTTGACGGGACGGTAAGCCGTGCAAGCGATGGTATACGGATTCTCCGGGATAATATCGTTGTTTATGAAGGCAAGATATCATCCCTCAAGAGATTTAAGGAAGACGCACGGGACGTTCAGGCAGGGTATGAGTGCGGCATTATGATCGAAAATTATAACGATCTGAAGGTCGGCGATATCCTCGAAAACTACATCATAGAAAAGATAGCTGCAAAACTCTAGAGAACAGAACTTTCTGCTACCATCTGCGCGATTGATCACGAAGGAAAAGTATGTATGTTTCCTTATAAACGTTCACAAAGGGTCAGCGACCTCATCAGGGAGGAGATCGCTGATATCATCATGAAGAGGGTCAAGGATCCTCGCCTCGGCTTTGTTACGGTTACCGGCGTCGAGATCACTGATGACCTGAAGACCGCAAAGGTATTTGTCAGCATTCTCCAGGAAGAAGAAAGAGAGACGACTCTGGCTGTACTGACTTCCGCAAAGGGCTTTATCCGTTCGGAGCTGGCGAAGAGGGTCAGGATGAAATCCATACCATCGCTTGAGTTCAGGATTGATGAGTCCATAGCGCGCGGAGACAGGATAGATAGACTCCTCAGGGAGATTAAGGAAAAGCTTTGAGGGTTCCCGAGAATCTCTTATCTCTCATCCAAGAAGAAAATTTTTTTTTCATTTCAACGCATATCAATCCCGACGGCGACGCCCTCGGTTCGTCCCTTGCCCTTTCCTTAGCCCTTGAATCTCTCGGCAAAGAGACGGTGCTCTATAACCGGGACCGTGTTCCGGAATTTTATCGTTTTCTTCCTGCCTGGGAGAAGTTTACGGCTTCTCTGCCCGGTAACAGGCAACCGCTCATCCTTCTGGACTGCAATGAGCCGGGGAGGGCGGGCCTCGATGATGCCGTTATCGCCTATTCGGCGATAATAGACCACCATGAGACGGTGAGAGATTTCGGTGATATCAGGTGGATAGAGCCTCACGCTGCTGCGACAGGCATCATGGTCTATTATCTCATTAAGGAATTGGGGCTGAAGATTACTCAGAGCATAGCGACGAATCTCTACACTGCCATCGCCGTTGACACCGGTACCTTCAGGTACAGCAACACAAACTCAGAATTGCTGAGAGTATGCGCCGAGCTGATTGACTCAGGTGCAGCCCCTGCCTCCATAGCGGTGGCTCTCTACGAGACGTGGACTGAGAGACGATTCCGGCTCCTGATTGAGGTGCTCAATACCCTGGAAATCGTCGACAATATTGCTTTCACCTCTGCCACAAAAGAACTGTTTACCGGAACAGGGACGACTGCGGAGGATACCGAGCATTTTTCCAACTTTCCGCGGATGATGCAGGACATAGAGGTATCTGCATTCTTCAGGGAAATTGACGGTGCTTGGAAGGTCAGTCTTCGTTCCAAGGGCGGCGTCGATGTTGCAAAGATAGCTGAGCGGTTCAACGGAGGAGGCCACAGGAACGCCTCAGGGTATAAGATTAAGGCAGATATCACCGTAGCGAAAGAGGAACTGATAAAGGCAATACAGGAAGCTGGAAGGATGAAAATGACATCTTTGCGGGAATCAGCATGAACTCTTTTTTTGTTCCTTCTCGCTGATCCGACAGCGCAGTTGCACGAATCCGAACTGGCCTCAGAGGTGACTTGTTGGCATGGACATCATCATGAATCTCAACAAGCCGAAAGGCATATCATCACAGCAGGCCGTTACACGGGTTAAGAGGATCGTTGCATTGAAGAAGGCCGGCCACGCAGGGACTCTCGACCCGATTGCCACGGGTGTTTTGCTCGTATGCTTCGGCGAAGCTACGAAAATAACGAGATTCCTTGCAGATCTCGACAAGGAATACATCGCGCTCATGAAGCTCGGTGAGAAGACAGACACCCTTGATGCAGAAGGAACGGTGATAGAGAGGGTGAACGATGTCTCTCTGGAAAGAGACGATGTCGAAGAAGTCCTTGAAGGGTTCATGGGCGCTATCCGGCAGACCCCTCCGATGTATTCAGCGGTAAAGGTAGGAGGGAAGCCACTCTATAGGCTTGCGCGGAAAGGTATTGAGGTCGAGAGACCGGAACGGGATGTGCATATCGGGAGAATCACGATTACCGGATTTGACCCGCCTCATCTGGAGATAAATGTTTCGTGTTCCAAGGGAACTTATATACGGACACTCTGCGATGATATTGGAGACGCGCTTGGTGTGGGCGCCCATGTCATTGGATTGCAAAGGACACGGATCGGTGACTTCGCGATCGATGATTCTGTGGCTATGAAGGAACTGGAGGAAACGCCGCGGAGCAAAGTTCTTGCAGGTGCCCTTCCATCGCTCTGGAGCATTGATTCGGCACTTCGGCATCTCGGTGAACGCTCATTGACGGATGCGGAATTTATCAGGGCACGCAATGGGCTACCGTTCACGTGTCGCGAGGGAGATCCTTGCTCGGGAGGATTCATTCGACTGAAAGACCCATCCGGCAATCTTTTCGCTATAGGAAGAATTGCGGATGGCTTCATACGGGTGGAGAGGATTCTTCACATTTGACGGGTGTCATTTCATAGACAGTTAATTGACAAAGTGTGGCAAAGTTTTCTGTCCCTGCAGGGGACAACTTTTTTTCCCTCGAAAAATCAATATATTGTAAATAGGCGACTTTGGCATGAAACCTGCTTAGCGGTTAGATTTGTGAGTTTTCAGGAAGGCGAAGACGTTAGAACTATTAAAGCGTTATTTTAAGGTTTAAATTAAAACTTGTGATTTTTAATAAAAAAAACCTTGACAAGAAGTTTTTTTTCTGTTATTTATTAAGCTATGTTTGATTCGAAAGGGATCATAGGTCTCGACATAGGTTCCAGTTACATTAAGGCTGTCCAGCTCAAGGAGAGAGGTTCCGCCTATGAACTGGAGCTTTTTGATATGCTTGCGATCTCGCCTGAGCTCATCGTTGAAGGCTCCATCATAGACGCTATCAGGCTGACGGAATCACTGAAGGAGCTTATACGAAAGACAAAGACAAAGCATAAGGATGTGGTTATATCGATATCAGGACATTCCTCCGTGATCATCAAGCGGATATCGCTGCCGGAGATGACCGAGGAAGAACTCAGCGAGTCTATCAAGTTTGAGGCAGAACAGTATGTGCCCTTTGACATCGAGGATGTAAATCTCGACTTTCAGATACTCGGTCCCAAGGAAGAAGCAGGACAGATGGATGTCATCCTCGTTGCGGTAAAAAAGGACGTTATCAACGATTATGTTTCCGTTGTGACGGAAGCCGGCTTTCATCCGGTGATTGTGGATGTTGATGCCTTCGCCCTCGAAAACATGTACGGGGTCAATTATGAGATAGAAGCAGGGACGAATGTCGCCCTGGTGAACATCGGTGCGAGTAGCATCAACATGAATATTATGAGGGGAGGCGTATCGGTATTTACCCGCGATAGTTCCTTAGGCAGCAACGTCCATACTGAAGCCCTGCAGAAGGAGTTTAGCGTAACGTATGAGGAGGCTGAACGCCTGAAACGGGGTGAGGCATCGGAAAAGATAAAGCGTGAAGATGTGCATTCCGTGATAATGCAGGCGTCCGGCGATATCTTCACAGAGGTCTCCCGCTCTCTGGATTATTTCAGGAGTTCGACCCATCAGGCGGACGTGAAAGAAGTGATCCTGAGCGGCGGGTGCGCCCTCATCCGGGATTTTCCGCGGTTCCTTTCCGACAGGATAGGAATAGGGGTGAGTCTGGCGGAACCCTTTAAAAATATCCTGGTCCCGAAGAGATTCGATGCATCGTATATCCAGGAGGTAGCTGCTGTTGCGGCGGTTGCCGTAGGGCTCGCCGTTAGGAGGCCCGGAGACAGATGATACGGATTAATCTCCTGCCGGTCAAACGGAAGAAGAGAGCTAAACCCCTTTCGTCCCTCACGTTGGCAGTCGCGGCTATCGGTGTTTTCTTACTCTTTGCCCTTGCCTATCTTTACTTGTATTTTGGTTCTCATCTGAAAAACGCAGAGGCTCAAGTCGAACACAATAACCAGACGATCACCGAGCTGAAGAAAAAGATCCAGGAAGTGGACGATTACGAGAAACGGAACATGACCTTTGAAGAGCGGAATAAACTCATAGAACAACTCAGGAAGAATCAGAATATTCCGGCCATGATGCTGGATGAGATCAGCAAGGATCTTCCCAATGGGGTGTGGTTGCAGTCCCTGACGCTCAGCGGTGGTACGCTGAGTATCGAGGGATATGCGTTTTCGAATGCTGAAGTGGTGGCGTACGTGGACAACCTGAAGAACTCCAGAAAGTTTTCCGATGTTTTTCTGCAGGAGTCAAAGCAGGCTGAGGTAGAAAAGATCCCCGTCTATTTCTTTAAGTTAACCTTCAAAGTGGCGGCGTAGATGGCGTTAAAACTCAGCCTTGATATGAAGACCATGCCGGCGGCGGTAAAGGCCGGCTTGCTGGGAGCGGCCATTCTCGCTGTCTGTATTGCTGTGGGCATGTTCCTGCTTTTGCCAAAACGGAACGAGATCGGGAGGCTGAGCGGAGAAATAACGAAACAGGAAAACGAGATAGCGAAAGACCAGGCAAAGGTCGCGAAGCTGGCGACCTTAAAAATGGAGAATGAGAATCTGAAAAAACGGCTGGAGGAATTAAAGTTGCAGCTTCCGGAGGAAAAAGAAATATCGAGCTTGCTGAAGCAGGTTTCCGATCTTTCGATAAAGTCCGGGCTGAAGATCATTTCCTGGAAACCGGAACAGAAAAAGGATCACTCCAGCGGTATCGTTTATGAGATTCCTGTTTCTGTGGAACTCTCGGGAAGTTACCACAATCTCGGCATGTTTTTCAGCAGCCTGACAAAGCTCAACAGGATTGTGAATATATCCGATATCAAGATAGGCGATCCCAAACCGGAAATAAACGACGCATTACTCAAGATAACCTTCAAGGCAGCCACATTTTCTGCGGTTCCGGAAAGCGAAATCTCGGCAAAAGGCCCGGGCGCCGCAAAGGATAAAGGTAAGTGATGATGAAGGTCTTCTCCGTAATCGTATTGGTCACTGTGGGGCTTTTTGCCTGTGGCAATGAAGCGGCCGGTCCTGGCAGGCCCGCACTCCAACAGCAGGCTCAGAAACTCCAGAAGACAGAACCTTCCCAGCAGCCTGCCCCCGCTGTTAACGCCGAGCAGCCAAAGATCGAGGGCGAGACATATCTCTATGACCCGCAGGGAAGAAGAGACCCATTTCTGTCCATCATCGAGATCTCAAAGAAAGACAGAGAGAGCGAGAACAAGAAAAAAGGACTGAAATCTTCTGAGTCATATGAAGTGAACGAAATAAAGGTGCTTGCGATTGCCTCGCAGGGGAAAAAATACTTTGCGATGATTCAACTCCCCGATAAGAAATACTTTACGGTGAGAGAGGGCATGAATCTTGGTCTGTTCGGAGGAAAGGTAGTTAAAATCGACCCTGAAGGTATTGTCGTAAGGGAGTCTCTGAAGAATTATAAGGGAGAAATGCAGCCGAAGGACACCATATTGAAACTCCGTAAGGAGGAGGGAGAATGAGAAACAAGGGAATTATTTTTATGGTATCGATTTTATCCATAATTATTGGTGCGGGAGGCTGGTCCACCGCGGGCACCATCAAACAGGATCCGCAGGCTGCATCCTCGACTGTGATCACAGGTATTGCCATCGGAGACAATAGTTTGGAAATAAAGGCGAGCCGGCCATTTGTATATACCATTTACAAACCCTCTGATCCTTATCGGATTGTTGTCGATATGCCCGATGTTGATGTCGGTCAGTTCACGGACAAGATAATTTCCAAGCACGCGGGAATTACAGAGGTTGCGCCGTCGCAGGTGGTTTCACCGAAGATGACTGCGAAGATCGAGGTGCTTCTTCAGAACCCCGCTGAAGTCGTGCCGGTATACCGCGACAACGTCCTCACCCTGAGGGTGAAGGAAGCTGCTGCAGATCCGAAACCGGAATTGCAAGCAGAAGCGTCACAGGATACCACAGCCTCCCCAGAGACTCATGCCGAGCAGCCGCAACCGGTGGCCGTCGCAGAGGCGGGGGCGCCGGAGGTGCAGAAGAGCAGTCCTGAAACCTCTGGACAGGAATCGGTCCAGAAAACGGAAGCGCCCTCTGCTTTGCCGAAGGCAACAGAGATAACAGATATTTATTTTGACCAGAGAGATGGCACTGTCAACGTTGTGATCAAAGGCGACGGGGTAATGAGCCCCGCAGTGTTCACCTTGAGAAACAGGATTGTTATCGACATTCCTGATGTGAATCTAAAGGCGAAGGTCCCTACCACGGTGATCAGCCCTATCAAGGGAGTGAGGGCAGGGAAGCACAAGGACATGACGAGACTGGTCGTTGATTTGAAGGAGATAAAGAGTTTTGATGTCTCGTCGGTCAAAAATACAATCGTTGTGGCTATCCAGAGCACCGAAGCCGGCGGAATCGTCGGACGGAAAGAGGTTCCTCAGGAGCCGCAGAAGACCTTGATGGCTGAAAAGAAGGAAGCTGCACAGCAAAAGGCTATGTCCTCTCCGAGTGGCAGTGAGGTTGCCGAGGTAAAGGAACCGGAAATTATTGCGGAAGGTACCTACACCGGTAAAAAAATATCACTCGATTTTCAGGATGCTGATATTGTTCCCATATTCCGCCTCCTTGCTGACATCAGCGGTAAGAACATTGTGGTGAGCCCTGATGTGAAGGGCAAACTCACCCTGAAACTGGTCAATGTGCCGTGGGACCAGGCGCTTGACATTATCCTGAAGACCTTCTCTCTCGGGAAGATCGAGGAAAGGAACATCATCAGGATAGCGCCTCTTTCAGTCTTTGCGAAGGAGAATGAGGACAGGGCGAAGACGAGAGAATCGGAGGCCAAGGCAGAAGCGTTAGAGACCAGGATTTTCTCCGTAAGTTATGCCGATGTCGCGGTCGTTGAAAAGTCCATCAAGGATTCGAAGCTGCTCACCTCCCGCGGGAGCCTGAGCGTCGATAGAAGAACGAGTGCCTTGGTTATTAACGATATACCGGAGGTCTTCCCGCGGGTGGAAAACCTCCTCGCAACCCTTGATAAGCCGATACCACAGGTCATGATAGAAGCAAGGATCGTAGAAGTGAATTACAATCTTGTGAGTGACCTCGGTATTCAATGGGGAGTGAAGTTAAGCCCAGTCAATGGCCTTTCGTCCTTGGGAGGTCTCTCGAGCCTCAATAAAGGCTCTTTTACCGGCAATAACTTCCTTGTGGACATGCCGTCACCCACGGCCGGTGCAGGCGCTGGCTCAGGCATTTCCTTCGGAATGATAAATGCTGCAAATACGCTCGGTCTAGATGTTCAGCTCTCAGCGCTCGAGACGTTGACCAAGGGCAGGATAATCTCCAATCCGAGGGTGGTTACGACGGACAATCAAAAGGCAACGATCATGCAGGGAGAAAGTGATCCGTACCCGCAGCAAACATCAGAGGGTACGATATCAACGGCATATAAGGATATCGTTCTCAGTACTGAAATAACACCGCATATAACCCCCGCCGGCTCCATCAGTATGTATGTCCATGTGAAAAAGGAAGATGTCACAGGGCATGTGCTGATCGCCAATTCCTCGGTTCCCGTAACATCTAAAATAGAAAGCGAGACAAATGTTATCGTACAGAACGGAGAGACGTTGGTTATCGGCGGTATCTATAAGAAAACGGACAATTATTCCACCGCAGGAGTGCCCGGATTGATGGACATTCCAATCGTTGGAGAGCTATTCAAGGAGCGAGGGAAAAATATAATTACCAGTGAACTGTTGATCTTCATTACCCCAAGGATCGTGGTGGCACAGTAAAAAAAGGGGATATGGCTGCGATTCATTACACGAAAGTCTGCTACTGACTATGAGGAGGTAAAATGAAAAAAAACTATTTGCTATTCATCGCGCTATGCGTCTTATGCGTCACTCTTTTTTTAGGGAGTTGCGGTGGCGGGCCGGGTTCACCGGGATCCTCAGGGAGCCAGGATACAGGAATAAACCCGGAAATTACCGCTATATCACATAGCAACGTCGTTAGCAATCAAGGAGATGTATGGGAGATAGATGACATTCAAGATATCTGTTCGGGCGGCACACCGGAAAAATTTGGAAATGATTATGCGGACATTACCTTCGAGGGAATCGCACTCAATCCCAATGTTCCATCGACTAATGTGCTCACCGTTACGAATTATACGGTTACATTCTATTCAGAGAATCCAAGCAATCCGACAATCAATGCAATTAGCGCGGGCAGTCAGGGGGGGATACTCATTGAGCCAGGCGTAGGTACGGGTCCTTATTCTTTCCTGATTTTCACGACCGGAATGAAAAGCACACTGGTTAATGCTTTACAAACTATCAATGGTCCGCCGAGCCTTCCGTTATTGTATAACATGGAGATCGTGATATACGGCCAGGACAAATACGGCAACAGTTTTAGCGTTTCCATTATTCGACAAATAGCGATTGAAGACTATGACAATTGTTAACATGCTGGAGGGATCATGAAGGGTAACAAGGTATCATTGCTTCTACTGGTAGTAGTGCCCGCGCTGCTTTTTCTTTCTAGCTGCGGGGGCGGAGGTGCGGGAGGTGGCTATACTCCACCCGGGACGAACTCAGGACAACCCGAGTCCGTCCAGCTGTTGCCGAATTCTTTTGTTGCGCAGGTAAACGGCTGTATTACACTCAATGCCCAGGTGCGTGACGGAAATGGTGTTCCCGTTGCGAACGTCCCTGTTGTCTTTACCAACCAGTCTGCTCCTTTTGCCGCGACCTACGACAGTTGCGCTGCGGCGACCAGGACCCCGGTCACATTGGCTATTACGGACGCTGATGGACTGGCAACGGTCGTGCTCTCTTCAACCCTCGCCGGGTTTGCCACCATACTTGCGGAGATGAATGCCGGAGGCTTGGTGACAGACCAGAAGACGGTGTATTTTACTCCCCTCCTTAGTTCAACCTTTAACCCGACCCTGACGCTTGCTGCGTCTAGTGACGGAGTGAACTTCAATGATCAGAGTGCTTATACTTTGTTCAAGACTGCGAACGACAATACTCGCGTGATACAGGCGACGGTTACGAACGGCATACTGCTTGTCGCCGGCAGCAAGGTCACCTTCGCCGCAGACCTGGCTTATAGGCTCGGGGACGCTACCACATGTAGTGATGGAACTACCACCTGCGCTGTCCTCTTTCCGAATGTGCCTGCAACTGGAGATGTCCAGATTACGAACAGCTCTGGGCAGGCATTTACGACGGTTCAGGTGCTTCTGTCAGCCCTTAGTTCCGCCCGATCCGTCCTGAACATTACTGCACAGGCTGACAATGGCGCCTTTGGCATGGTTAGCTTGTTCTTAGAGCCTGTAGTGGTTGCAAGCGTTACAGTCTCTGCAAATCCGCAAACGGTGGCAGTCGGAGGGACTTCTACCATCTCAGCGAATGCTATAAGTGCCACAGGAATACCCGTACCTGACGGGACGAACGTGACTTTCACGACGTCAGGACAGAATGATCATATTGTTCCCATTGGGCAGACTACAGCAGGGGTAGCAACATCGATATTCACGGCCAGTACTGCAGCTACTCCGGTAACCGTAACGGCTACAACCGGCGGTGTGTCCGGCTCAGCGACCATAACGGTCACCGCTCCTACTCCTACTCCCACTCCCGCTCCTAGTCCTACTCCCACTCCTGTTCCGATAGCTGTAGCGCCGACAACAGGTTATACGGTAGATTGCACCGTTGGCGGAACTTCTCCGTCATATACTATCACAGGTGGTTCTCCTCCCTACACGATTAAGGTTGCTGGCAATACGGCGGGCGTGAAGATAACCGGTAATCCCACTTTCGTAGTAACCGTTGATGCTAATTCATGTGACTCTTTCACTCCAGCCCTCAGTGTTGGGAATAACCTTTTTTCCATAAACATAACTGATACTGTTCCTGCGGACCTCGCTAATGTTATCTTAACGGTGACTGATCCGTAACGGGCTTGTTCATGGCCTAAGAGGGCGGGCGAAAGCCTGCCCTTGTTCTTTCGTTGCAGTCTTTCTCCCTTTACTTTCAGTCCCGATTCTAATAACATAGTGTCGTGAAGAATCAGAATATTGCAAAAGCAAAAGACTGCCCTTCCCAGCGCGCTGGCGTACAAGGTGCTTCATCATTCTTTGCAGAACCGTCTTGACGAGTTCCGGTCCTTTGCAAAAGATAGAAGTGATTACTTAGACAGGGGCAGAGGGACGCCATGATTCAGAGTATGACGGGTTTCGGCTCGGCGGAGAGGGATGCCTTTAAGGTTGAAGTCAAGTCGGTCAATCATCGGTTCCTGGATGTATCGGTGAAAATGCCGCCAAACCTTGGCATGCACGAGATGCCCTTGAGAAATCTCATAAAAGAGAAGTTTTCGAGGGGAAGGTTCGATGTGATGGTGTCGGTTGCAGGCGACACCGGCCAAAAGGTCAGGATCAACGCTGAGCTGGCAAAGGAGCTCTACGATGCTCTTCACTCCCTCAAAAAGGAATTGTCTCTTCCTGATGCCATAGGGGTAAATACCCTTTTGGGATTTAAGGATCTTATCCTGTCCGAAGAAAGGGAGTATGATACAGCGCTCCTCTATGAAGCATTTCAGGAGGCGTTATCCGTGCTTGAAGATATGAGGCTCGGGGAGGGAGGCTCGCTGGCCCGCGATGTGCTTTCGAGGCTGCAACAGGTTAGGCGGATGAATGATGAGCTTGCCCTGCGCTGCCCCGACTCACTAAAGGCCTGCAAGGAGAGATTCCTTGAGAGGCTCGAGGGCCTTTTTGCAGAGGCACGGTTTGATGAGGGCAGGGTGCTTCAGGAAGCGGCGATTATGGCCGAAAAGACGGATATCAGTGAAGAAATAACGCGGATTCGGCTGCACCTTGCAGAGGTGGAAAAGGTTCTCTCTGGCGGCGATGCCATCGGACGGAAATTAGAATTTCTCCTGCAGGAGCTCAACAGGGAAGTGAATACCATTGCCTCGAAGGCGAACGACTATTACATATCGAATATATCGGTGGAGATGAAAGCGGAGTTGGAGAAAATGCGGGAACAGGCTCAGAATATACAGTAAAAAAAGTTAGTCCGGGGAGCGGTCACTCCGCAATCCCTCTCTCCCTGCCGGAGGATGATGCGGGAGATCTTGAGATTGCTTCGCCTTCGGTTTTTCGGAGACAGAAAGGAGATTTCGCGATGAAGAGAGATTTAGGTCCGGTACTGGTAAACATAGGGTTTGGCAATGTGGTGTCGGCATCGAGGGTGGTTGCCATCGTAACCCCCGGCTCGTCACCGATGAAGCGGCTGCGGGATGAGGCCAAGAAACGGGGAAAACTGGTGGACGCGACTGAAGGGAGGCGGACACGATCGATCATCGTGACCGACAGTGACCACATTATCCTCAGTGCCCTCCAGACGGAGACCATAAGCCAGAGGTTCGGAGAAGACAAAGAGGGAGAGGGTCTGGCAAAGGACCGGAAGCCTTCCGAATCCAGAGATATGGGCGATGATGAGGAAAGGGAGGGGTAGCCTTTTTATCGTCTCGGCGCCATCGGGTGCGGGAAAGACCACCTTGTGCCAGAAGCTTGCCGGGCTTCTGCCCGGCATCGGGCAATCCATCTCTTTTACCACACGACCGCCCCGCAAGGGGGAGGTCAATGACAGAGACTATACGTTTATTAGCGAGGATGAATTCCGCAAGCTCATAACACAGGGGGAATTTCTCGAGTGGGCCAAGGTCCATGGCAATCTCTACGGCACATCGCGGAGACGGTTGGAACAACTGCGGAATGAAGGGAACGATGCAATCCTTGATATCGATATTGAGGGAGCACGGCAGGTGCGTGCTGCCGACGGGAACGGAGTGTTCATATTCATACTCCCGCCTTCTCTGAGTGTTTTAAAGGCCAGGCTTGACGGCCGGAGGAGCGATGCGCCGGAGGAGATAGCGCTCAGAATGAAGAGGGCGAAAGAGGAGATCAAAGAGTATAAACATTACGATTATGTTATAGTAAATGACGTCTTTGATGATGCCCTCTCGGAACTCAAGGCTATCGTTATCGCCGAGAGGTTAAGGGTGGACAGGGTAAACCCGGAATGGGTGAGAGATATCATGCAGTAGGAGGAAGAGATGAATATTATTTCGTTGCCCGTTGAAGTTGACAAAAAGAAAATAGACGGAAAGTTCAGACTTGCGACGATTGCGGCCCAGAGGGCGCGGGAGCTTGCACTGGGACTAAAGCCAAAGATCGGCACGAAGTCAAAGAAGGTCACCACGATAGCGATTGAAGAGGCCCTGGATGGTGCGTTGGAGTTCCTTGTGGGTGACGAGGCGAGGCAGGCCAGACAAGAGGCGAAGAAGTTCGATTACCGGAAGCTTATCGAGGAGAAGCGGAGGGAAGGGGCTCCCGAGGATCTGTCCGAGCTTGAGAAAGACCTCAAGGTGTACCTGCACGAGAGAGAGACAGGCGACAGAAAGGCATTGGAGGATCTCTTCAACGAAAAGCCGGAGGAATCGGAAACCCCTGGAAGTTACGAAGCTTTTGGGGACGAAAATGGTGCTGAAGAATCGTAAGATACTGTTAGGAGTCACCGGAAGTGTTGCTGTTCATAAGGCCGTCGATTTAGCGCGGAGACTAACCGAGGAAGGGGCGTCCGTGCATGTGGTCATGACAGATGCCGCAAAGAAATTCGTTGCCCCGCTTTCCTTCGAGGTCGCATCCCAAAAAAAAGTGCATGCTGACCTTTTTGCTGATCCGATGTCGCACCTCGCGCTTACTGCTGATGCGGACATCTTCGTAGTGGCGCCCGCATCGGCAAACAGCATCGGAAAGTTCGCCGGCGGCATCGCCGATGACCTCCTGAGCACCTGCATGCTCTCGGTCACGGGGAAGGTGCTTCTCGCCCCTGCGATGAACTGGAGGATGTACGAGAACCGGGTTCTGCAGAAGAACCTCCAGTTTCTTGCATCTCAGGGGATGCTTCAGGTCGGCCCCGAAAGAGGAAGCCTTGCCTGCGGCGAGGATGCGATAGGGAGGATGGCGGATGTTCCGGAGATACTCGAGGCGATACGGTCAGCGCTCAGCAAGAAAGACCTTTCGGGCAGGAAGATACTCGTCACCGCCGGACCGACTCGGGAGCATTTAGACCCGGTGCGGTTCTTATCGAACAGGTCATCGGGCAAGATGGGTTTCGCTATCGCGAAGGCGGCAATACGAAGGGGAGCGGCAGTGACGCTCGTCAGCGGGCCCGCGCATATCAAACCCCCTGCCCATGCCAGGTTTATTGGCGTCGAAACCGCTGCTGCCATGAGGGAAGCGATCTTCGGCAATCTTGACGGATGCGCTGCTCTGATCATGACTGCGGCTGTGGCTGATTTTTCGCCTGTCAGGAGAGAAGACAAAAAACTCGATAAGTCCGATGGCCTGATGCTGAATCTCCAGAGGACACCCGACATTCTGGCCGAGATTGGTGCAATGAACCGGAGGCCGCTATTGGTAGGTTTCTCCGCTGAGACGGGTTCGGATCTGAGCCGTTCCCAGAGGAAACTCAGGGAAAAAGGAGCTGACGTCATGGTGTTTAACAATGTGGAATCTCCCGGCTCGGGCTTTGATGTTGACACCAACGAGATCACCATATTGGAGGGAGACAGCGTGACGGCGTTGCCGCTCATGACAAAGGATGAGGCTGCTGAAGCCCTCCTGGACAGAGTTTCACATTTATTCCTTGACTTTTCCTGATATTCTGATAAAATCGAATAGATTATGGCGCTCGAAGAGATAGAAAAACTAAGGCTGAGGGTAGAAAAAGATCCCACCTCGCGGCTCTTTCTCCCCCTTGCGGAAGAATACCGGAAGTCAGGGATGCTTGATGAAGCCATCGGGGTTCTCTTGGGCGGCCTCGCACAGCATCCGACGTATTCGAGCGCCCGGGTAGCCCTCGGCAGGATATATCTCGAGAAGGATATGGTGAGTGAGGCGAAGACAGAATTTGAGAAGGTCGTGAGCGTGGTGTCCGGTAACCTCTTTGCCCACAGGAAGCTTGCCGACATATACAGGGATCTCGGAGATGCTGAAAAGGCCGCGTCAGAATACAAGACGGTTCTCGCGCTTAACCCGTTGGACGAGGAGGCCTTTGCAAGCCTCGAAGCCATTGAGGGTAAAAAGGCGGAAGAAGAACCGGTCGCCTCTTTTTCTCCGGCTGAAAAGGAAACGGTGAGAGTGGAAGGCCTTGGAAAACCAGCGGAAGGAGAAGCGCGGGAGGATACGCATCAAGAGCCTGAGGCATACGGCGCTGAGGAAGTCGTCGAAGGAGAACCGGCTGAAGTCTTGGAAGACCAATTTTTTGGGGAAGAGTTTGAGGAATTCAGCAGGGCTCTCTCCCAAGACAGTGAAGGTCCCGCAGCTCTTTCAGCGGAGGTTTTTGAGCTTCCTGATGAGCTGCACGTGGAGGATGACTTCGCGGAAGCATATCCTCCAGAGCGCGGCAAAGAGGTTTCCTCAGCCATGGACATATCTGCTGCTGACTCCCTCATCAAGGGAGGCAATTATGCAAAGGCGGTGGACGCATACCTTGGATTGCTCGCTAAAAACCCGGACAATAAGGAGCTTCTCCAGAGGATGGCGGAACTCAAGGCTTATCTGAAGCTTACCGGGGAGAGTGAAGAGGTATTAATCGCGAGATTAGAGACTTTCCGGGACGGAATAAAGAGAAGATTTGATGCGGATTCATTGAGCACATGAGGCGTTGAGTCGCTGACACAGTGAGGATAAATGAGCTTTGAGCATGTTCTGAAAGAAGTTGTGGAGAGAGTTGATGGTGCCGTCTCAGCCATGGTAATCGGTACCGATGGCATTCTCGTTGAAGAGTATGCTGTTGAGAAACTGCTTAACCTTGACGATCTCGGGGCTGAATCTTCGGCTATGATAAGAGACATCAATCTTGCCGCACAGAACCTTGCCATCGGTGTCGCAAAGGAGTTTTCCCTCATATCGGACAAGTGTGGCATCATCATGCATCAGATAAATCCTGAGTACTACCTTGCCCTTGTCATCACTCCCGATGGAAACTACGGGAAGGGCAGGTTTATTCTGAGGACATCAATCCCGAGGATTACAGGCGAATTCTGACAAGAGACGTGACACCGGGGATTTCCGGGCATGCGTCTCTGGAAACATTCCTGGTATAGTGTTCGTCGTCTGCGGTTTTTGTATCTTTTTTTTCATCCATGAAAATTTTAGTCATACACGGTCCGAATCTGAATCTGCTCGGCAAGAGAGAACCCGAGATTTATGGAACCCTCACCCTTGATGACATTAACGGGAAAATACGGGCCACGGCATCCGATCTCGATATCGCTCTTTCCATCGTCCAGTTAAACGGCGAGGCCGAGATTATCGATGCAATACAGGCCGGAGATTATGATGTTCTGGTCATTAACCCTGCTGCCTATACGCATACGAGCATAGCGATCCGTGATGCGATTTCTGCAGTCGGCAAACCTTCTATAGAGGTTCATCTCTCCAATATCCATAGGAGAGAGGAATTCAGAAGAAAGTCCTATATTGCCGAAGTGGCGCTCGGACAGATCGGCGGTTTTGGTGCCGACAGTTATATCCTCGCACTTATCGCAGCAAAAAATATCACTCCCCAGAGGTAGGAACATTATCAGTCGATATCCGTTACCCCTCGCGCAATTACGGCGGTGCTTGCAGCGAAGCAGGCTTGATGGATTTCTCATAACCAATCTCATCAACATTCGGTATCTTTCCGGATTCGGGGGCTCATCAGCATTCATCCTCATAACAAAGAATAAGAACATCTTTGCGACCGATTTCCGGTATCAGGAAGAGGCCGAAAGGGAGTTCAAGGGGTCCGGGAGTGGACAGATGGATGTGATTCATGGACAGAATCGCTGGGAGATTATCATCGAGAGGGGGAACAGACTGAAAACCATCAAAAATCTCATCAAGGACTTTCAGATACGTGCCCTCGGGTTTGAGTCTTCCGCATCATACGAATTTTTCAAGGGTCTCTCATACGGCGATCTCAGGCTGAAAGCACTGCAGGGCGTTGTGGAGGGTCTGAGAGCGGTGAAAGACAAAGAGGAGATAACCCTGATCAGGGAAGCTGTGAGGCGTGCGGAGTCTTCATTCCGCGATGTGAAGCCTTACATACGTCACGGCAGGAGAGAGAGGGAAATCGCCCGCATGCTTGAAGAGCGGCTAAAAAAAAGAGGATGCAATCATATCCCTTTTGATATAATAGTGGCGTCCGGCAACAATGCTGCCATGCCTCATGCGCGGGCGACTGAAAAGAAACTTTCCCCAGGAGATCTTGTGGTCATCGATTGGGGAGGAGAGGCAGGCGGGTATTGCTCTGATATGACAAGGACGCTGCTTATCAGGGGGGGAGACGCTGCGAAAAAGAAAGAGGTCTATCAGACCGTTCTGGCGGCGAACAGGAAAGCCATTGCTTCTATCAAGCCTGGCGTTGCGGGGAGGGTGATTGACAAGAGGGCACGAGATAGTATAAAAAATGCTGGATATGACAAATACTTTGGGCATGGGACCGGTCACGGGGTCGGTCTTGAGGTGCACGAACTCCCCCGCATAAACCGGACGGAGAAAGGTTGCGTCCGTGAAGACATGGTCTTTACCATCGAACCCGGCATCTATATACCGGGGCTTGGCGGCGTGAGGATTGAGGATATGGTTGTCGTAAGGTCTGAGAAGCCCGAAGTATTGACAACGGTATCGAGGGATCTGGTGACTATCTGAGAGAGGAGGCGCGGTATTGATATCAACAAACGAATTCAGGAAAGGTGCAAAGATAGAGTATAAAGGGGAACCCTGTGAGATTGTTGACTTCCAGCATGTCAAGATGGGAAGGGGCGGAGCAATTATCAGGACAAAACTGAAGAGCCTTAAGACAGGAAACGTGCTGGAAGATACCTTCAGGTCAGGGGAGAAATTTGAGACGCCCCAGCTTGAGGAGAGGGCCATGCAGTATCTCTATGCAGAAGGTGACATGCACTTCTTTATGGACACCGAGAGCTTCGAACAGCTTCCCCTTACCTCCGTCCAACTCGGTGATATAAGGAAGTTTTTGAAGGAAAACATGACAGTCAAGATGCTGAACTATAAGGGTGTTCCGCTGACGGTTGAACTGCCGACCTTTGTTGAACTGATGGTGTCGAAGACAGACCCCGGCTATAAAGGCGATACGGCGTCGGGTGGGAACAAGCCGGCGACCCTCGAGACCGGCGCGGTCGTGAAAGTACCCTTTCATATCAACGAGGGAGATGTCTTAAAGATAGATACCAGGACGTCGGAGTATATCGAGAGGGTCAGGTAATGGAGCTGGAAGACCTCAAAGAGCTTATAGCCCTTCTCAAAGAGACGGACATCACAGAACTCCAGATAGAGAAAGACGGAACAAAGGTTAAGATAAGAAGACAGACCCTGCTTTCCCCTATCGAGGTGCGGACAAAAGTGCCATCTGCTGAAGAAACACCTCGAGAAGAAGCCGAAGAGGATGTGCAAAGGCTTATTACCGTTACCTCACCTATTGTCGGGACATTCTATCGGTCGCCATCCCCTGAGTTGCAGCCCTTTGTCGAAAATGGGACAAAGATCAAGAAGGGGCAGGTCCTCTGCGTCATAGAGGCTATGAAACTGATGAATGAAATAGAGAGCGAGGTTGACGGTGTCGTTATGAGGGTCCTTGTCGAGAATGCCCAGCCCGTTGAGTATGGGGAACCTCTGTTCCTCATTGAACCGTTGTAAAAACGGTGATTGACCAAGATCGTGGGCGTTTCGGGGGAACAAGTTTCCTATCGCCTCTTGCCCAAAGTCTTTCACGCGGCAGTCTCTGGAGCTGTGCAACAAAATGCTCTCGTATAAGGTGAATGATGAAGCTATTTAAGAAGATTCTCATCGCAAATAGGGGCGAAATTGCGATAAGGATCATACGGGCGTGCAAGGAACTCGGCATAAAGACCGTTGCTGTTTATTCCGATATCGAGAGAGATTCGATGCATGTGAGGCTCGCTGACGAGGACGTGTGCATCGGCCCTGCGAGCTCTGCTCAGAGTTACCTGAATATCCCCGGCATACTGAGCGCTGCAGAGATAACAGACTCTGAAGCGATACACCCCGGCTATGGTTTCCTCGCTGAGAACCCTCATTTTTGCGAAGCGTGCATAACCTCAGGGATAACGTTTATCGGACCGTCCTCAGAGAACATCAGGCTTGGTGGAGACAAGGCGAAGGCAAGGCAGACGATGAAGCGGCGGGGAATTCCGGTTGTCCCGGGCAGTGACGGCCCTATTACGTCCGAAGAGGTGGCACTCAAGACCGCAAAGAAAATAGGGTTTCCCGTGATCCTCAAGGCGTCTGCCGGCGGCGGCGGCAAGGGGATGAGGATTGTCAAGGAGGAGGCTGACCTCGATCTGGCCTTTCATCTGGCGCAACGGGAGGCACTCACCGCCTTCGGCAGTAGCGAGCTCTACATGGAGAAATACATTCCCGTTATGCGGCATATTGAAGTCCAGATAATGGCGGACGGCAAAGGCAATATTGTCCATCTCGGCGAGCGTGACTGTTCAATCCAGAGGAGGCACCAGAAGCTCATTGAAGAGGCGCCGTCTCCATTTTCCTCGGAGAAATTCAGGAAAAAGATCGGTGAATTAGCGGTCAAGGCTGCGCGAGCTATGAAATATAGGAATGTGGGTACTGTGGAATTCATTGTTGAGCCGGACGGCACGATCTATTTCATAGAAATAAATACCAGAGTGCAGGTCGAGCATTCGGTGACCGAGGCGATAACCGGCATTGATATCATCAAGGAACAAATAAAGCTTGCTGCAGGCTTTCCCCTGGAATATAAGCAGGGCAGCATAAAGCCGCGGGGACATTCTATAGAATGCAGGATAAATGCGGAAGATCCGGAAAGATTTATGCCTTCTCCAGGCAAAATCACCTTTTTCTATCAACCCGGGGGGCCGGGGGTGAGGGTGGACACCGCTGCCTATTGCGGATGGGTCGTTCCTGCCCACTACGATTCCCTTATCGCGAAGCTGATCGTGCTCGGTAAAACGCGTGAGGATGCCCTTGTGACGATGAGGCGGGCGCTTGACGAGTTTGTGATCGAAGGGATAAAGACTACCATTCCGTTCCACAAAAGAGTGCTGAACTACCCGGACTTCATCAGTGGAGAGTTTACCACCGGGCTCATTGAAAAGATGAATAGCGCTGATGTGGCGGAAGGCGGCGAAGAAGGACCGGCAGAATGATTTCCTCTGCGCGATTGCCGTCGAGGCTCTACCTTATCGCTGACAGCAAGGTGAGTGATAAAACCCCCGAGGAAATGACGCGTGCTGCGCTGATGGCAGGGGCGCTGTGGATCCAATACCGTGAAAAGGAAAAATCGAGGAAGCACATCTACAAGGAGGCGAGAAAACTGCGGCAACTCACGTCGAGCTATGGCGCCACTTTTATCGTGAATGACCATGCTGACATTGCCCTTGCCGTGGATGCTGACGGCGTTCACCTCGGGCAGAGTGATCTCCCCCTGAGAGAGGCCAGAATGATTATGAAAGAGAAAATCATCGGAATATCGACCCACTCGGCTGCAGAGGCGCTTGATGCGGCCGCGGCAGGAGCTGACTATATCGGGTTTGGTCCCATGTTCCTTACAAGGACAAAGGAAGCCGGCGAACCGAAGGGCCTGGAGATGCTGAGGAAGATACGGGGGGATGTTCATATTCCCATTGTCGCAATTGGAGGCATATCAAGGAACACTGTCGAGGCGCTGTTTGCTGCTGGCGCTGATGCCGTGGCGGTCGCTTCCGCGATTCTTATCGGCGATATCTCCGCAAATGTTACGTCGTTCATGCAGGGCATCAAGGGAGGCTCTTGATCATGTCAGATGCCGGAGAAAAGAAGAAGATCCTGATACAGAAGGAAGTAACAATCAATAACATACTCAAGGCTGTTGCACTCGACATCAGTGAAGAGGGAATGTTTGTAACCGTTCACGCAGAATTCCTTGCAGGCGCATTTCTTGATATCAGCTTTCACATCGATGATACCCCTCTTCAGGTGAAGGCCGTTGTTCAGCGGTCTGATCCGGGGATCGGCATCAGCGTGAAATTTATTGATCTCGCGCCAAAAGATTTCGCACTGATTCAGAAACTCGTTGAGCGGGGTTCAGTTACCGCGCCGGCGGAAAAAGCGGAGAAAAAAATTCTTCTCGTTGATGACAGCACCCAGTCGAGGTCAATATACAAAAATAAGCTTAACCTGGAGGGTTTCAGTGTTGTCGAGGCTTCAAACGGCGTCGAGGCCTTGAAATGCCTTCGGGAGATGAAACCAGATATTGTCATCCTCGATCTTTGGATGGAGGGAATAGACGGCTTTAAGATACTGCAACTCATGAGCATGAACCCCGAGCTCAAAAGAATTCCAGTCATTGTCCTGTCAGCGAGGGTTATTCCCGCGGATATCGAGAAAGTCATCTCCCTCGGGGCAAAGGATTTTCTGCCGAAGATGACGACCTCACCGGTAAAGCTCGCCCAGAAGGTTAAAGAAGTTCTCTCGAGAAAATAAGGGGAGGAAGAGAGTTGAAGAGAAGACTTTCGGGATTGATTCTGCTCCTTTTGTTTTTGGTCTCCACAGGATGCCAGAAGAACGGTGATGTAATCAAGATAGGTGTCGCCGCACAGATGACCGGCGCTGAGGCAAAAATGGGAAACGACTTCAAAAATGGTGCCGCCCTGGCTGTGGATGAGTGGAACAACAGGGGGGGCGTTTTAGGGAAGAGGATAGAAGTACTCATCGGTGACGACCAGGCCGACCCGAAACAGGCGGTGTCCGTGGCAAACAAACTGGTGAATGATGGCGTGGTGGGTGTTATAGGACATTTTAATTCCAGCTGCTCGATCCCTGCCTCTGATGTGTATAATCGCGCGGGCATCCCCATGATTACCCCAGCTTCTACGAACCCTCAGCTCACGGAACGAGGTTACAAGGGAGTTTTCAGGGTCTGCGGTACCGATGAACAGCAGGGAAAAATAGCTGCAGAGTTTGTGAAAGAAAAACTGAAGATTCATCGGGTTGCGGTCATTCATGACAAGACTACCTATGGCCAGGGACTTGCTGACCTGTTTAAGAAACATCTTGGAGGCGACATAGAGGTCGTCTATTATGGCGGAATAACGAAAGGGGATAAGGATTTCAAGACAGTTCTGACATCCATAAAGGAAAAGCGTCCTGAACTTATTTTTTTTGGAGGCATCTATCCGGAGACGGGCCTTCTGGTGATGCAATCAAGGGAGCTCGGCATTATGGTCCCCTTCATGAGCGGTGACGGCTCAATAGATCCAAAGTTCATAGAGATTGCCGGCGCAAAGGCAGCTGAGGGAACGTATCTCACCTTCAGTCCCGACACCAAGAATATGCCTTCCGCGAAGTCATTTAATGAGAATTACGAGAGGCGATTCGGTGAGATAGGCCCTTACTCCATATATGCCTACGACGCTGTGAACATCCTCCTCGCGGCGATAAAGGATGCTGGTACCACCGATGGGAGGGCAGTGATCGGTAAACTTCACTCCCAAGAATTCTCCGGGGCCCTCGGTAAGATCCGCTTTGACGAAAAGGGCGATGTGACTGTTTCACCGTATGTTGTCTGGATCACGAAGAATGGAAGGTTTTCCGAGTGGAGACCATGAATGGTGAAGCAGAACCCGCCTTGAGAAGAGTTTTGGAAACGTTTCATCATAAGATGGTTCTTGGAAAAACTCGTAAAAAACGCTGAATTTGTTTCCGATGGATACAGGTGTTCTCTCAGAAGGGGTGATTTTTTGTAGAAAAGGCTAAAAACAGGCGTCTGATATTGGCACGCAATTTGCTAAGTCTATAACCACAGTTATAAAGTGACAATGTCTTTGAAGATGATAGATATCGGTGCTGTAATCGAACTGAAAGACTCTCTCGCTGGTCTGATAAAACTCGATTTTTCCCTCTATGACCACACGGGTCGTTTGCTCGCGTCCTCTGCCTCCGAGGACCCCCTGTCGCATATCGCACAGGATGAACATAGCCAGTTTGTGAAAAGCTGCATCAATAAGGCGATCCTCAGAAAGGGCTTCTCCATGTTCAAGGGTACCATGAATCAGTATCTTTTTTTTGTCCCTGCCCCGGTGGGAGACGGGTGGCTGATATTGGTAGGGAATTCTTTTTATGCGTCCGCGAAGGAAATGGAAGACTTCTTTAACGTCAAGGGCCCTGCCTACGGCCTGTCCCCGCAGGAGGTGAAGGCGTTGGCGGGCAAGATGGTTTTCCATGATCTGAAAAGCGTGTCTGAGACGTGCGGAGATGCCTATCGGCTATTCAACCTTCTTGTGAGAGATAGTTATGAAAAAAATCTGAACAAGGATCGATACCGGAGAGTCAGAACCATCATGGACCTTTTCTCGGATATCGATCAGAATACACTCAAGGAAGAAGGAGTGTTTGACATTCTCTGTGATGCGATTGTTTTTCTTTTTGCGGGAGACACGGTGTCTCTGATGACCCCATCCGGTGATAGATTTGCACCCGCGCTCACGAAGGGGCGGATTAAGAAGCAGGTTGAATCACTTGCTTTACGGACTGATTCCTTTATGATTTCGAATATCCTCAAAAGCCATAGGCCCGCTGCCTGTGCAGAAGTCATAGAACTCTTCAGACTGGGGTGTCCGGAGGATGTCGTATCCCTGCATCTGTTTCCGCTCGTGGTGAAAGGGGAGACCATCGGACTGCTCAGCATCTTCAATTCCCGTTTCTCCGACGATGATTGCGAAAGCATCTTCAATTTGTGCCGTTTTTCAGATTTTCTGTTGGAGCAGGTCCGATCTCAAGCGGCTTCCGCAAGACATAGCCAGGATCTTTCTGCTATCGACACTGCTTCTTTAAACCTCACGGCCTTAACTGACCTGGAAACCCTCTATGAATCGATCGTGGAGGTTTCGTCTCATCACCTGAAAGCAGAAAAGGCTTCGCTCATGCTCCCTCAAGAGGAAACGGATGAACTCTTCATAGCGGCTGCCAAGGGGATGAATAAATGGATTGCAAAGAGCATCAGGATTCGCATGGGGGAAGGCATCGCGGGAAAGGTATACCGAGATGGCAACCCCATGGTCATCAATGACATAGAAGGACATTTATCGACCAAGAAAAGACCAAATTACAGAACAGGTTCCTTTGCGAGTATGCCGTTAAAGATAGGCGATGAGACCATCGGTGTCCTGAATCTTTCCGATAAGCTCGAAGGGGGAGGCTTTTCCGAAGCTGATCTCGAATTCCTCCGCTATTTTATTTCTTATGCCGCGATCGCGATGAGGAGCGCACATTACTACCAGATGTCGGAGCAGATGCGGATGCTCTCGATTACAGACTCCCTCACCGAACTTTTCAACAGGAGATATTTCGACAACAGACTGTTTGAAGAACTCCAGCGAGCAACACGATATAATTCCCTCTTCTCTCTTGCGATCGTTGATATTGATGACTTTAAACTTTTCAATGACACAGAGGGTCACCTTGCCGGCGACGAGGTATTAAAGGCAATAGCCAATATATCGAGGGAGTCCCTGAGGGCGATAGATATCATGGCGAGGTCCGGCGGAGAAGAATTTTCCATCATCATGCCGCAAACCGACAAGAATGAGGCCTATCTTGTGACGGAAAGGCTGAGGAAGAATATCAAGGAGCTCATGCCGATAACGTGGAAGAATTTCCCCCGAGAGAAGATAACGGTGAGCATCGGCATTTCAACGTTCCCGGAAGACGGGCAAGACGCAAAGACATTGATAAAGAATGCGGATAGGGCATTGTATCAGGCAAAGGTGAAAGGAAAAGACAGAATCGTTACCATGGGATATGCCAATCCCTCTGTTCACGAAGCGCCTCTGCAGAATACCAGCTAAGCTTTAGGAAAGTCGCTGGGAATCCTCGGTCTTTGAATGCGGAGATGAGAAGCGGCGATCTTACCTTGTTTTTTTGTTGACATCACGTTCCCCATTTTTTAAAATAACACCAGAAAAATGCTCTTTCATAACACGGGTGAGGGGTTGCATACTGGAAAGAGCCTGCGATGTGCGTAAGACCTTGTCAGGTATGCAAAGAGCACCATGCACCAGTGCACACTGTATGCCGAGTGGCACGGTCTGTCTGCACTTATATGCGATAGTATTGCTGGCACTGCTGACAAACACAGCCGGCAATTACCTTCCATCCTGAACTACCAGGATGCTCATGGTCTCCTGACCACGAGAGGATGTCACCGTTCCTATGTTTTTTCAGCAGTGCTTAAATGGTCTTACGGTTGGAGGTGTGTATGACCTGATGGCCCTTGGGTACACCATGGTCTATGGGATTCTCGAACTCATCAATTTTGCCCATGGCGAAATTTATATGCTCGGTGCCTATCTCGGAATCCTCTTTTTTGGCTTTTTTACGGCGATCGGTCTCACTTCCTATAGTATTACCCTCTCCTTGACCCTCACCTTTGTCCTGTCTGTAGTGTTCTGTTCTTCCTATGGTTTTACCATGGAAAAGATTGCGTACAGACCGCTGCGGAATGCGCCGAGACTCAGCCCCTTGATCAGCGCCATAGGCATGTCCATATTCCTCCAGAATTATGTGATGCTTACGCAGGGAGCCACAGATAAGGTATTCCCGCACCTCTTCGGCACATCCGGTTTCAGTCTGCTGCATGCGAGGGTCACCTATCTGCAGACCATTATCGTTTCCGTCTCATTTCTCCTGATGGTGTTTCTCCATCTCTTTGTTACACGAACGAGAATGGGAAAAGCAATGCGCGCCGTGGCTCAGGACAAGCTCATGGCGGCCCTGCTCGGTATCGATATAGACATAATCATTTCCTTGACCTTTGTTATCGGTTCCGGTCTGGCAGCCGTAGCCGGGATCATGATCGCGCTGTATTACGGCCTTGTAAATTACTCCATAGGTTACATAGCCGGGATCAAGGCATTCACCGCTGCAGTGGTCGGCGGCATCGGAAGCATTCCCGGTGCAATGTTCGGCGGTGTATTCCTCGGCTTTGTGGAGAGCATGGGCGCGAGCTACATTTCGAGCGAATACAAGGATGCATATGCCTTTATAGTTCTCATCGTTGTACTGCTCATAAAGCCATCCGGAATATTCGGTAAAACGACCGAGGAGAAGGTATGAAGCCGAGCTGATGAAGGACAAAGGGGAGGAAAGCGGCAGATGAGACAATTCAAAACCCGAGACGTTATCAGGAAAACAAAGCCCGCTCTGATTGCTCTCTGGTTTTCCCTCCTCTTTCTTCCCTTGAAAGGGGTTAAATCTTCCCTCCTCCTTTTTGTACTTCTTTCCATCTTGCTTTTCTTCTTCAAATTTTTTTTGAGGCATGGAACATCCTTGCAGGAAAGGATCTGCGTCCTGCGAGAAAGGATAGGGAAAAAGAGGATACCCGTTTCCATACCGCTCATAGCCCGATATCTGGCGATCGTAGGTCTCCTCTGTTTACCGTTCTTTGCAGAGAATTATCTTCTCGATGTCGTGATCCTCGCCGGCATCTACGCGATACTTGCCCTTGGACTGAATGTGGTCGTTGGCTTTACCGGCCTTCTCAACCTTGGATACGTAGCATTTTATGCCATTGGGGCATATGCCTACGCACTTCTCAACGTGAAATGCGGTCTCGGTTTCTGGCAGGCATTACCCATCTGTATCGGGCTGACTACCCTTTCAGGGTTTATCCTTGCCGTCCCAGCTCTCCGCTTAAAAGGGGATTACCTTGCTATCGTTACACTTGGTTTTGGTGAGATCGTCCGTCTCATACTCAACAATTGGGATTCTCTTACGAACGGTCCCAACGGTATATCGGGCATATCGGCGCCTTCAATCTTTGGTTCGTCCCTTGAAGCGCTAAACAGGTATTACTATCTTGTCTTTCTGTCGCTCGTGCTGACATACAGTGTGGTCAAACGGGTTCGTTTTTCGAAGATAGGCAGGGCATGGATAGCCATACGGGAAGATGAAATTTGTGCGTCCACCATGGGCATAAACACTACCCGGTATAAACTCTATGCGTTTGCGTTCGGCTCCTTGTGGGCGGGGATCGCCGGACCTCTTTTCGCTGCAAAGATGCGTTTTGTCTCTCCCGAGAGCTTCACCTTCATGGAGTCTGTCCTGATACTCTGCATGGTGATCCTCGGAGGGCAGGGAAGTCTGACCGGTGTGGTCCTCGGTGCCTTCGTCCTTGTCATTCTCCCCGAGGTCTTGAGGGGAGTTCAGTCTTACCGGATGCTCGTCCTGAGCATCGGACTGATTGCGATGATGATATTCAGGCCCCAGGGTCTCCTTGGCGGGATAGGAAGGGAAAGGATGCGTGAAGTCGGGGAGAAGCAGTAGAGTATATGTATCTTTTAGAAGTGAGAGGATTGACGAAGCATTTTGGCGGGATTAAGGCCATTGAGGACGCCAGCTTCAAGATAAAGGAAGGCTCGATTGTTAGCATCATTGGACCGAATGGCGCCGGGAAGACCACGCTTTTCAACTGCCTCACGGGGATTACAAGAATGACAAGAGGCGTTGCCTATTTTTCCGGCAGAACCATAAGCGGTCTTCCGCCGTACGATATTGTCAGATTAGGAATAGCGAGGACATTTCAAAACATACGGTTGTTCAGGGAAATGACCGTTCTTGACAATATCTTGGTTTCACAACACCTGAAAATCAAGGCTGGATTTATTGATGCTGTTATGAGAGGCAGGGGCTTTCTCTCCGAGGAGAGAACCGCTCGGGAGAAAGCACTGGAATATCTTGATTTTGTTGGTCTCAGGGAGCAGGCACCAGTGCCTTCCCTTAGCCTGTCTTACGGTGACCAGAGGCGGCTGGAAATAGCGCGGGCTTTGGCGACAGACCCTGCGCTCCTTCTCCTTGATGAGCCGACAGCGGGGATGAACCCCCAGGAGACATCAGAAACTATGAAAATCATCCTGAGGCTCCAAAAGATGGGAAAGACGATCGTTCTCATCGAGCATGACATGAAGGTAGTCATGGGGATCTCTGAGACGGTTATTGTTTTTGACCATGGGGTGAAGATCGCAGAGGGCTCACCGGAGGTGATCAAGAACGAACCGATGGTCATCAAGGCGTATCTCGGGAGGTAGGGCTGGCAATGCTCAGAGTAGAAAATGTTCACACGTTTTATGGCCGGGCCGAGGCACTCAGAGGGATCGATTTAGAGGTGAAGGAGGGAGAGGTAGTCTGTCTGATCGGGAATAATGGCGCCGGTAAGTCAACCACGCTTATGACCATATCCGGCATCCTCAAGCCAAAGGTGGGAAACGTTTATTTTGCGGATAGGGTAATAAACAATCTGCCCCCTCATGAAATCGTGAGAATGGGGATAAGTCAGGTTCCCGAGGGCAGGAGGATATTCCCCCGCCTTACCATCAGAGAGAATCTCGAAATGGGTGCCTTTACCGTGGACTATGGACATTGGATGACGGGCGTGAGGAAGAGAGAAAAAAGCGCTCTGAAGGTCCCTGACCTTTTGTCAAAGGTCTTTGATCTTTTTCCAGTTCTTAAGGAAAGAGAAAAACAGCTCGGAGGCACATTAAGCGGGGGTGAGCAGCAGATGCTTGCCATCGGCAGGGCACTCATGGCAAAGCCGAAGGTGCTTCTCCTCGATGAACCGTCATTGGGACTTTCGCCAATCATCGCGAGTAAGATCTTCAAGACCATCAAAGAGATCAGCGATGAGGGGATAGCCATTCTCCTTGTTGAGCAGAATGCCCATGCGGCCCTTGACCTTTCGAAGAAGGGTTATGTGATGGAAAGCGGCAGGATAGTCCTTTGCGGTTCCGGCGAGGAACTCCTCAACAACGAGTTGGTCAAGAAGGCGTATCTGGGAGAGTAAGATTGCCTGTCATGACGGCTCTCTCGGAGATCGCTCCGAGGACCATTCATCGTCCCTGAAAATATGTGATTTTATAGAATCACATATACAGCAGTCGAACAGCACCACTGCCGGTTGGCGTCAGGGATTCTCGCCCTGACTCACAAAGCCCCGTAAGTTAAGTTAAATATCTCACGATGCGCTTCGCTTTCTTCTTTGTGGAGCGCTTTCCATAGGGCCTTGCATAAAAGGAGGTAAGTACGGCAATCATGTTCTCTCCAAGCTCGCTGTTACGTTCCGGGGGATCTGCGACAAGCAATTGCCTGCCCTGGGCCGCAAGAGCTGATTTCACGTATTCGGCTCCAAATCTCATGAGCCACTCCTTGTGCTCCGCGATTAGCGTCGTGTACTGAGGGTTCCATAGCAGTTTCATCGGCTTCGGCCTGTGCCCGTTGAGCCCCGAGCCTATCTCTGTTACGACGTGCCCGATGACATGGCCGTATTGTCCGGAGCCCATCTCGGTTTTACCGACCACTTGCCTGTCTCTATCGCCTTCAAGGGAAACCCTCACATAGGTCGCGGTTTTCCATTGCGAAGAAGGAGGCACGTCAGTGAGAATAGTCTTGTGGCGGTCCGATAGGCAGGCACTGGGAGCTTCCGGGCTTGAGCCAGGGGAAAACTGTCTGATGCTTGATAGCCTGTGGTCGCGCCCATGCGCTTAATTTCATGCTCAATGCTATCATATAGAAGACACACATTACTGAGGTTCTCACCCCCCTTTCGCAGCCTCGCCAACGTTCCGGATTGTATTTTCAGTGCTGCTTGTATTAATCTGTATAAAGGGCTAGAAAAAGGTTTTTGACACTGAATCGCGGCAGCCCGGCCGCTTGGTGGGATAAGTGACGAAATGAACAGAGCGGTGCAGCCGGAGGTGGCATTGAGCGGCGCCAAACAAAGCCATGTATAGAGAGTATTTTGGTCTCAAGGAATCTCCCTTTTCCATCTCTCCGGATCCCGCATTCCTTTACATGAGTGAGGGACACTGTGAAGCGTTAGCTCATCTTATGTTCGGAATGAACGGCGACAGTGGTTTTGTCCTTCTCACCGGTGAGGTCGGTACCGGAAAGACTACCGTTTGCAGGTGTTTACTGGAGCGGATTCCGGTGAACTCCGACATAGCTTTCGTCCTTAATCCAAAAGTGACCGCTGAAGAACTGTTAGCCACTGTCTGTGAGGAGTTCGGAATCCACTACGCTGAAGGCAATACCAGTATCAAGGTTTTCGTGGACAACATCAATGTGTTTCTGCTCGATGCCCATGCCAAAGGCCGCAAGGCAGTGCTCATCATAGAAGAGGCGCAGAATCTCGGTCTGGATGTGTTGGAGCAAGTGCGATTGTTGACGAACCTCGAGACGAATGAACGCAAACTGCTTCAGATCATCATGGTGGGACAGCCGGAACTGCAGGAGATGTTGTCACGATGGGAGTTGAGGCAGCTGGCGCAGCGTATCACCGCCCGTTACCACCTCGGTCCGCTATCAAAGGAGGAGGTGGGTGCTTACGTGAAGCACCGGCTGACGATAGCCGGTCTTACGCGCGGTGAATTGTTTCCCTCTCGGACAATTAGCAGACTCTTCCGTTTAAGTGGTGGGATTCCCCGCCTTATAAATGTCATTTGTGATAGGGCCTTGCTTGGCGCTTATGTTCAGGGAAAAGAGAGGGTCGACACGTCAACCTTACTTAGCGCCGCTCGTGAGGCATTCGGGGAAACTCGGGATCAAAGGAAGCAAAGAAAAAAATACAGATGGGCATCAGTCGGTTTTGTGCTCTTAGCTTGCGTGTTCTTCCTCACAGGTAACTATGTTAGTCAGAGATCAAGGATTGCAGCGATAACCATGCCGGAGCCGATACCGCAAAACAATATTCGTGGACCAGAAGCCGGAAGTCAACACATGGATATGTTGTTGAGACCTCTTGAGCGGCCGGGGCAGGGCAGCGAGGAGATGGCATACCAGAAGCTCCTCAATCGATGGCATATCACCTATCTTGCCTATCGTCCCCAGGGAGGTCGGACCGTCTGCGAGCAAGCCCTGATGCAGGGGCTAAGTTGTCTGCACAACAAGGGTGATCTGAGCAGCCTTAGAAGCATCAATAGACCAGCGGTGGTGAAGCTGTTTGATGATCAAGGCGGGGAATTTTCTTCAGCATTAATAACCCTTCGGGACCGTTCTGCCACCTTGACAATGGGCGATGAAACCAGAGTCGTTGATGTTCAGGAGGTCGCCCGACGCTGGGCGGGCGATTACGTGCTGTTTTGGCGGGTGCCTCCGGAATATCAGGGGGACATTAAACGCGGCAGCCGGGGACCTGTTGTGAGGTGGTTAGACACGCAACTGTCTCGGGTTCAAGGGCGTACACCCCGGGGCGGCGGAAATTTGGTGTATGATGACGCGATGATAAAGCAAGTGGAGGAATTTCAGCGCGTCGAGGGCCTCGCTCCGAATGGGGTCATCGGGCCTGAAACCATAATACATCTTCATACCGCTGTTGGCAGCGATGAGCCGTTATTGCATGACGGGAAAGAGGCTCGGTAGGAATGTCGTATATTCTTGAGGCCCTGAAAAAGTCAGAACAGAAGCGTCAGCGTGATACTGCTGCAAACTTCATGACGTTTCAGACTCCCGTGACCAGGGAGCCGAAGAGACGTCTGATCTTGCCATATCTGCTTCTGGCCGCGCTGTTTTTGAATGCGGGCATTTTCCTCGCGTGGCTGCATCCCTGGAAAACAGAGAAGCCAAATTCCACCGTTGCTCGGACAGCTCAGAAACAACGGTCTGAAGCGTCTGCACCGAACGTTAGCGCTGCTCCTGCTCAACAGAACCCGCCATTCCAGGCCAAGGCTGATGAACAGAGCAAAGCTCCGTCTAACCCGTTACCAATGGCTGACAAAGAAAAACTGAAGGAGAGACCGAAAACCTCACATAACGAGGCTACGGCAATGAATCACCCGCCGGGAGAACTGCGCAGCCAGACACAGAACACCGGTATGAGAGATTCACGGATTCTGACTTTGAATGAGCTGCCCGCATCCATCCAGAAGAGCTTGCCTGACATAAAGATTTCTCTCCTCTATTATCACGTCGATTCAACGGCCCGATTGGCCAGGATTAACGATCAGACCCTGCACGAAGGTGAAGATTTGGCTGCGGGGCTGAAACTGGAGGAGATTACTAAGACCGGTGTTATCCTCAGTTATCAGGGCTATCGCTTCCGCGTCGGAAGCTTCTAAATCCTGTTATGCATTTGATTTGCACTTCCCGCTCCGTTCCATCTCCAGGTATTTCATCATTCAAACTCCCCCCCCGGGCGTAGTCCAGGGAGTCTCCCATCGGCGCTCCAGGATCATGCAGAAGGCAACAGCTATGGTGAGAATTCATCTGCCGAACGGCTCGCTCTCCCGTTACCGAAGGCAACCCGGCCTATTCCTCTCGGGAGTGTTCTGTCTGCGGGTGCGTGCACAAGGTCAGCAGGACATCGCGTGCGGTTTTCCGGTGCAAGTGTAAGACCGGTCTGCATGCAGAGGTGAACGCAGCCAGAAACCACCAAGCCAGAAGTTCTGGCGGGGTCTTGATGTTTACAAAAGCAGAGAGACCGTCCTCCGTATTGTGACAGAACGCTTTCTTTCAGATGCAGAGTGAGTCATGCGTATGTGCCGGGTTTTTGCTTCGTTGCTATACAGAGAACTTCTTCGCAGATAGGTGTTCACCTGGTCTTTGCGGTGCCTTTTTTGCTATACTTTCATTCATGCAGGCACGGGCACATCTCTCTATCAGCGGAAGGGTGCAGGGGGTTAATTATCGGGCGTTCACCCGTGATATTGCGACTCGGTTTGAACTCAAGGGTTGGGTAAGAAATCTTCCTGACGGCGGGGTCGAAGCCGTCTTTGAGGGTAAAAGGGAGGACATAGAGAAGGCGATACAGCGTTGCCTCGCAGGTCCTCCTGGCGCGAGAGTTGACGATATTGATGTGCGATGGGAAGATTATCAGGGAGATATAATAGACTTTCAAATACGCTTTTATTGATCCCTGAGCCCTCGGTTGAACCGAGGGCATCGAGGTCTCGGACAGAGGAAGGCCCCCTTCCGCCGTTCTTCGTCGGCGACGGGGGGGAATGGAATGTCTTGGGTGAAGAATACGAGTGAACAGATGCGGCAAGCCGTTCTTTTTGTCTTCCGGGTACCGGCATGGTCTCTTGTCGGGGCCATTGTGATGGTGTCTCTTATTGTTCTGGCGATTGCATTTCCTGTCTCCTCAGTATCTGCCTTTACGGAAGACGAAATACGTTTTTTCCAAGGTGACATGGTTGGCTGGCCGCTTGGCGAGAGGATCGCCTTCTGGGCGAAAAAATTTGTGGGTACCCCCTATGATACCGACCCTCTCGGTGAATATGTTGTAAGAAGGGCGATCGTTGCGGATGAGCGCGTTGACTGCATGTATCTCACGTTCAGGGCTTTAGAACTTGCAATGGGCCATACCCCTGAAGAAGCCGTCTCCATCGCTCTCGACAAAAGGTTTCAGGGAAGGGGAGTGCTCAAAGACAATATGGTTGTGAATTACGATGAGCGATTCCAATATGGGGAAGACATGATCGACAGCGGAAAATGGGGCCGGGAGAAGACCGGAGATATCGGGCCGCTGACCTACATACGGGGAGAAAGGGGAAGGGACCGGGTCGGAATGGTTTCAAAGGGGGCTATACTCCAGCTTCTGACAAGGGGGAAGATGTCCGATCAGGTCTTCAGGAGCGGGGATTTTGTCTTCTTTCTAAAGCCGCCGGATAAGAGAGTTGCCGGGGAAATCGTGGGGCACATCGGAATCATCAAGCGGGAAGGAAACAACCTTTATTTGATTCATGCCAGCGGGAGGAAAAACTATGGAGGTGCTGTTAAAATGGTATTTTTTAAAGATTACGTCAGTTCAATGCCTTTTGCTGGGGTGAGGGTCACCAGGTTCGATTAATCCGTCATCTCATGCACGGCTCTCTGAAAACTGAGTTTGAACTCCGGATGGATGCACTCGCCCGAGGAAGACTTTCAATCCTTTTATCTTGAGCTGTATGTCCTGAATATCCTTCAGGAAACGAAGGATTTGTGCTAATTTTTCGGTAAGCGTTACAAGTTCTTTTTCCATAAGAGAGAACTTTTCCCTCATGATCTTTTCTTTTTTCAACGTTTTCTCCGCTTTGCCAAAAAAAGCATGCTGTTTCTTTATTTATTTCGTCTCTGATGCTTTGTTTTCCTGAGCAGTTTTTTATGTTTGTGTTTGCTCATCTTCTTCTTGCGCCATTTTACAACGCTTCCCACACCCTCACCTCCTTATTGTATTGATGCGTGATGCTTTAACTGGAGTATCTAGCTTTTACCCTGCTTCGAGCTGCAAGTACTTTGTATTCCTTGGCCTGATTCATAAATGCCTCAAGCTGTATCTCGGTTGTTGAGGACTCCGTGCCGTCGAAGGGAATCGTGATGCAAGGGACTCCGTAATCCCTGCTGACCCCTCGCATGATTGTCGTAACCACTGTCCCCGGCATACATCCAAAGGGCATGGCATTGACTATACCCGATACTCCTCGTTCGATAAGGTCAATGCTTTTCCCTATGCTCAGGACAGCCTCGCCTTCGAATGAAGCGTCAATGTAAGGTGATGCCCTTTTCAAAATCTCTCTCGTGCTGGGCTCCTTGAGCGTCTTGAGGAACCCCTGATAATACTTAGCGAAACGGTGTGCCGTCCTCTTCTGGAAAAACGTCTTCAGAAAGAGCTCAATAATAGCAGAACTGTCTTTTTTTATCAAGGCCTTTCTGGTTGCCATAAGGTTTACATAGTATATCCATTCCTCCACCGGTGCAAGCCATGCCTCACCGCCGTGGGCTTCGATTTTTCTGATGAGGTTCTCATTCGAAAAACGGTGGCTCCTCACGAATATCTCGCCAACGACGCCAATGACGGGCTTCTTCTCCCTGAGCCTCGGGAGTCCTTCAAAGTCTCTGCTCATGCTCTTGAGGGTTGCCTCGATCTTGCCGTCAGCCCCCCTCAGTGAAAGGTGCAGTTTTCTCAGATATTTCTCAAACAGATGATCGGATGCTCCCGCCTCTTTTTCATACGGTCTTGTCTCATGGAGGCATTTGCACAAGAGTTCGATGGCAACGATTCCCCTCCATGCGTGCAATGAATAGTTTTTGCTCACGACTCCAAGCTCCTGGTAGAAGGAGACGTCCTGGTTCGGAGAAAATATGGGTACATCATGGCATCCGACCTCATCGAGTATCATCCGGTGAAACACGTTGTACTGGCCGAACCGGCAGGGTCCCGAGCCCGACGGCATGAAGAAGACTGATTGCTCGGGCCTGAAGTCAGGAGAAAACACCTTCTTGAGCATATCGCCTGTTGTGACCGCGCAGGGATAGCATTCTTTTCCCGAGACATGACGTCTCCCGATGTCCACTGACTCTTTGTCGGATTCCGGGAGAACCTCGGCTGACAATCCGCATCTTTCGAACGCCGCTGCGAGGGCAAATGCATGATCGGACATGCGGGGAATGAAAACAGTCCTCTTCAGTCGACGAGCGGCATTTCCGGGCCGGCCGGCCCGGTGGAAAGGGTCGATGTTTCGGCCATTGCCCGACGGCTGCGAGTCGGGCGTCGACGTCCCCCTAGGTTCGACAGTTTTTTGCAGACCGGTAAGAAATGGCTGCTTTTGCCCGCCGATACTGTCGAGGAATGCCTCGCACCTTGTTACTGCTCCCGCATCGGCGCTGTGTTCATCAATCTCTATATGGAGGAACGGTTTCTTTTCCATCTCCTTCTCAAAATACTTAAGGATGAATGAGTCAGGCCCGCATGAGAAATTGCCGATGAAGATGGGGAAGAGGTGCGGGTTGCTTCTGATATAACGGGCCGCCTTCAGTATCATCTGCCCGGACCTCCAGTACATGTTCGGCCATCTGTCAGCTATCCGGAATCCTTCAATCGGGAGAAAGTCCATCGGCAGCGATGCAACTCCCAGATCCGACAGTTTCCGGGGTATCGTGAGATTCATGCCGCTATCAAAGGCATTGTATGGCCTTCCCACAATGACCATCGTCTTTTCCTTTAAGGAGGACAATACCGCAGCGCCTTTCTCCTTTACTGAGGTGAAAAAGTCTTGCTGAGCTCTTTCGGCAACCATAAGTGCGGGAAGCATGTCTTTCTTTCTGATCCCATAAGGTCTTAGGACCCGCAAGAGTTCTTGAACCAAGTATTGTTTGCCTCTGCTGAGATAAATGACGGGGGTTATGAACCTCGTTTCCGGGTGCGCTACCTGTGCCGCATACGGAATAGTCTGGGTGAGCGGGCAAGCATATCCTCTTTCGAACTCTCCATCATCGGTATTCATGTCGATGAAACTGGGTATAAACAATGTGGTGACGCCGCCTTTGATGAGGTTTCCGATATGCCCATGGGCAACCTTTACGGGGAAACAGGTGTCGGCTAGAACGTTTTCGATCCCGTCACGTATGATCTCCCTGTTGGTTTTGGGAGAGACCATGACCTCGAACCCCAGTTCCCAGAGAAGGGTTGTCCAGAAGGGGAGATAGTCATGGAAAAAGAACAAAGAGGGAATGCCGATGACCGATGACCGTTGACCGCTGGCTGAGGACCGCCTTTTCAGATGCTCTTTCCACAGCATCTCTTCCCTGAAGGCAAAAAGGTCAGGACATGCCGACGCATCATTCTTTTTCCTCACATCGTATTTTTCGCAGCGTCCCCCATAAAAAAGATAACCGTCTTCACCCTCTATTTTCACCCGGTTTATCTCGCAGACATTAGGACATCCCTTGCATTCGAAAGATGTGACCTCATAGGGGCGTCTCGACAATTGGAAACCCTTGAAGGTACTCGGCGGCCGAAAGCTCCCGGGCGACGAAATGTCTTTGGGTCCCCCGGCGGAGCACCCAAGACCAAGGACTGAAGACTGATTATCCCTGTGTCTCATCGCTATCAGCGCCATTCCGATGGCTCCTGTTACGTCGTGGTGAGGCGGAACCATTACCTTTCTCCCGAGATATTTTTCGAACGCGGCAACAACCGATTTATTAAAGGCAACTCCTCCCTGGAAAAAGATATTCTTGCCGATGGGTCTACCGGCGACGACCTTATTGATATAGTTCTGGACGATGGAGTAAGCGAGCCCGGCAAGAAGGGCATTCTTCCCGGCGCCTTTCTGGAGATTTGCCATGAGGGAATTCTCCATGAAAACCGTGCACCGTTCCCCGAGTCTGCAGGGATTTTCAGCAGAAAAAGCGGAAGCTGCAAACTCCTCTTTGATCGAGATGTTCAGTTTCTCTGACTGTTCTTCGAGGAATGAACCAGTGCCGGCTGCGCAGGCCTTATTCATCTCAAAATCAACGATGATACCGTCCTTTAAGGAGATATACTTTGAGTCCTGTCCGCCTATCTCGAAAATAGTATCGACGTTGGCATCAATGAAAGCTGCGGCTGTGGCCTGAGCGGTTATCTCATTTTTTACGATATCGGCGCCCACATAGTCAGCTATCATATATCTTCCGGAACCCGTCGTGCCGACGCCCATAATCTGAATCCCGTCGCCGACCTCTTCAGCGATCTCCTGGAGACCTTGCCGCACAGCCTCAATCGGCCTGCCGGCAGTCATGAGATACCGCTTTGCGAGGAGCGAACCTTTGTTATCAATCACGGCCAGATTGGTGCTTATGGAGCCGACATCAATGCCGAGATACGCCTCGATTTTCATAGCCGATGCCCGGCAATCACCTGCTGATGATCTTTCTTTTTGGAACGAATCTGCAAAGCGATGAGCGGGGCTTGCGGCTGTCGAGTGCAGAGTGCAGAGGAGATGCCTTTCAGGGAAATCATCACCTTCGGAAATGAGAGGTAGATGCCCCTGTTCTGAAAATTGTAGGGACGAGATGAAGGCCCTGAGGTCCTCTAAATCAAAGATGTGAACAACTCCTTCTTCCTTGTCTTTCAGTGCTGCCCCTAGTGCGCCCATGAAGGCGTAGTCTGGAGGCACAAGGAATTGTCTAAATGAAAAGACCTCCCGGAATGCCCGGACCATGCCTTTATTTGCTGCGACTCCGCCATGAAAAGAGACAGGTTCTTCAATGGTTCTTCCCCTCACGATGGAGCCTCTGAAGTTCCTTGCCACAGCAAAGCACAGGCCAGCAACGATGTTTTCGATGGGGGTGGCAATCTGCTGGAGGTGGATCATATCCGACTTTGCGAAGACACTGCACCTTCCTGCGATGCGGGAGGGTTTCTCGGGCTTCATCGCGAGTTCGCTGAATTCATCAATCGAAAGCCGGAGCCGCTCGGCCTGCTGGTCAAGGAAGGAGCCGGTACCCGCAGCGCAGACCGAGTTCATCGAAAAATCCTTGATGCCGGTTTCGCCAAGGATAATGAGTTTTGAATCCTCTCCGCCCAGTTCGAATATGGTCCTTATGTGGGGGTAGAGTCTCTTTGTCGAGAATTCCTGGGCAACGAGTTCGTTGGTAAATCTTGTTCCGGTGGCTGAGGCTATGAGTCTCCCGGCTGAGCCCGTAAGAGACAGTGAATAGCGATGAGAAAGTCCTTTCCTCGTACCCCCCGATGGGTCATCATCGATCACTTTCTTAAGGAGGTGAAAGGCGACCATGAGAGGGTGGCCTTTGTGCCGCTCATAGTGGCTTCCAATGAGCTTACCCTCCGCGTCAAGCAAGACGAGTTTCACGCTGACCGACCCTGCGTCAAGACCGATGAATTGCATTGATTTACACCTGCCTCGAAATTCCTTACAGCTTACCGAGGGCTCCTCCCCTAGAGAGAACGTGAGACCCAGACAATCAAAGAGGGAAGCGTCATTTGTGCGATACCTTCAGCATTCTGCAATCGTGTATTTTCCCATTTAAAAGTAGCACAAATGATATAAAAGTTCCAGTCCCGACCCATTATTTCTCCTGACATCGTTTCCTTAGGAGGCGCTGCCCACACAGCTCAGGAGTGCCAGTTCTGAAAAAAGCGGTGACGATCACGGACGACCCTTCGTTGTCAACGAGAATTTCAATGCTAATTCCTTATAGGATGATGACGGTCTCATGCAGAGACATCATTTTCTCCTTGACAATATCGACTCAAAAATTATCCTATATGCAGGTAAGGATGAGGTATTTGAATCCTTATCAGCGGATAAAATAAGAGACTGCAAAAGTACCTGCGGCGGCGCCGGAAACTCGTATGAGTGTGACATTTGCGATCGGTGAATTGATTTTCCGAAAGGAGAAAGGAATTTCAGACTGGCATCAGTCCCGTGCGGTTTGGATAAGCAGGGAATGGATATCAAATTAACAGATCTTTCAAGTTGCGCAGGGTGAGCGGCAAAATTCAGTCCTTCGGACCTGTCCCAGGTGCTGGGGCAGCTGCCAGCCATCATAAACAAAAACGTGCTTGTCGGGTCGTCTCATGCAGATGACGCCGGAGTGTACCGTATTACAGAGGATATTGCGGTCGTTCTGACCACTGATTTTTTTACACCGATCGTTGATGATCCCTACTGGTTTGGCGCAATTGCCGCGGCCAATGCACTCTCGGATGTGTGGGCAATGGGTGCTAAGCCCCTGGTGGCTCTCAATATCGCGATGTTCCCCAATCAATCCGACTTTTTCCCTTCGCTGCGAAGAATCATGCAGGGCGGTATCGATAAAATGACTGAAGCGGGTGTCTCCATTATCGGGGGACACACTATCAGGGACAAAGAACCGAAATTTGGGTTTACCGTTATGGGTATTATCCATCCGGACAAAGTCCTGGATAATACGAGAGCCCGGCCCGGCGATGCCATGATACTTACCAAGAAGATTGGCACGGGGATTCTTTCCACCGGCATAAAAGCGGGAAAGTGTAGCGGGCCGGTTATCGAAGAGTTCATGATTTCTATGGCAACCTTGAATGATAAGGCCAGCGAGTGTATGCTGAGGGTTGGCGTAAGTACCGCAACGGACATAACCGGTTTCGGGCTTCTCGGGCACCTCTATGAGGTACTCTCTGCCAGCAAATGCCGCGCCCGAATCTCTTCAAGCAGCATTCCGTTTTTTGAAGACGCCCGAAGGCTCGCCGAAATGGGTGTTGTACCGGGAGGCACATGGGATAATATGAAATACTTCGAACAGTATGTCCAATGGAAAGAAGAAATCCCTGAAGTCGAGAGGGTCTTGATGAACGATGCTCAGACATCAGGCGGTCTTCTCATTTTTGTGCCCGGTGAAAAGAAGGAGGCGCTTGTATTAGCCTTGCAAAAGGAGGGCGTACTTGCGGCCCATATCGGTGATGTTGTTGCCACGGGGACAAAAGACGGTAAGAGGATATTCGTTGACCGATGGATGTGACATCACCCGGCCAAAATACTCTCTCTCGGTGCGTAGATGATCGCAGTTGCTAGACGAGACGAGAAGCTTGCCGATATGTATTGCGAGGATGAGTGCGATTACCGAGGAAGCGCCGTAAAGCCCCTGGATTGATCCCGCGGGGAGGATGTCAAAGATGTTCGTTCCTGCCGCTCTCCTCTCAGAAAAGGATACAAGGGGAAAAAGAGGAATGGTCGCATCATGCCGAAACGCTTCGTGTCTACGCTGCGGTTTTTATCAATTCCAAAAGGATAGAGTATGCGAGGGGCAGGGTTCTCTTTTTGTGGGTCACGATATAAAAGTTCCGCTTCATTTGGATGTCCTTTATCTTGACCTCCTTGAGAATGCGGTGTTTCAATTCATCGACGACGGACAGCCGTGATACGATCGCGGTTCCGAGACCCGCCTTCACTGCCTGCTTGACTGCTTCCGTAGAGCCGAGGATGCAGGCAATCGAAAGGTCTTCCAGCGTGACCCCTTTGCTTTCGAAAATCTTCTCCATTTCTCTCCGTGTTCCCGAACCTTCCTCCCGCAAAACTATGGGAATCCTGATGAACTGCCTGAGGGGTACCACCGTCTCCTTCATCAGGGAAGGGCAAGCGATCGCAATCAATTCGTCTTCCTTAAAGGGAATATAGTGGAGCTGCTGGTTGCTCAGTTTCGCTCCCACAATCCCAACGAGTAATTCATGTCTCGCAACCTTCTCCACGATGTCCCGCGAGTCGGATACGATTACCTGAAATGAGGTTGACGGATATTCTTTCTTGAAGGCCACCATAATCGAAGGCGTCAGATAGGTGGCGGGGATCGTGCTGGCGCCGACGACTATCTCTCCGGTAATCTCCTTTTTGAGATCGCCGATAACCTCTCTGAGGGAACTCGTTTTTTCGATGATGTCCACTGCGGGGCCATAGAGAATCTCAGCCTCCTTTGTAGGGGCGATAGTCCTTCCCAATCTGTCAAAGAGCCTGCAGTTCAGTTCCCCCTCAAGTGCCTTAACGTGATCGCTGATGGTCGGTTGTGTCAGATGGAGTTCTCCTGATGCCTTCGAGAAACTCTTATTCTTAAAGACCGAGGCAAAGACTCTCAAGTGGTGAATGTCCATGATAAACAGAGCAATTATAGCATAATCGCAATAAATTGAAAGCTTTCCTCAGCCATCTTTTCAAAAAATTCGTGCTGCGCACGTTTGATTACTCTGGGGCTCATGGGAATTCTCGGTCTGTGAAGAAGAGATTCGGAGTCTCATCCTTTTTCAAGACTCTTTTACGTCTCCCACGAATGCATTTCGAGGGATTCTCAGGCCTTAGCCTGAAGGGCGCGATATTCTGCCGAGGACCGTGCAGACCACGACGTCACCGTCTCCGGTTTTGTCACCTTCCGGCCGCAGATATGGCAGTGGCCGTACGTGCGGCACTCACCTTTCCGCTCAAGGATAAGCCCCATCAGACATAATGCTCCGTTTTCTGTTAAAATACGACATGAAGCTGTTGATGCATCTGTGCTGTTCTAATTGTAGCCTCTATCCATTGAAAAGCCTTTTGTCAAAAGATATCGACGTGCAGGGCTTCTGGTTCAACCCGAATATTCATCCTTTTCCGGAGTATCAGAAGCGGATGTTTTCCCTGCGGAACCTCGAAAAGATGTGGGGTCTGAACATAGAATATACGGACCGCTACGGGTTCGATCACTGTGTGAAGGAGATCGGCAATCCCCAGGATAACCGTTGCATCCGCTGCTATGCGACGCGACTGGAGGAGACTGCAAAGACCGCCCGGAAGATGAATCTCGATGGATTCACGACGTCGTTGCTTGTCAGTCCGTACCAACAGTTTGACGCGATTGTGAGCGTAGGGAGAGAAATGGCAAGGTATTACTCTGTTGCCTTTTATGCCGAAGATTTTAGGGTAGGGTACCGGGACAGTATCCCGTTATCAAAGGAACTAGGTCTCTATCGGCAGAAGTATTGCGGGTGCGTGCACTCTGAACTGGAGAGACAGAAAAAACATGGTTGATGGCATTTATCCGTTGGCGAGATTGCTTATCATCATCGGTATTATCACAGCTGCTATCGGGGGACTTCTTCTCCTTTCAGGTAAGATCCCGTGGCTCGGTAGGTTACCGGGAGACATCGTTATCCAGAGAAAAAACGTCATTTTCTATTTTCCGATAGCGACGAGCATAATCCTGAGTATCGCTATTACGCTCATCCTATGGCTGCTGGGAAGGAGGAGTTAAGAATGAAGGACAAGAAAAGACAGAGTTCCGCTTCTGTGGTCGCTTTGGCCGTGTTCGTTTGCCTCTCGCTCATGTCTTCTCTCGGCTATCCCGCAGCTTCACCCCCGAAGATCAAGGTACTCATCCTCGATGAAAACCACACTGCGATACCCGACAAGGACGAAAAGCTGACGAGGCTCGGAAACATGAAAGGAGACCTCCTGGTGAATGGTATGCATTTCACCGGCAACATTGAGGTGTGGAGGGGAGACAAAGGGTTGTACATCATCAATGAGCTGCCCCTGGAGGATTACGTCGAAAGCGTTGTAGCTGCCGAGGTGGGTACGAACTGGGAGATCGAGGCGCTCAAGACACAAGCCGTCATCGCGCGCACCTACGCGGCATACCGAATGGGGATGAGTGCAGACACAAAATTTCATATCACCTCATCAGTCCTGCATCAGTCCTATAAGGGGAATAATATGCAGGTTCAGGTCGCATATGCGGTGAAAGAGACCGCGGGAGAGATACTTACGTATAACGGCAAACCCATAGAGGCATTCTACCATTCGACTTCCGGTGGGATGACGGAGGATCCTGAAGAGGTATTTGGAAAGAGCTATCCCTATCTCAAGCCGGTGGAGACCTCCTGTGAGCAATCGCCGTATTGGGTCTGGGAGAAAAAGATACCCCTCGTGGAAATCGAGAAGGCACTGAACGTGAAGGGGATCAATCTGATTACCATACATTCCCATACATCAACAGGTAGGGTAAGAGACCTTACCATAGAGTCAGCAGAGGGATCGAAGATCATAAAGGCGACTGACCTGAGAAAACTTCTCGGCTGGTCGAGATTGCCGAGCACGGACTTTCATCTGACAGCGACCGGTGATTCCATAACCTTTGAGGGAAAGGGATACGGGCATGGCGTAGGCCTCTGCCAGTGGGGCGCACTCCAGATGGCAAAGGACGGTAAGAATTACAGGGAAATCCTCTCCTACTTTTATCCGGGAACGGTGATACGCCTCTATGAAGGTGACTGAGTTTGATTTTTGCCTCCCTGATTCTTTGATAGCGAAAGATCCTCAGATTCCCAGAGATGCATGCAGGTTGCTCGTTCTTCGCAGAAATACGAAGGATATTGAACACCGAAGATTCTACGACCTTCCGGAATTTCTCTTCCAGGGCGATTTGCTCCTCCTGAACAATACGAAGGTGTTCCCAGCGAGGCTGCGAGGGTCGAAACAGACAGGAGGAAAAATAGAACTGCTCCTGGTGAAGGAGCTGGAACCTAACGTCTGGGAAGTCCTGTCGCGGGGATCGTATACGGGGAGAGTCCGGATGTCTGGCGGACTTTCCGGGGAAGTGCGTGATGGGAAGGTCATAAAATTTGATGTCAATGAAGGGGAGTCGCATGATTACCTCTGGAGAGCGGGAGAAATGCCTCTTCCCCCCTATATCAAGAGGATGCCTTCCGAGGCTGACAAGGAATGGTACCAGACCGTGTATGCTGACGAGATGGGCTCAATCGCCGCCCCTACCGCAGGCCTTCACTTTACCAGGGAATTATTAGGGAATCTTGAGAGAAAGGGAGTTCTGGTTCGTTGCCTCACTCTCCACGTCGGCACGGGTACCTTCAAACCGGTTGCCGCAGAGGATGTGGAAGACCATACCATGGATATGGAGCGGTTTGAGATCCGGCGAGAGGTTATCGAAACGGTGCAAAAGGTGAAACAAGCGGGAAGAAGAGTCATAGCGGTGGGAACGACGACGACAAGGGCTATAGAGGGCTTCATGAGTGGCATGCAGACGGTTGCTGATGCATCGCAGAACGGATCTCTGCGAGGCGCCACGGGCATATTCATATACCCCGGCTATCGGTTCAGGGTCCTGGACTCACTGGTAACCAATTTTCATCTTCCTAGATCCACTCCCTTCATGCTTACTTCTGCCTTTTGTGGCACGGAAAAGCTCATGGATGCATACCGAGGCGCCATGTCTGAAAGCTATAGATTTTTCAGTTATGGAGATGCTATGCTTATTTTATGAGCGATCGCTTGCCGAGAACCGGCAGAGGATTTTCCGGTAAATTGCTGCTTACGGTCATCACCGTTACGGTTGCAGCGGGGAGCTTTTCCCTTGGGTATTTCGTCGGAAAGACCTACCATCCTGCACAGCCGACGCAGTCAGCGGGTCAGGCGGTCCTTCAGAAACCATCCGGTGCCGGGCCCTCTGGTGAAACAGGGGAGGCGAAACCATCAGAAATCGGGCCTTCCGGACCACCATCCCTCGAACAGACAGTCAAGAAGGAAGAAAATTCGCCTGCCACTGGAAGTGTGGTGCCAGTTCCGGAACCGAAACAGACTGTCACAGAACCAACGATGGGAGGCAATGCAAAATCCTCCTCTGCTCAGCGCAATGAGAAGGAAACCCTCCCGGAGGCAGCGTATGGACAGAAGACTCAAAATGACGCAGTGCTCTATTGCGTGCAGGTTGGGGCATTCAAGAGCCGAAGGGAAGCCGATACGCTGAAAGCAGAGCTTGAAGGAAAAGGTTTTAAGGCAAGCAGTCTGAAGGCTTCCTCAAAGGGTGCGATACTTTTCAAGGTTTCGGTGGGCGAATTCGCCGAGAAGAAGGAAGCTGAAGTGGTCGCCCTGAAATTGAGGAAGACCGAGGGGCTGAAAGCCTTTGTCACCAGGAAACATTAAAAGGAGTCACTGCTACGGTTACATCACAGATAGAGCTTGATCCAGAAAAGGAACTTTCCCTCCTCTACAGCGGTTTCAGCAAGAATCTCAAGCTTATCGAGGAGTCTCTCGGCGTGACCATAAGCACGAGGGGCAACAGGATCTTTATTCAGGGTGAAGATGACCGTGCCCGCAAGGCTGAGGATCTGATCAATGAATTGCGCCTGTTGCGCACCGAGGGGTACGAATTGAAGCCAGAGGATATCATGTTTGCGGTGCGATCCATCTCCTCAGGCGTGGAAGTATCGCTCAAGGACCTGCTGACGAACAATATTCCCGTTTCTTCCAAAAAAAGGTTCATTCTTCCGAAGACAGAGGTGCAGAAGCAGTATATCGAGGCTATAAAGAACAATGACATCGTCATCGGCATAGGCCCTGCAGGAACAGGAAAGACATACCTCGCAATGGCAATGGCGATTAGCGCCTTTCTCAGGAAAGAGGTCAGCAGGATCGTCCTCGCGCGGCCGGCGGTTGAAGCAGGCGAGAAACTCGGTTTTCTTCCCGGCGACATCTACGAGAAGGTCAATCCTTATCTGCGACCCCTTTACGATGCCCTTTTCGATATGGTTGATGCGGAGAAGGCTGGGAAGCTCATCGAGAGGGGAGTTATTGAGATAGCCCCCCTTGCATTCATGAGGGGAAGAACCCTCAATGAGTCCTTCATCATCCTCGATGAGGCGCAGAACACAACATCAGAACAGATGAAGATGTATCTGACGCGGCTCGGTTTTAATTCCAAGACCGTTATTACCGGGGATAAGACCCAAATAGATTTGCCGCAAGGGAAGGCCTCGGGCCTTATAGAGGTAGAGCACGTCCTGAGGGGGGTAGAGGGAATACAGTTCGTCTATTTCTCGGAATTGGACGTTGTGAGACATAAACTTGTCCAGGAAATCGTAAAGGCATATGAAAGGCATGAAAAACGGAGCACCGATAACCCCAAAACACAGTGACGTAACCGAGAAGAGGAAGTTCGCGATCCTTATCGCCTTTGCCCTGCTTTCTGCGGCTGTTATTCAGAGCAAGCTCGGGCTGGAAGCGTTCATTGGGGGGTTTCTTGTGGCCTGTCTTCTCCTCGTGATCCTTTACCGGGATATCATGCGTTATAAGCCCCAGTACATGAAGAAGGAGAGTATGTTGGTTCTCCTAGGCGTGATGATAGTGGGCACTGTCGCCATGGGAAGGATCTTTCATTATTTTCTGCTCAACCTTTCCAAGGGCGTCGGCTCTCTTTCCTTGGAGGGAGCGGTATTCGGCATGCCGATACCGGCAGGAGCAATGCTTGTTGCACTGCTCTTTGATTTTCACACCGCCATTTTCTTCTCTTTTATCGTCAGCCTCCTCTCCGGGCTTTGGCTCCACGATACCGTTTATCCTGTCTATGCCTTTGTGGGGAGTCTGACAGTGGCATTCAGCGTTATCAGATGCAAAAAACGTTCGGTGCTCCTCAGGGGAGGTTTTTACGGCGGTATAGCAAATACCGTTACCGCCATAATCCTTCTTTTATTCCAGGGCGAACTATTTACCGCAAAAACGGTATCGACAACTGTCTTCTCTCTCTCAACCGCGATCAGCATTACCGCTATTGTTTCCGTGACCCTCCCGATCTTCGAGTATATATTCAATATCACGACGGACATCAGCCTTCTTGAACTCCTGGATCTGAATCAGCCCCTTATGAAGAACCTCTTAATAGCGGCACCCGGGACCTATCATCACAGTGTCATCGTCGGGAATCTCGTGGAATCTGCTGCGGAAGCTGTCGGAGTGAATCCCCTGCTGGCGAGGGTGAGCGCATACTATCACGATATCGGAAAGATGAAGATGCCGGAGTACTTTGTTGAGAATCAGGGGGGAAGTGTGAGCAAGCATGAGAAACTCACCCCGCACCTGAGCAGCATGGCGATCGTATCCCATGTCAAAGAGGGTGTCGAGCTTGGCCGCCATGCGAAACTGCCGGAGTCAATCATCGATATCATTCAGCAGCATCACGGCAATGCCCTGATAACGTATTTTTACCAGAAGGCAAGGGAACAATTTGAGGTTCACAAGACCGATACAAAAAGGCCCCACGATCAGAGTCGGCTGGAATCTGTTCACCAGCCTTCCGAGGATGATTATCGATATTCTGGCCCAAAACCACAGACGAGAGTAGCCGCTCTTGTGATGATGGCGGATGCCGTAGAGGCATCGTCACGGGTTCTGTCGGACCCCACCCCCGCGCGGATCGCTGCGTTAGTGGACAGGATTATAAACCACATCTTCCTTGAAGGCCAACTGGATGAATGCGAACTGACCCTGAAGGACATATCTCAGATAAAAAGACATTTTTCCTATATCCTAACGGGGATTCTCCATAAGAGAATCGACTACCCCGGTTTTAATTTTAGCGGGGAATCAAAACGGAATGCCGCAAAGGATACTGAAAGGGGGCTGGGAGGGGAAGCGCACCTGTTCCCACATACTGTTGATGGTAGTGATAAGGAATCACCAAAAGATTATAAAGATAGACCTGCAGAAGCTCAAAAAGGATTCACGCGAACTTCTTAGATCATATAACCTTCAAAGGGCTGAACTCGGAATCCTGCTTGTTGACGACAGGCGGATGAAAGAACACAACTACCGTTATCGCAGTTTGGACATGACAACTGACGTTCTCTCGCTCCCCGTGTATGCCGACCTGAAAGAGATTCCCGATAAGGGCGAGATCCTGATAGGGGATATCGTCATAAATCTCCCTGCTGCAAAGAGGCAGGCAGTGACATACGGGAATTCATTTCGGCAAGAGGTGCAACGTCTCCTTGTCCACGGGTTCCTCCATCTCATAGGATATGACCATGAAAAGAACAGGTATCAGAGGCAAAAAATGGTAAAGAGGGAAAAGGAACTCCGAGATGCCCTTAAGGCAGTGGATTAAGAGCGCTAATTTTGCAATCGAGGGCATACTCTATGCGGCAAAGACTGAAAGGCATATACGATATCATTTCTATTCCATCGCGTTAGTCCTGATAGTGAGCTACATGCTGGGGATCTCGAGAACCGAGTTCCTTCTCGTCGCACTCGCTGCCATTGCAGTATTGCTCGCCGAACTTCTGAACACAGCCATTGAAGCAGTGGTTGACCTGTTGTCTCCTGAACAGAACGAGAAGGCGCGGATTGCCAAGGATGTGGCCGCCGGGGCTGTTCTTATTACCGCCTTTGGTGCTGCTATCATAGGGTATGTAATCCTGTCTCCGCCTATTTTCAGGTCCTTCCGCGAAGGGTTTCGGGTAGCAAAGCACTCCAGTGAAGAGCTTGTTCTGGCGGCATTCATCCTTGTTCTTATCCTCGTCGTGATAGCAAAGACGTATTTAGGCAAAGGGACTCCCTTGAGGGGCGGAATGCCAAGCGGACACTCGGCCCTGGCTTTTTCTGCGTGGGTTGCGATAACCTATGCGGCAGGAAGTCTCCTTGTGTCTGCGATCGCGTTTATCCTCGCTGCGGCTGTTGCGAGAAGCAGGGTTACCGCGGGAATACATACCATCTGGGAGGTCATCCTGGGCTGTCTCATAGGTGCATGCGTCACTTTCCTCCTCTTCCAGATATTCCTATAGCCTTTTCTTCTCAAGATCCGGGCGAAGAAACGTTTCATGAGAAGTCTTTGGGTTGCCTGACAGGCACCACGTTGCCGAAGCACGGGAAAAACGCTCACGACCAACCGCATAACTCTCCAGCATATCGACAAGAAAGATTTATGGATTTTTCATTATTTGTCTTTCGACTGCAGCATGGTATCATGATATTAAATCAACGTGGTGCTAAATGAAACATCAACGTTGCATAACAGAACATCGCTTAGGTTTTATCAGGAAAACCTTTATATCCAAGCGGGGCGTTGGCAGTTGGAGTTTTTAAAGAGCAGGAGGAGATTGATATGGGTGAAAAACGGTGCTGTCCGGTCACGGCTCCGAAGAAGATACTTCTTGCAAAGGATAGTTCGGAATATAGCGAAGCCGCCCTCCGTGAGGCACTGAATCTTGCAAAAGCCTGTTCTACGCGACTTTATGTTATTTCAGTGGTAGAGATCAATCCCGAGTATGAAACGCTCGCGCCTCAACTTGTGAAGAAGGCGGAGGAAGATGCGGAACATTTACTCGAATCAGTAAAGGATTGCGTGGAAACAGAGGGGATTGAGTGTGAAATTATGGTCCACGAAGGGGAGGAACCAGATCAGTTTATCGTGGAGGAGGCAGAAAAAAAACAGGGGGATATGATTGTTATGGGAAGGCACGGGCGGAAAGGACTCAGGAGACTTTTGATGGGAAGCGTTACCGCAAAGGTTATCGGCCAAACACCCTGTTCTGTCTTGGTGGTCAAAGAATAACATCACTCATTGACCGGCTAGTTACTCAACAGGAGAGGTGCTAAGGTCAGGATTTTATTAATTTCGACTGAGTTATCCACTATCCGATCGGGACTTAAGTATATCTATTTCAGAAGGCAGTAGGTTAAGAACAACTGTTCTATTTCCATTCCTGAGAGCCGTGTAATTAAATAAGCCCGTTCGGTTTTTTTTGTTTCTGGGTTGTCAAGTCTCTTGAATGCCTGTATACTTTGTTGCAAGAGAACAATACTGTTTTTCCAGCGAAGAATGTTGGGCGGATCAGATGAGGGATGGGCAAAGGAAAGCCTTGGGGAGAGAGGTCTTGCAGAGTATCTCTCAAGTGTAGACGGCATGAGTTTGCGGACATTCACAGAGAAAGGTAGAAAAAATATGGGTTACAAAGTATTAGTTACCGACAAGATTGACAAGATCGCGGTAACAATTTTACAAGAGTTCTGCGAAGTGGATTATAAATCTGTGCTCACAGTTGAAGATCTCAAGGCGATCATCAACGATTACGATGCTTTAATGATTAGAAGCTCTTCAACAATCACTAAAGATTTGATTTCAGCTGCAAACAGATTAAAAGTGATAGGTAGAGCGGGCGTTGGCGTGGATAATATTGATATTGAAGCGGCTACTGATAAAGGAATAATTGTCATTAACTCCCCCGAGGGTAATACCGTCGCAGCTGCTGAACATACCATAGCTATGATGTTATCCATGATAAGACATATCCCCATTGCTGACGCTTCAATTAAGGGAGGCAAATGGGAAAGATCGAAACTAACCGGTAAAGAAGTGTTCAATAAAAATTTAGGTCTCATTGGGTTAGGGAAAGTGGGAAGTAGGGTAGCTGCTATCGCTAAGGCAATGGGCATGAAAGTCTCCGTGTATGATCCCTTTGTCAGTGAAGATAAGGCAGGAGAGTTGGGAGCTTGTTATGTAACATCACTCGATGATATATGGAAATCAGCGGATTTCGTCACGTTACATGTTCCGAAGAACAAAAATACCCTTAATTTAATTAATAAAGACGCTATCGCTAAAATGAAAAAAGGCGTAAAAATTATCAACTGCGCTCGAGGGGGAATCATAAATGAAGCTGATCTCACTGACGCAATACAAAACGGCCAGGTTGAAATGGCAGCTATAGACGTTTTTGATAAAGAACCAGTTGAAGATTCTCCACTCTTAAAACTCGGGGACAAAGTTGTTCTTACCCCGCACTTGGGAGCAAGCACAGAAGAAGCACAGATAAACGTTGCTATCGATGTAGCCGAGCAAATTCGTGATATTGCTCAAGGATTGCCTGCAAGAAGCGCTGTGAATATTCCTTCCCTAATGCCTGAAATATTTAAACCTGTTAAACACTATATGGCGCTCGCTGAAAACTTGGGAGCTCTGGTGAGACAAGCTACAAATGGCGCGGCACAGGAGATAGAAATTGTTGCTTGCGGTGAATTAGCGAAGCTAGATCTGTCTCCCTTGGTAGTTGCAGTCACTAAAGGGATATTATGCTGCAGTCGTGAGGGAGTAAATTATGTTAATGCTCCTAAACTGGCTGAACGAAGTGGAGTTCGAGTCAAGAAATCAACTCTAACAGATTCTGAAAGTTACTTGAGCTTATTAAAAGTCATTCTGACTACGGATAAAGAAACAAATCAGACGACAGGAACCATCCTAGGAAAGGATATTCCAAGAATTCTTAGATTTAATGGATATCACACGAGTATTGAACCCGCCGAGCATATGTTAATTGTGCCTCACAAAGACAAACCGGGTATGGTCGCTCAAGTTACAACATTGTTGAGTAAAGAGAACATTAATATATCCATGATGCAGGTGGCAAGAAAAATTCGGGCACAGGCAGGTGGTGAGTCCGTAATGATCCTCAACGTTGATGAACCTGTTGACGACACGATACTTAAACAATTGCGGAAGATAGACGGCATCTATAGTGCTAAGTATGTAAATTTGAAAGCTAGATAGAGGTAACTTCAACCCCTTTTGTACTTCGGGGTAAAGCACGAGGTGGTGTCGAAGCGGTGACAATCAGCAACTACGGAGCTTTACACTCTGAATATTTATGTGAAGTTAACATTTTGAGAAAGCCTATCAAAAGAGAGATAAGCTTTCGCAATTTGGTGGGAGGAAAAGATGAAAAGAAGGAAGGTCTAGTATTGTTAGCGTGAGGCTTAACTCAGAGCGTAGGGAGCTTTCCGATCATCCCGGGGCCGAAAAAATCTTGATGGCGAGGAAGGAGACGGGATCGGTTGGCGATGTGGAGCAGTTAATCTGAAACTATTAATAAGGGAAGGATCAGGTGAATTATGAGCATGAAGGTTTACGTGAAATCATTGCTGCTTGTCGTAGCCAGTCTTTTGCTCGTCATGACATTTCCTCTGAAATCCTCTGCGGGCGAACCGACAGACCAGATAAGACAGACTATCGATGATGTCATCAAGATCTTAAATGACAGGGAACTCAAGAAGCCGGGAAAGGAGTCGGAGAGAAAGGCAAAGATTCGCACTACGATCGAAAAGAGGTTCGACTTCGCGGAGATGGCAAAACGCTCATTGGGGATTTACTGGAAGAAAAGAAGCCCGGATGAACAGAAACAATTCGTTGCGTTGTTTTCCGACCTACTAGAGGACACGTATATACGCAAGATAGAAAGATACCAAGACGAAAAGGTTATATATGTGGGTGATACAGAGGAGGGGGGGGCTTACGCGGTCGTAAAGACCAAAATTAGAAGCACTCAGGGAAGCGAGACACCTGTGGAATACAAGATATTCAAAAAGGGAGACAAATGGGAAGTGTACGACATCATAGTCGAGGGTGTGAGCATCGTGAACAACTATAGGACCCAGTTCAACGATATCATTAGTTCCAGCTCATATGAAGAACTGGTAAAGAGACTGAAGCAAAAAACGGTTAAAAGTTCCCAATAATAATTCGTTATAGAAAAAGTTCAGTGGCAAACAATATATGCATCATTTCCACTGAACTCGGATCAGAAAACGGGGCATCCAGTAAGAAGATGCAGCTGTGAATCACGGAGACATTATAGCGAAGGCATTGATATCGTGGGAATCATAATATCTGGTATGGATTTCTTCAAATAGGGAAAACATTTCTGGCGTTATGAAAGAGGTCCCATATGGCGTAGGTCGTTCTGCTGCCATTCTTAAGTCGGGCCAGTCGCGTATTGGAAAGCTGGAAAACGGCAGCCATCATACTCTAATGGATTTAAGCACCGGAAGGAAAACAGGATCGATCCTTGCAAGTGAGCTTAGCACGAATTCCTCTACGCCTATGTTATCTGACAGAAGAAGCCCTTTGGGCAGGACATCCTGCTTAACCTCTGCGCGTCCCATGTCCTTGTGCCCGCCCGCGCTGCCTAAGCCGCTGAAGGCCATGCGAGCCAGGAAGCCTGCGTCCTTTTTGATGCCGTCGTTTCGAAAGACTATCACGAGCGTATCGCCCACCACTGCGGTAACCAGCGCCCAGGATACGTTTTCGACCCGGATGAAGAAGTCCGCCACCTGCACGCAAACATCGAAGAACGGGACCGGCCCTAAATGCGAGAACATGACGCCGTTCACAAAACGTCTCCTGACGAGCGCGATGCTGAAGTAATCTAATCCCTCCCGCGAGAACTGCGAGAATTCTATCCGCTTGACGATATCCCGGTCTGCCCCGCGCAGGAGCCATCTTATGGCCTCAACGTCGCCGCGGCTCATGTCGCCCATGAAATGCCTTGTGTCCGTTTTAATCCCGTAAAAGAGTGCGCTTGCGAGATTTTTTACGGGCCGTTCGCCCGCTGCCCTCAGGTATTCCGTCATGATGGAAGAAGTGGATAGGTAGGTGGGCCGTATGTCGGCAACCCTGGCCGTGACTGGAGTCGTGACAGGATGGTGGTCTATCACGATATCGCAGCGCGGAAGGTTGAAGTCGACGAAAAATTGTGGCTGGGAGTCAACCAACGCTACAACGTCGGACTGGGCTGCTTCCGTCTCGCTTATCGGGAATGCAGGTATCTTTAGTTGCCGTATCATAGAGGCGTTCTCGGGCCTCCCGACTGCCCCGGTATACCCTATCTTGACCGTGCATGTTTTAGTCTCAAGGAGCTTCTGGAGGGCGAGCGCGCTCGCAAGCGCATCGGGGTCCGGGTTCGCGTATATTATAACGCTGACATTCGCAGCGCCGTCGCATGCTTCTCTCAGGCGCTCAAGCTTGTGATACGCGTCCTTATCCACTGTCCCCCTGCCTATTGTTGCCATCAATTGATGAGAGTCTGGTTACAGACTCACCATATGCAACAGGGGCTTCCCGATGCATATTTTTAAGAGTTTAATGGTTATAACCACTAGAGCGTAGTAACCGAGTATTATCTTCTGCCTGATACTGGATTGAATCCCAATCATAGCTTATTATATATGGTAGGTATTGCAAAATGAAGCAAAACATGATTTTGATGCAACAGTTCACTCATTCTCCGGCGGACGGACAAAAAACACCTGGTTTAGAGGTAAGATAATAAAATATGCCTTGAGAGTCAAGGTGGAGGAAAGGTGATCCAGCTTTTCGGTCAGACGAGAAAAATGCGTATCTTTAAGAATTGCGAGACGGCTGCCCCCGGCGAAATGCGTGAGATGATCCTCACCGCAGAGATGCCTTCTCCGGTTCAGCAGATAGCCAGCAAAGAACTTGAGACGCTCTCAAAGATAAGTTCGAGTGCTGCCGAGTACGCGATCGGACTGAACTATGTCGGGCGTTCCCTCAGTCTTTCAAGGACGGAGGACAATCTGGAGCTCGCGAGGGTTTCGCGGATTCTGAACGAATGGCATTATGGCCCGAATAAGATTAAAGAGAAAGTAGTCTTGCCGTCTCTATGAATAAGGTCGACCTCGAAGGCCTCCCTGACGACACCAAGGATGCCGTGGAAATCCGTCTCGCAGTGTGGATCGAAGAGGTGGTTGACGGCGTACTGCTGCAGAAATCGTGAGCGAAAGGGGTGTTTCGTTGGAAGGGCTCACCTATAAAAATGGCTCCTATAGAACACGGCCGAGCGAGATTTCCCTCTTGGCGAAGTTCTCTCCTTCGTTCTTTTTTTACTGGAAGGACCTGGGTATCGTCTGTAGGGCAAGTGCTAAGGCAAAACGTTCCCGGTACGACACCGCCGATTGGGCGAAAAGCAGCCTTGAAGTGTTTCGCGCCCTTGAGCGCGTCGGCGTCCAAATCGAGATAACCGGTATCGATAACTTCACCTCCCTTGATGGTCCCTGTGTTTTCATCGCAAACCACATGTCCACGCTTGAGACCTTTGTTCTTCCTTCGATCGTCGCCCCTTTTCGGGATGTGACCTTTGTTGTGAAGCAAAGCTTGGTTGATTACCCGATCTTCGGACATGTCATGCGTTCCAGAGACCCTATCACCGTCCTCCGTACAAATCCCCGAGCAGATTTGAAGGCGGTTCTAGAAGGCGGGGCTGACAGACTGAAGAGCGGCAGGTCGATCATTATCTTTCCCCAGACCACAAGGAAAACAGATCTTGACCTGGCAGGCTTCAATACGGTGGGAGTAAAACTCGCAAGAAAAGCGAATGTTCCCATCGTTCCCATTGCGCTCAAGACAGATGCATGGGGTAACGGCACATACCTTAAGGACTTCGGCAAGATTGACCCTTCGAAAAAGGTATATTTTGCCTTTGGAGACCCTCTTCGGGTGAAAGATCGCGGTGCCGAGGAACATCAGGAAATAATAAACTTCATTGCCTTAAAGCTGAAAGTTTGGAATGAAAACATGGTTTGTCAGACGAAATAAAAAAAGAGCTGCTGAGAAATGAAAAAAGGATCGTTCTTATGGCGGCGATTGTGACGCCCGCGGTGCGACTCCAAAGGGAAAGACAGAAGAAGCAGGACAGCCGCCGGCTGGATCAATGCAAAGCCTGTTCCGGCAAGCCCCCACTAAAATCTCCTGAGAGTCTTAGTGGCGGATGATTGACCATCCCGATCCCTGCGCATCATGTCGTTTTTCCTGACGCCTTCCGGCACTTCAATGACGATAACGTCTCCGTTTTTTGCCGAAGGGATATCTATTCCGTCTTCATCTTTCATGGACTCAATCTCGAATATTTTCTCCTCAAGCCCGAGAGAAAGATATTCAATGGGATCGCCCACATGAAGCTTGCTCCTCAAACCGATCCTTGCGGTTCCACCACGCGTATCGAGAATGACACCGACCAATTCATGAGTCATCCGATAGCTTTCTCCGTCAAAATTGTAATCACGGTCGGAGGGTTTACCAAAAAACATCGCTGTTGTGTATCCCCTGCTGCTGAACATGGAGAGCTCCCTGAGCCAACGAGAATGCGCCTTATACTCTATTGCGTCGTCAATCGAGTCAATGGCCTCCCGGTACGTTTTAACGACACCAGCCACATAATTGATCCCCTTCATCCTGCCTTCGATCTTGAAACTGTCCGCCCCGGCTTTCATGAGGAGGGGCAGATGCTCGATCATGCAGAGGTCTTTGGAACTCATCATATAGGTTCCCCTGTTGTCCTCGGATACAGGAAAATATTCTCCCTGCCTTTTTTCTTCCATGAGAGCGTAGTTCCACCTGCACGAGTTGGTGCATTCTCCCCTGTTGGCGCTCCTCGAAGCGAGGAAACTGCTTATGTAACACCTGCCGGAATAGGAGATGCACAGGGAACCGTGGACGAAAACCTCGATTTCAACGGAAGTGTTTTCCCGAATTTCCTGTATCTCATTGATGGATAACTCCCTCGAAAGCACGAGCCTCTTTGCTCCGAGGCCTTCCCAGAAACGCGCAGCTTCTTTATTGGTGATATTGGCCTGGGTGCTGATATGGACATTTATTCCCGGAGCTTTTTCCCTGAACATCACGAAGATTCCCGGATCTGAAAGGATAACCGCATCAGGGTTGATGTCGTTGAGGACCTCAATATGTTTCTCGATCTCATTGATGTCCCTGTTGTGCGGAAAGATATTGACGGTTACATAGGCCTTAACGTTGTTTTCATGGGCATACCGGACGGCCCTTCTCAATTCTTCGGGATAAAAATTCCTTGCCTTGCCCCTCAGGCTGAACCGTGAATCCCCGAGATAAACGGCATCTGCCCCATAGTGGATCGCGGTCTTCAGTTTTTCGAAGTCACCTGCGGGAGCGAGCAGTTCGGGCTTCTTCATGCTTCGCCCACGCTTGGAGTCATTGACTTTCTGCATCGTTTTATTTCTTCCCGCGCCATCTCATCGCACCTTTCATTCTCACGATGCCCGTTATGACCTTTTATCCATACCCATTCGATCTCATGCGGTTCTGATGCCTTCAGAAGCCGTTCCCATAGATCTCTGTTCAGAACCTCTTTTTTCTGGGAGTTCCTCCAGCCTCTTCGTATCCATCCTCTGATCCACTCGGTCATGCCCTTAACAACATAGGTCGAATCAGTGGAGACCCTCACCCTGCAAGGTTTTTTCAGAGCTTCCAGGGCTGAAATGACCCCCAGTAATTCCATCCTGTTATTGGTGGATGCCTCGTCGCAGCCGGAAAGCTCCTTTGTTTTGCCGTCTGATTTTAATATGGCGCCAAAGCCGCCGACACCGGGATTCCCGCTACATGCTCCATCGGCATAGATGTCCACAGAGGGTTTTGAGTGAGTTTTCATAGTCTTTGTATAATACGGGTTCCAGCACAATAATTCCAACCTTGCGCTGATGTGGTTTAGTCCCGCTGAACCATTCAAGAACGATGTGCGGTATAATAAAAAATCATGCAGGGACAGGCTACCGCCGTTTTTGACGGACAAGTCGACTCATATCGCAGCGTCTTTGTTGGAAAACATTTCAGATGTGTGGTCTTTGACCGGGAGCGCCATGGAACACTCCATGAGCCTTGCCCTGACGGGTGGTCATCTCGGGGCACAGGGTACAGGGATGAAGTGATCGATCTCAAGAGACGGGTGCTCATGGGACTTGCGTCTGACGGGAATGAGAGCGGGAAGGGTACCCCTTTTCGGACAAAAGGCATCACGGAAGTAAGGTGCCTCGGGACGTGAGAGCAATGGTCGCACGGCGTGTATTGTTCGTTCTTCTTCTGCTCCTCCCCCCTCTGATTTCTGTCCATCATTCGTACGCGGAAGACCGTTACTTACAGAATGACGAAATCATTGTTCAGTTTGACGAACCCTTGCGGAGAGTAGCAGGTGAGCTCGTGAAGATCTATCCCGTGGTTAAGGGAGAATTGGTAAGGAGCCTGGGATGGCACGAGGATGTTCGGCCCCTGGTTGTATTGATGAGAGACAGTGATACCTTCAGGAGAATTTCGGGCAGTAACCTTATTGTCGCTCTTGCGATTCCCGAGAAAAATCTTATCGTGATCGACTATTCAAGAATGAATGTGCATCCTTTTACCCTTGAGACCACCTTGAAGCATGAGCTGTGTCATCTCGAGCTTCATCACCATATCAAAGATCGGAATCTCCCGCGATGGCTTGACGAAGGGATATGCCAGTGGGTGAATGGAGGTGTAGCGGAAATAATGACGGATGGAAGGCAATCGCTTCTCAAAGAGGCAACGCTCACAAGAAGGGTTATCAGTATCAGTGAGTTAACGGACAGATTCCCTTCCGAGGGGGAAAACGTCCTCCTTGCGTATGAAGAGGGCAAAAGCATTGTTGACTATATCAGCAAGGAGTTTGGTGCTTCGGGGGTACTGAGTATACTGGAATATTTGAGGCGCGGCGATAATCTGGAAGGAGCTGTCCAAAAGAGTCTTTCCATCTCACTCGGTGAACTTGAAAGCAGATGGCGGTCTTATCTCAAGAAAGAGACCTCATGGTTTGCTTATATCAGCAAGGATTTTTATGAGGTTCTCTTTTTCATTGCTGCCCTTCTTACGGCATACGGATTTATCAGGACGATGAAGAGAAAAAGGGACTACAGAGATGAGGAAGAAGAGACCAAGGATGGACCTATATGAAAGAACGGGCTGGTCTTAAGCGGCCACGGCAATGCCGCCCGGAAGGTCGAACAAGAGGCTTTTGGCGAAGTGTCAGCGAGTGCTGAATCGAGTACAAACACAGTAGGCCGGAACAGCCCGAACGGGTTGCCGAAGTCCGAGGGAACAAACGCCTGTGGAGACAAGGGCCTCTGCCGCAGCAGTCCCGCCCGGTAAGTTCTGCCGGTGAAGCATGGAAGCACCGACTGAAATCGGATCTCAGTCGCGGTAATTCACAAGAAGATCGATTTTCGTGTACAATGTAAACGTGCGTCACAGGTGTTTTTATAAATACAAGGGGTGGACATTCTTTCTTCTTGTTCTCCTTTTTTTCCTGCACGCCTGTGCATCAACCAAAGCCCCGTCCGGTTTCAGCTCAGGCGATCAGAAAAACAGCCTTCCGCTCATGGAAAAGACGTCCATCGAGGAGATCCATTCCATCGTTGTCGCTCCCTTTTATGGGGATGATACCGGATGGCAAGCAATAACCGCTGAAGTCATTGCTTCCTCGGCGCGGGTGTCTGTTGTTTCTGTTGACAAGATGGACAGCAAAGTGCGCGATATCTCCGCATTCATGCCTGAAGATAGGCTTGATCTTCTGGGCGGTCTCGGGAAGTCTCTTCAAGCGGATGCGGTTCTTCAGGGTGTCATTCTCAACAAGGAACAGAGTCATGAACTCATATTGCAGCTCATCTCATCCAAGGATTCGAGAATCCTCTGGTGGCAGGCGGTGGACATTCGTTTCCGCGCCGGCTCATCACCCTCTGCGTCCGACCAGAAGACTGTGCTGTTGAAAATGCTTGACCCGCTCATCTTCCATATGGGAACAAAAGAGAAACCGGTCCTCCCTGCGGCAACGGCTCAAGAGCCCGGGAAAGAGGGAAATCCAGCAGCCGATTCTCTGCGGCAAAAAGAACCGCTACCAAACGACGAGCAGGAGAATCCCCCGACAAAGCCAAAGACGGATAAGAAACCGAAGAAGACTCCAAAGCCGACACCACCAGAAGAAGATTTCAATCCGATGTAGCCTATGGAAGAGACCCCGAAGTTTATCATGAGATGTCCGAAATGCCTGAAAGAGTTCTCTCCCGATATGCTTTACTGTGAGACGTGCTCGGTGATGCTCGAACCTGAGGAGAGCGTGAATGCAGGTCCCCAGGAAAAAGGACAGCGGGCGGCGACAACATTCGCCGACTCCTCCGCCGGTGAAGAGATTCAGGATATAGAAGTAAATTATCTGAAAACGGATATCGAAGATAGATTCGTCTATGCGTTGCTCTTCGAGAGAGACCGACTGAATGGGCGCCTGTCTGAAACAGAGAAGTCCCTCGATCAGCTCCGCATCAGCGATGCGGACCCCCAACATCCTGATACATTACGTGCCATCGAGAAGAAAGAGAATGAAATGGGGGATATCATCAGGAACATTGCTCACGTTGAGGCGACCCTTGATGAGCTGCAGAGGACTATCGAGAGCGAGGTCGGTGATCTGGATGCACACCTTCGGCAGAGTGGAAGGCCGGGTTTTTGGGGGCTCTTTAATGCCCGAGGTCGCCGTTGCCAAATGCTTTTTTCTCAGTTGAAAAACAAAAGGATACTTGTGGATATCTTGTCGGGGAAGAGGCCGCGGAACTATTTCCGGGTGAGGAGGCTGAGAAGGACGTATCTTCTCATTGCACTTTCTGTTATCCTGACTCTGGTAATCTCATGGCAGGTTTTTCTTCAGAACCGCACAGAACAGAGAGTACCGCCGCCTCCTTTGCCGGAAACCCTGCAGGCTCATGATAAGGGGAAGGCGACGGTTCAGAGGGAAGATATCATCGCCCTGCTGGAAGATATAAAGAAGGCGAATCTGAATAAGGATATAAGACTCTGGGAATCGAGATATTCAAGGCAATTTCAAGAGTTAGCCGGGAAAAAAGAGAGCGTGGTGGAGCAATGGAAGAACTTCGACTGCCGGTCTCTCGCATATAATGTCGATCACGTAACTCTGGAGCCGGATAAAGCCAGTGCCCTTGTTACCTGGAAGATGGAGTTGGTCTCGAAGAAAAAGAACGATATGAAGGTGCTTTCACAGCGTCTCTCGGTTGATTTTATTGTCGAAGATGGGACACTGAAGATACGTTCGGTCGCGAAGCAATAACGGAAGATATACTGAGAGGAACTCTGCCAAGCTTCCAAGATGAGTCCGTCAAAAAGGGAAGCGGGATACTTTTTCTGTATGGCGCAAACTATCCAGGAGCGACCATCCTGAGAAGACTGATAGGAGGAAGGTGATACTATGCGTTCGTCAGTTGTCCGTGTCGTGACGGTCTTTTTTTGCCTTATCTGCGGGGTGTTACCGGTCTTTGCGGAATGGGACACGTCCCCTGGAATAAATGCCGTTTTTGCCTCTAGGGCAGACGTTACTATTCCGAATTGTCGTGGCGGAGAAGTGACCCTGCTAACGGCAACGATTAGAGAGGGCGGCGCCAAGAGTGTGCTTGAGGTAGAAGCGATGATGCTGTTCGAAAAGCAAATTCCGCCTATTGCGGGACCAGCCCGCATTACGGCCAGACCAACGGTGAACGGGATTTTTATGGAGCCTTCAAGGGAAATGACGTATTTCCCTATGTCGCAACAGTGCCCGACCGACATAACCTTTTGTACGATAAGTGGGATATTTTGGCTCGATCTGGACGTCGCGGAATCTATCCATCCGGGGAAATTCATCGGCAAGCCACTCAACATTAAACTTGCCGGGTGTGAAGGCAGCGGAGGGGGAGGAGCTATAACTCACGTCACCGTGAAGGCACAAATAGTCAAAAAATGATGTTTGAAGTCTTCCTTGCGAGACGAGAGACCACGGGACGAAGGCCGTCGGGGGAATGATCGTTCTTACAGGATTGAACCGCATCTGCAGGCAATGTTTGAACTTGCTGGAGTATTCTTAAGCTTCAATAAATCTATTATAATATATAGGATACTATGATAGAATATTTGCATGAAGTTATCGGAGTACGCAAAGAAGATAGGCGTGTCATACAGGACTGCATGGAACTATTTCAGAGCAGGGAAGCTC
>JBEKCV010000002.1:0-136468 GCA_050014695.1 Thermodesulfovibrionales bacterium
AGGATTTTGGAGCAATCTGTGAGTGGCGGGCCCCTGCCTGCCAGCTTTGGGCTGAAAGCCCTGAGACAGAGCGGATCGCCTGCCAATCTTATGCTCCGGTCGGGAACCGGGGAAAGGACACCAGTCGCCGTCGGGGATGCTGTAGCTTCATGCTCGTATAGATGCAGCGAGAGCCCCGAAAAGACCGCTGTCACCATAAGAAGACCCCCCCCTTTTTAGGGATGGGGAGGTTCAGTTGCTGATGCGTATTTATGAAGATGCGATATCAAGGCGAAGGGAAAAAAAGGACGCCCGCATGGACGGTGGTTAGCGCCCGGTGTGATGCCTGATCGAGGATGCAAAAAAAGGCATGCAAGCAACCGTGCGATACAAACTCACTGAGAAAACTCGGGCATTCGTTCTTTCAGCGGTCTTCGGTCGAACTTGGGCTGGATTTGATCGGGAAAATTCTCGTTCGCCGGGTTCGTGGAAGAGAGTACCGGGCTCGCATAGTGGAGACCGAAGCGTATGTCGGCCCGCACGATAGCGCTTCTCACGCATCCCGGGGTAGAACGCGGCGAACGGAGGTCATGTTCGGTCCAGCGGGTCATGCTTATGTCTATCTCATCTATGGGATGTACGAAATGTTCAATATCGTTGCGGGTGAGGAGGGAGACGCCCAAGCCGTACTCATACGGGCAGCCGAACCTCTCAATGGCTGGAAGGCTGATCTCTCAGGTCCCGGAAAACTTGCACGGGGGTTTGCTATCACCCGCTCTGATAACGGCCTAGATCTGACGACAAACGCACTGTTCTTGTTGGATGACCCAGATTACCGGCCGCGAATTGCCAGAAGCAAACGTGTCGGTGTCGATTACGCGAAAGAATGGAAGGATGCCCTTCTTCGATTCTTTGATGCGAATAGCGCAGCGGTTTCCAAACCTCGCAATTTTAGCGAGCGTGCCGATACCCCAAGGCCCGGAGCTTATTAGCAAGACATTCACCGAGGCGTGTTTTTTCCTTTCGAGGCAGGCGTTAGAGACTTTTTTGGACGGTCCAACGCCGTTGAACTTCTGGGATGCGTGAATAATTATGATCAATCGAGTGCCGGTACTGATGTACCATCATATCGATCCAAATCCAGATCCAAAAAAAGGGAATCTGACCATTCGACCCGACACGTTCCGACGCCAAATGCTATATCTTAGCCGTCGCGGATACAGGACGCTTAAATGTCAGGAGTTGCTCCGATACATCAAGGGCGATTTGGTCTTGGACCGGAAGGCCGTTCTGGTGACGATGGACGACGGATACGCGGATAATAATGTCCATGCATTACCGGTATTAAAAAAATACGGCATACATGCAGTGGTATTTCTTATCACTGATCGCACTGAAAAGGCCTCTTACAAAAATAGAGCTGTGAACTATTCTATGATATAAGATGACGGGGCTTCTTTGAGCTTGCAGGGAGAAAAAGAAATCTACCTCAGATGGGAATCAGTAAACGATATCGCTGCAAGCCGGCTCGTGGAATTTCACTCGCATACAGCCAACCACGTGCTCTGTAGCGATATCCGAATGGCTGACCTGATAACCGAACTCAGGGACTCGAAGGAAATTATTGAGAAAGAACTGGGCAAGCCCTGCGAATGCTTATGCTGGCCTTATGGAGCATACAGCAAGGAAGCTGTTGAGGCTGCAAAAAGTGTGGGTTACAAAGCTATTTTTACCGCCAACCCCGGCGTAGTCAGGAGATACTCAGACCCGCTTTGCATAAACAGGCTCAAAATAACGGACGGCATATTCATGCTCAAGGTGAAGATGACATGTACAAACCCGTATCTGTCTGAGTTATTCTTCACTATACGTGGATTCCTGGTGGCCTGCAAACGGTGGCTCAGACGCGGCGTGTCAAAGAATCAGTGAGTGACGACTGTCAAAGCTTGGTTGTGGGTAAAATTCAATCAGATTCGGCATATCTGATGCGAGAGTGCCCTTTGCTGAACCGTATTTAAAAACCGTTATGCGTTTCAAGGCTTTGTCGTCGGCAGGCAGGAAAGCGCGATACACACCTTCCTTTTTTGCCCGATGGGGAAGGTTTATGGTTTTTGACGCGGCAGCATCCGTGTATTCCTGGAATGCCGCCTGCATCTCGATATGGTCTTCAGGCGTCATCTGTATCCTGCCACCAGGTTTAGCAGGGTGGGCACTCACTGCCGGTGTCGGAGATCCGGCAGAAATGCGGTAAAAATGCCGAGCAAGGGCAGATAAGAGCATACATGATAAACGAATTCGATACCATAATGATCAGCGAGTTTGCCGAGTACTGCGGCGCCGATTCCAGCCATGCCGAAGGCAAGACCAAAAAAGAGACCGGAGACAGTACCCACCTTCCCCGGAATAAGTTCCTGCGCAAACACGAGGATGGCTGAAAAGGCAGAAGCGAGGATGAACCCAATAATAAAAGCTAGGATGCCGGTCCCTGCCAGACTTGCATAGGGCAGAGCCAAAGCGAACGGTGCCGCGCCCAGGATCGATATCCAGATCACCCGTTTTCTGCCGATACGGTCGCCGATGGGTCCGCCCAAAAGAGTGCCTGATGCAACTGCAAATAAAAAGGCGAAAAGATGCACCTGCGCAGATTGCACAGACAGGTGGAAGCGGTGCATCAGGTAAAAAATATAATAGCTGCTCAGGCTAGCCAGGTAAAAATACTTAGAGAATATCAGGACCAGCAAAATAAGCATGGACACAAAAACCGTGCGTGCCGGCAAAATCGGGTGCAACCCTTTGTGAGCCACAGCCTTGTGTGCAATTAGTGCCTGGCGACGCCTATACCAGCCTGCCACCCGCCAGAGCACTGCGATTGCGAGCAGAGCAACGAGTGAGAACCATACAACACTGCCTTGCCCGTAGGGGATAACAATCCACGCGGCCATCAGGGGGCCCATCGAGGTGCCCATATTGCCGCCGACCTGGAAGATCGACTGCGCCAACCCGTGCCGTCCACCTGATGCCATACGAGCAACGCGCGAAGACTCCGGGTGGAAGATCGATGAGCCTGTTCCGACAAGTGCGGCGGCCAGGAGAAGCGTGCCATAGTTCGGCGCGGTTCCCAAGACCACAAGGCCGACCAGTGTGCAACCCATTCCGAAGACCAATGAGTATGGCTTCGGATGGTGGTCGGTGTAAAGCCCAACCATTGGCTGGAGCAGGGAAGCGGTAAGCTGGTAACTCAGGGTAATCAGGCCGATCTGCGCGAAACTGAGCTGGAACCTGCCCTTGAGCAACGGATAGATAGCAACGATCAACGATTGGATCGTATCGTTTAGAAAATGTGAAAAGCTGATCGCGCCAAGCACTTTGAAGGCGGTGCGCTTAGCGGTCATGCTTCCTTTGGTTTCTTCCATATAAACTTGACATTGCAGATAACTGCCAGCGTGTTGCCGGGTGCGTCCTTCACTATTTCGCCTTTGCTGATGCTGGCTATAAGCAGGTCTTTTGGCTTCAATGGCGATCCATCACGGCCGGCGTTCTTTAGATTTACTTTCACACTGTTCAGCGGCATCATGCCGCTGAACGCCCTCCGCCATCTCTTTAAGCCTTCTTTCCACTTTGCAACCAATACCCAATCCCTCGAGTCCTGCTTTGTAGCAACGGGTGCAGGATATACACTTCGCCTTTTCCGGATCCCGTTCTTCCATCGGCTGATCGGCCGGGGTCCCCTGATTAGCGGGCGGCATGATGCCACATAATCAGCAAGCACTTAGGAAAGTATCCTTGAAATTACTTCCGGAGAACATATTCTATCAAGAGTTGCACTAGGAATCCTAATGTTTTCCTGAAGTAGCCTGATACGTGGGACAGGTGTGCCTCATCACCTTCTCTGCGTACATCTGGACGGAGAGATGTCCGGGGGTCTTGCGGGATGGTCAAATGAACTATTGCTCTTTCTTGACGTGTAGTATCTTCTTAAGAAGACGTCCAAGTTTGCTTTCTTTTATCTCGTATAAAGACGGATAAATAATGATCCTGCCGTCTTTGGACACTTCATAACTTTTGGTATATCTGTTCAGCCGACTACCCCACGAGAGTTCTATTTTCTTCACCGGCACCTTCTTGAGAAACACCATACAGAATTTGCTGACCGAACGGATAAGCGGAGATATTCAGACAAAGTCTGTAATCATCGCTAAAACAGTGTCTCTCCATTTTGTCGATGGAGGGAACGTACATCGATGTCGATGACGCACACTCGCCGAAATATCCTTCCCTAAAATATGGACAACTCATACATGCCTCCTCGAATCTTAATCTTCCACGCAGGCATGCGCAGAAAGGAGGCTGTCCTCTTTGTCCTTCGCAATGCTCTGCGCAGAGAATAGACGCTTTTTATAGCCCTTAAAGCCGGTCGTCACACAAACCGCCTCATTGATCCTACATCCTGAAACAATGAAGAGGCATAAATTAAGACATCTCAATGCTTTCATCAAATGTCAGTGAAACGCTTTATGGTTAATTTATCGTAATTTCCCCTCCGAATCAATCGGTAAAAGTCTGATTTTTTCGTCTCATATTTTCTCTAATCTCTATCAGAGTTTGTCTTACAAATGCATGGAATCATTATCGAGCAGGAATCCTAATATTTTGCAGGATGAGCGCAGTTGTAACTGTTGCTGTGTCACTTCTCTGTGTAAACGGTGTCTTGGGGGAACCCACCATGCGGGAAGGCAAATGGGGGATGACCATGAAGATGGAAATGTCGGGAATGCCGATGAACATGCCCACGATGATATCCTGATATGCGCCTCCTGGAACGGTGAGTGTAAGGGGGAAGATGACCAGGTGCATCTGCTTTCAAGCGCTCATCCTAACCTGAAACTGTCGGACTTTCTGAATAACCGTAAGGCCGCTTCCTCCCGTCGGATAAGAAAGCTCTTGAAGGAAGAAATCCGTATATTCTTTCCATAAACCTGTCTTCTGGTATAGGACTTCCTGTATTCTATTGGCTGGCGGCTCTCCACTTTCCATCCTGTTAGACTATAGAGAACTGCAGGGCCCTGGGAAAACCCGGGACTCCTAACGCCACCCCGGCATCCTGCCCAGGATGGACGATGCTGCTCCTCTGATTGTTCAATCAGAGGCGGTATATCTGACGAGAGTACCCCTTTTGGCTGTTCCGTATCTAAAAACCGTTATGCCTTTTAAACCTTTGTCGTAGGCAAGCAGGAATGCGCGATACACATCTTCTTTCTTTGCCCGATGGTGGAGGTTTATGGTTTTTGACACGGCATTATCCGTGTATCTCTGGAATGCTGCCTGCATCTCTATATGGTCTTCAGGTGCAATCTCATTGGCTGTTCTGAAAAGACGCTTGATATCTGCTGGTACTTCTTTTAGTCCTGTGACGCTGCCCCTCCGGATGATCGTCTCTTCGAGCCCTTCACTGTAGAACCCTCTTTCCTTCGCAACCCTGAAAAAAAACTTGTTCGATTCGGTGAGCTCTGTATCGAGGATAAGCCTCTTGTATGCGAGGGCGAAAAGAGGCTCTATGCCGCTTGAGCAATCAGCTATGATCGAAAGGGTCCCCGTCGGTGCAATAGTAGTGGTTGTGGCGTTTCTCGGATGCGGCATACCGGGTGCATCGAATACGGATCCTCTGAAATGAGGGAAAACGCCTCTTTTTTTTGCGAGCTCAACAGAGGTCGATCGCGACGTATCGCTGATGAAGTTCATTATCTCCCGGGCAAGTTCGTACGCCTTTTTACTGTTATACGGGAAGCCGAGGAGTATCAGCATATCCGCCCACCCCATGACACCAAGACCGATTTTCCGGTTCCCTTTATGCATGGTCTCTATTGCTGGGAGGGGATAGTGGTTCACATCGATGGCGTCATCGAGGAACCGCACCGCTGTTTTTATGTCCTCAAAGAGTGTACCGAAATCAACTCGATCTTTCACGGGTTTGGCCGACAACGATCGACCGGCAACAGAGCCCCCTGTTACAACATATTTCGAGAGATTCAGCGAGCCGAGGACACATGCCTCGTATGAAAGAAGCGGCTGTTCCCCGCAGGGGTTGGTGCTTTCCATATCTCCCAACTGGGGCGTCGGGTTGTACTGATTGATCCGGTCGATGAATACCAGTCCGGGATCTCCTGTCTGCCATGCACTCGCAACGATCTCATCAAAGACTGTCCTTGCCTTTAATCTTCCTGAAACAGTCTTGCTTCTAGGGTTTATCAAGTCATATTCGTCGTCTTTCTTCACGGCATTCATAAAGGCGTCGGTGACTGTCACGGATATATTGAAGTTTATCAGCTCCTTCTCGTTCCTCTTGATCCTGATGAAATCGAGGATATCCGGATGGTCTATGCGAAGAATACCCATATTTGCGCCCCGCCGTGCACCACCCTGTTTTATGACCTCTGTTGCCGCGTTGTATATCTTCATAAATGAGACCGGGCCGCTTGCTATTCCGCCGGTTGATCGGACAACATCCGCCTTTGGTCGCAACCGGGAAAACGAAAAGCCCGTTCCGCCGCCGCTTTGCAGAACGAGGGCCGCGTTCTTCAAGGTTTCGAAGATACTGGTCATAGAATCATCAACGGGAAGCACAAAGCAGGCGGCAAGCTGTCCGATATCCTTGCCTGCATTCATGAGGGTAGGAGAGTTCGGGAGGAATTTGAGGTTGCTCAGGAGAGAATAGAATCTCTCTTCCCAGATACCCGGGTCTTCACCATAGAGCTTTTCCGCGGAGGCGATGGAGGAGGCAACTCTTCGAAAAAGTCCGTCTGGAGTTTCTATGAGAGTACCGTGTTCGTCCTTGAGAAGGTACCTTGCCTGGAGAACCGTAAGTGCATTCTCGGTGAGTAGCATTATTTCAGTATACAGGATCGAGCGCGCAAATCAAGGGTGGACGGTGTAGCGTGACATCTTCAAGAGTTACTGAGATATCCGACGTGACTCTCGGGCTACCTGACCCTGAGCTGAAAGGCGGCAGAATTCTTATAATGTGTGCTTCACCTCTTGACAACGGGATCAAGAAACGATACAAATATATATGAGACGCTGTGTCTCTGAGGGGGGCAGGACGGTGCTATACCTATACGTACGCGACGTTCCATCTGCTTCATGACCGGAACCGACGTATGCCTGCTGCGCTGTCTTGCTGCAAGTCTCAGCGTCGACAACAGGATCTGGGGAAAGAGAAAACCTCGTGGAGGTGAACCGATGAAGCTTGGGATCTTGGTAAACACGGACAGAAATCTCGATCACATCATCGGACTTACCCGAGCGGCAGTCAGAAAAGGCCATGAAGTGACCATATTTGCCATGGATGACGGGGTCAGGCTTCTCGGGAAGCGCTCCTTTCAGGATCTCTGTAAGATCGAGGGTGCATCGATGTGCTTTTGTGACCACAGCACCCATTCCCTTGGAGTTTCAAAACAAGGGATATCCGGGGAGATAGCCTGTGGAAGTCAGTATAACAATGCTCTTATGAATCAGCATGCTGACAGGGTTATTGTTTTATAAACCTTCCCCCTGTCTAGGGAAGCAGACATGAAGATTTTCTATATTTTAAAATCAGAGCCCGATGAAACCATACGAAAGATCATCGAGAGGCAATCTCGGAGCAATGAGATGAAGGTTCTTGACCTCATTGCGGGCGAGCTTTCCTATGACAGTATCATCGAGGACATCTTTACCTATGACAAGGTCATCTCGTGGTAATGGCCTAAGAAGTCCTCTATCGGCCCTTGACATTCTCTCGGGATGTGATATTCTCTTTGCAGAGGGGACGGGAGCGATCCTGCCGCGCCCGACGAGAAGAATTCTCTCTTCCTAAGGACACGGTACGGTACATAGAAATTGTTCCGGAAGTATCTAACCATCCCGATTATGATAAAGTTTTTTTGAAGAGGTGAGGGAATGCCCTGCTTCACAGTCATGAAGGTGATAGGATTGGAATGAAGAGCTACTTTTCTTGGTCGAAGCGCATCATAAAACACCACACAAAACAAGGAGGAGAGGCATGGCGTACGCACCAAAGGACTATTCAAAATTGGTTGGAATGGAGGGGTTCAGCGAGGCATTGTTAAAGAATCACTTTACCCTTTATCAGGGGTATGTCACGAATACGAATAAGGTGCTCGATACCCTCGATCTGATGCTGAAGGAAGCAAAAACGGGAACAATCGAATTCGCTGAGGTGAAGAGGAGACTTGGCTGGGAGTTTAACGGGATGAGGCTCCATGAGTACTATTTTGAGAATTTGGGCGGAAAAGGCGGCATGAACAAGGGCGGCAAACTCGCCCAAAAGATGGCGGAGAGTTTCGGGAGCCCTGAAATGTGGGAGAAGGATTTCCGGGGGACGGGTGCGATGAGGGGGATAGGCTGGGTGGTACTCTATCAGGACACTTCATCGGGGAGGCTCATAAATTTCTGGATAAATGAACATGACGTCTCACATCCTGCCGGGTGCAGTCCGCTTCTGATTATGGATGTATTTGAGCATGCCTTTATGCTCGATTATGGACTGAAGAGGGCTGACTACATAGAGGCGTTTTTTAAGAACATCAGCTGGGCCGCAGCTGAAGCGCGATTGAAATGAGAGAAGAAAGGTGAAACTATGAAAGAGTCCATGGAAAACAGTGAGGAGTTTCTTAAACTCATCAGGGAGTGGCAGGCATTGGAAGAGGAAACCATAGCGAGCGCTGATCACTTGATCAAAAGAGGGGGAAATCCCCTCGTGAAGACGACCATGGAGATGATCAAGCACGATTCGGGGAAACATAAAATTATGCTGCAGATGATAATTGATAACCTTACGAAAGAGGCTGTACATCTCAGCCCTGATGAGCTTGCCCCCATCTCTGCTTTACTGAGTAAACATATGCAAGTGGAGGCGAAATCGATTACTCTTGCGAATAATGCCCTCAAAAAAAGCGAACGTGCGATAACACGCCACATCCTCTCCGCTCTCCTTGTGGACGAAGAGAAGCACCACAGCCAACTTCATACGCTCAATGAAGAGCTTAAGAAGGCAACGATTTTTGTAACATAGAATTCGGATATATGCATGGAGGCGGGCAGAACATGATGCTGACCGCCTCTACGACTATCCCCTTCCCAACATTGTTCTATCGTTCCCCCGGAGCTTTTTCCGGAATATAAAACTCCCAAGAAAAACGCTAAAAATAAAACTTGACAGTGGACATAGAAGTGATATCATAGAGATAAAAGCTATGGGAAAAAATATTTATAAGGTAATGCCCTATACTGAGAATACCGTTTATACGGGAGGAAAGGAGGTGAAGAAGGATGAAAAAGACGGTGAGCAAAGAGGCTCTTGACAGGGAGGCTGCGTTTTGGGGAAAGCTGAAAAAGTCAGTGGCTGACAATCCTCGGAAAGTATGCCACAAGTGAAAGAGCTGAAAGAGCTAACGTTGCTGGTCAGGCAACGAAGGATATCAAAGAGGAGGGGCAGAAAAGGGTGTTGAGGAAAATACCATTTCCTGCCCTTTCTTCTTGCGATGAAGTGTTCCTGTGATAAAAGGATAGCTTACAATGAGATATGTCAAGAGCAGATGCGCACGATTTTTTCATTCAGTATCATCTGACAGAGAGAGCTAACCTCAGGTGCAAACAACAGAAGGCCCTCAAGTCTGTTGAGGAATAGTGGTGACAGACTCTGTTGCGTTGTTAACGATTGTCCTTTGGCCGATAATCCCCCTTTTCTGGATACCGGTTCATTGCGCTACGGGGTTTTTCAGAAGAATCGGCCGATTGACGTACATCTTTCCCATTGTCGCATGGCTGCCGCTGGCATATCTCATGAGCTCTCAGAGGGGGTTCCTGCTTGGCCATAAAATAGTCCTTGCCCACGCTCTAAATATAGCGGGTATGTTCCTCATCTTTATCGGCACTTCCCTCCATGTATGGACCGGCAAACTCCTTGGGTTTCGTGCTCTTGTGGGCCTGCCGGAAATATCTGAAAAGAGCGGGCAAATCCTTGTCACACAAGGCGCTTTTTCTGTCGTCAGGCATCCAACATATCTGGCACATACCATGATGCTCTCCGGGGCCTTCCTTCTTACGGGTGTTGTTGCTGTGGGAATCGTTGCCATGCTTGATTATGTTGCGAGCAATGCCTTCATTATCCCGTTTGAGGAAAAAGAACTCTCAGAGCGGTTTGGAAATGATTACGAGGAATATAAGCAGAGGGTGCCCCGGTTCTTCCCTAGAATGCCCTTGCTTAAAGGACAGTAACACGGTATATTCAAGGCAGGAGTAACGGCTTACGAAGCCCAAAAGGAGGATTTAATGGTTAAAGTCAAGACATTCGGCGTTGAAATAAGGCCCATGAAAACGATGCGTGAATTGGCTGACCTCGATCAAACGCTCAACACCTTTATTTCGGATAACAAGGTCCAACGGGTAATCTCGGTGTCTGATGCGGCAACAACGGATGATACAGGTGAAACGATCGGACTCATCAGAGTGCTCTGCTATGAGGTATAGTGCTGGGTTTGGTGAGGCGGAGTAGGGCGGATTCAGGGCATCAGCCGTGGAAGGTTCTGCTTCCAAATCCGGCAGAGGCTTTCCGATTCACTCATGCTGATTTGTCCGGCATGACTTAGACGTTATTGTTTGTCCGAAAACAGACCGTCCAGAGACCACCGGCCGCCGCCTTTGATCATCAGCGCGAAAGCTATGGCCACAACCAGAATGTGGTATTCGAAGCCCTCGCCTTGCTGTTTACCAAACCAGTTCATGAAGAATCCATTCTTGAGGTGTACCATACATACGGCTACGACCATATCGCAGGCAATGCCGAAGGCCGCTATCCTGGTCAGGAATCCTGAAATCAACGCCACTGATCCAAGGGATTCGGCTAAAATAGCCAGGAATGCGAAGAGAGCCGGAATCCCCATCTTATCGGTGAACGCTTCCATAGTCCCGCTGAAGCCGGAACCGCCGAACCACCCGAAGACCTTCTGCGCTCCGTGAGGGAAAAAGACAAGCCCCAATAAGAGGCGAAGCACAAAACTCGAAATGTCATCATCCGTCCTGAGCAATTTCTTTATCATGAAAACCTCCTTTTTGTTCTGCTTTCTGTCCGCGTTCCCTATATGTCTCTCGAGGGGCAGATATCTCGGAGGACACACTCCCCATGGTTTGGTTTCTTCGCCTGGCATATCTTTCGGCCGTGGAATATCAGTAGATGGCTTAGATTGGCCCATTCCCCTTTGGGGGTAATCTCCATCAGATCCCTCTCTATCTTCACGGGGTCTTCATGGTTCGTCAGCCCGAGCCTGATGGAGAGGCGTTTCACATGTGTGTCTACGGCGATACCTTGATTTATGCCGTAAGCATCCGACAGGACGATGTTTGCCGTTTTTCGAGCAACACCGGGCAGGCTTGTGAGGTCATCCATGGTATTGGGGACCGTGGAATTGAACCGTTCGATAATCATGTTGGCAGAGGTCTGAATATTTTTAGCCTTGTTATTATAGAAATTGATGGAACTGATATCTTTTCTTAATACTTCCAGCGGAACATCAGCGTAGTCTTTGACCGACTTATATTTTTTAAAGAGTGACGCTGTTACCTTGTTGACATGCACATCTGTCGTCTGTGCCGAAAGGATGGTGGCGACGAGAAGTTCAAAAGGTGTTTTGAAGCTAAGGGCTGTCTTGGGGCGAGGGTACTCTTTTTTTAATCTCCTGACAATTTCCTTGATCTTGTCCTTAGAATGCATAGGTCATCTCCTTAATACGAAATCTGTTTTCCTGTCCCGCATGAGTCTCGCATCGCTCCCCGAAATGTGTGTATCTTCACCGTGAGTAGGCGTTTCAGAGCTTTGGCCTTTCATGGATCATGACCACGCTATTGGGTTCCCCTCTTACCCCGCAGGCGTTGTCAAGTGCGTCGAGAAGTTCTTTTGAGCACTCCTTCATCTCGACAAAGCCCAGTTTGCTAAAATAATCTGCCAGGTCTGCCGGGATGTATACCAGATTTACCGGGGAGGAATCGATTAAGTGCTTGACGATCGATGAGCCTATTCCTCGCCTTCTTTTATCCCCGATGACCGCGACGCAGCCGATCTGATAGGCTTCTCCTGTTTTTCTCAGCCTGCCGAAACCGACACGATCGCCGTTTTCGGCAGCGACGACAAACTCACGGTAATCGAGGGAGGCCGTGTCCATATTGTTTTTCTTTAATTCCTCCTCGATGAAAGCCATGTCCGCCTCAGTTGCATGACGTATCTTCACACTCTTGCCGCTAGACCCGTATGCTCCCTGTATTTTCGAACATTCCTGTTTTTCCATGTTCCCCCCTTTCTCAAGAATTCTCCGTTGCCTAAGTGCATTATACCACCTTTTCAGCCCGGCCACTGACTCATCTCGGCGCTCAGTTTCTGCGGAAGATCTGCCTCAGACTTAGCCAGTGGGGGAGGAGTCTACCCGTCCGGGAAAGATAATCACGATATGCAGATCCGTGAATACCCATGAGGTAAGCCTCCTCGTCCGAAGCCTTTAAGCGCGTGGAGATGAAATGGATCAGAAGTATCACGAATGAAAAGAGAGTAGGCAGGAGAAAGAGCATCCCGGTGAGAATCAGCATCTGAAAAAGATATATGGGATGCCTCACGAATCGGTAAGGCCCGTTCTTTACCAGCGTGGTCAGCTCATTTTTGTTGATGCCGATTCGCCAGGAATCTCCAAGCGCGGAATAGCACCACAGCGTGCCGATATGACCGCATGCGGCTAGGAGGACACCGAAGACCACTCCGACGGGATGAAAAAAGAATCTGATGAAGGAGAACAGCGTTCCACAAGCATAGTGCTTCATGATGAAAGGCTGTCCAATCCATCCCGCTATGACAAGGAACCAGCCCGTCCATAAGAAGCTTTCTCGCAAGCCCCTGGGCTGAATATTTGGTGACCGGCCGATGCGCGCGCGAAGGCGGACGGCGTGGATGATGACCCCGGTCCAGTAAAGCAATGCTGACCCCAAAACCAAGCTCCGCCGTAATAATCCGCAATCAATCGGCATGCTTGAGAGCTCGTTTGGCACGTATCAGACGTTGCACTTCGAGGCACCAGTGTTTCTTAATGCTGTGCCAGACATCCGCTGCCCAGAGGATGTTGGTGCTCGATGATTTAAAGGTGACGGTAAGCTCGGGCTCTTCCGTCGGTTGGTAATTGTTTATCCAGTCCCTGATCTCCTGGCTTGCCGCAAGATGCCGTGTCACGGGAACAGTAATGTGGTTGTACCCTGTCGGTAATCTCACATTTCGGACTTTGGCGGTACCGTTTGGCTCGTATGTATTTGAAGGCCCGAATCCGAAGAAATCACCGCCAAAGAGGTCCAGACCCATATAAAACCCGGTAAATTCCTCGACGCTATCGGGTACCCTCCGGAGCTTTGGGAGCATACTCCACTGATTCGGGAGAAACCTCGTGATCCCTCCCGATCCCACAGCGGTTGCATAGGAGAGTTGTATTCCCACGACGGTCTGTTCAGAACCGGTAAGAGGGTCGATGATCGAATACCTCTTTTCAGGTTCCTCTGTAAGAGGGTTCCAAACAGGGATTTCTTTACTGAAATGACCTGCCAGTTCATGGAGGACTTTCACTGCCTGGATGCCCCCCTGGCTGTGGCCCACCATCATGGGGCGCATGCCCTCTCGTTCATAAAACCAGGCGATTAAACCAGCGAGTTTTTCACTGTTTTCATAACAGCTGTATGAGTAAGCGCCATCCCGCGGGTTTCGGATCTTTCCTTCGGGATAGCCCATGCCGATGAGGAATTGGGAAAAAGACTTCATCGCCAGATAGACGGGAAAGATACCCCCATGGATATTTATTATCCTTGGCGCGGGTGCATGGGACAGCACCTCTTTGATGTCCTTTTCCGTGATGTGTTCCGGATTCAGTGCAAGAATTTGATCCTCGGTCAACGGGTCCAGGGAATAGTCCCGCAGCACCGTGCCCTCTTTGATTTCCTGAGTGTACGGGGCTTCCCGGTATGTGTAGTGTGAGGTCGCGCAGCCGAAAAAAACAAAGGCTAAACAAAGCAGCATGCAAAGAAGGAGGCGCATGTCTGTTTTCATGGACGATCTCTCAAGGTGTCCAAGGAATTTGAAAACGCCGCTATAATTCTATCGACATCTTCCCGTGAAAACACTGATGGTTTGAAACTTACTCCGATATTCAGTACATCGTTCACTGTGGTGATCGAGAAGACGAGCGGTGCGACAGGGCCGGTGGAGACCGCCCTGAAGTAATCGGCGGGTACTCCCTGGTCTCCGTGCTTCCAGAACGTATTGATATTGACATTGGTTATGCCTCCCCAGAGAGGATAATACTTCGGATAGAACTTGTTCTGGGCAAGCGGAGAGAAAAGAGGGGTTAGGAGCCGTGCTAAAGCAAGCCCTAAGGTTGTTCTCATATACAACTGGGACCTTTTTATCCTGAGGGTCTGACGGTGTATGTCCTCAGCGAGATTCTCGATATGAATCCCTTCCGGCACAGCATGGGTAACGATGAATGAACCTAAAAAGAGTCCGAAGGTGTTTTGGATATCCAAACCGAGGTCTCTTCGAATATTTACGATAGATGCTATAGAGATCATCTTCCGCCGTGCTTCGTGCACACGATCCTGAGCGAGAGGAGAAATTGCTGTCAGGAGAAGCGCAAGAAAAATATCGTTCAGGGTCACCCCCCAGAGTTTTCCCGTTCTGATCAGGGATTGAAGCCGCTCGGGGTCAACGGAGAAAAAAGAAAAAGCGACACGGTGGTCCTCGAAGTTCGTGTTCGGCGGCCTGCAGGATTTTCTCAGGTCCGATATGAAGGAGGGAAGGGTACAGAGCCACATAAGCAGGGATTTCGGGTTTATCTTAAAGAGGCGACAATAACTCTCCGGATAGAGGTTGAGAGGAGGATCAAGCGAGGGTTCGTCTCTGTCCATATATCGAGTTACAACGTGTTTCAGGAGAAAAATGATGCACTCTGCCCCTGAGATGAGATGACAGTAGACAAGACCGAGATAAAAGGCATCTTGTTCTTGGACCACAAAGAATCTGAACGGATCAATCGTTGCTTTCCCCATGAAAGGCGTATTTAATTGCTTTTCAATTTCATCCCTGAGCGCCACATGAGGATCTTTCTCTCCTTGAACAACCTTTATCTCGCTGTTGGCAGGTCCTCCGTGATAATGAAAGGATCCCTTTCTTTCGTCAATGGCTATGCGGGTGAGGCCCCAGCACTCCAATTGGCTGTTGATCGCACGCGTGAGCCGCGCTTGATCAAATTGTCCCCGAATCCTTACGACATGAATGGCATTGTAGGGATGCAGTGCATTCCATTGGATCATCGTCTTCTGGAAAATGTTTAACTTACCCGCCATACACTGAGGAAATCCTCTTCATATCCCTCTGAGCACGAATCAGCCTCTGCAATTCAATGCACCAGTATTTCTTGATGTGGTGCCAGATATCGGCCGCAAACAAAATGTTGTTGCGGCCTCCCCGCAACGCATCGGGCAAGGGAGGATTCTCGGTCGAGGGAGTATAGGAGTTAATCCATTCCCTGGTTTCGGGCTCCTTTGCAAGATCTTCAGTCAAGGGGATTGTCATGTGGCTGTATTCCGCGGGCAGCTTTACGTTATGGACAACGGCCGTCCCAAGGGGATAATATGACTGTCCCAAGCCAAGGAAATCGCCGCCGATCAAATCGTTTTGTATATGAAATCCTGTGAATTCCTCCACCGTATCCGGTATCTTCCTCAATCTGGTCAACATATCCCACTGACCAAGGAGAAAGCGCATTAATCTCCCTGTTGCTATTGCGGAGGCATATCCCACCCTGAGGCCGACAACGGGGCGCTCGATATCGGTCAGGGGATCTCTTATTGCGTAACGATCCTCAGGCTCTTCCCGATAGGGGTTCCACACGGCTATCTTGTCGCGGAAAGCGCCTGATAATTCGTAGAGAACTTTTACCGAGAGCATTCCGCCCTGGCTGTGACCGACTATCAGAGGCATCATCCCCTCTTTCTCATAGTGCCATGCGATCAAGCCGGCGAGATGCTTGCTGCTCATGTAACTGGTATACGTATAGGACCGGGTCCTCGGATTGCGGACTCTTTCCTCGGGATAACCCATTAAGATGAGGAACTTCGAAAATGATTCCATGGTGATGAGGGGTATGCTCCCGTTCAGGGCAATAAGCCTCGGTGCAGGGCACCGGGACAGCACCTCGGTGATGTCCCGTCCGGTTATGGAATCAGGATTCAGGGCAAGCACCTTGTCCTCAAACTCGGCTGACAGAGGAAGGTTCCGCAATACCTTTTCCACTGGCTCCTGCGGCAGGGGGGATCTGCCCGCCGAGAAATCCCTGTGAGCGCATCCATGCAGGAAAAGAACGCTGAGCCAGATCAAGCCGGTCTTCAGAAAGCCATGCTTCACGCCAACATCTCTTTTTTATTTTTGTACCGCTTCCAACGATTGTGCATCCAGAGGTACTGTTCAGGATACTTACGGATAACTGATTCCATCTTGTTGTTCATCTCTGTCGTTATGCGGTATATCTCCTCCTTCTCACTCGTATAGTCTTGAGGCCATATCGGGTCAAGAACGACGCCCTCAAATCTTGAGAAATCAGCATTTCTGCAGCACGCAACAACTACAATCGGCCTTTTGTACAGGGTGGAAAGGAAAGCCGGAACAGGGGTCGTGGTAGCCGTTCGCCCGAAGAAATCCACGTTAATCCCCCTCATAGTGGCCTGATCGGGGAGCATGCCTATGGATTTTCCCTGTTGAAGGGTTTTCTGAAGGGCGAAGAAGGCATTTTTTTTTGGGATAATCACCTGACCGCTCGCCGAGCGATCCTTATAGATCAGCTTTTCGAGGTAAAGGTTATCCAGTGGCCTCACCACCACAACCAGGGGTATGCCGATGACTGCACTCACCTGCGGGAGGAGTTCCCAGTTCCCGATGTGTGGAGTTACAAAGATGCAGCCCCCGGCTTCATCATGCACCTTTTTTGCTTTTTGAAAAATCATGTCCAGGTCGTCTGCCGCAACCTTTTTCAAATCCCGCAGGGCATTCGAGGCCTTGAAGAGATGCTGAAGCTTTCTGATCTCAAAGAACGTGAGGAAGAATGACGTGAAACTCCGGCGTGCTATCCTCCGGAGTTCCGTATCACTTTTTTCTCCGGCAAAGGCGCTCTTTAGATTAGCCATGGCTATGGTGCGGCGCTTTGGTACCAGGAGGTAAAAGAGGCTTCCCAGAACACTGCTTATGACATAAAGGCCGGCCCGGGGTATCGTTCCCGCAAGGGCAAGGAGTCCATACACAGCAGCATATTCCAGGATCTGGGTTACCTTCCCCTTTTTCCCCCGAATCTTTTTTTTACCCTGTCGCAACGGCTCTGACGCTACAGTATTCACCTCTGAACATGGACCACTACGGAAGATGATTGCCCGCAAATCCCGTAGCTGACCGATAAGAAATGGTCTTTTTCGATTCTCTGATGAGACCCTGAGATCCTCAGATCAGCGAATTCTTTTTCAACCTCGGTAAAATTGAGCGTGGCGGGCAGAATCTTGTCCGTTATTGCAGTGATGCCAAAGATAACCTCTGCGATATCGCTTGCCGCACCGAGGTGACCGGTGTATGGCTTCATGCCGCAGATGGGCATACCGGGATTATCACGGTCCAAGATGTCGGAAACCGATCGCATTTCGGAGCGGTCACCTTTCTGAGAGCCGCTCCCGTGGGGACAGATAAAGGCAAGATCCGTGAGGTCACACCCCGCTTCTTCCAGAGCCGATAAGATACTCCTTGCGCTCACCAGTTCTGGAACGCTCATCCCCCGATCGGAGGAAAATTCGATGCCGTTTCCAAATCCCTTTATCTTTCCTAAAACGTTTGCCTTCCGCCGGCGTGCCATGTCGGATGCCTCGAGAAAAAGCGCTGCGCCACCCTCGCCGGCAATAAAGCCGTCCCTTTTTTTATCAAAGGGCCTGAATGAATGTATCCCGTTCCTGCATTGAGAGAGTATTCCCAATCCCTCCATCTCATAGAGGGGTATTTCCGTGATCCAACTACCGCAACCGACCGCAATCGCTATGTCTGCTTTGCCCTGCCGGATGCTTCTGCAAGCCAGTTCCAGGGCATTGCCTCCGCATGGGGACTGGCTTGCAAGACTGGTATTGGAGCCCATGAACTCCAGTAATGCCGAGAGGAAGCTGAAAAGGTTATTGCTGATAGACTCGAGAAGGAAAAAAGGATTAACCTTATCCATGGTCGATTGGTTCAGCTTTTCGAAGTCCATCTCCCGCAAATCGCCATGGGTCCCATCTTTTATGGCGGGATACATGAAATCGTAACCGACCTTCGTTAGATCTCCGGCCGCGATGTACAGCCCCCTCCGACCCGGCGGTATATCGACGAGATCAATTTGAGAACGGGACAGCGCCTCTCGTGCAGCAATGAAGCCGAGAAGAGAGCCGCGGTTGAGAAATTTCATCTGACTCAAGAGCTTGTGAGGGATGCTTCCGTCAGTCCCGAGTTCCCGCACTTTTCCCATATACTGCAGGAATCGCGGCCCTTGATTCTGGGGATAATGGCCAATGCCGGTCTTCATTGCCTTCATGTTTTCCCAGTTTTCCTCAACCCCCTTGCCAAGGGGCGTTATCAGACCCATTCCTGTTATGACAACTTCCCGTTTCTCCACTGTGCCGATCACTCCCTTGTTAAGACCTGGAAAAATCTTCTCTGCTCGGCGACATCTTCGATGTCCCGGAGAGATATGAGCTCCCCTTCAAAATCCACGGCAATCTTTTTTTTCCCTTCCACCCTGGCTATTGCAGCATACTTTTTCCGCTCGGACGTTGACTCAGGATTCAGTTGAACCTCGAGTTCAACCTGGTCTCCTGGAAAGGCAAACCCGTAAAATTTGCAGGAGTATATCTTTGTGATCAAGAACCAGTTCTCGAAGTCTGATGACGCAGCCTCCAGCCACCCGGCGAGCTGAGCGAAGGCCTCTAAGAGCAGCACCCCGGGCATGATTGGTTTCTTCGGGAAATGGAATTCGAGAAAATCCTCGCTCATGGCAACGTTCTTTATGCCTTTCATTCTGTCTCCCAGCTGCCATTCAATAATACGGTCAATCAGCAAGTATCTCATCCGTTCTTCTCCTGTTATTGCTCTCCGAGCAATATCACTGACGCTAGGGCATAATCGGCTGAATGTGAGATGGAAACACTCATCTGCTGTATCTTCCGCCTTTTTGTTATCCTTGCCGCCCAGCCGTTCACCACAAGCCGCGGTTTCCCGGAGCCATCCGGAACGACTTCAATTTCCTGGAAGATGTGGTCAATGCCCGATGGGGAAAATCCTCTTCCCAGGGCTTTGAGAAAGGATTCCTTCGCGGCAAAGCGGCCGGCAAAGTGCACATAAGGATCCTTCCTCGACTGACAGTACATCCGCTCTCGCTCCGTAAAAATGTCCGCAAGAAGAGTGCCGTTCCGCAAACAAATACCCTTAAATCCGGGTATCCCCACAATGTCGACCCCCTGATATAACTGAATCATGAGATGCTTAGCCCTCCATCTACCGCAATGGACTGGCCGGTGATATAATCAGCCTTGTCGGATGCAAGGAACACCACCAGGTTCGCAATGTCAGCGGGTTCCCCAAATCTTCCGCTGGGAATAGCTTTGAGGATTGACTCTCCCGCTCGCTTTCTGACCCTGCTGCTCATCGCTGTTACGATCATGCCCGGCAGGATTGCATTCACCTGTATCCCTTTGCCAGACAATTCAGAGGCACAGGCAATGGTAAAGGAGATCAACCCTCCCTTTGCGGCCGCATAATTGGCCTGTCCACGGCCACCCTTTATCGCGCTCACTGACGCTATGTTGATAATCTTTCCCGAGTGGTGCGGCATCATCAATTCCACGGCAAGCTTGGTGCAGAGAAAGGCTCCTCTCAAATTGAGATCGTGTACCTTGTCCCAATCAGACAGTTCCATGCTCAACAAGAGGTTATCCTTTATGACCCCGGCGTTGTTCACGAGGATGTCGAGCCTCTTGAACGTTTTCGTGATATACTCAAACAGCCCCGTTACCTCCTCAGGTTTTGCTATGTCTGCTTGAAATATATCGGCCTGAGCTCCCCGACTTACAATCTCCTCCCGGATACGTTCGGCCTCTTCCCCCGATCGATTATAATTGATGATGACCCGTGCGCCGGCCTGAGAGAGAAGCAAACTCGTTTCACGCCCGATACCCCTGGAACCTCCGGTAATGAGGCCGATCTTACCGGATAAATCTAAGCGCATTGGACCTCCCTTCGATATTTCTTTACAATGATTGAAGCGTTCTGTCCGCCGAAGCCGAATGAATTTGATAACGCGGCCCTTACCGTCTTTGCCCGTTTTACATTCGGGACATAGTCAAGATCGCACTGGGGATCTGGATTCACGAGGTTTATCGTGGGATGAATTTCATCCCTCTGAACGCTCAACACCGTATACACGAATTCGGGTCCTCCCGCCGCTGCCAATACGTGTCCGATCATTGGCTTGCTGGAACTGATAGCGATACTGGCAGCATGCACGTCAAAGACATTCTTTATCGCCAGTGTCTCTATGGCATCATTCAGTTTTGTACTGGTGCCGTGGGCATTAATATAATCTATTTCATCAGTGAGGAGGCCGGCATCCTGCAGGGCTGCCCGTATTGCATGTTCAGCACCGCGTCCACGGGGATGGGGAGCGGTTAACTGATATGCATCGAGTGATGATCCGTACCCTGCAACTTCTCCATATATCCTTGCCCCCCTCTTGACGGCATGCGACTCCTCTTCGAGGACTGCGATTCCAGCTCCCTCTCCCATAACGAGCCCTGACCGTTTCCTGTCAAAAGGCCTGCATGCCGAGGGAAGATTCTCTGAAGCGGTGGATGCTGCGCCCAGCAAGACAAAGAAGACGAGCCCAACCGGGTTGATCATGGAATCCGAGCCCCCGACAGTAATCAGGTCATGATCCCCTCGTTGAATCGCCCGGTACCCGATCCCTATGGCTTGTGTAGCTGATGCACACGCCGTCGTCACAGTACAGTTCATCCCGTGCAGGCGAAACCTTTTCCCGATGAGCACAGAGGGTCTGTGGGAATTGTTCCTCATGATGGATTCTCTATGCACCTCACGGTAATCCTTGCCGAACTGGATGAAATCAAATCGCATCCCGGCGCCAATCCACCTATGGATATCCTCCAATCTGTTTATCCCGAGGCCTGATGCAAGGACAACGCCGTAGCGGTCTCTTTCTCCACCCGTGTCTGTAATCCCTGCGTCTCGGAGAGCAGACTTTGCAGCCCGGAGGGCGAAGAGTGTCCTCCTTTCACCTTCCCCGGGCGCAACGTCTCTGAATTCTTCCTCTAATTGCTTCCAGTCTTCTTCCTTTACCGCGCCGACCCCTTGAACGGGCGATTTCGCAGCGGAAGGCAGGGTGAGCCTGTGAATGCCTGAGGTCCCCGCAAGTGCTTTCTGCCAGTTTTCCTCCACATCAAGACCGAGAGCTGTGACCAATCCCAGTCCCGTCACAACGACTCTCTTTTTCTTCTTGATCAAGCGATCTCCCTGTCGTTTATCCCGCTATAGTATTTGAACAGCTGCGAGAGCTCGTCCCGATCGACCGTGTGAACATGGCTGTAAATGATGCGGTTCACTGATGCGATCAATGCACCTTCACTATACATCTTGGCCGAACCGAGAGAATCTCTCCGAGATGTGGAAATGATCTCTCCGCGGATTTCCGCTTTAAACCCCGGTCGCAGGTTCGAAGTGACCGTTACGTCCTCTATCAACGACATGACAGTGGACAGTTCGAAATCATGGGAATGGATGATCAGCCAACCGAGGAGCTGCGCCATAGCCTCAATCAGGATTACACCGGGCACGAAAGCGACTTTCCTATAGTGCCCCCTGAGGAATTCCTCCGAGAGGGAAAAGGTCTTTATGCCGGCTATGGTTTTCCCTTTCTCGATGTGAGTTACCGCGTCATAAAACAAGAATCTCATACATTCTCCTCATCTAAGGGAGGGACTCTATGACCAGAGAAGCCGATGGTCCCTCATAGCTCTGGCAGTTGATCAGAATCCTCTTCGGATGTACCGACAAAGGCTGTCTGTCGACGAGATGAAAGAGGACAGTGTCCTCTATAGGAACCGAGTTGGCGGTCTGAGGAACGATGCCGGTCTGGATCATCGAGATGCCCAATATCACATCCGCGACAGGAGCGCCTGCGGAGAGATGCCCTAATGCCCCCTTTGAAGAGAATACCGTTATTTTGTCGAGGCTTCCTGAAAAGACCTGATGAATCGCCTCGCTCTCGTTTTTGTCGCCGGTCTTGGTTCCGTCACCGTGAGCGATTACGAGATCAATGTCCGAAGCTTCGATGCCAGCGCTGTCAAGGGCTCCTTTCATGGAACGGGAGAGGGCTTTTGTCGTGGGTCCGTCAAATCGTCCGTCGGTCTCACATGCCGTTCCATAGCCTGTAATCGCTGCAAGGCAGGGGACACCGCGCTCTGTCGCGGATGAATGCAGTTCCAAGGAAAGAACACCGCAGCCTTCCCCCAGGATAGTACCGTTTCTCCGTGCAGAAAACGGCCGGCAGAGCATTTGGTCCTGATCATCCAGCGTATTCAATATGCCGCACAGGTGGGCGCGTGCGAGACTCAAAGGGGAGAGCTTCTCGCTCACCCCGCCTGCCAGAACAATCCGTGCCTTCCTGTCCAGAACGGTCTTCATCCCCTCTGCAACCGCCTGTGCACCGGAGTCGGCGTGGGGGGAAAATACCGTGTTCTCCCCTCGTATGTCATGCCTTGTTGCCACCTCACAGAAACCGATGTTATTCATCATGGAAAGAGGCCATAAGGGATATATCTCTTTGAACCCATCTGAAAAGAAGGCATCATACGTAAAATCACCATCTGCATTCACTGACTTCAGAACAGCCGGGAGGAGATCTTCGATCTTATAATCTACCATTCCCATGCCGGCAAAGAAGCCGATATCTTCTCGCGGGATGGATGTGGTTGCGAGACCTGCCTGAGAAAAAGCATCGGTGGTGCACTTCATGAGCATGAAAGACTGAGTGTCCAGGACGCGTAAATTTCTGGGGTTGATACCCAGGGAAAGGGGATCGATGGGGGGGACTTGAGCGGCGACCCTACAGTCGAATCCCCGTGCGTCAAATCCTTCTATGGGACGTATCCCGTGCCTTCCGGCGAGTAAGGCATCCCATATCTCCTGCACACGCAGGCCGAGTGAGCAAACGATGCCCACCCCGGTTATGACAACGCGATCATCCATCGAACCCGCCGATACAGAGACATGCGTTCTGTCCACCAAAACCGAAGGAATTGGATATTGCCCTGCGATGTTCTTTTATCCTTGCCTCATTAGGGACATAATCGAGATCGCACTTCGGATCGGGGAATTCATAGTTAATGGTCGGAAGGATGGTTGAACGCTCTATGCCGACAAGCGTTAAGATGCACTCGATCGCGCCCGCAGCCGCAATGGTGTGGCCGAGCATGGATTTATTGGAACTGACCGGGATCTTCCGCGCCCTTGTTCCGAATACCTCTTTTATGGCAAGCGTTTCGGTGGCATCATTCTGTATGGTTGAGGTCCCGTGGGCATTTATATAGTCGATATCCTCGGGAATCAGGGAGGCGTCAGCGAGCGCTCCCCTCATGGCTAAAGTAGCCCCCAGGCCCTTGGGATGTACATCGGTGATCCGGTACGCATCAGCTGAGGTGCCGTATCCGAGAAGTTCTCCCAATATGGGGACGCCCCGTGAGCGGGCATGTTCCATATCTTCCAGGATAAGAGTCCCGGCGCCTTCGGACATTACAAAGCCGTTGCGTTTCCTATCAAAGGGCCGCGATGCCTTCTGAGGTGTCGTATACTTTTCAGGCATCGCCTTTATGAGTACAAAGCCGACGAAGCCAAGAAAGTTTAGGGTGGATTCGCAGCCGCCGGCAATCATGACATCTGATTTTCCTTCCTGTATGATCCGATACGCCTCTCCAATGGCCTGAGCACCAGCCGAACATGCTGACACGATGGAGAGATTCGGTCCCTTGCAATCAAAAAGTATCGAGAGGATCGAAGTCCCCACATCAGGCTTTCTTTTTAAAAAATTGAGCGCGGAGTATCCTCCTGCCTTCAGCAAACCGTTCATGTTCCACGTGCCGTCTCCGTGATAGAACCGGTGAAGAAACATGATATCTTCAACGGATGGATTCTCACCATGGTTGCCGAGAGCGACACCGATTCTCCCGCGGTCTTTTATTTCATCGAGGCATGCCTGCTCAGCAGCCTCAAGGGTTGCCTTCCTCATCAGCCTGAGACCACGGGAGGAAAACTTATAAAACCGCTGGGCCTTGGTATCCTGCATCTCATCTAACCAGATGTTTTTAACCTCCCCGCCGATCCTGCATGGCAGTCCCCTGGTCTCAAACGATGATATAAAATCAATGCCTGAAGCTCCCCGGCAGGCCTTGGCAAATGTCTCTTCAGTGTCTTTCCCCAGGGATGTGATCATCCCCCGTCCGGTAACAACCACCCTGCGCTTAGAGAATTCTGTGGGCATAAGATTTTACCGAGAAACGATAGTTTGAAATATCCTTCAGAATATCTTCTTTTCTTCTTGGATCTTTGTCAGCCATGCTTTTACGAGATCGTCTCCGTTCGTAAAGGTCGCATATTCCCCGCATGAACCGCACTTAATACGGACATTGTTTTCCGATTTCCACGCCGAATTGCCGCAGGCTGGACACTTTTCCGGAAGGCTGTCAAGAATATCAAGGACCCCTCTGGTTAAGGATTGGACGGTGATCAGGGTCGGCACTTCATCCATATCCATCCCGGGGTGGATCTCGGGAAGGCTTTCTCCCATGCGGATTTTTAAGAGGGTGATCGCCTTGTCTGTCAGCTGACCGTTTTCGTCAATAGCAGATCCCTCGCCAAACATCTCTTCGATATGCTCCAGGATAAAATGGCGAGCCATCCTGACTCCGAAGGCCTGCTCCAGCCGGTAATTGATATCGAGAAAATCCAGCGATTCAGCACCTAAGTCTTTAATAACTGAGCTTTCGGGTCCCATCGATTCCTTGTCGATGGTGAGGGTTTCGGCGATCGCCTTCTTCACCTCTTCAAGAGCTGCTGCTTCTGAAATGATCTTCTGCATATAATCTCCTTCCAATAGTTGATGGGGTAATGGTGAATCCGATATTCGTTATTTTTTCGGTACAGGCCGGTACAGTCTGTTGCTGAGGCCCCTGTCGACAACAATCGTCTGGCCCCGTATTGCCTTGCTCGCCTGATCACAGAGAAACAATACTGCATCCGCTATTTCGTCCGGCTGCACTAAGAGTCCCTCGGGTATCTGATCGATCTCTTCCCAATACTGCCTGAGAACTTTAAAGGAATCTGTCCTGACGATCCCTCCGCATACTCCGTTGACGGATATTTTCCGGTCATTCAGGCTTTCAGCGAGATCCCTAACAGACGATTCCATCGCCGCCTTCATGGTTCCCAGGGGATATCCAGGATTGTAAAACCGGCTCCCGAGGCTCGAAATAAAGACGACCTTTCCCTCGGTTTTTTCGAGGAGGGGCAGCGCTTCCTGGATGCAGTATATGTTGCCGAGATAATTGGTATCGACCAGCTGCCTCAATTCCCGCTCAAGAAGTCTTTCCAGGGGCTTAAAAGGGGCCCTCGCGGCATTGAGGATGAGGAAGTCCAGGCGCCCGCATCGCTCCCGGATATCCTGAAACAGATTCTTGACCGAATCCCTCACTGATATATCAGCCTGCACGAGATAGGCACGGCGACCCATCTCCCGGATCTCCTTACAGAGCAGCTCTCCTTGTTCCTGGGACTTCCCTCCCGCCTTACGGTAATTGACCACCACGTCGGCACCTGAGACGGCGAATTTGCGCGCAATAGCACTGCCGATGCCACGGGAACTGCCTGTTATGAGAGCCACTTTATCCTGAAAGAAGTTCCGTTCCATAATATTGATAAACAATAATATATCATAGTTTCGGTGAAAATTTGAAAGATTTCTTCGACGGACGGATTCCCCATACGATTCAAACGGGGACGATCTTTTTTATATGCCTTACGGATTCGAGGAACGTTGAGAGTATCGTACGGCTCCTGAGGCTCTCTGTATATCGATAATGCCTTTCAAGCAGTATTTTCAGCTCCGCGATCTCCTGCTGCCCTGTCAGACCGTCTGGCCGCACGTATGAAGCGTTCAGTTTTGTCTTGAGCGTATTGTCCCAATCAAAGATATAGATTACGCCTCCTGTCATCCCTGCTCCCACATTCTGGCCCACTTGGCCGAGCACCAGTACGGTTCCCCGTGTCATATACTCGCAGAGATGAAGTCCCGAGCCTTCCACCACCGCTGTTGCACCGCTATTCCTCACGGCAAACCTCTCTCCAACGTTTCCCGCAGCAAAGAACTCGCCACCCGTAGCTCCATAAAGCACAGTGTTTCCCGCAATCACTTGCCCCTGCGGACCTCCGATGGTATGAAGGGGTTTCAGTGCGATTCTTCCTCCGAACATCCCTTTGCCGACATAATCGTTCGCATCACCGATTAAGGTGAGGGAAACGCCCCGGTGATTGAACGCACCGAAGCTCTGGCCTGCAGTGCCCCTGAAGGTCAATTGCACCGTATCGTCGGGGAGACCGTCGTCGCCGTTTTTCAGTGCTATATAATAGTTGAGTCTTATCGGTATGCTTCTGTCGATATTCTTGATCGCATATTCCCGTTCAACGTGCGCCGATGTTTCGATATAGGGCAGCACGTCTTCCACGATTCTGTCGTTCATAGAGGGAGCAGGGTTATCATTGCGTGACGTTGATGACCTTCTCGGTCCTCCCCTGGGGTATGCGAAAAAACGTTCAGCAAGTTTCATCCTTTTTGCGATTGGTTTAGCTTTATCGTTGACCATCAGCAGATCCGACCTTCCGATGACCTCATCGAGACTCCTGAATCCCATCTCAGCCAGTATCTCCCGAATCTCGTGTGCAAGGGCTCTGAAGTAAGCCTCAATCCATTCGACTTTCCCCCTGAATTTCCGTCGAAGCCTCTCGTCTTGCGTTGCTATACCGGTGGGGCATGTGTTCAGATGGCACTGTCGTGCCATGACGCATCCGGCCGCAATCATGGTCGCCGTACCAAAGCCGAACTCTTCAGCGCCGAGCAATGCCGCAATGATAATATCTCTTCCTGTCCTGAGACCTCCGTCGACCCTCACCCTCACCCGTTCCCTCAGTCCGTTCTCCATTAAAACCACCTGTGTCTCTGCCAGGCCAGTCTCCCAATAATTACCCGCATTCTTTATAGAACTGATGGGAGAAGCCCCGGTTCCTCCTTCACATCCGCTGATCTGAACGATGTCGGCATATGCCTTGGCAGCGCCCGCGGCTACAGTGCCAACGCCTGTTTCGGAAACCAGCTTCACGCAGACCGATGCCTTCGGATTTGCCTGCTTCAGGTCATGGATCAACTGAGCGAGGTCTTCTATGGAGTAGATATCGTGATGCGGCGGCGGCGATATGAGAAGGGTATTGGGACTGCAATGCCTCAGCGAAGCGATATATCCCGAAACCTTGTTTTCCGGCAGATGGCCTCCTTCACCGGGCTTTGCCCCCTGAGCGATCTTTATCTCAAGATCAGAAGCCGAGGCGAGATAGGTTGGCGTTACGCCGAATCTCCCTGACGCTATCTGTTTGATTGCGCTATTTTTTATGGACCAGTATCTCAATGGGTCTTCTCCTCCCTCACCGCTATTGCTCTTGATGCCAAGACGGTTGCATGCCTCAGCAATGGTCTCATGTGCTTCCGGTGAAAGGGCACCCACAGACATGGCGCCAGAAACGAACCTCTTCAGTATCAGTTCCTCAGGCTCCACTTGCTCTACCGGTAGAGGACTCCCTTTTTTGTAGGTAAGCAGATGCCGGAGAAAAACGGGGCGGTCATCTGCCGTTCGGGAAAAATCCTTATAGAGTGCGTAATCAGGGCGCTTAATGAACTTGTTCAGGGCGATGACGGTCGAGGTCGACCATGCATGCCACTCGCCTTCCTTCCTGTGCCGCAGGTCGCCTCCGGGGTCAAGAGAAGGCTCCGGTGTCTCGAAGGCACCAGCATGTCTTTTCTTTAGTGAATCCTCTATCTCCGATAAACCGTCAGACTCTATGCTCAGGGGCGTTCCCCGAAAGAACTCCTCAACAAGATTTCTGTTCAGGCAGTGCGCATCAAAGAGGCCCGCCCCATGATAAGAACTCATGGTCGAGATTCCCATTCGCGCAATCACCTTCAGCAGGCCGTTTTCGAGAGCTGTTTTGTAATTTGCTGCAGCACTACCATACGGAAGATTCAGCGTTCCCTTTTCGCACATCCCGTGAATTGTCTGATAGGCCAGATAGGGATAAACAGCTGAGGCCCCATATCCGATGAGGCACGCCATGTGATGAATATCCCTTGCCTCGCCGGTTTCCATGATGAAGCTCACTCGGTTGGCGAGCTTTTTTTCCCGGAGATGGCTGAAGGCGGCCGATATTGCGAGAAGGGACGGTATCGCCATTCGCTCCTTTGAGATGTCTCTATCAGTGAGGATCAGGATCTCGGCGCCGGTCTGGACAGCGTTGAGAACCCTCTTCCGGAGGCGGCCGAGCGCAATGGACAGGAAGGAATCCTTGCCGGGCTGGCAGCAGGAGAGAAAGGACTGCTCCGGAGGTTCTTCTCCTGCCGAGATAGGGCAATACGTTATCGGTATCCTTTGGACTGCAAAAGCATCCTGCTGTTCAATCTCCCGCATATGGTCATAGAGGAGCACCGGTGAATCTATCCGGAGCTGGCGGCTGTGTTCCGCGGTCTTCACAAGAAAATTCCTCTTATGACCGAGATTCATCCTGAGGGACATCACCATGCTTTCGCGTATGGGGTCAATGGGCGGGTTTGTCACTTGGGCGAATCTCTGTTTGAAGTAGCTGAACAGAAGCTGTGGTTTTTCTGAAAGAGGAGGCAGGGGCGTATCATCACCCATGGAAAAAATGAATTCCTTAGCCGTTTCGGCCATTCCCCGCAAGGACGTCCCGATCTCTTCCCCTGAATAACCGAAGGCTATCTGTTTTCTTATGGCATCCCGAGCGGGTTCATGATTCTCGCTTTTTCCTGCTTTCAGCCTCAAGAGGCATCTCTGAACCCAATCGCCGTAAGGTCTCTCCGCTGCCAGTTCCCTTACGATCTCCTCCGTGCATTTCAACCTTGACTCTTGCATGTGCACCGAAAGAGTATCCCCGGGACCCAATCTCCCCTTTTCTTTCACCGTCTTATTCTCGAGCATCACCAATCCAATCTCGGAACCCAACGTCAGAATGCCGTCTTCAGTCAAGGCATACCGGAGGGGCCTCAGTCCATTTCTGTCGAGATGGGCACCGACCGTATCGCCGTCGGTGAACGTTATCGCCGCGGGACCGTCCCACGGCTTCATCAGGAGAGACTGATATTCAAAAAATTCCTTTTCTTCTCTGTTCATATCAGATACCTCCCATGCAGGCGGAATGCAGAGCGTCACGGCCTGTTCCGGTGAAAAACCGGAAAGTATGAGGAGTTCCACGAGCCGGTCCAAGGAGGCAGAGTCACTCTCCTCAAAGGATAGTAAGGGTCTCAGTAAATCGCTCTGTTCGCCGAAGAGCTCATGCTCGATCTCATGTTCAATTGTCCCGATCCAGTTCCTGTTGCCCTGAATCGTATTAATCTCTCCGTTATGAGCAAGTACCCGAAAGGGTTGTGCCATGGTCCAGTCCGGAAAGGTGTTGGTCGAAAACCTCTGGTGAAAGATACAGAAGGCTGACTCGAAATCTTCATTCCGCAAGTCAGGATAGAATCGGTCAAGCTGAGGTGCGACCAGCATCCCCTTGTAGGCAATTGTTTTAGAAGAGAAGGAAGGGATGTAGACCTTGCCGCTGAATGTCTTCTCGATGGTCCTCCGTGAGAGGTAAAGGCTGATTTCTCGCTTTTTATGTTCGACTGCTCCTGTGTCCAGAAAGAGTTGTCGAATGGTCGGCTTTGTTGACAGGGCTGATTCTCCGAGGGCAGCAGCATTCACGGGAACGTCCCTCCAGCCTACGATCCCGATGCCATATTTCTTTATTATTGTCTCAATTGCCTGCCCGATATCTTCGGACAAAAAGAAGAAGCCTATGGCAAGATTGTCTTCATGAGAGAGCGTGTATCCTGATTTCTCAATCTCTCTCAGAAAAAACTTTTTGGGAATCTGTAACAGTACCCCCGCACCGTCTCCGGTCTTTCCGTCTCCTCCAACAGCGCCTCTATGGGTGAGATTCCTGACAGCCTCGACTCCCCACCTCACAATGTCATGACTTTTCCTCCCGTGGATGTTGCAGGTAAAGCCGACGCCGCATGAACCCGATTGATAACGTGTTTTCATACTCACATGGTGGCAGATGTGTATCGCTTTTAGGGTTAAACCAGAACTGTCCCTCTCATCCTGTGCGGATGAACAAGGGCATAAGAGCGATAGAATCTACGTCGCTTCCGAAAGCTTTTTCCCGCATTGCCTTCACGATATCAGGGCGTGAGATGAGGCCGACGAGTCGTTGCCCCGTATCGACGACGGGCAACCTCGTCGCTGACGTCCTTCTGTGCACTTTCAAGATCGTAGGTATCCGTAGAAATTACCTTCGGCATTCAGTTTGGATACCTACATGATAATGACCGGAGCAAGAATATGCAAGAGAGGTACCTCGGCATGCTTTTTTTTTTGCGCCTTGGTCTTTCGTTATTGAACTCCGCATAAGTAATGCAATCGGGGACCATCACAGAATGTCCGTCAAATAAGACTCCGATGCATTTAGGCTTGTTGCATTACTTATGATGCTTTCAATAATCTCCTGCGGGAAGGCTCAGGTTCGCAGACCCCGAGCTGAAAACGGAGGTCCCTGGATATGTCTTTGGAGAAACCGGCAATACATGCCAGAAGGTCTTTGACATCAAAGGCATGGGTTCCGCAGTCCAAAGCTGCGAGTAAAACCTTTGCCACACACGGGCCGCAAGAACTGTCGAAGGCATGAATGGCTGAACATCTCTGATAGAGGGTTCACAACTCCGTACCCCTTGATGCGCAGGATATGAGAAGCGGCTTCTCCTGTCCGCGATTGGTCAAAGCAGGTTGCTCGCATCATGATCCCGGCTTACAACAATGTGCCGATGAAGCGGCGGAAGGGTGAAGGGTGCACCAAAAGGCACTTCCCCGTATTCCAAGGGGATGGCGGATTCTTGATACTATAAGTCATGGTTTTTTTGTGCTATATTTGAGTAGTGGCAAATACTCCCGGCATTCGTGCACAAGGAGTTCTGAAAGAAGTTTAGATCGGTCGTTGAAATCACGTTGGGAAGGAGATCGTCATGATAGGCGCTCGGTATTCTTATGATATGTTGCTGGTGCCTGTCGAGAGATTAAAGTCGTATGTCGATTAAGGAACCCTATGATGTGATTATTGTGGGAGGAGGACCTGCGGGGCTCACTGCTGGACTCTATTGCAAAAGAGCAGCACTGAAAACAGTCCTTTTCGAAAAGGGATTGATCGGTGGCCAGATCGCCATATCAAAGGAAGTGGAAAACTACCCGGGCTTGGAGGGCATAACCGGATTTGATCTGGCCGAGAAACTCGTACACCATACCGAGTCCTACGACCTGACCGTCATCCAAGAAGAAGTTGTGGCGGTCAACAGCGAATCTGATTTTCACTCGGTCCGACTGGCCAATGGTGATCTGCTTCGCACGGTGGCCCTCATTCTTGCAGCGGGCGGATCCGTGCGAAAGCTTGGTGTCCCCGGCGAAGCGGAATATCTCGGAATCGGTGTTTCCTACTGCGCCACCTGTGATGGGTTTTTCTTCAGGGATAAGACCGTTGTTGTTGCTGGCGGGGGTGACACCGCCGTTGAGGAGGCATTGTTTCTTTCAAAAATCACAAGGAAAGTGTACCTTGTTCACAGGCGAAACGAACTGCGGGCAAGCAAGATTCTCCAAAGTCGTCTTTTGGCTGACCCCAGAATCGAAGTAATCTGGAACACGATTATTACGGAAATCAAGGGAGACGGGAGAAGTGTCGACGCAGTCGCTATCGCAAATACGGAGTCGGGAGAAAAGGGAGCATTACCGGCTGAAGGCATATTTATTTTTATCGGCTATTCTCCCAATAATCAATTGATCCCCCCCACGGTCAGAACGAACGAACAAGGTTTCGTCATTACGGATGAGAAGTGTGAGACGAGCGTTCCGGGCATCTTTGCTATTGGGGACTTGAGGCAGAAGTTCGCCAACCAGATTGTGGTTGCCGCCTCGGATGGGTGCATAGCTGCGTTGGCCGCAGCGCATTATGTGGAGCTGCAGAAAGCCCGGAGCCAGTCGTCCTGATACTGTGTGGTGAACCTCATCGGATATCCAACTGACTGTAGAGGATTTCGATGTCCGCTCGCTTATTTCGGCAAAAAAAAAAAAGGCAATGGAGGGAGCCGTATGAAAAAGATATGGATAGTACCGGTTGTCGTTTCACTGGTAATGGCAATTACGGGAGTCGCCTCGGCGAAAGCGGATATTGAAGGAAAAGAAGTGAGTTATAGCGCTGACGGCGTGGTGATGAAGGGCTACCTCGCCTATGACCGGAACGTGACGGGCAGAAGACCGGGGGTTCTTGTCGTGCATGAATGGTGGGGGTACAATGAATACACCCGGAAGCGTGCGAGAATGCTTGCAGAAATAGGCTATACTGCTCTTGCTGTCGACATGTACGGAGAAGGGAAGCAGGCAATGCACCCCGATGATGCAGCAAAGTTTTCTTCAGAACTCATGAAGAACTTTGATACGGCAAAAGCGCGCTTCATGGCCGCAAAGGCGTTTCTTGAGAAGCAACCCACGGTTGACCCAGAGAGAATCGCCGCGATTGGTTATTGTTTTGGTGGAGGCATAGTGCTCAATATGGCACGGCTGGGGGTTGACCTCAAAGGCGTTGCAAGCTTCCACGGAAGCCTTGCGGCGGTGAAACCTGCTCAGCCGGGAGCCATAAAAGCAAAAATCCTTGTGCTCCATGGGGCTGATGACAAGTTCATTACTCCAGAACAGGTTGCGGCGTTCAAGAACGAGATGAAGAATGCTCACGCCAAGTTTCGGTTTATCGCTTATCCGGGAGCGAGCCATGGCTTTACCAACCCTGATGCCGATGAATATGCCAAGAAATTCAATCTCCCGCTGGGATATAACGCAGAAGCAGATAAAAAGTCATGGGAGGAACTGAAGACGTTTCTTCAGATGATATTCCGGAAATAACGCGGAAATTCGGCACTTCTTATTGACGGTGCGTGCAGAGTTCATCCTGACTCAAGAAGTCCTGTACCTGTTGTTTTATCTCGCCAGGATTCAACGGGATGGCGGGCAGGTCTTTATTGCCAGGAACGGCAAGAATATGGATAAAGCTCAGATTTTCATGATGGCCCTTCATGGCGTCCAACAGAGATTTTCTGCCTGACACTTTCCGTGTGCTCTTTATGCCGAGGCCTTTTGCCATAAGCTCAAGGTCTACGCATGACCTCGTGAGCGTTGGCTGGTCTCCTGTTGAGCCGTATGAGCCGTTGTCTATTCCCAGAATCATGAGGTTTCCCGGTGAAAAATGAGCTGCGGTAGCAAGGCTTCCCGGGTTCATCAAGAGACTTCCGTCACCATCGATGACAACAACCTTCTTGTGAGACGTAAGGGCAATTCCGAGCCCGAGTGAAGTGGCCATTCCCATGCTTCCAAGCATATAGAAGTTGGAAGGCTGGTGCTTGACATAGAAGAGTTCCTTCGACGGGAATCCGAGGTTACACACGACGGCCTTAGAATCGAGATAGGGGGCTACTAAAGCGAGGATATCAAAGCGGGTGAATCTGGGTCGTCGATAGTTTTTCTTATCACAATATTCATCCGCTTCCGCTTTCCCGGCCGCGCAAGGGGCATACGGTGGCGAGGTTATTCTTCTCGATGGCGGACATGTGGTGGCATGCCCTCTCTGTTCCGTGCCCGTGATGCTGCCACACGTCTCTTCCCATATGGCAGGGCTGAGAAGGAAGGCATGTATCGCATTGTCGCTATACACTTTTGCGAGGTTTTTTTCTATATTCTTGAAATCATCAGCTTTAGCGACGATCGAATGAGGAATGCCCGCACCCTTCAAGATCATGGGAAGCCTCTGACCCATTGGAAATTGTGCCGCTATTTTTTCCTTATGAATTCCCCTCTGGCTCACAAATACGGCGAGGGGGAGCCTGTACAACCCGGTGAGGGAAAGAAGGGCATTAATCATATTTCCGATGCCAGAACTCTGGACGAAGATGGCAGGCCTTCTGCCTGCAAGTGCAGCTCCTGCGCATATGCCGACACCTTCCTCTTCCCGTGTCAAGGGCACATGGAAAAAGGCCTCTTCCACCTTCTCGAGAAGGACTTTAATCTTCTCGCAGGGCAGGGAAGCGGTAAAATCTATTCTCTGTTTCTCTAATATGGCTATGAGTTCGTTTTCAGGATCTCGCAAAACAGTTCCCCGATCTCTTTTTCGGAAATGTTCTTTGATACGAATATGGGCTCAACATCGTGCCTTTCCCTGTCCCTGCCCAACCGCTTTTCACCGCCGCCAGTGATATTCAAAAGAATAGTGTCTTTTTTCTGAATCAGTTTTGCCTGTACAGCTTCCCCGAGGGCAGCCACGGCCACCCCAGCTGCAGGCACAATATCTATCCCCTCTGCCTCCGCGAACGTAGCGATCGCAGCAAAGACCGCATCATTGCTTATTCCGTACATCTTCCCGCCAGTCGCCGCGAGTGCATCATACACCCCTCCTCTGACGGAATAGGCAGGATAACGGGTTGAGAGCACCCTCGTGGTTATCTCTCCTATCAATTCTGGCCTCAGATCCTCAGGGAAGAGCTCTCGGCTGCCTTTCTCCCAGGCTCTGACCATAGGGCTGAAAGGTGAGTTCTGCGCGAGGTGAAGAACGGGCGGCCGGGAACCGAACCTGCCGTCTTCCAGAAATCTCTCTGCCATTTCCCATACGCCTATTGCGCCGGTTCCGCTGCCAACGGCCTGGAAATAATGGTCCGGGAGTTTTCCGATCCGGGACACTGCTTCCAGTAAGACAACTCCGAGACCGTCTCTCTTGGCGATATTCTTGACCCCTCCTTCGTACGGCATTCGGGACAGCGAGGCTATCCTTCTGGCAACATCAATCGCGTCCGAATAATCACCATCACCCACTACGAGGGTGGTAACGCTTGAAGTGTTCTCCAGATACCACATCTCCATAAGGCACATCTTGGGCACGACGATGATGGCGGTGAACCCTGTGACAGCAGACAAGTGAGAAAATGCCCGTGCGGTATTTCCCGCAGATGCCACAATGAGCCCGTGAAAGCCGTTCTCACGAGCATTCTGCAGGACGACCGCCGCCTCAAATTCTTTAAAGGTGCAGGTTTGGATCCCAGCGCCCCTCTCAGGCCAGTAGCCATTAAATGCTATGTAAAGGTTCTCGATGCCGAGTTTCTCAGAGAGACCCTGTGATTTGTACACAAGAGGGCCGGACTGCTCAAAATAGGGCGTGTGCACAGGAAGCCAGTTGAATTTCCATATACCCTCCCCGAGATCATCAGTAAAACGCTTTTCGCGATAGCGTGTGACGAGGAGTGCATCTTTGCAATGTTCGTCAAAGGTGCTGGAAGCATTCTCAAGGCCATGGCCGCAATTTCTGCATATTATCGAAAAATGGCTCATATCCATTTCCATTGTATGAGGCTCGCGAATAACCTCGTGAAGACCGCAATCCTCATTTGTTTGTGGTATCCCTCCTTAGTCTAATTTATCTTAGCATAGCATGCCGGACAGCGTAAGATACCTTTATCAGCCTTCTTATCGGCCGTTTCCTCTGTGGTCAACCTTTCCATGGCAATCGCCTTCTCATGCAGGATCTTTCGTGCCGCAGCGCCCGCGCCGCATAACCGGGGATGAAGGCCGGGCTGACACAGAGGGAAATTCCGAGATTCCCAAACAGGGTATGCACCCGAGCAAGATTCTCTTACAGGTGCCCCTCGTCAAAAATATATTTTCAGACAAATCTCAACAAACGCAACTAAAAACCCAGGCGCGGGGATGTGTGGACAAGTTTACCAGTATTTTCAAGCAAATGTTACAACTTTTTGCCCGAGCACGAGAAGTGCGGAAGAGAGGCCGCGGGGAAAACGAAGTTCTGTTTTAAGAAGGAGATCGGGGGGAATGAGTCATCTGCGATTGATTTATGGTCATCGAGTCATGACCGGAAGAAATTCCGGCGTGCAAAGGGACGGTCAAGACTTAGATTCGGGCAGCACGGTCACTCAAGAATCACTAAAGTTATCGCGCCTGATAGCCGATAAAAAGAATGAATGCCCATTCGGAGTAATGGGAAACAGTAAAACTTTAGGGAGAGGGAGGAGCTATGCCTCTAATAACATGGTCAGATGATTTGAGTGTGAACATCCGGTCTATTGATGATCAGCATAAGAAACTGGTTGCCCTCGTCAATAATCTTCACGATGCTATGAGTGCCGGCAAAGGACAGCAGGTTTTAGGCAAAATTCTCGATGAACTCATTGAATATACAAAGACACATTTTGCGACTGAAGAGAGGCTTATGATAGCCCACACTTACCCCGGGTACCTGTCGCACAAGAAAGAGCATGATGGCCTGACGCAACAGGTGATAGCTATCCATCAGGATTTCAAAGCTGGCAAACCTGTCATTACTGTCGAGATCATGAGATTCCTTAAGGACTGGCTCGGCAGGCACATCAAAGGTACGGATCAAAAATACGGTCCTTTTCTTATCAGCAAAGGGGTAGCGTAAGCAACTTGACAGTCTTTTTTAGAGTGCTACAGTAAAAATGTGAAAGGCTGTCGAACATCTGTAGCAGGCAAGGAGCATACATTTGTTAAATCATAATATTGCCGGAGCAAAGCCTCAGATAATTATACGTATGCCGGAAAGTATTTATCAGAGCCACGGAGAAATAGAGGATGGCACTTTTCAGGGCCGCTGGCATTTCTCCTTCGGCGACAACTACGACCCCAAACACATGCAATTCGGGACGCTGCGGGTCCTGAACGATGATATTCTCTCTCCGGGTGCCGTCTGGCCATTACACCCCCATCATAACATTGAGGTCGTCACTTATTGCTCGGAAGGGGAATTCCGCCACGCTGACCAGCACGGCAAAGGTGGTGTGCTGAAAAAAGGATGGGTACAGCATACAACGGTTGGCAAGGGCATGTTGCACTCGGAGATCAACAATAGGTTCGACATGCCGATGCGATTTATTCAGATGTGGTTCATTCCGTCTGAAAGAGACCTGGCCCCTTCTGTAGAGCAAAAAGCGGTGGAGCGATTCGAGAGGGCAAACAGGCTTCTCCCGCTCGTTTCGAATGAGCACGAGGATGCGCTCCCAATACATTCCGACGCGCGGGTGTATTCCTGCTTCCTCCAGCAAGGACGTGATGTGGAGCATTCTCTGAAAGCAGGTCGCGGAGCATATGTATATGTGCTGGAAGGAGACGCCGTGGAAGCAAACGGCAACAGAATCCCTGTCCTTGGAGCGGCTCAGGCTATGGGAGCAATGGATATACGACTGTCCGCTGATGGCGATACCGAACTTCTTCTCGTCGATGTTTTGATCTGAACGCCTGCTGGAAACGACCTGATGCCGAATAAGGAAGTGAAAAGGGTGAGGTCTTTTATTCGTGCAAATGGCTACCAGGGAGACCGAGCAACGCCTTATAAAGTGGTACTGTTCCTCGAGATGTAGTCAACCATAATCAACTACAAGATGACCCCGGGAGCGGGAGTTTCGCTCTGCGATTGACCGACGTGGTACTGAAGCCAATGGTTTTTCTCGGCGGCATTGGCCTTAGCCACCCCAACCATGGTATCCCACTTTCCTTTGTTGATCAGACGGCTATGTCGTTTGATTGTTCGCAGGGTCTTTCTCCACTATCATGGCATGCAGCTTTTTTTTATACTTGCGCAGGCCGTAAAGTCTGCCCGAAAAACCGTGGATGATGGAAAGCAGGTCTTTTGTCATCTCAGCCTCCGGCGACAAAGATTCAGCGTTCATGACCGTAATGCGGCAGCCATGATCCGAACAGAACTTCTGGAACCACTCAAACCCGAATCGCACCAACCTGTCTTTATGCGCTATCACTATCTCGCTCACCTCGCCACGCTCCACCATCTCCATAAGCCTGATAAATCCCTCGCGCTTGTAGTTAAGCCCACTGCCCACGTCCTCTATCTTCTCGGCAACTGCCTTGCCGGTAGCAATACAGAACTGCTCTACCGCTCCTTTCTGAGAAGCGAGATCGCCCTTCTGCCCGCTGCTGGATACCCTGCAATAACTGATAATTATTTGCTCAACAGCTTTTTGCCCTATCACCTGCAGGTACTGCTCATGTCTATAATACCGCCGATTTGTGGGAGTCCGGTACGCTCTTAGTATCCCTTTCCGGTCCCACTTCTGCAGCGTAACCACTGCCTTGCCTATTAACTTTCCAAACTCTTTTGGTGAATACGTTTCCTTCATGATTGTATTGTATTGCGAGGGATTATAAATATCAATAACTATTCACTACTCCTGTTTATTACGTTTTTTGAGGCCATTCAAGCTGACCATTTCCGGTTGGTGAGAGAGCAAAGGCTGTTATTATGTTCTCACGGGTTAGATCAGGGCAGAGGGAAAGGGCAAGCAGCTCATTCAGGTGATAAACACGAAGGCTGGACGCAGTTTCATGTACGCCTGTCAATAATCCCAGATAGCAGGTCTGACAGGGGGTAACAATTGCCTTGGCACCTGTCTCCTCCGCTTCACGAATCCGGCTGGCTGACATCTTGAGCTGGGTATCTGGAAAGGCGATCTTCAAACCGCCGCCCATTCCGCAACAGGAGGAGAAAGCCCTGTGGCGAGGCATCTCGACCAGGTTCAGTCCTCGGATAGCCCGCAATATCCTGCGCGGCTCGTCGTAAATCTGGTTGTGGCGGCCGAGGTGGCAAGGGTCATGGTAAGTGACCTCCATCGGTACCTCATAGCGCGGGACGAGGCGGCCCTCCCGTATCAAGCGGTCAATGAATTGCGTGAGATGGAGTACCTCTTGCGCTTCCGGCCAGATTGTCTCGTAATCAGAATGGAGTCCCTTATAGCAACCTGCACACGAGGCGACTACTGTCTCGATCTCGTGTCCCTTGATTCTCTCAGCTCTCTTTCTGGCCTCCCCATAAAAATCGTTATCGCCCATTCTCCGTAATTTGCTGGCACAACAAGGTTCTTCTTCTCCAAGAATGGAGAACTCTATCCCTGCTTCCTGAAGCAGGCGAGCAGACTGAACCGCGACTGACTGCATGGCAGGGTCAAAACTCGCGGTACATCCGGCATAATAGAGAAGGGAGGTCGGCTGCTCCTGGTGCAATAGGAGGGGTTTCATGAGGAAGCCGGACTCCCATGCCATTTTCGCCCATAAGCCGCGCCCTTGTTGGGGTTTGCCGTAGGAGTTATCAAACTTCTTGATCAACGACATCTGCTTGATCTGCGCCTCTGGTTGAGGGATCCCTGCAAGAGAGAGGGACTGGCGGGTCTGCTCCCAGAGTTCATGGGTATTGATGCGCACCGGACATACGACATGACACAGGCCGCAGGCAGAGCACTCATATAACCCTTGAAGGAACTCTTCTTTTTCGGCTTCCGGGAGAAACCCTTGTATGAGTCTGCTCAAAGCTCTGAGCTTAGACATCGCTGTGATACATTCCTGTTGCCTTTGGGCATAGGAAGGGCACCAGAGCCGGCATTCGCCGCAACGGACGCAGCTCTCCAATTCCACGAGTTGCCTGCGGGTCAGCCCCCGGGCGATCTGGTTGCCTTTTGTCTTGGAATTTTCGGCCAATAAAGATCCCTCCTTTCCTGCTCTTCAACGGCATTCTGGGCGATGATGAGGGGAGCCAGTATGCTGTGCAGCAGTTTGCTGTGGGGGAAATAAACCAACAGTGCTAGTCCACTGAAGGAGTGCAGTGTCCAAAGAAGCGTCAGCCAGGGCAGCAGTTGTCTGAGCGTGAATACCCCGGGAGGAGTAAACAGGCGGCCGATAAAAGAATATCGGGAGACATCCGGAGATACAAGGGACACGCGCAAACCCTCGAGGGCAAATCCTGATAGGGTGAGCCATAGGAGAAAAAGGAGCAGGAGCCAATCCCTCTGTTCATTTTTCTGAGGGGGCGCACCCGGAAAAAAGCGCCTTACACAGGCCAATGCTAGGCCGAGCAAGAGGGCAAGACCGAAGCCGTTGCCCCAGAGCTTGATAAGGATATACCCTTCGTTACGGAGAAAAAAATCCGCCCAGCCTCCATCCCATCCGAGGCTCGTCAGTCTTCTCAAAACAGCCAGTGATATCGACAGAAACGCAAGCCCGATAAAGCCACCGAAGATAAGCATATGAATGACCCATCGCAAGGAAGAGAGGCAGAGCAACTGGCGCTGCACTACTATTTCGGCAAGCCAGATCCTGACGATTCGGGCCCAGTAACTCTTGTTTACTCGCTCCTGCTTGACTCCGCAGGACCAACTTCGCCACTTGCGGTAAAGGGCATAAAACAGATAGCCCGTTGCGAAGATTTCTGCCACCGAAAAGAAAAGCCACGGCTTCGAGTAATGAATCGGCTGAATCTCTATCCTCTCCGAATGCTCTTCACTCCATGCTGGGAGCTACTATCGATAAGAATGAGCTAACGTATTAGTGTACCATGCGCAGGAAGATAATAGGAAAAGCGTTAAGTCAAAAGAGGGAGGACGAAAGAGACAACACCCATCATTTCCCGCCACGGGACTCGCGGAACGATTAAAACAGAACTGATGCAGGGAGTGATGCGTTCTCATCTATGTAATCTCATCTATATAACCTATTCTCAGGCATCCCCAATGGCGATCCAGAATCGTCAGGGGAGCTGCTATATCTTCCACCAGCTCACCACCCGCCTGTATCGGACGTCGGAATCCCTGACCGATGATCTTGCTGCTTCTTGCTCCGTTGAGAGAAACTGGGTCCTCCATCTTGATCCCAGCCCTTGCTGGCAATAGGTGGGTAGGCATATACCCGTTTCTGTCCATGACCACCACGTAAATCATATGGCTGTCCGTCTTGGCCCACCTCTTCAGCGCTGGCAGAACGACATCGTCAAAGTAGCTGGTAAAGCGGGTCGACAACTTGCCATCTCCATTTTTAACGTACTTTTCATCAAAGAGGGCTGCACTGTCTAGCCTTCCCCCCTTGACGGCATCATCGATCATGCCCCGAAGCTCAGCAGTAAAGGATTTCAGGTATCCTTCGATTTTTTCGTCGAGTTCACTTTTTTTAACACTGCATACCTGGCTGTACAGTCCCATGGCAAAAGAGGCAATAGCATCACCCGATGTCGAGATGTTCAAGGCAAGTTCTTTCGTCCGAGACGCATAACTGGAGACCGTTGTCATGTTGGACAGAACGTCTTCGGCAACCTTCGACTGCTCTTCAGCGGCAGTGGCGATATGGGTGACCATATCAGCAATTTGTTTCACTTCGGATACAATGCTGCTGATTGACTGACCGGCATTTCCGGCCCTTGCTATGCTCTCCGTAACCCCACTCAGGGCAGCGTCCATCGTCTGCAGAGAAGTGTCACCTTTCTCTTTTGTCTCTTGGATCATGTCCGCGATTTCCCTTGTGGCCTTACCGGTTTTATCAGCGAGCTTTCTCACCTCATCGGCCACAACCGCAAAACCCCTTCCCTGTTCTCCCGCACGCGCCGCCTCTATTGCGGCGTTCAGTGCCAAGAGATTGGTTTGGTCTGCAATATCCTTAATGACGACGACTATCTCGTTGATTTTTTCGGTGGCAAGCAAAAGCTCCCGGTTCGTCTCGGCCCAATGTGCGACCCGTTCGGAGAGGATCCCGATCCCCTTGATATTCTCTGCTATGTCCTTTTCCGCCCTCTGTGCATTTTCAGCCGACGATGCGCTCAGGTGGGCAACTCGGGAGGTATTCTGAGATATCTCGTTGATTGTCGAACTCATCTCTTCCATAGCGGTTGCAATCTGTGTAGCCTGCAAACTCGTCTTTTCAGACATGTCATGCATCTCCGTTGAGGACTTCTTCATGGAATCTGATGTCGTGGTCAGTTTAAGCCCGATGGATGAAAGCTTTAGGAATATCTCCCTGAGTGGTTTGACAAATTCGTTGAGGGAAGAGCTTATTCTGCCTATGACTCCACGTTCGCTTCTCTCCAGGAAAAGGGATCGTGTCAAGTCAGTCCTTCCCGCCGATGCGTCAGCCAGGAAACGATGGAGCGTTTCTGCAAATCCTCCCGAACGCCTCAGAATGAGAACGAAAATATTGATGATCACCGAAATGGCGAGGAGAATGGAAAGAGCTGCTGTTCCAAACCACATAGAGAACCTCCGGGAATAGATATTATTTTATATGCTAATTATAATTATCGGGTAAAAAGAGAAATAACTTTAATCCCGTGATAAGAAAGGCTTGAACAGTCCTGCCGTGGGTTCTCTCACGCGCTTTGTAAGGACTTCTTCCGTTCTTCTGAGAGGAAAAAAAGGATCTCTCTGCGGATACGATTCAGCTCGCTGCTCGTTCTCTCACGGGGACGGGCGATATCGACCTCGAGTATTTTTCCGACTTCGGCGGGCCGTGAAGTCAGACAGATAATCTCATCGCCGAGAAATACCGCTTCGTCAACATTGTGCGTTACGAACAGCAGGGTACCCCTTGTTTTTTCCCACGCCCGGAGCAGGACTTCCTGAAGATAATTCCTCGTCTGGGAGTCGAGGGCAACAAAGGGTTCATCCATGAGCAGGACTTTCGGTTCCATGACCAATGACATAGCTAAGGCAGCCTTCTGCTTCATGCCGCCCGAGAGCTCCTTCGGATAAAATTCTTCAAACCCCTTCAGTTCCACGAGTTCGAGGAAATGAAGGGCCCTCTCCCTTCTCTGGTTCTTCTGCACTCCGGAGACTTCAAGGCCGAATTCAACATTTCTGAGGACGGTCCGCCAGGGGAAAAGGCCAGGTTCTTGAAAGAGATACCCTATCTCTCTGCGTGGTGCTGCGATCTCCGTCTTATCGAGCATGACTCTCCCCGCATCAGGTCTGTCCAGGCCAGAGATGATTCTCAGCAGGGTTGTTTTTCCGCATCCGCTCGGTCCTACAACACAGACGATGCGGCCTTCCGGAACCGCGAATGATATATCCTTGAGCGCATGGATTCTTCCTCCACCGCTGGCGCTGTGAAAGGATTTATCTATGCAGGCAACAGTCAGTTCCATGGATTACCGCCAACGCAGCATTTTTTGTTCGATTTTTTTTATGATGAGATCCAGGGAAAATCCAATGACTCCGATAACAACCATCCCGGCGACGATCAGGTCCGGCCGCTGGATATCCCGTGCAGTCATGATCATATAGCCAAGGCCATAACCGCTCTTTATGCCGGTGAATTCAGCGGCGACAACGGTCATCCATCCGATGCCTATGCCGATCCGAATCCCCGTGACGACCGACGGAGTGGAACCGGGGAGCAGCACTTTGAAGAAAAGATCCTTTTCCCTTGCGCCCAGGATGATCGCTGATTCTATCAAACGCTTATTGATCGAGAGCGCGCCTTCAATGGTATTCAGCAGTATCGGAAAGAATGCGCCGAGGAAGATGATGAATGATGCCGAGGTATCACCGATTCCGAACCAGAGGATCGCAATCGGAACCCAGGCAAGGGGGGGGACCGGCCTGATGATCTCTATGAACGGATGGAGGATATCTCTCAGCCATCTCCAGTAACCCATGCATATTCCCAGGGGTAAGGCGAAAGCGACAGCAAGCGTAACACCGCTCGTTACCCTTCCCAGGCTGCTCAAACAGTGGCCGCCCAGGGTATACCCCGGAGGCATGCCGGTGGCAAAAAGTTCGAGCAGTCCCCTCAGAACGCTTAACGGAGAAGGGAGTCTGTTTGGCTGAGTAATACCCGTTGATGCTAACAGCTGCCACAGGATGATGACTGCTAAAAGAATGGCATACGGTAGTGCCTTTTGTCGCTTCTGCACGGCCTTTTCATCCACCGAGCATGCTATCGCGCTATCTCTTCAAGCCCATGCATGTCGATAAAGCCATTGGTGAATGCATTGATATCCATCGGCTTTATATACTGAAACCTGAGGAGATACCCCGCGTATTCCTTCATAGCCGCTCTGTCTATCGCGTATTGATATGTAATATTCTTCATCGCCTCCCGGATGGTCGGCTCATCCATTCCCGTATATTTCATGGCGATCCTCAAAGCTTCATCAGGATGGGTTCCGATGAAGTCCGTTGCTTTTCGATGTGCTCCGAGAAATGCGCTAATGATCGCCCTGTTGTGCTCATAAAACGATCCCTCCACTGCTACAACACAGCAGGGGTGGTTTCGCCATATCTCGGATGATGAGATGATCACCTTTCCGATTCCCCTGGTCACCGCCCGAGCTGGATATGGCTCCCATGCCACAAAGGCGTCGATCTGTTTTGTATCGAGAGCGGGGATCATTTCAGGAGGCTTGATCACCATGATCGTAATCTTTTTGCTTTCAATCCCTGCTTGCTCCAGAGCCCTCCTCAAGAGAATATCCTGGACACTCGAGTACCCCGGGATAGCGACCGTTTTCCCTATGAGATCCTTCAGGTCCCGTATCCGTGAGTCTTTTCGCACAACGATAGCAGAGCCTTCCGTGTTCGCGAGAGCAACGACCTTCACGGTGGCTGCTTTGTTTGCGGCTCCTGTCATAGCAGGAGCTACGCCGAGATATCCGATATCGAGGCTCCGGGAAGCAAAAGCAGTCATTTCTTCAGGCCCTGCGTGAAAGACCCCTGCAATGGTTACAGATATCCCTACGTCTCTGAAAAAACCCTTCTCAAGAGCAACCCAGGCCGCCAGATGGTGGAGGTCATTGCTGAGATACCCAAGGCGAATATTGACGGGCGCCGCGGTAACTGGTGATGAAAGGCCCAATGACAGAAGCAGCACAAGCGAAATGATCGTTTTCATGGCTACTCCGAACTTCCCACTATTCTTCTGAAGCTGACTTGTTTTTCAAAAAAGTAATACTCACGTCTCTCGGGAGATTCAACCCCGCCTCCACTTCGAGAGCCTTCAGTATTCCTGACGGAACAGGACAGGCAACATGCTTCAGGCATATTGTCCCTGCCCTGTATACCGGATTATCGAGAAACCGCTTGAACGCGTCCATGAGGGTGAGTTCAGGGATCTCCTTGCCGAGCTTCACAGCCATCTCACATTCTGACGTTATTTTTACCGCAAAAATCTTTTCCGCTTTCTTCACAACTTCCACGGTGGCCTGCATTCCGCAGGCACCCGGATGAATCAAAACCCTTGTCATTTCTCCATCGCCTGTCGGTGTCTATCCCTTGATACTCGCGGCTATAGGTGCATTTTCCGCTTCAAGCATCTGCTTGAGATTCGGGTACTTGTCCTTCATATGGGGGATGTGCATTGCCTGCATGAATTCCTTTTCAAAAGCCGGTTCTGTTGCTATTTCAACGAACTGAACCCACCGGGCACGTTCGTCGGCCTCGCGACGTTTGTTCTTATTGATGAGCGCCATTATTGCGCCGTCCCCCGCAGCGTTTCCGACAACAACGACTTTGTCGATGGGGACGTCAGGGAACATGCCGAGGGTCAGGGAGGCCTCCCTATCTATATGGCTGCCGAAGGCACCGGCGAGTTCGACCCTGTCAAGCTTGGTGACTCCCATCTTCTGCATCATCAGTTTTGCTCCAGTATAGAGGGCTCCTTTCGCGAGCTGAAGGGCACGAACGTCACCTTGTGTAACGGTTATGTCTGCGTTAATCGAAGTTTCTTCAGCCCATGCCAGGACATACTCGGGTTTTCCATCAACGCCGGTCCTCACCCTGGTGGTCCCGAGGTTCATAACGAACTTGCCAGTCTTGTCTATGATGCCCGCTTTAAACATCTCGGCAATAACATCGATAATTCCGGAACCGCATATGCCCTTCGCGTTAATCTTCCCCTCAATATGGGTATGCCAGTCTGCCTTTCCGATGACCTTGTATTGGGGTTCCCTTGTCCCGGCGTCGATTTTGACCTTTTCGATCGCCCCGGGCGCCGCCCTCATGCCGAACTTTATCTGGGCGCCCTCAAAAGCGGGTCCTGTCGCGCAAGAAGTAGAGCATACCCTCTCCTTGTTTCCGAGAAGCAGTTCGCCGTTCGTACCGATATCGATGACCAGCACCATCTCATCCTGGAAATACTGTTCCTGGGCTATAAGAACTCCCACGTTGTCTGCCCCGACGAAGCCGGCTTCGATCGGCAGTACATGGATGTGACCGGCCGGATTGATTTTCAGGCCGAGGTCCCTCGCTTTGATATTCAGGGAACGCTGAACAGCGGGAATAAAGGGCGAACGGCCGATGTACACCGGATTCAATCCGAGGAAGATGTGATGCATGGCGGTATTGAAAACGATGGTGAGATCATCTATTGCATACCCCGGGTGTTCACCATCTGTTTTGATTTCAGTCACGACCTTCTCGATGATCTCGTTCAGTCCCGTGATTATGGCGTTCTGCATTGTTTCAAGGCCGGCCGGATTCGTCATTGCATACGTTATGCGCGACATGACGTCTTCGCCGTAAGGCACCTGGGGGTTCATCATTGATTCGGTGTTTATTACGGTGCCTGTACTGAGATCACAAAGGTAGCCGACGCACGTTGTGGTTCCTATGTCGACAGCGAGTCCGTAACAGACGTCCACATGGCCGGGCTCCACCTTTATGATCTCCTTGTCCATCCAGACGGTGAAGGTCGCCGTCCAGTTGCCTTCCCGCAGTGCGTCTTGGAGTGTTCTCAGTGTAAAGAAATCGAAGGTAATGCCCTTGAGACCATAGTTTTCTTCAAGAGCCGTGATCACCCTTTCGTAATCACCGGTTGTCATATCATGGAGACTGGGGGGAGTAAAGGTCAGCGTGTATTTTTTTACGGCAGGGTCGAGGGCTATCGAAATCTCCCTTGCGACCTTGCGGACTACTTGTTTGCCTGCCCGCGAACGTTCGGGGACAAAGACCTTCAGGTCACCCCTTACCGCACAGGAGCAGGCCAGGCGGATTCCGGGCCCGTCCTCAGGCTTGATATGCTTCAGCTCATCTTCTGTGGGAACCGGCGGGTCAATGTGCGACATGCCTGACTCGATGTTGTCCTTCTCGAAATAACCTTCCTCAATCCTCACCTTGCATTTTCCGCAAACCTTCTTGTTACCGCAGAGCGCCTCAAGATCGACTCCAAGGGCCTGGGCCGCTTCGAGGATCGTCTTACCTTCCTCGATCTCGCCCCTCCTCCCTGCGGGCTGAAATATTACCTTGTATGTATTGACCATGGATCTATCCTCCTGATGAATCTCTAGTGTTTATTTCGTGCAGAGCAATTCGGCAGTCAAAAAGGAATCGGTTCTTGTTGACATATCCCCTGTTCTGACTTCCTTACATTCCCCGTTGTTTGTGAGAGTCCGTTTCGTGAGAAGGGACATATCGTTATGCAAAGCCCGCAGTTCGGCTTGCCGGTGAAGTGGCGGCGCCTTCCCTTGAGAGATCTGCATTGGTCGTATCTGACGATCTCCTGTAAGGGGTTTTCCCGTGACCAGTTGCTTCCTGTTACAGCCCCAGAGGGGCAGTGTTTGACGCAGAGGTCACAATCACCGCACTGCGACTCGGTAATGGGGCTGTCCATGGCGAGTGGTGCGTCGGTAAGGACGGTCGCCCAGGAAAGTTTTGAGCCATAGAATTTGTTGATGATGAGACCGTTTTTCCCGATCCAACCGAGTCCGGAACAGGTTGCGGTGGTCTTGTGGCTGACGAGCCGATAGAGGCTGGCAATGAGCTTGTCCTTCTTCCTGTCAGAATCCGGCGGTATCGATAAGCTTCTGCAGCCGTGCTTTTTCAGCCATTCTTCCGTTGACTTCTGGAGTCCTGCAAGGAGGTCGTTCGTATCACGGGTGAGCCCTCTGTTTATAGCAAGGGAAATCCCCTTGTTAAGGTGGATGAGTTCACGGGAGAGTGCTTGTGTAACATCACCCACGCCGACAAGAGTCGCCCCTTTTCTTATCAGGTATTCCTTGAGACGTTCCGTATCCACTTGGCCTAGATCTTCTGCGCTCCCTTTTCTTCTCTCAATTTCTTCAGAAAACTCACCATCTTTATCGCCTCTTTGAGGGCATTGCTCGCATCTTCCGCATAGCCGTCAGCGCCCCATTTATCAGCCAATTCCTTCGAAGTGGGGGCTCCCCCGATCATGATCATGCACTTCGGGTTCTTTGCCTTTATCTTCTCGATAACCTTCGGCATTCCAATCATTGAGGTGGTCATCATTGCAGAGAGGCAGACGAGATCGGAATCAGTTCTCAGTTGCTCGTCGACAAAATTATCGAGGGGAACGTCCCGGCCGAGGTCGTAGACGGTAAAGCCCGCCACGTCGAACATCATCTTCACGAGATTCTTGCCGATGTCGTGGACATCTCCTTCGACCGTACCGATGACAACAGCGCCTTTCAGACCCAGATCCATCTGCTGGCAGTGGGGCTTGAGGATGTCGAGACCGGCATACAGGGCGTCGGCGCACATCAGGATCTCGGGAACGAAATATTCCTGGGCCTCGAAAAGCCTTCCCACCTCTTCCATTCCCGCCACGAGGCCGTCGAAGATCGCCTCGTTTGCATCCATTCCCGCATCGAGCGCCTCTTGAGCGCCTTCTTTACAGGCATCTTCATCATACTGAATGACGCTGTTTTTCAGTTTCTCGAGTATCTCTTTCTTCTTCGCTTCGTCCGCCATTATTTTTTACCTCCATATTTATTGACTTCATCCATCATCGCTACTATGTTCTGCCCAGGGACCGTCGGCCAGATGTCGCACCCCGGCCATACAGCGCTCACGCCATCGTCAATGCATTTCCTTATGGTAGCCCTTACAAGGCTTTCGTCCCCTGCAACAAGGACATTGTAGGGATCGTAGTTGCCGAATATAAGGGCGTCCTTACCGAGTTTCCTACGAGTTTCAGCAACGTCGTTTTTCTGCTCGACGCTTATTGCCGTCGGGCCTGCTTCCACCATAAAGGTTGCGATGTCATTCGTCTTGCCGCAGATGTGCAGGACCGAATAGCCCGTAATCTCTTTCATGATTTTCTGCAGTGGCGGCAGGATGAGACTCTTAAAGACCCGTGGGCTTAACACGTCGGTCGTAGCTCCCATTTCCCTAACGGTTATATAATCTATCCCGGCCTTTTCGTATTCCTTTGCCACGATAATGATGGCATCAGCCATGACATCAAGGAGCTTGCCCACCTTATCCGGTTTTTTAAAGGAAAGCTTCAGCAGGTCGTTCAATTCCATGATCTGGCCGGCGAGGGTGAAGGGGCCGAGCACGTATGAGCCTACTGCGACGTCCTTCCCGATGTCCGCTTTCAGCAGCTTGATCGCTTCCCGCAGCAGGGGGACCCTTCCCCTCTGAGCGAGGTCTGATGGAACCGTAACACCCATCTCATCCTCATTATGGATGAGTTTTTCCTTGATGGTCGGATACAGGATGCCTTCGGCATTCGGATACACATTGATCACGCACCCCATCGCCTCAGCTTCAACGCAGAGATCAACGGGGACGACGCCGCTCTCAAAACCGAACATCTTAAAGGTTGATGCCGCCGTAGCGGCCATCTGTTTTGCATCAAGGTGGATGCCGGCGAATTTGTAACCGAGCTTCTTGATTCCCTCCTCGGTAATATTTCCCATTCCGCTGAAGCAGGGAACCCTGTCAATGGGTTCACCCGCAAAAAGTTTCAGGACTCTTTCTCTTGCATTCATCTGCGAGCGTTCTCCTTTCTCACGGTTATTTCTCCTTCTTCCTTGTGCCGCCTTCTTGCAGCTTCTCGATGAAGTCGCTGAAGTACTTCCGTATCGGCAGGTTTTCATTCTTGAAGATTATTTTTGTTTCATCATAGACGAGCGTGGAGAGCAGCATGTGAGCGCTTGCAACCGCCGGGAATACCCTCGGTGCGGTCACCGCAGGGCCGCAGAAGTTGAAATCGCTCCAGAGGGCGGATGACATTCCCTGTACCACCGCATCCATAGCCTTAAAGCCTTCGAGCCCCCATTTTTCCTTGATCTCTTTCCACATATGGGTTCCATTCGAATATGCCCCTCCGCAGGGCAGGCCGTGGACCTCCTTTATCAGCCTGTTAGCGATGAGGGAGAAAGAGGTGGCAGGAAGATTCATGACCGATGTGTCGACGATGATCGTCTCAAAGGAATCCGCGCCCTGGGCGAGGATCGATTCGAGGGACTTCATCCTGCCTGCCGGGCTCTGGTCCTGGTCATCAAATGCCTGGATGACCACATGCCTGATCCCGAGGTCTTTCAGACGGGCAACCTGTCCTTTGATATCCTTGTCCCAGGGGGTTATGCTGTTATAGAGAAATTTATGCTGGACACCGATTTTTGCTACGTACTCGGTGGCCTTTGCGCGCTGTTCAGCGACCCACATATCTATCCCAAAGGGCATATCAGTCGTCTCAAGGAAAAAATCAATATAGATTTTCGCCTCCTCCGGCGAGTTTGCGACCATTGCCACCATCCCGGGGATGCCGGTCACATGCGAAAGCTCTTCCTGCGTCTTGATGATTTCCTTCGCTCTCGCCCTGTCGAAGTTTCCCTTTCTGTCATGAACGATCTTATCCTTGTTATGAAACATGGAGGATATCATAAGGGGTGGATTTTCCCCAGGCTGTCCGCCGATCTTTGTTCCATTAATGTCAAAAATCTTCTGCGCTTTCGTAAAGCTGAACATTCATGCTCCTTTCGTCGTACATTTATGGTAAAATAAACTTATGTTCGACTCAGGGCAGCCGTCTTTCGTTGCGGAGACGCTGCCCCATTTTTTTTGACCCGTTGTCTTCCCCCGGAAGGGGAGAGACAACGATGGTTGCTCTTTGCCCAGAGGCTTAAAATACCCCGTGATCAAATCTCGGAGCAGGCAGATATTCCCACTTCTCACCCTTCCGATACTTGGCATCGATGTCGAGACATTTGAGTGCGTATTCGAACGCGTACGGGATTCCCGGCCCGCCAGGCACAAAGCCGGCCAGTATCATTCCGACAGAGGCTGCCTCGAATATTTCGCCTGTCGTCGCGCCGGCCTCAATAGCGGGGATTACATGAATGATACATCTCGGAGAGCAGTAACCGACGCCCCCGGACATAAACATCAGTTCCTTGACCTTCTTTGAAAGGGCTCCGTCACCGAAAATGCTCGCATAAAAATCAGCAAATGTCCTTCCCGGCTCAGGGGTGACCGTGTTGATTATCTGGAACATCCTCGGTACAAAACCGCACTTCTTCTTCATATAAGCATTTACTTCCTCTACCGACATCTTCTTCTCTTCTGCCATTTTTATCTCCTCCCGTGGTTTTTTTTCCGGCGTTTCAGCCAGAAGCTGTTTCAAACGATCGAAAAATCCCATCGTAACCTCCCCCGTGCGTGCATCGACTCTCCAGTCTCACCTCCTCCCCCGTTCAATGCGGCTTCTCCTAATATTTCCAGTTGAGTGCAACGTCATGAAACGTCTTCAGGTTCTCATAGGAAATGGTCGGAGGGATGTCGCAGCCAGGCACCAGGACGAATCCTCCGTCTTTTCCCGCGATTTCTATGACCTCCCTGCATGCCTGCTCGACTTCAGAAGCCGTTTTGTTGAGCAGTACATGCACGGGGGCGACATTTCCACCGAAGCACATCTTCCCGGCGAGAACCTCCTTCGCCTTTGCAATGTTGACCTTCTGGTCAAAGAAGATCACGGAGCAGCCGGTATCGATGAACTGCTCAAGCCTGTCGCTGGTGTCCCCGCAGATGTGAAGGATGGTGTGGGTTCCTTTTGATTTAGCCCAATCACTCATCTTTTTCAGGGCCGGCACGGCGAATTTCGCCATCTGTTTCGGATTGATCAGGTCACCTGAAGCCGTCGGATCCGCTATGCTCAAAGCCTCGAGGCCTTCGTTGACGAGGGGCTCATAGACCTTGATAAGCAGGTCGGCACAGAAATCGGTCATCTTCTCGACGAAGGATGGTTTCTTGAAGGTATATTTCATAAAAGCCTCTTCACCGACGAAGCGGGCAGCGAGGGTGAACGGACCCCAGCAGGTCATGGTGACCAGATACTTTTTCCCTATCTTTTCTTTCACTCGCTTTGTCGCATCCAAGACGGTATTGATGACGGGGTCCTTGAACAGATCGTTCATGTCCAGTTTTGCGATGTCCTCTTCGGCATGGACAAAGTGTTGAGTGATATCGGGAGCTCCGATTTCGCGGTATTTTGCGCCGACACCGAATTTTTTGCCCACTGCGATTGCATGAAAATTGTTATAACCGGAACCAACGTAGACGACGTCACTCCTGATCTTCTCCGCCTCGGTCACGCACATGTCGACCATCTTCTCGACATTTTGCGAAAGTGCTTCAAAGGTCGTCCCGTAGTCCTTGATGGACCACATTCCGCCGCCGAACAGTGTTACCGGAATCCGCTCCGGCTTTCCCATTTCGAATGCTTTTAACATCGTTTCTCTCGGTGTCATAGCCATGACTTCTCCTCCTTAATTGAGAGACATTTTACTGAAACGATAGATCGTATGGATGACTTCTTTGAACTCCTCTAAGTCAACGGGTGCCTTTAAGCTGAATGCTCCATCTGAAGAGACGTCGCAACCGGCGACAATGATAGGTATGTCGGGCAGAATGCCCTTTATGATCCGGATGATTTCCTCAGCAGCGAGCCCCAACTGCGCCGCATCTATGATGATCGCAAGGTATCGTCTGTTTAAGACCATGGTAATGGCAAGGGAATGGTGGTCGGCTATGTCAGCATGCAGCCCCGCGTCCCAGAGTACCCCGTAGAGACTTTTTATGAAAATCGGGTTATTGGAGCAGAGAAGGATTTGTTCCACATACTCTTATAGCAATCTCGGTGCCAGTCCAAAAACAAGGCATATCGCGACCCTGTCCTCTTCTCGTCAACTTCGCGATGTGCTCTCTCGTGGCAAAATGCCCCATAGGTATGGGGTATTTTGCCATATGACCGTTGGAGAAAATTACCACAGGCCCACTAATCCGTGGAGTATCTCGCGCGCAGCATCTGCTTTATTCATGGTGTAAAAATGGAAATACCTGACTCCGTTTCTCAAAAGATCCTCACACTGTCTGAGCGCATAATCAATCCCAAGCCTCTTCATTTCATCCGGTTTATCGAGGAGAGGTCCCATCTTTTCGCGAATCCCCTTCGGGATCGTTGCACTACAGAAATCGGCGAACTCTTCTATTTTTCTGCAATCGGTTATGGGCATAATCCCGGGAACGATAGGTATGTCTATCGCCATCCTTGCCGCCCGTTCCATAAAATCGTAATAGTAACGGTTATCAAAGAACATCTGGGTGATGGCAAAGTCAGCGCCCTCATCTATTTTCCGTTTCGTGCAGTCCATATCCTTCTCAATGCTCGGCGATTCCTGATGTCCTTCGGGATATACCGCAACCGCTATCGAAAAATAGTCATACTTCTTGACGAATTTGACAAGATCACTGGCGTATCTAAACTCGCCCATGGTTATGTCAAAGTCCGGCATATCCCTCGGACGGTCACCCCTCAGAGCGAGAATATTATCGACGCCGTGCGCCATGTAGTCTCTGAGCAGCATGTCCAGAGTCGTCTTAGTCGCTCCGATACCGGTGAGATGCGACATGACGGTGAGGTCGGTATCCTGTTTTTTTATCCAGGTGAGGGCGTTTCTGGTTCCTTCTTGGGTGCTGCCTCCTGCCCCGTAAGTGACAGAAACATAGAGGGGATCAAACTGTTTCAAGTCATGGACCACCCGCATAAAACTTTCTTTCCCGTTGACAGATTTCGGAGGGAAGAATTCGAATGCAGCTCCCTTCTTCCTTTCTTTAAAGAGTTTCTCGATCCTCAAGATTGCGTCCCTTTGGTGATGAGTATCTGTCCAGAGACGGCTGTCGGTTTTATGAGACTGTCCACCACAGGGCAGTGTGCAACAACCTTCTCGGCAAGCTCTCGCACCTTCCCTTCCTCGTCGGGCGTTTCGATAGCAAAAATATACCTCACGTCCTGAAATCCCGCCGAGACATCATCCAGCATGAAAAGTCCTCTGAGATCAAGGGTTCCTTCCACATCCACCGAAAGGGAATGTATGGTGAATCCCTCATGCACGGCAAACTCGTAAAATGCCGCCTCGATACACGCGCCTATTGCCGAAAGCAAAAGCTCGATGGGATTTGGAGCCAGGTTTGTCCCTCCTGCGGCTTCGCCGTAGTCTGACTTCACGAGATGTTCTCTCACTTTTGTTTCGGTATAGAGCCCCCTGACATGCCTTGATGATACTTTCGGCTTATAGACCGCTGATTCAGGTTTTCTCTTGAAAAACTCTATCCTCCTCGACACGATCTCTCTTAAGTCCCTCTCTTTTTCGTCTTTCATAAAGCAGTAACCTCCTCGATAGTTATCCTCAAGAAAAGAATAGCATTTTTTTTCGGGGTGCGGTAGTGTCCAGGTTCATAAAATGATATGATTACATGCAGAAAGTGAATCATGACGGTCCCGGTGCTCTGCGAAGATTCAGCCGAGCGCATCTATCAAGAGTTTCTGTTGAATGAACCTGAGATGCCGAGTGACCGCAGAGAAGAGCGGGATCGATCTTATTAACAGAGGATTGTACGCCACGAAAACGACGATAGTCTGTGGATTATTAGGAGCGGGAAAGACGACTTTTATTCGGCAGTTTGTCAAGAACGCTCAGGGAAAGAGTGTCGTCCTCGTCAATGATTTCGGCAGGGCCGGCATCGACGGCGAGATATTCTCGGTTGATGGCATCGAATCTATAGAACTGCCCAATGGATGTGTCTGCTGCAGTCTTCAGTCTGACCTGATTGCGATCATACAGAGGGTTGTCAAAAACATTTCGCCTGAGCATCTTCTTATCGAGCCGAGCGGTGTTGCTTCTCCTTCAGGGGTTCTCGAAGCACTGGATGTTCTCAAGATCGCTCCTGTTACCGTGATTGGAATCGTCGATGCAACTGAATTTGTCGATCTGCATACATCGGCGGTGTACGGTAGCTTTTTTGAAGATCAGATTTTGAACTCTGACCTGATACTGGTGAATAAGACAGACCTTGCGGCTGAAGAGATGGTAAACAGAACCGTAGGACTCATTGCCGAGATGAACCCGAAGGCAATAATCTTCCGCACGGTCAATGCAGCTGCCGATGAAGACCTTCCGAGTTTGTTCTCCAATGAATGTCGTTTTTTTAAAGGACACAGGCCTCATTTCCCCTTTGAGAGCATCTCTCTGAGATTGAGCAGTAAAATAGGACTCTCAGCCTTCAAGAACTTTTTTGAAGCTCTGGCTGAGGGGATGTACGGAAATGTCGTACGAGCAAAGGCACTTGTTCAGACCGACAAAGGTCCCTTCAGCTTTGACCTGTCATCCGGCAGGGTGGATCATAGACCCTTCGGAGAAGCTATTTCCGACGGCAGATTGGTTATTATTGGAGAGGATTTGAGGGAAGATATCCTGTCTGCTGCGGCGAAAAGTGAACTAGGCGTCCAGAGCATCAGCTGGCCCTGAGCGCCTCTACGATATTCATGCGCGCCGCCCTGACAGCGGGGAAAACCCCTCCGATGAGACCCATGATCAGAGAAAAGGCAAGGGATTTCCATGCGATATCGAAGGTCAGGGCAAAGCTGAAGGCAAGTTCCGCAAAGGTCTGCCAGTTCATAGTCGATATGGTGATAAGCTGCATGAAAGATGCAAAAAAGAGTCCCACACATCCCCCTAGCAGCCCCAGGAAGAGTGACTCGAGGATGAATGCGGTGAGGATGCTTCCCCCTCGGAAGCCAAGGGCCCTCAGTGTACCGATCTCAATGACCCGGTTCGCGACAGCGGCATACATGGTGATCATCGCACCGATGACAGCTCCCAGAGAAAATACGATCGTCAGGGTAATACCGAGGATACGGAGGAAACGTGCCATTGCCTCTGATTGTTCAGCATAGAACGTCATCTCCCTTTTAGCTTCCAGGGTCAGGCGAGCGTCGCTCTCGATGCGTGCCTTGAATCCCTCGAATTCGGCAGAATCCCGTAACTTGAATATAACCGATGAATAGACCTGTCTATGGAATGCTTGCATAAGCTGGTCCACGTCTCCCCAGAGCTCAGAATTAAAGCCGGTGTTCCCTGCATCGAACACTCCCACAACGGTCCAGTCTCGCATACCAAAGCGCAACGTTTCGCCTATGCCGCCACCCTGAAAGCGCTCCGCTATGCTTTTCCCTGAGATGACCTCTTCGGAGCCAGCTCGCGGCATCCGGCCCTCGACGAGTCTCACCTGCGGCCTGAGAAGCAGCGAACGCGGGCCTACGCCTCTGATGACCACGTTGGACGGTTTGTTGCTTGCTCTTTTGGGAAGATTAATGAGGACCACGAGTTCTTTTGCAACGAGCGGCTGTCCACCATCACCGATGGCGACTTCCGGCTGGCTCTCGATGATTGAAGCCTGCAGCCGCTCAACGCCGCTCTGGACTTCAGACTGGGAGGCTTTGCGGATGACGACGACATTGTCATAGGAACCGGTATCCACCAGGGTTTTCCGGAGTCCCTCAGCAAGCATGAGTGTGGCCGCGAAGACGAATACCACGAGTGCCATGCCCGATGCGGTCAGGACAGTCGTGAGTCTCCTCGTTAAGAGATTTCTGAAACTGTATGAGTAGGGAATACCCATTTACCCTATTCTCCGGAGACCTTCGACAATGCGGATGGTTGCCCCTCGCCAAGTTGGAAAGATGCCGGCCACGGTGCCGACGGTGAAAGCCGCCAGGAGGTCCAGATATAAGGTAACGGGAGACACGCTGAATGCAGGGAAGTACTGACTCAACTCGGCTTCGATCCAGTGAGCGGCGGGGAAGGTGAGGATGATCCCGAGAACGCCTCCGGCGAGAGCAATGATTATGGATTCACCAAACACGATCCCGCCGATGTGCCTCACCCCGAAGCCGAGGGTCTTGAGGGTTGCATACTCGGATATCCTTTCCCGAGCGGTCATAGCCATGGTATTGGCGGCGACCACCATAATGATAACAATGACCACGTAAGAGACGATCTTGATGGCTACCAGGATGGCCTCGGTCATCGAAATGAACCCGAGATTAAAGGCCCGCTCGGTTTCGGTCATCGTCTCCGCCAATGAGTTTTTAAAGGTGTTATCTACGTCGACCGCTACCTCCGCAGCGAGGTCCGGACTGGTAATACCAATCATATAAAAGCCGACTTGGTCAGCGCGGCGCGGGCTAGTCTTTTTCAGGTTTTCATTGAGGTGGTCCCAGTGAAAGAGCAGCGCACGCTCCTCCGTACTCCTTTCAGCTCCTCGGTAAATACCGCGCAGAACAAATTCCCACTGACCGGGGAAGATCGTGCCCCTCATCGTTATGATATCGCCGATTTTCCATCCGTATTGAGCGGCTAGCTTGTTACCGACAATGCACCCTTTCCGATCGTTGAGAAAGGCAATCCTCTGATCCTGCGGTAGAACGACGTCAGGATAGAGATCGAGGTAGCTTTTCGGTTCGACCGCATAGTTGGCAAAGAAATGTTTTTCGTCGATATAGATGCCACCGAACCAGTTGCCATAGGAGATACTCTTCACACCCCGTATCTGACTGATTCTGTCCTTGTAAGAGATGGGGAGGGAGAAGGTCAAGGAGATTGCGTTTCGAGTGACGAGGCGGCTCGCGGATGAGTGCTCCACGCCGAGGTACCACAACCCCACCAACGTGCGGAGCAGGCCGAAGGCGACAATGGCTATTGAGACGCCGATAACCGTGAGGGTTGTTCTGAGTTTGTGGCGAAAAGCATTTCGGAAAACAAACTTAAGAAAGAACATGGTTCAAGACGCCCTTATCCAGGTTCCTGACGACATGGGCCTTTTCCGCCGCACGGGGGTCGTGGGTCACCATGATGATCGTCTTGCCGAGTTCATGGACGAGGCGTTCCATAAGATCCAGTATCTCTTTGGCCGAAACCCTGTCGAGGTCACCCGTCGGCTCATCAGCCACGAGAATAGTCGGATCCGGTATGATGGCACGGGCAATTGCAACTCGCTGCTGCTGGCCACCGGAAAGCTGTGATGGGTAGTGATCCATACGGTCCATAAGATTGACAACGGTAAGGGCCAGCTCAACATGAGCATGACGCTCTTTTCTAGAAAGACCTGTCAACAGTAAGGGCAGTTCAACGTTCTCAAATGCCGTCAACACGGGGATCAGATTGTAAAACTGAAAGATAAAGCCCACATTCGCTGCACGCCACCGAGCAAGTTCTGTCTCGGTGAGGACGGTGATATCAACGCCCCCGACTCGAATGCTGCCTCCATCCGGCTTATCGATACCGGCAATGAGATTCAGCAGGGTCGTCTTACCCGAACCCGATGGTCCCATCAAGGCAAGAAATTCACCAGCATCGATATCGAAGGTTATATCATGGAGAACGGATATGAGCTGACCGCCGCGGCGATAGGATTTGTTCAGATGGTTTATCTCGACAATCGGCAATGTGCTCGGTTCCATCTATTTTTCAGGCACCGTAATCCTGTCACCGTTTTTTAAGGAACCGAGGGGTTTTAATACCACCTTGTCGCCTGCCTTCACACCCCCGAGAACTTCTATCATATCGCCAATTTTAGCTCCAAGGCTTACAGCGGTTTCTATCGCATGGTCATTCTTAACAAGGAATACTGTTTTTTTGCCGTTGCTGGTCATGACCGCTGCCGGATTGAGGGCGATGCGGGGTTTCTGTTCATCGGGCCTCATCTGTCTCTGGAGAAAAGCGACCTTAGCACTCATCTCCGGCAATATACGACTGTCTTGGTCGAGAAATCGCACCTTTACCATTACGGTCGCCTTGGAGCGGTCGGCAGTCGGCACAATCATATGCACCTCTCCGCGGAAACGGGATTCCGGAAGTGCATCCAGTTGTATCTCGCAGGGCTGTCCGGGTTTTACGAATTCGAGATTGGATTCAGAGACGTCAGCTTCAACCTGGAGAGACTTCATATCAGCGATGGTGACGACAGCGGCCTTGGCATTGGCAGCTGCCCCGAGCGGCGTGATGATATCTCCGATATCGGCATTTTTGGTCAGGACTACCGCGTCAAAGGGCGCACGGATGAGGGTGTATTCAATGGCCACGTTGGCCGCTTCAAGTGCGGCAATATTGGCTTTAATCGTTGCCTCCGCACCGACAACGGCTGCGACCGCTTTCTTATAGCGGGCCTCTACAGAGTCATAGTCAGCTCTTGCCACATACCCTTTGTCGAACAAGTCCTTTTCCCGGTTTAAAGAAAGAGAGGCATCGTACAACTCGGCATTTGCCTGATCGAGGCCAGAGCGCGCAACATTGAGGTTCGCCGCCGCCTGATCCCGAGCGGCGATGGCGTCCTTGTTCTCGAGACGGGCGATTATCTCTCCGTCTTTGACGCGGCTTCCCTCCTCAACATACAGTGCTTCGAGACTGCCGGTGGCCTTGGAAGCCACCGCTGCCTTGCGCTGCGCCACCACGTATCCGCTGGCGTTCAGCAGGGTGAAGGCCCGGGATGGGTATATCTGCGTGACACTGGCAACCTCCACAGAAAGATCAGGTCTAAAAACCCCTTGCATATAGAGGAAGCCAATACTTATCAGAGCGAGCAGAACGGCGCCCCAGCGAAAAACGGTTCTCCTTCGTGTGTGCCGGTACTTCGAGGCTGACTTGTCTATCGTTAATTTGGAAATGTCATCATCCGCCATGATCCTGCGCTCCATGGGAGAAGGATATGATCAACAGAAAGTGTCCTCTATTATAACAAATGTTCATCGTTCGATTATTCGGAGGGAACCCGTCCAAGCGGGCGGAGAGGAGCCGCATGCGCCTTCCTATCAATCAATAACAACGTTTTCGCCCTCTCAGGGAGCGAGCATCTCTTCTTTTTGGGAGAATAGCCGATTCGTGTGCCGTCCCGTCTCCTTGCGGCAAATAGCCGGCTATCCTCCTGACAATGGGAAATCATGCATGCCATTCGGAGCACTCTGTCGAATCCTTGAAACCCGTGAAGAACCGTGGTGCCCGATTCCTGATAGTGAGCTGTCTGTCAGCGTTGCTAAAAGCATGAACAACGAGTGACAGGCGAGGGGGAGGAGCGGGCCGAGCCTGGCGGCACGGAAGAGGAAAGATTCATTCGAGGTGCGAGTTTTTCGGGGTTCTCAGGAAGTCCTCAATACCGTATTTCTTTAACTTCAGGTAGAGGGTTTTTCTGTCGATACCGAGTATCTGGCTTGCCCTTGATTGATTGCCGCTGGCTTCCCTGAGCACTCTCAGGATATACTCTTTTTCCATTTCCTCGAGCGAGGGATGCACGTGTTTCTCCTGGGATGAGACCACGGCGGGAATGGAAAGGTCTCCAGGTCCGATGCGTTCGTTGTCACAAAGGATCACAGCCCGCTCGATGACATTTTCGAGTTCCCGTACGTTGCCCGGCCACAGATAAGCATTGAGCAGCGCCACGGCCTCCGGCTCGAAGTCTCGGATCGCCTTTGATAATTTCTGACTGTATTTCTGCTGAAAATACCGGGCAAGCTCTTCAATATCTTCCTTCCGCTCCCTGAGCGGTGGGATGGTTATATTGATAACATTCAACCGGTAATAGAGATCCTCCCTGAAGGCGCCGTTCTTGACTGACTGCAGGAGGTCCTTATTCGTTGCGGTGATGACTCTCACATCCACGCTAAGCGTTTTATTGCTCCCCAACCTCCTGAACTCGCCGGAATCAAGAAACCTCAGGAGCTTGGCCTGGAGCGCCAAGGGTATTTCCCCGATTTCATCGAGGAAAAGAGTCCCCTTTTCTGCCACTTCAACTATGCCGTATTTTTTCTGGAAAGCAGTGGAATGAGCTCCCTTTTCATATCCAAAGAGTTCTGATTCTATAAGGTTTTCAGATAGGGTGGCACAGTTCAGGACTATCAGGGGACACTTGTTGCGCCCGCTGTAATGCCAGATGGTGTTTGCAATCAACTCCTTGCCAGTACCACTTTCTCCTTGGATAAAGACCGTCGAATCAGTAGGAGCGATTTTCTTGATAAGGGCGAGAATATCCTTGAGCTGCCTGCTATTATGGATGAAATGATCCGGAGATTCCTTCCTCACAAGCTCCTGCTGGAGCAGCTGATTCTGGATGCTCATCTTCCCGAATTCATATGCCCGGCTTATGACGATTACCAGCTCGTCAAGTTTGTACGGCTTTGTGAGATAATCATAAGCACCGTACTTCATGGCTTCAACGGCGGTTTCTACGGTAGCCTTACCGGTCAGCACGATGATGGCTGGACAGAACGGATCCCGTCTCAATTTTCTTATCAGGGAGATGCCGTCCACACCGGGCATGACGATATCGAGGAGGAGGACGTCGAATACGGTTTCCTTCAGCATGCCGAGAGCAGTCTCGCATTCGGCGGCTACATCTACATAGAATCCCTTTCTCGTGAGCTCTTTTTTGAGCAGCCGCCTGAATGGTTCTTCGTCATCAACTGCAAGAACTTTTATCATCCTGTGCCTTCGCGGGGAAACGTAGGGTAATCGTGGTTCCGACACCGATGTCACTTTCCACATCGATGCTGCCGCTGTGTTCTTCGACAATCTTGTGGCAGATGGAAAGTCCCAATCCTGTGCCCTCGCCGACGGGCTTCGTCGTGAAGAAAGGATCGAAAACCTTATCGAGGATGTCATGCGGGATTCCGAGGCCGGTGTCCGTCACGGACACCTTGATCCACGGTACATCGAGGAGGTGGAGCTTCCCGCGGTCTTTTCTCTCTGAATCGAGATCAGACCGTATAGAGATGACGCCCTTTTCCGGGGTGAAGTAGAGGGAATTAATGATGATGTTCATGAAGAGTTGCCTGAGACTGCCGGGTTCGGCGCAGATCTTGGGCAGATCCCGGTTCAGTTTCAGGTGGATTGAGTGGTTGAGCTTTGCCGCCTTATGGTTTATCAGGAGAATGACCTCCTTAATCAACTCATTGATGTCAATCTGCCGGAATGTGCCCGAGGTCGGCCTCGAAAAGTCGAGGAGACTTCCGAGTATCCTCTTGCACCGGAAGATTTCATTATGGATCGTTGTGAGATATTCCGGAAAATCCTCAAAGTCTTCGATCTCCAGAAGTTTACTATTTTCAGCCCTCTCGATGAGGGCCTCGGAATATCCGGCAATGATTCCCAGAGGATTGTTGATTTCATGGGCGATACCCGCAACCAGGGTCCCTAAGGATGCAAGCTTGTCGGTTCTGATGAGTTGCATTTCGAGACGTTTTTCAGCCGTGACATCTTTCAGATGACGAACGATCGCATATAAGTGGCCTTCATCGGTGTTCAGGGGATACGACCAGAGGTTATAGATACTCCCCCCATTGCCCTTGAGCTCCCTGAACGATGACCGCTTTGCATGGAATGTCTTGGAGCAGTGAAGAGTCGGGTTGTGAATATCCAGACTGCTAAGGAGTTCACTGCATTTCTTCCCTGACACTTCTAGAGCGGACAGTCCTGTTTTATTGAGAAGGGTATAGTTGGCCCGGATAACACATTGTTGGCCGTCCTCGATCCAGACCATATCGGTCATCGCGTCAAAGGTCTTCTCCCACTCCTTCTTTTCTTTCGAAACCTCTTCGAAAAGAAAGGCGTTCTCCAAGGCGATTGAGATATGCTTCGCAACGGGGAGCAAGAGCTTGAGGTCTCTTTCAGAATACTTTGAGGGTTCTGCGCTGTCGAGGTTGAAGACACCGAGAACCCTGTCCTGAAAGAGCGGAATACTGATCGTAGAACGGATGCCCTCGTCCAGTAATTTCCTGTCGCGGGGAAAGCGGATGTCGGCCTCAAGGTTTGCATTTATCCACGGCTGATTGTTCTTGATGACCCAGCCGGCGCTCGTCGTATCGAGGGGAGCCCTCACACCTCTCTTTAAAATCGTTTCCATTTCCGTGTCCAAGGCGAAAATGACGAGGTTCTGGTCTTTTTCGTTGTAGAGCAAAAGGCTTGCCCGATGGTAGTCAATCATTTTCCTCAGCTCCGATACCATCATCCTGAAGATAGTCCCGATGCTCAAGCTCGAATTCACCATGCCGATCAGTTCATTGATAAGTTCGATCTGCCTCATCTTCTCGTTGAGCTGCCCGATCAACTTTGTATTCTCGATTGCGACGCCGAGTTCGCTTGCGATCGTCGTCAGAAGCTGGGTGTCCAAGGACGTAAAATAGGAGACCTGCTTACTGCCGAGGCCGAGGACACCTAAGAGGGTCCCTTTCGAGGTTATCGGGACCCCAGCCATACTTTTGATTGCTGCATCTTTGTATACCACCCTTGGGTCTTCAGAGGCTTTTTTAACGAGCAACGGCCTGCCCGATGCAAACACCTTCCCGGTGAAGCATTCACCAGGCGCCAAGCGTGCGACGGTCCGGAGAAGGGCTTTGTCAAAACCTCTTTGCTCTGCAAGAGAGAGTTTCCCGGCCTCTTCGTCCATAAGATAGATCCACCCCTGATCGACCCCCATGAGCGTGAGCAACATATCGATCGTTTCCTTCATGATCATGTTGGTATCCGTATGGCGGGTGAGGATCTTTGCAAAGGTATTAAAAACGGAGATTTCCTTTGCCCTCTGCGAAGCTCGCTGCTGGAGCTTCTTGTGATGGGAGAGATCATGGACGACAACGACCTTCAGGTCGTCTCTCTGATAGGGAACAATAGATACATTCGCAACAAATATCTCGCCATTCTTCTTTTTACAGATCGATTCATAGTGGGTCGCTTCGGGTCCCTGATTCCAAGGCTCTTCACCCGCACTCTGAGAGGCGGCCGACATGTCAGTCTCTTCTCCAGGTTCTAAGAATATGATCTCGGCAAGGTCTCTCCCGATAATATCACGATGCGGATATTGGAAAACGCTCAGCGTCAAGGAATTCAGTGAAACAATCTTCCTGTCTGTGTCAATGATCAGAGCAGGTATAGCAAGAGAGTCGAAAACGGATAACAGAGTCCTCGAGTCATCTTTTGTCGAAACGCGCATACCTTTCTAGTATATCACATCCCTTTTTCCCTGAGGTGGTGAGTGGAAGGAACTGGCCCGGCTAAATTCGCTGGTGACGGTCTTTCGTCAACAGGGAGCCACCCCTCTAAAAGAGCCTGAGAGTCGTGCGCTGGCCGCCGGTCACGAGATACGCATCGAGGATGATACAGAGGAATAAACTGAGTTAAACCGCTATTGACATGATCACGATTTTGTTTTAAATTAAGCAACCGGGTGTCAGATACCGTCAAAGATAGGACGCTCTGTCGATGAACAGGGCAACACCTGAAATGAAGACAAAAGAGAGAGGTATATTATGCCGAAGAAGAAACTCAGATTCCTATTCATAGCGAAATCAGCGGCTCCTTTGTTGATATTTCTGTTGTTCGGGGCTACTGTCACTCATGCAGCTCCTTTCTGGAACGCTCTGTCTCCTTCAGAGAGCCTTCAACCTGTTCCGTTAACGAGTGAGACGGTTGCGAAACTGGTCGAAAGGCTTAAACCCGCTGTTGTCAATATCAGTGTGACGCAAACGATTAAGGCAGGGGGGATGCCGGAGGGATTTCGTGCTCCCTTCGGAGATGAGGATTTCTGGAAAAAATTTTTCGGCAACCAGGAACCCAGGGAATTTAAGAGAAAGGGCCTTGGCTCTGGATTTATCGTTAGTAAGGAAGGGTATATCGTCACCAATAACCATGTCGTGCAACAGGCGAATAATATAACGGTAATCCTCTATCAGAAGCAACAATATCCTGCAAAGGTGATCGGAACTGACCCGAAAACGGACATAGCCCTTATAAAGATCGATGCGGATGTACCTCTTGCCGTTGTACCGTTAGGAGATTCTGATGTTCTCAAGGAAGGCGAGGCGGTCATCGCAATCGGTAATCCCTTCGGCCTTTCTGAAACCGTGACCGCCGGGATAGTCAGCGCAAAAGGTCGCGTGATAGGAGCCGGTCCCTACGATGATTTCATCCAGACGGACGCCTCCATTAATCCCGGCAACAGCGGGGGCCCCCTGTTGAACTATCACGGCGAAGTAATCGGTATTAATACGGCGATCAGTGCGACCGGGCAGGGTATCGGGTTTGCTGTACCCATCAATTTAGCCAAGGAAGTACTCCTTCAATTGAAAGAGCAGGGCAAGGTGATTAGAGGATGGCTCGGTGTCTCCATACAGGAGGTAACCCCGGAGATAGCGAAATCCTTTGGTTTAAAGGAGGCAAATGGCGCCCTCATCTCCGATATTGTTCCGGACGGTCCTGCAGACAAGGCAGGGTTTAAAAGGGGCGATGTTATCGTGGCATTGAACGGCAAGGCGGTCAAGGAATATCACGATCTCCCCCATATGGTTGCGGCAATACCCCCTGGCGAGAAGGTGAGTTTTAAGGTGCTCAGGAGTGGCCAGGAGGAAACGCTGGTGGCCGTTGTCGGGGAAATGAAAGAAGAAGAAGGTGCACAGCCCTCTCGGGATATCCAGAAACAATGGGGAATGTCATTACAGCCTCTTACCCCAGAGATAGCCAAAGAATTGGGAATGAAGAAGTCTGAGGGTGTAGTGGTCACCGATGTTGAGCCAAATAGCTTGGTCAGTGAAGCCGGGATCCAGAGAGGAGACGTTATTCTGGAGGTGAACCGTACGCCGGTAAATACGTTGAAGGATTTTCATGAGGCAGTGCAGAAAGCGGAAAGAGCCGTCCTTTTCTTGGTATATCGGAGTGGCGCAACATTCTATATATCCCTGCAAATCACTGAACAAAAGTAGTTCATCATAAACCGCTCTGGGAGGGTCATGGCAATCGGTGGCCCTCCTTCCGAATGCAGTCCTGCAGTTAGCTGACACCCGAATCCCAAAGAAATGTCGACAATAGTAATGATCGTCAGTCGCTCACCGTGGCCGGAGTAAAGAAAAAAGTCGATCGGAGTGGTTGCCCCCTGACCGTCTGCTGGGTGTTGAGGATTTCCAACGACACACTCGTTTCCTTTACAGGCCATTGGGAATTTGATATGGTGATTAGGTGAGCAATTTTGGGTTCGGAAGGAGGCAAAATGGACGAAAAAAGAAGGCGGATCAGACTCTCCCTATTTCTCTGCATGCTTGTTTTTGTGCTGCCGGGCAGGGCTTACGCGGAGTCACTGGAGATCTCATCCGGGGGCCAGGACTCCTGTGTGCAAACGGAAGAAAGAGGAACGATTTCGGTAACAGCAGAGGCAAAGGACTACGTTACTCCTGACACTTCTGTGGTAACTCTGGCTGTTGAGACAACCGGAAAAGCGGCAAGTGAAGCGGTGGAGGAAAACGGCAGACGCGCGGAACAGGTGGTGAAGGCATTGCGGCTTCTCATGGGTTCCGAGAAAGGGACTTCGATTAAGACCTCGTCTTTCTCTGTCGAGCCTATCTATGAATATGACAACATAAACAAGAGAAATCTCCTCACAGGATATAGGGCGAGACATCAGGTTACCGTGACAATAAGAAAGGTAGAGATGGCGGGAACGATCATAGACAGTGGGATACAGAATGGTGCAAACGAGGTTGATGGCGTAACCTTCGCCCTGTCGGAGCTGAAGGAATACTGTGAAGGGGTCCTTAAAAAGGCTGCCGATGAGGCGCAGCATGAAGCCGCCTTTGTCGCGCAGACGCTGGGCGCAAGGATTTCAGGTGTTAAGAGCATTTCGCCATCCTGCGGAACGGAGACACCGCGTCCCATTTATCGGCAGGCGCTTATGGCCGCGCAGGCAGTGCCTGCTCGAGAGACCAGCATAGAGTCCGGAGATATCGCGGTGAATGCTTCCATCTCCATCGTGTTCTATATGGAAAAAAAGGAATGAATGAGAGACGGGCATCGCAGAGGAACAAAAAAAGTGAGTTCGAGAACAATCCGAAAGAGGGGAAGAGGACTGTGCTCAGCGTGACTGAGTCAACTCCCTGCGACTGTTGGTGTGATGGCAAGCCCCGGCGACTATCAAACAGCCCCGAGGGCAGGGAGCAGCGTGGCAGGCTTATCGACCTCTTCTCACGATCCCCGATGCGATTCTCAGCGCTCTTCTGCGGGAGAAAGGATTTCCCGTGGGTCCTTGCGTTGAGAGCGAACCCTTTCTGCCCTGCGGTTCTGTACGAACCGGCTGACTGCTCAGGCAGGGCAACGGAAATAACACGCAAAGGCGCCGCTGAGCGTTTTTCAATAGGAACTGACAGCCGCTCTTTACCGAACGGAGGCACCATTGCGCCTGGATGATGAAGGATCGCCACCGCCGCGCCGGCCAACCGGAAAGCAAAACAAGCTTCTTTCCCGGAAAGAAATATGCCTGGATGTCTGCGTTCGAGCACGTATCGAGGAACAGTCATTTGCCTTGCAAGAACAGCCGCATATCCTTAAAATACAATCATGCGGGAACTGATCGTTATCGGAGGAGGGCTTGCGGGAAGCGAGGCGGCGTGGCAGGTAGCACGGCGAGGGATGAAGGTCGTTCTCTATGAGATGAGGCCGAAAAAGTTTACAGAAGCCCATAAGACCGCCCATCTTGGAGAACTTGTCTGTTCCAACTCGTTCCGTTCCCATGATCTTCTGAGCGCCCCGGGGCTGCTGAAGAGAGAGCTGCAAATGGCCGATTCGCTCATCATGAAGGCGGCCGAGATATCCCGGGTACCTGCGGGGAGTGCCCTTGCTGTTGACAGGGCCGTTTTTTCCGAGTTCATAACCACAATGATCTCCGGCAATCCTAATATCCGATTGGTGCGGGAAGAAGTCATAGACCTGCCCGATGCCCTCTGTATCATTGCCACGGGTCCGTTAACCACGAGTCCCATAACGGGGGCTTTGGGGCGACTTATCGGACAGGAGCATCTCTTCTTCTATGATGCCATTGCACCTATCGTTGACGCTGACAGTATTGATTCCAGTGATGTCTACTTTGCGTCGCGCTACGGCAAGGGCGGCGATGATTATATAAATTGTCCCATGACAAAGGAGGAGTATGCGGCGTTCTATGCTGCGCTCCTTGAGGCTGATAAGATACATGTCAGGGATTTTGAGGATGAAAGGGTTTTTGAGGGATGCATGCCTGTGGAAGTAATGGCGCTTCGCGGCAGGGACACCCTGAGATTCGGGCCCATGAAACCCGTGGGGCTTCCTCATCCAGAAACTGGTCGGGAACCTTACGCGGTTGTTCAATTGCGATCCGAGAATAATGGGAAGACCGCCTATAATATGGTCGGCTTTCAGACACGGCTCAAATGGCCGGAACAAAAGAGGGTCTTCAGGATGATACCCGGGCTGTGCCATGCCGAGTTTCTCCGGTTTGGCAGCGTCCACAGAAATACCTTCATCAATTCCCCCCTCTCTATAGAGAAGGATCTGTCGTTGAAGGTAAAGCGGGATGTGTATCTTGCCGGTCAGATGACCGGAGTCGAAGGATATATAGAGTCGACAGCCATTGGCCTCATTGCGGGAATACATGCTGCACGGAGGATAGCGGGTGAGGAGGAACCGGTAGAGGTACCGGCTACGACCGCTCACGGTTCTTTGATACGGTATATTACCTCATGCAGCAAGGGATTTCAGCCGAGTAATATAAACTTTGGTCTCTTCCAATCCCCTGCCTGCGGAAACTCCGGAATCAGGGACAAGAATCTGAGAAAGAGGATGGTTGTTGAGAGGGCCATACGTGACTGGGATGGTTATGTCAAGAGGGTCGGGCAATGAACGATCATATTGCGGAGTTCCTCCGGTATCTGGAGACGGAAAGAGGTGCCTCCGGACATACGATCAGGGCTTACAAAAAAGATCTCGGGGCATTTTTTGAGTATGTGAAGTCGGCTGCGGAGTCCGTCGAGCTGATAGAGATCAGGGGGTTCGTTGCGAGCCAAATGAGCAACGGTCTCAAGAAAAGCACTGTCGGGAGAAGGCTCGCGACGATACGGTCATTCTTCAAGTTCCTCAACAGAGAGGGATACGTTAAGGCGAATCCGGCAAGGCTGGTCAATGCCCCGAAGATGGCAAAGCCTCTCCCGAAATTCCTTACGGTTGATGATGCATTTTCCCTTGTTGAGAAGCCGGTGGGCATAGGATTTCTGCCAACAAGGGATAAGGCTATCCTCGAACTCCTCTATTCGAGCGGCCTCAGGGTGAGCGAGCTTTCAGGTCTGAATCAGGATGACCTCCATATCAGAGAAGGCCTTATAAAGGTAAGGGGAAAGGGCAAAAAGGAGCGGATAGTCCCTGTGGGGAAAAAGGCTCAGGACGCCCTGAAGGCGTACATGATTGAAAGGGTTCTGCTTAAGAGAAGGGATAAGGCGCTTTTCTTAAATCGGCTGGGTACTCGATTGACAGACAGGGGGGTAAGGCGTATAGTAGTAAAATATGCACGGTCAACGCTGATTGATGGAAAGATAGGGCCTCACACCCTCAGACATACCTTCGCGACACATCTTCTGCAGGGCGGTGCCGACTTGAGGGTGATTCAGGAACTCCTCGGCCATTCATCCCTTTCCACAACCCAGAAATACACTCATCTGGACATTGCGCATTTAATGGACGTTTATGACAAGGCCCATCCGTTATCGGAGAACAGTGATGAGAGTTGAACGGAATTACGCGGGGGAGGGCAGTGGGGGCGGATGAAGTTATGGCTTCCGACAAACATGACTGCGCTGCACTTGCTCATTGTGCTGACAGGGGGAGCGGTTTCAATGCGTGCCTTATTTGTTAAGGTGAGCACGACGAAGCAATCTTCTCTTCCTGACGCTTCTGATGGAGGACAATCGATGCTATGGGAATAAGAGGAACGACCATACTGTGTGTGAGGCGAAACGGGAGGGTTGCCATCGGCGGCGATGGTCAGGTGACCCTTGGCAATACGGTTCTCAAACACAATGCAAAAAAGATACGGAGGATGTTCAGCGATAAGGTTGTTGCGGGGTTCTCCGGTGCGACGGCGGACGCCTTCACCCTTTTCGAAAAATTCGAGGCGAAGCTCGAATCCTATAGAGGCAATATTACAAGGGCTGCCGTTGAACTTGCAAAAGACTGGAGGACAGATAAGGTGTTGAGAAGACTGGAGGCTTTGTTAATCATCTCTGACAGTGAGCACACCTTCATCATCTCCGGAACGGGGGACGTTATAGAGCCTGAGGGCGGCGTAGCGGCCATCGGGTCAGGCGGACCTTACGCTCAGGCTGCTGCCATAGCCCTCTATGAAAACACTGAGCTGCCTGCAAAGGATATTGTCGAGAAAGCGATGCAGATAGCCGGTTCAATATGCATCTATACGAATAAGAATGTCACGATAGAAGAGTTATAGCGGAAAAAGGTTTTGAGGGGAGGGGCGGTTCCCCGGGACTGAAGGAGGCATTGATATTGATGGATGAATTAACACCGAGAAGGATAGTCGAGGAACTCGACCGGTTTATCATCGGCCAGCACAAGGCCAAGAAGGCCGTTGCTATCGCGCTGAGAAACAGGTGGAGAAGGCAGCGGCTCGCCCCGGACATGCGAGATGAGGTATTGCCGAAGAACATCATCATGATCGGGCCGACAGGCGTCGGTAAGACCGAGATTGCGCGGAGGCTTGCAAGACTGGCGAGCGCGCCGTTTCTGAAGATCGAGGCATCAAAATTCACGGAGGTCGGATATGTGGGCCGTGACGTAGAATCCATGATCAGGGACCTAACGGAGATCTCGATCAATATGGTGAAGACAGAACATATCGAGAAGGTTCAAGCGAAGGCCAAGACACTGGCCGAGGACAGATTACTCGATTATCTTCTTCCCTCTCCGCGGTCGGGGAGAACTGCTGATGCCGATGAGGAAAAAGAAAACTACAAGCAGACACGTGAGAGGTTGCGCGAGCAGCTCCTTGACGGCAAGCTGGATTCGAGATACGTGGATATCGAGGTCAAGGAGAAGAGCATGCCTTTCGGTATCGTGTCGAATGTGGGGCTTGAAGATCTCGAAATCAATCTGAAAGAGATGCTCGGTAATTTCCTCCCCGAGAAGGCAAAGAGAAAAAAAGTAAAGGTTCCGGAAGCCCTGACCATCCTTGTACAGGAAGAGGCGAACAAACTCATCGATATGGATAAGGTAACAAAGGAAGCGATAGAGAAGGTGGAGCAGGCAGGCATTGTTTTCATTGATGAGATAGACAAGATTGCAAGCAGGGGTTCTTCCTATGGTCCGGATGTATCGAGAGAAGGGGTGCAGAGAGACCTGTTGCCCATTGTTGAAGGCTCGACTGTGACGACAAAGCACGGTCCGGTCCGGACTGACCATATCCTGTTCATCGCCGCGGGCGCCTTTCATATGACAAAGCCTTCAGACCTGATCCCCGAGCTCCAGGGGAGGTTTCCCATACGGGTCGAATTGGAGCCTTTGGGAAAGGACGAGTTCATACGCATCCTCAGGGAGCCGTACAATGCCCTCACAAAGCAATACGTTGCCTTGATGGGGACGGAGGATATCGCTATAGAATTCACCGAGGATTCTATCGAGGAAATAGCTGGCATTGCTGCCCTTGTAAATGAAAAAACAGAGAATATCGGGGCGAGAAGGCTTCATACGGTATTAGAAAAACTCCTTGAAGATATTTCCTTCGAGGCGCCAGAGAGGAAAAATGGAAGGCTTGTTATCGACAAAAGGTATGTGAGGGAGAAGCTCTCGGATATCGTTAAGGATGAAGACCTCAGCAGGTATATTCTTTAAGGCCTTGTCCTCCTGCTCAGTCAGACTGACGAAATTCTTTCAAAGAAAGAGTCGCGACCAACAGCAAGAAACCGTGACTCAATCAAGAGCATCAGACAGTACGTTGTCTCTTAAAAAGAAATGATGGTTGCCAGGAAGCAGGGTTTCATTATGCTCTGCTTCTTCCTGTTTTTGATGGCTTCCTGCGGCTCAACGCGTTACGAAACCTATCGCGAGCCTCGCACTGCAGTTGCCTCCTGGTACGGCCCGGAATTCAACGGAAAACCAACGGCGTCGGGGGAGAGATTTGATATGAACTCTCTGACCTGTGCCCACAGGGAGCTTCCCTTCGGCACGATACTGAAGGTGACAAACCTCTCCCGGGAACAATCAGTTATATGCATTATCAATGACAGGGGACCTTTTGTCTCTGGAAGGGATCTTGATCTCTCTTATGCAGCGGCAAAGGAAATCGGTCTTATCGGTGCGGGCACGGGAACTGTAATGGTCCAGTATGTTGGAAGGGATTTACGCTATGTGAAGGAAGTGCGGTATGTTGCATCAAGCGGCCCTTATACGATTCAGGTTGGCTCGTTTCACGAGAGGGATAATGCAATGCGTCTCAAGGCAGGGCTAGACTTGAAATACAGGGCTGTTTACGTCAGCGAGACGACAATTGATGAGACCACCTACTATAGAGTGAGGGTGGGTACATTCTCGAGCAAAGAGGAAGCCTTCAGTGTTGCGAGGAACCTTGCCGAAGAGGGGTACAGCCCCTTGATCATGCACCGCGATGATAATGTTTAACCATTTGTTTTCCGCCAGACGCGTCGCGCCGGGAGAGGGCGTTGCCCTAAGTATGCCGGAGGCAGGATCGATTATTCAGGAAAGGTGTTCTCCACGATGACTTTTCCATCCGCGTTGACTGCGGGTTTGCCCTCTGTGACTATGGGCAGAACAAGGATGTTTCCGCCACACCTGTCTGAAGAATGTTGCACTGGCTAGTGGTGTATACTAAATAATTGTGCTTTCAATCGGACAGGTAACGGTCACTTCTCCGCTAATCCTTGCCCCGATGGCCGGGGTAAGCGACCTACCGTTTCGCCTAATAAATAGGGCGTTCGGATGCAGACTCGCATTCACCGAAATGATAAGCGTCAACTCCCTGGCCCACAAAAGCAGGAATACATTGAAAATGCTTTTGACAGCGATTGATGACAGGCCTCTGGGCGTCCAAATTCTCGGTGAGGATCCTGAGATCATCAAAAGGGCACTCGACATCCTATCAGAACATACCTTTGCTGTGATGGATTTCAACGCCGCATGTCCGGTGGACAAGGTTGTATCAAGGGGAAAAGGTGCTGGACTGCTCAGGGAACCTTTGAAGTTGCAAAGAATCCTGGAGGTAATCGTGGAAAACAGCGGCGTTCCTGTCACTGTCAAGATACGCTCAGGTTGGGAGGAGGCATCCGTGAATGCAGAGGAGACGGCCCTCCGCGCTCAGGATGCAGGCGTCAGCGGGCTTTTTATACACGGCAGGACGAGGATGCAGGGATACAGCGGAAAGGTCGATTACGACATAATAAGAAAAGTAAAAAAGTCCCTGAGAATACCGGTGATTGCGAGTGGGGATGCACTGACACCGGATCTCATCAGAAAGCTATTCGACGAGACAGGGTGCGATGGTGTGGCGGTGGCAAGGGGTGCGCTCGGCAATCCGTGGATATTCCGCGAGGCGGCCGAACATCTGAAAAACGGAACGGTTCCATGCAGGCCTGATGTTCATGAGATAGCCCGAACCATGAAAGTGCATGTCGATCTGAATGTCGCATTCCACGGGGAGAAGGCCGGCATCATGCTCTTCCGAAAATTCTTCGCATGGTATACGAGGGGAATGGCCGTAAAGGAACTGAAAGACAGGGCGTTCCGGGCAGGGACTCGGGATGAAATGGCGCGATTGATCGATGAAGTGGAGATTGTTGCGGCTATTTGAGGCGGCAGTCCTGTGCGCGGGGCGCAGTCTTTTTTCACGCTCACTCGGTGAAGCCAGCAGGATAAGCTCAGACATCATAACCAAACAGAATGCCAGGGTCGCTTGAGAGGGGAATGCAAGTTCCCGGTCGTTTCATTATTTGCTATAATGTAACACATGGAATCCAAGGGAGCTTGAGATGAAAAAAAACGCGTTGTTCTTTGTCCTCGCTTTGTTCGTCTTCTCGGGATGTGTCGGCGTGAATGTATCACTTTCGCCTGAGACAAGGCCCCTTGAGGAAAAGGTGCTTGAAGGCGAGGGCAAGCCTAAGATTCTTCTTATTGACCTGGACGGCGTGATCTCCTTCAAGGACGAAACGGACGCCCTGAAGATTCAGACGAGGCCCTCGAAAGTCGCTTTCTTCAGGGAGGCGCTTCGCAAGGCCGAGGCAGACTCTGACATCGCAGGCGTGATCGTGAGGATAAACTCGCCCGGCGGCAGCGTTGCCGCAAGCGACACCATATACCATGAGATCATGAGGTTTAAACAGAAAAAGAAAATACCGGTGACCGCTTACATAATGGAGCTCGGCGCCTCGGGGGGCTATTACGTGGCCTCGGCCTCTGACCGCATCGTAGCAAGCCCCACTGCGATCACTGGCAGCATAGGGGTCATCGCCATGAAGGTCAATATCGAGGGACTGCTTTCAAAGATAGGGGTATCCGACGAGACCTACAAGTCGGGGCCGAAAAAAGACTTCTGGTCACCCTTGCGTCCGAGCACGCCGGAGGAAAAGAAGATGCTTCAAGGAATAATCGATAAGCTCTATTCCCGTTTCCTCGATGTGGTCTCCGCGAACAGGCAGAAGCGTCTTACCGAGAAGGAGGTCATGACACTTGCCGACGGACGGATATTCACGGCTGGCGAGGCTCTTGAGGCTGGACTTATCGACCAGGTGGCCTATCTGGACGAGACGATTGACGCAATGAAAAGGGCACTCAATATTGAGCAGGCCAGGGCGATAACCTACATCCGCCCCAAGACCTTCACATCGAATATATATTCAGAGTATTCCGAAATGCCTCTCCTTGGCCCGCAAGTCATAAACCTTATCTCAATCAATGCTGAGGAACTTTCATTTTTTTCAGGAGCGCAGTTCATGTATCTCTGGAATCCTTAGGAGGTCAGGAACGGTACTGTCAAAGGGTAGGTTCATTCGGCGGAGTAAGGCGGCAGTGAGAAAAAAGACCAGACCCATGGACCCATCGGCGTCAGAGATACGATCATGTTTATCATAAAAAGGAGTCCAACTCGATGATCAGCCACGTTGGATCGGTTGAAGGCCTGCGAGATTCGAGAGCTAAAATCATTTGGATTCGAGGGAAGGTTACTTAGCAGGGTGGACAAATTTTTTTTCGATAAAGGTGGATATCTCCAGGAGTATGACAATTCTGAGAGCTTACGGCTTGTCCCGTTCCCGGTTTGCCTTGCCGTCAAGTATGGCGACCAAATAGCGGAAGAGTGTTCTGATTTTGTTTTGAATATTGATAAATGTTGGGTCTTTATAAAAACGGAATCTCCCGTTCCAGAGGGCACGCCATTACTGATACATTTTTATGTCCCTCCGGAAAATAAACTGTTGGCGGAGATTAAAGGTAAAGTCTCGACAATCGACCAACACAATATCGAGTCTCCGGCAGGAATGTTTATAAAGATTGGTTATTTTTCTCGAAAGGAACTCAAAAACCTTGAACAGTATTTCGAGGGGAAAAAGCACTTAATCGACCACAGGGCATAACCAGCTGTCATTATGTCTGTCCGCGGCCTGATCCCTCTATATAATCGCCGAGAAGTCCTCTGCTGTGCTCGTCGTCATGACAATAAACACAGAGATTCTCCCAGTTAGAGCCGTCCGACGGATTGTTTCGATGATTCCCGTCTTTATGGTGAACCGTAAGAAGGTTCCGGTCTTTGAAGTCGAACTCCCTGCCGCATTTAGCGCAGATCAGGCCATGGATTTTCAGGGATTGTTCCCTGTAATTGGAGGCAACAGAGCTACCCTCCCTTAACGACCTGACGATCTCAGCAACGGTTTTGTCTCCTTCTGGCTTTTGCTGCTGAGGTTTTCTGAATTTTATACGTTGTCTGGTTCCCAAAAACTCGCCTCTTCTGACACGTTGTCTATCGCCTCTATATTATACACCGTTTCTGGGCGAGAGGGTATTATGTGAGGACGGTCGGGTTGGATGAGGCGAAGGGGAGGAAGTACATCCAGAAGCAGGACGAAAACGAGTTAATAGAAGGGAGGTGGATGCGCATTTTGGGTGACCCCTTTTAGGGGAGCACGTAAGACGGCAAAAAGAAAACAGAGAAATCATACAACGATGTGAAATCGGCGAGACCGCCACTTCCCCCTTAAAGCTGGAGCGGCAGGAACACTCTCTTAGCGATGCGCGAGCCTCCGCTGGCGGACGCTGACTGCCTCATCTTTTGGGGCTGTTTTTGGTATCCCCTATAGTGGCTGGACAAGGGCGAGCGGGGCGTTGCCCAAGCTCATCACTTGTCCAGCGAGACCGTCCGTCAGCACTTTACCGCAAGATCGATTTCGCTTGCGATGTAGGGACCGCTTCCCTCCTCAAAATAGGTTACTGTCACGTGATCACCCATTCCGAGGCTGCTAAAAGATTCGGACATGCTGCACTTCGTCACGGCGGCGGAGTCATCCAGATTAAAAGTCTGTTCATCATTCGGACCTGCCTGCACGGTTATAATCCTGTCACCGTAATCAATCGATACGATGTTTCCCGTGTAAGCGAATGGTGTGCCACTGCCGGCTGAAAATGCAGAAGCCTGCACAGCAAACGCCACAACAAAAAGCGCTGCTACGAACACTCCCAGAAACCCCTTTATCATGTTTCTTCCGAACATAGCCTGCACCACCTTTCTTTCCTCTTTGTGCTGCCTCAGCAACACTGCATGTGTCACTTTGCTGACTCTCTAATAAGTTTAATATATACTTACTTTCGCATATTAGCAACTAGTGAAATATCTAATTTTGCCCCGTCCAGGGTAAATCAAGGCCAAAAATCTGGAGAAAAGGTCTTTTTTCGATAAAATTCTTCGCTTTGTTCCTCAGGCTTCAACGTTTCGCCGGGAGGGGAGGCCGCGCAATTCCTAACCTCTTCAAATTGCTGTGTCCATTCCTCATCTGTTGCGAGGGGGTGGCCAGTACAGCCACTTCCTCCCAGATTTACGATGTCCATGCAGGGAGGGTTGTTAGGGGACCAAATGGCCTGAGGCCGGGTCCTCCTTTTTTGTGGGGAACGATGAAAGTAGCTGTACTTTATAGTGATGCCTTCTCAAAAGTTCGATTATGGTCCGGCACATCCTCTAGAGACCTTCGGAAGAGCGGAAAAACAGGGGCTGAGGTGCAACGATCTCGGGTGTCGACTACATGGGGGTTACCTGCCCCGCTTTTTTTTTACGGCTCTCCAGACCGCGATAATCTGTGACGAGGTCACTGAGATCGATCTTTTCCATACTTCCCGGTCAGATAAAAAATCGCCGCTCCCGTGAACATCATCCCCGCACTCAGGAGCTGACCCATCGTCAGGACTCCAGTGATGAATCCGACTTGCGGGTCCGGCTCCCTGACGAATTCGACGAAAAACCGGAACAGACCGTAAAGAACAAGGAAGAGGGCTGTGAGAACACCCGATCTGAAACCCCTGTCCTTAGCGATCCATAAAATGATAAAAAGAAGCACTCCTTCAAGGAGGAACTCGTAGAGCTGTGATGGATGCCTGGGCAGAGATCCTCCTGCCGGAAAGACCATTGCCCACGGTACATCGGTGACCCTTCCGTAAAGTTCGCCGTTTATGAAGTTGCCGATCCTCCCGAGTCCGAGTCCAATCGGGGCCGTTACGATGACGAGATCGGCAGTCTGCCAGAAATCGACCCTCGTCTTCCTGCTGAAAAGTATGCCTGCGATGACGCTACCAACAAGCCCTCCATGAAAGGACATGCCACCGTGCCAGACCCTGAAAACCTCGAGGGGTTCGCGCAGATAGGCGGCGAGATTATAGAAGAGGATGTAACCGAGGCGAGCGCCGATCAGGAGACCGATGGTGATATAGGAGAAGAGGGAGCTCACAAAATCGCGCGGAAAGGGGAGCCCCCTCTTTTTGATCTGGTTCTTTACCAGAAGATAGGACGATGCGAATCCGAGGACGTACATCATTCCGTACCACCTTACTGCAAAGGGACCAATTCTGATAATCTCAGGGCTTATCGCGGGATAAGGGATCAGGGTGCATTTCCTCACTGAACTATGCGCTTTCCTCAAGTCTATCACATCTGTGGGCCGTCTTGCTTGCAATTCTGAATAACCTTCATCTCTCAGTCGTTTCAAAACAATTGCCTTCTCAGCGGGATCATTTTATTTTAATTCGATTGCCATTTCTTTACAGATAGGATCGCGTCAATTACCGGCGAGTGAGATGAGGCTTCAGGCGGGGTTTCCATGCTTCAACAACAGAACTTACCGCATGAGGCTGCTGCGGCAGAGGCCCTTGCCTCCACAGGCGTTTGTTCCCTCGGACTTCGGGAAGCAGTTCGGGCCGTACCGGCCCTACAGTGGTCGTACTCGATCCAGCGCAAGGTGACACTTCGCCAAAAGCCCCTTGTTCGACATTCTCGGAGGCACTGGTTTTGGTTTGCCCGCATAAGAGCAGTCCGCGTTGCCCCCTGTCTGAGAGCGTCTTTGGCGCCCTGTACGCTCACGGTGAGCAATCCTAAGCGGTATAGGCCGGACTGGTGGTCACCATTCTCTTCCCCCTGAGCATTACTCTCGTATACGTGACGAACCCGTATCAGTGCGTAGCGTCCGGCGCGGTGTCACCCGCCATATTTGCTGCACAGGGCCTCAAGAAACACCTGAAGTTCATCAGCCCCAGGGAGAGTGTCAGGAAGCTGCGCATCCAGCATACACGCATTCGAAATTTTCCTAAGAAGGTTAAGAACGCAGTAATGGATCATCTCATCAGAGAAGGACTTGGGCGCATTTTCTATCAACAGAAGCTCGGTATACCAAGTATCCATTGTGGGGGCAATACCTGCACAGTCGTTTCCTCGGCATGCCTTGGGCGTCGCTCCTTTTGATAGTGCAAGAGCTCTAACGCCGTGATTGACTAGTTGAAGTCCTCTCATGGAAGGATTTGCACCCATACCATGCCGCCCCTTTGTGATCGGGGAAAAAAGGGATACGTTAACACCTGAACAATAACGCAAAATACCCGCACCCTTGCTCTTGTCGGGGCGTATCACAAAATAGAGAAAGTCGTTTATATATTCAGAGGAATCATGGGTATTCATTTGTATTTGACCCACTCATTTTTTGAGGTTATAGCCAATCGACCTTGTCTTCTCCCGACTGGATGCATGTCGAGACCTCAGGACATCCCAGAAAAGTACTATATCACTATAGCACAATGCGCGATCATGGATTAGCGGGGGCCGCCCCGTCTAAGTAGGGGCGACTGCTCAGAACACAGAACAGCACAAGTAAGAATTGGGAATCAGAAGAAAAAACTGAGCTCGTATGCTTTGCGATTTAAGTGCCCTGGTGCAATACAGTCAGTCACATGTCCTTCCGTTCCATAACCTCTCAGAAATCAAAGGGAAAGGGCATCTAAAAATATATATCCGGCATAATCCAACATCTACATTTCGAACTATCGGGATAGAGGATGTCTCTGCGTGCCGGGGCGACCTCACTTGTGGTGGTTTGCAACGGTTTGCCGCTCCCCATGTCTCAAGAATGCTGTGCTCTTTTCGCAGGGCTCTTCACAAAATGTGTTTCTGGTCGTCAAAGGCAGAGTTGAGACAAAGGGTACCGCTGCACAGGATCTACGTCAAGCAAGAGGGAAAGAGAACGATATATGCGACAATTTTCACCGATTTCTCTTGCTGATCGCCGAAAAACAACAGAAAGAAGGAACCCTTGATAAGTTTAGAAGTTGCGCACATCAGCATTTAGTAATAGGATAAAGCTGGGAGAGGAGATACGGAGTAGGTTTTACCTCCTTCGCCTTTTTTAAGGGGACAGGATTCAGTGCGAACGAAGAATGGAGGCGACAGTATGACGGTTAAACTGGACGAGAAGGAAAGAGGACGTTAAGGCGAGGTCCTGAAGCTCTTGAAGAGGAACTGAAGAGTGAAAGGGTGAAAACTGACAAATGGGAATGGAGGGCTGCTCTTCCATGATGAAGAGGATTCCGTAAAAAGGTCGCTTGAAGATGGAGGCGTGTGAGAAGAGTAATAGGGGAGTTTACCGATCGCGCCAAAAAGAATGAGAGGAGGGAAACATGAAAGTCTTAACTTGCAAAGATGTCGGTGTCAACTGTGGCTTTCAAGCACGGGGGAAAACTGCGGAAGAGGTGCTTAAGAAGGCGTCTGAACATGCCAAAAAAGGCCACAACATAAAAAGGGTTACAAAGGACTACCTTGATTCGTGGCGCACGAAGATTCATGACGAATAATTAAGCCGAAGTCAAATCATCGAACGACATGAAGCGATCGAATGTCGCTCATGTCGTTTTTTTTTTGTTTAGCCCCTTATTTTAACGCTGAGAAAAAGGATTTTTTCTGACTGAAAACTGATCGACCCATTCCGGGGGGACGTAACAGCGGTTCCCATTTTTTTAAAAAGCCTACGCAAGGTTATGTCGATGTATTTTTGAAATCTATTACAGGATGGAATATTCCTTCTGGTTTACAGGAACGGCGCGCCCATTAAACAGTCAATTGGAAAAAGCTGTCGGAAGCAGGAATGCTACAAAAAAGCCACTATAGTTTATAGGAATCCATGAATAGTCAAACTCGTTTTGACAGCGTGCAGATCCCCAATCGGAAAAATTTTCCACGCCATGAAAGTTTTTCATACTTTTCAAGGAAGACTACTCGGCATGCCCGCTGACTGAGATCAGCCAAGTCCAGCTAACTTCCGGTGTGGCAAGGTTCTGGGCGACGATGCGCCCTGCATGACCTATAAAAAAGTCTCGTGGCATGTTTGTTGCTTCCTCGTGCGAGTATGTTTACTGTTATGCCACCGATATCCGGAACGAACGAGCCTGTGAATGCGATCCCGCAAAAAGGCGATGGGTCGGTGACCCAAGTCTCTTCGGATTCCTCCGGAGGAAACAGCGGAAACTCAGGGTTCAGCACCCTTGTTGATTCGTTATCCGAACCGATGGGTGCAAGCGGGGTCTCGTCTATTTCACAGAAGAGTGCTGACGCCGGCAATGAACCGAAACCGCTGAAAGTATCGAAAGACTGTAAGGCCGGGGACGGGAAGTCAGGAACTCCGGGAGTAACTCCTCAGACGAACGGCATGGCCGTGACCCTTCCCCATGCCGCAGGGACGGCACCGGCAAAAACCGAGGACGGGAAGTCAGGAACTCCGGGAGTAACTCCTCAGGCGAATGGTATGGGCACGACCATCCCCAGTGCCGCAGGGACGGCCCCGGCGGAAACCGAGGACGGGAAGTCAGGAAGTGCGGGAGTAACTCCTCAGACGAATGGCATGGGCGCGACCATCCCCAGTGCCGCAGGGACGGCCCCGGCGGAAACCGAGGGCGGGAAGTCAGGAAGTGCGGGAGTAACTCCTCAGATGAATGGCATCGCCGTGACCATCCCCCATGCCGCAGAGGATGCTGATGAAGTCAATAATAGCGCATCGATTGACCAGACATCGGTATCCCAAGATAAGCAGAACCTTCAACAGCTTATCCAGGAATTTGGAAAGCTACAGAGCGGCGACAGCGGCACGGTTCTTCCCATGTCATCGCATGATAGCCAAGATATTACCGATACGGCAGGTGGAGAGGATGCCAAGAGCCCTCAGAAAGGCGACGGTAACGACACCAAGGACATCAAGTCTCTCCCTGAATTTGATTCTCTCCTGTCCCTGAAGAGTCTTAGTGGAAAGGGACAATCCCTTCAGACAGGGGCTTCAGCGACCGGGAATTCACAAAATGCTGATGAGACGAAAACTACCGCTCACGACAATGAAGGGAGCAGTTCAAACAGTCCGGAACCTCTCAATTCTCAAATCATGGGCTTCTCTGGGATGGTCCGCCCGGAAAATGCGGCGGTGCCCAATGCTCAATCGGGACCTTCTGAAGCAACGACCGTGAAACCAAGCGTTACCGATATGACAGATGGCAAGGTCTATATCATGAAGGACAGCAACAACCTTGCGGTCACCCTTGAGCCTGATGGCCTCGGTAAGCTGAATATCCAACTCAGCCTTGACAAGGGAATGATAACGACACAAATCAGTGTGCCGGACAATGCGGTGAAGAATTTGATAGAGAACAATATCCAGCACATTGTTAATTCACTCATAAACGAGGGTCTCTCGGTCGGTGGCTTTTCTGTTTCACTCAGGGACGGGCAGGGGACAGAGAAAAACGAATCGCAATACCAGGTGTCGCGCAGCGGAAACGTGAGCGATACCCCGGAGATAACTGCTAGCGTCTACGACAGGAACTCGGAAGCCGGTAACGGTCACGTAAACATGTATATCTGACTCGAAAGGAGGAAAAATGGATATCACTTCTATCAACAACAACCTTACTGCGTCGACCCTGGGAACAGCGGCCACATCGAATTCGACCTCGGGAACAGCGTCCTCATCGAATTCGACCCTGGGAGCAGCTGCCACATCGAATATGGCACTGGACGAAAGTCAGTTTTTACAGCTCCTGACCACGCAGCTGCAATACCAGGACCCCCTGAATCCTATGGACAGCACGGATTTCACCTCGCAACTCGCTCAATTCAGCAGTCTTGAGCAGATGACGAACATCAGCCAGCAGATGAGCGATATGCTTCAGGCTCAGAACTATACGCTCAGCGCGAATCTGATCGGGAAGAACGTCACGGTTTCCAACAATTCGGTTTCTCTCGCGAGCGGCGGTACTGCAACCATCTCGTATAATCTCGCGCAGAATGCCTCAACGGTGACGGCCTCCCTTTACGATGCCAATGGAACCTTGGTAAACCAAATAAATCTCGGTCCGCAAAACGCCGGGAATGACAGTTTTGTGTGGAATGGAAACAATTCCGGCGGACAGGCACTTCCAGCCGGTCAGTACACCGTTCAGATTGCTGCAACCAACGCATCGGGGCAGTCTGTGACAAGCTCGACGATGACCAGCGGCACAGTAACGGGAATTGCAATCAATAACAACACAACATACCTTGTCATTGGCGGACAGACGCAGGTTCCGTTGAACAATGTACAACAAATAAACGCAGGAGGTTCTTAAAATGTTAACATCACTTTATACTGCGGTGTCAGGGATGGATGCGAGCTCGACAGACCTTTCGGTCATTTCGGACAACATCGCGAATGAAAATACCGTGGGATTTAAATCAAGCTCGGTAGCCTTCGGTGACGTATTAAGCGAGACCCTGAATACTTCTTCGGGGACATCTCAGGTGGGTCGTGGGGTTGAGGTGAGCAGCGTTGCTCCCGTGTTCACACAGGGCTCTTTCGAGACCACGACGAATCCCCTCGATCTTGCTATTAATGGCAATGGCTTCTTTATCGTGAACCAAGACGGGTCAAATTGTTATACCAGGGCGGGACAATTCTCCCTGGACAAAAACGGAAATATTGTCGATCCCAACGGCGATATCCTCCAGGGCTACCTTGCTGATGCCTCAGGAAATATCACAGGCACTACCGGTAATTTGACCATACCAACCTCACAGAGCACCGCGAACGCCACCACAACCGCCGCAGTGTCTGTGAATTTGGACGCGACTGCGACGCCTCCTGCCAATCCCTTCACGCTCGGCACTCCTCCGACCACCCCCGCGAACTACAACTACTCCAATACGATTTCTGTTTATGATTCTCAAGGTGGTGAACATGCTGTCACGCAATACTTCGTTAACACAGGCCCCAACGCGTGGACGGTTGAATATGTCACCCCCGATCCCGCTAATCCTGGACAGCTCCTTGTCCAGGGCACCCAGGATCTTACCTTCGGCAACAATGGTTCGCTCACAAATGACAATAGCACTACACCAATAAACTTCAATTTCGGCGGCAATGTCACCAACCCGCAACCGATAACCTTTACGTATGGCAATGGGACGGGTGAGACCCCGGCGGGCAACGGGCTTGACGGTACAACACAGTTCGCCTCTGCTTTTTCCGTTACGAGCGTGAACCAGGATGGCTATGCGTCCGGCTCTTTGAGCAGCGTTGCCGTTGGGACTGACGGAACGATAACGGGTACCTACACCAACGGGCAGACGGAGACGATAGGACAGATTGCACTGGCAAATTTCGCTGCGCCGACCGCTTTGACAAAGCTCGGCAACAACCTGTTCGGAGTGACTTCCGGTTCAGGACAGCCGCTTGTCAGTGCGCCGAGCACCTCAGGTTTGGGGACAGTGCTTTCAGATACCCTTGAGCTCAGCAACGTAGATCTTGCCTCGGAGTTTACGAGCATGATCATTGCGCAGAGGTCATTCGAGGCGAATTCAAAGGTCATCACAACAACGGATGAACTCCTGCAGGCTCTGGTAAGTCTTATTACATAAGTTTCTCCCCGGGAGGGCCGAGGCAGAATGAATGCTTCGGCCCTTCAACGTACGGTGCAAGCACCAATAACCGCTCGAATCGTGCCTTCCCTATTAAGTTCTGTTCTCCCAATCGGGTGCCGGTGGATCGGGGCAGAGAATGTCCCGGTAAGCCGCAGCGGCCCCTCTTTTTGTGGTAAATTAGAGCATGTCCGAAAAAATTCTTGTCAGGGGAGTGAATTGGATCGGTGACGCTGTAATGACCATGCCTGCCTTGAGGGCATTGAGAAAGGCATATGCAGAATCACATCTGGCCCTGCTGGTAAAACCCTCGGTTTCGCCCTTGTTTGATACAGATCCCCTTGTTGATGAAGTCATCCTCTATGAAGACAGATTCAGGGGATTACTGGGAAGGATCAAATTTGCCCGGATCTTGCGGAAGAAAGGTTTTTCGAAGGCGGTCCTTTTTCAGAATGCCTTTGACGCGGCACTCACCGCCTTTCTTGCCGGTATTCCTGAGAGGATAGGGTATGACAGGGACGGGCGGGGTCTCCTTCTGACAAAGCCGATTCCCTTTCACCATGCGGACAGAAAACTGCATCATATTGAGTACTATCTCGACCTCCTGAAGAGGGCCGGCATTGAGGCTGAGTATTCTCACCCCTGGATTTATCTATCCCTAGACGAAAGACTGGCGGCGCGGGAAAGGCTCTCAGGATTGAAAAGGCCGATCCTCGGAATAAACCCCGGCGCAACGTATGGCTCTTCGAAGCGGTGGCTGCCTGAAAGGTTTGGCGAGGTGGCAAACTGGTTCATGAAGGATACCGGCGGGAGCGTAGTTATCTTCGGAGGGAAAGACGAGACAGACATCGCACAGGAGATCGACCATTTTGTTACGTGGGGGCAGGAACATCCTCCCCCGAAGTCGATGGGAGAAACTCCCCCGTTGCTGAACCTGGCAGGCACGACATCCCTGAGAGAGTTGGTTTCATTCGTAGCCGAATGCGATGTTTTTGTCACGAACGACTCAGGCCCGATGCATATAGCCTATGCAGTGGGAACACCCCTGGTGGCGATATTCGGCTCGACGGCTCCAGAACTGACAGGTCCCGTCGGAGCCCGAAACGTGGTTATGAAGCACGATTTCGCATGCAGCCCCTGTTTTGAACGTACCTGTGCGAAAAGCGACATGCGATGCATGTATGCCATAACCGCAGATGATGTTTATATCGGGGTTAAAAAATTGCTCCCCGACAAGAAAGCGGTCTTTCTTGACCGGGATGGAACACTGTGCCAGGATGCGGAGTACCTGGGCAACTGGGATGGTTTCAAAATCCTCCCCGGGGTAGAAGAGCTATCGAGCTTGAAGGAGAAGGGATTCAAGCTCTTCGGCGTGTCTAATCAATCGGGGATAGCAAGAGGAATTGTCGATGAGGCCTTTGTGAATGAGGTCAATCAGGTATTTATCGACAAATACGGATTCGATGGTTTCTATTTCTGTCCTCACCATCCCGATGAGCATTGCTCGTGTCGGAAACCGGAACCGGGTATGGTTTTGGAAGCCAGGCACCGGCAGGGAATAGATCTTAGAAGGTCTTATGTCATCGGCGATAAAGAAACTGACATGGCCCTTGCAAGGGCTGTGGGATCCAGGGGCATCCTTGTGAGAACGGGTCAAGACAGAGAGTCGAGATATGCGGACTTTGTCGTAGATTCTCTTATCGAGGCGATACGGTTGGTGCAATAGAGATCTCCCATGCTGAAGAGAAAAAAGATACTCATCATAAAACCGAGTTCCCTCGGTGATATCATTCATAGCTTGCCTGTTTTAAATGCCATAAAGCGCAGTTTCGCCGATGCAGAAATACATTGGGTTGTTGCAAAAGGGTTCGAGGGCATACTGGAAAGCCATCCGCTGATCAAAAGGATGTGGGTTGTCAATAAAGACGAATGGAAAGAGATAGCGAAGGTGAAAGATTCCCTCTTGGAATTCCGGAGACTCTTCAGGGATTTAAAGGCAGAGAGATTTGATTATGCCATTGATCTCCAGGGGCTCCTCAGAAGTGGAATCATAGCAGAGGCATCAGGTGCTCCCGTGCGTGTCGGCTTTAAGGAGGCGCGGGAAGGCAGCACCTTCTTTTACACCCATACGGTCATCGGCGGTGAGGATATTCATGCGGTTGACAGATATCTCAAGATAGCAGCATTCCTCGGATGTGATACGTCCGAAGTGCGTTTCCCTTTTCCGCCAGCCGGGAGAACATTAGCTGCTGAAGTTCCCTTCGCAGGCTTCTCCTGTGGTAATTACGCTGTCATGACGCCTGGCGCGCGGGGACCGGCGAAACGGTGGCCTGCCCGCAGATTCGGAGAACTGGCATCAACGCTGCCGATAAAGACACTGGTCGTCGGGAGCAAAGGCGATGTGTCCCTTGCTGAAGAGGTAGTTGGCGCCTCAAAGGGCAAGGCGATTTCGCTTACGGGAAAGACGGATTTGAAAGGATTGACCGAGATTATTCAGTGTGCGAGGTTTATGGTATGCAATGACACAGGGCCGATGCATATTGCTGCGGCCCTGGGGGTCCATGTCTTTGCCCTTTTCGGACCCACCAACTCCCTGCGAACGGGCCCCTATGGGAGCAACCATACCATAGTGAAAAAAGACATGCCCTGCGCCCCCTGCTATAAAAAGAGTTGCAAAACGATTGCCTGTATGGATATGATAAAAACAGAAGAAGTCAGTAAATTAATCACCGAATTCCTGAGTGGAGGTACATAGACCGTGAAACACCTGAGTCTCCTTGTCGTAGGCATCTTTCTGACCCTGTCTTCTGTTGCCTTTGCAACTGACGGGGTGCAATGGCTTTCGCTGAACGAAGGGATGGAAAAGGCAAAAATGGAGAAGAAACCAGTGATCGTTGATTTCTTTTTTGGCAAGGGCTGTCCGAGGTGCGAAAAACTTCAGTCGAATGTCTATGAAAACCCATCCATCGCAAAAAAAATTATGGATGATTTTGTTCCCGTCAGGGTAGACCTAACGAAGAAGAAGCTTTCGAAGGAGGAGGAAGCCCTTGGGAACAAATATGACTTCAAGAATGACTGCCTGCTCCTCTTTCTCGACCACGAGGGTAATATTGTCAAAGACCCCGGAGGGAAAAGGCTCTGTTTTGTTGACTATGTGGAGCCCGATGTCTTCATCCAGTACCTCGATATGGTCAAGGGAAAACTTTCAAACTGACAGGCCGTTACGCTCAGGGCGCATTCCGTCAACGAACAGGAAAGGCAAACCCCATAAAGTTTGTTTCGCATCTGCTTGAAGACGCTTTCTGAACCTTTTTTCCGCCGTCCCTGCACATCACGGGTTCCATCGGTTGTCCATAAACACCATTTATTCATTGATAAGGCTTTTTTATTGTCTTTTTTTCCTCATTTCTATTATCGTTTAGAATATCCATGAAGAAAATCGCGGTTATCGTCAGGGATAGGCAATCAGAAGCGCTGAGGATGAGCATCGGGCTGACCATTCTGAATGATGATGTCGAGATCTTTGTCCTTGACAGGGCACTGGAGGAGACAGAGGCTGTAAGGTTCAACCTCGATATGATCAAGGAGATGGGATTGAGAATATTCACCAATGTGAGAGACAATGCCGGAATAGAGTACCTTCCCCTGGATGCTGTTGCCGATAGACTTTTACAGTACGATCACGTGTTGCCATACTGACGCTTCTGAAAAATAGCCTTGAGAGTCCTTGACTCTTTGAAGGGGGTTCGAATAGCAGGAGGAAGCCCCCTGAAAATATATGTTGGGAGGAGGGTACTATGGAAGTGCTGCCGGTTACGATCATGGTCATCCTGAGCGGCATCTTGACCGGTCTTATCTTTGGATTTGTCCTGCAGCGTAGCAGATACTGCATGAACTCAGCGTTCAGAGACGTGATTTTCGTGAACGATCTCACATTGTTCAGGTCCTGGCTTCTGGCGCTCCTGGTTGCCATTATCGGCTCCAATGCGCTCGAAGCTCTTGGTTTCTTTGGAGAAGGTGGACTGACACGTCAGGCCTTTGTCCCAATCGCAGCTGTAGTGGGCGGCTACGTTTTCGGACTCGGTATCGTGATGGCGGGAGGCTGTGGCAGCGGCGTTCTGTATAAGCAGGGCGAAGGACAACTCGCAGCGTTTGTTGCTACCCTTGGTTTTGGCGTGGGCCTCATCTCCACCTACCACGGGCCCCTTCAGCCTGCCATGCAGTTCCTGAAGAGGTACAAGGTATCGGTCGGGGAAGGAGATGATGCTATAGCAAACCCTGCTTTATGGGATATCTTTGGTCGTGGCCCGGCGATGAAGTGGATTATTATCGCCGTTATCGCCGCCGTGATTATCTCCGTTGTCCTGAAAGGGAAGCCGTTTGCAAAAGGACCCAAGAAAGGCTGGTCGTGGTCGCTGGGCGGACTGTTGATCGGATTGGCTATTATCGGTGCCTGGTGGACGTCCTATCACTGGGGAGGGCGCGCAAGGGGTCTTTCATTCTCAGGTCCATTAGCCGAATTTCTCATGTTTGTCCTTGTGGGTGACAGCGGCGCCAAGAACGATCAGATGTTCAATATCCTCGGTGTTGGCGTAGCGTCCTGGAGTGCGTTATATGTCATAGGGGTACCGATCGGAGCTTATCTCAGTGCGAAGGGTCTCAGCGAATTCAAGCTTACCATTCCGCGGGAGGCGAACGAGGTATTGCGGGTGTTCGGCGGCGGCTTAGTCATGGGCTTCGGAGGTGCAGTCGCCGGTGGTTGAACGGTGGGTCATTCGCTGACAGGTATGTCGGCGCTGGCTTTACAAAGCATCGTGGCAACCATCTTCATTATCCTCGGCAACTGGACAATGACCTATTTCATGTTTATAAAACCGATGAAGGATTAACCGAGTGGTCGTTCTTAACAGAGAACTGGTTCACGCGGAGAACCTCATGGGGTGCAGACAACATCTGACAAATTATGGGCGCTTCCTGTTTCAGGAAGCTATTGAAAGGGGGTGAAAGAATGGCAAAGAAGAGGATTCTGGCAGTGCTTCTGGTAGTCGTGTTCGCTATCGGTCTGGTGGGCCTCGTGTCCGCTGCCGATGTGGTGAGTGGTAAGATTACCAAGATTGAGGGCAACAAGCTGACCATCATGGCAGCAGACAAGAAGGAAGCTACCGTTGAGGTGAAGTCAGCAAAGGACCTCAAAGTCGGTGACGAGGTGACGGTCAAAGACGGCATGGCAACAAAAAAGATGATGACGAAAAAGGCAATAGAAGGCTGTTAAGGCAAAAGGAGGCACAGGTGACGGTTTTCTTGTGCCTCCTCTTTTTTTGTCACGCACACTTGTTCTTGCCGAACCGGAGGTTTTCTCGGCAAGGATACCGCTATCAAGAGCGGTCCAGGGGGTTCGTCAAGAAACCTCTCACCTTAGGGATAGGGTGTTCGGCCCTGAAGCGGTCTTGCCGTCATCACTATTTATTGTGCTATAGTAATGCATTATGGCTTATGTGATCGCATTTGCAGGGAAGGGCGGGACGGGAAAGACAAGCACGGCTTCTCTCGCCATCCGATATCTCCTGAAGAGGCGAACGGGACCTGTTCTGGCCGTTGATGCCGACAGCAACGCGTGTCTCAACGAGGCCATCGGTGTCAAGGTCCATGCTACGATCGGTCAACTGCGGGAAGAATCCCTTGAAACCATAAGGGGAGGGGGCGACCGTCCAGGAGGCATGAGCACGGAACAGCTCTTCGATTATCAGGTCCAGCAGTCTCTTATTGAGTCGAGGGGATGCGACCTCCTCGTGATGGGCAGGCCGGAAGGGCCGGGCTGTTATTGCGCTGCAAACAACATCATCAGAAAGTACACCGACAAGCTGTCCGAAACCTATCCCTATGTTGTTATTGACAATGAAGCCGGCATGGAACACCTGAGCAGGAGAACCACTCAGAAGATTGATCTGCTCATTATCGTGAGCGATCCGACCGTGAAAGGAATCCTGACGGCCCAAAGAATTCATGCCCTCGTGGATGAGTTGCGGCTCGATGTTGACAAGCGTGTTTTAATTATCAACAGAGTCGTCGGCCACGATGGGGAATACCTCAAAGAAATGGCTGAAAAATCCGGCATTGTGGTGGCGGGGCTGGTTCCGCAAGATGAGATGGTTTTCGCATTCGATCTTGAGGGCAAACCCCTCATGGAACTTCCTGATGACGCAAAGGTTGTTCAGTCCATTTTTGCTATCCTCGACTCATTATCAATACCGTAGAATATTAAGACAGAGTGAGATTATCCTGGTCTCACAATAATAATTTCTGCCGCCAAAAATCCCCGCACGAACAAGAGCAAAAATATCTTGACAATCGTCTCACGTTTATGGCTCTATAGTAGAATTTTGCGATTTTTCCACCTTGCCTTTTTTGCAGGGACAAATGAGAACTCAGGGACTGATTACCGGTTTGCGTCACGCATCCGTTTAATACCGAAGGAGGGGAATTATGCTGATTATCGGTGAAAAGCTGAGCATCATAGCAAAGAGGGTCCGGGAAGCTATGGCGAAGAAAGATAAGGGCCCGATCCAGGAGATAGCGACAGTACAGTGGAAAGCAGGGGCAGGAGTCATTGATGCGAATATCGGTCCTGCTGAAGACGGCGGGGAAGCCTTGATGCAATGGATGGTCACTGCCATCCAGGAAGTCGTCCCTCTTCCGATCTGCCTTGATACGACAAACTTTAAGGCGATCGAGGCAGGGCTGAAGGTCCACAACAATGAATGGGGGAGGCCCTTTATCAATTCCACCTCGAATGACCCCGAAAGATTTCCGATCCTCGAACTGGGAGCAAAGTATAACGCTAATGTAATCGGCCTGACCGTAGGAAAAGGCGGACTCCCTGCCGATGCGGAGGAGAGGGCTGCGATAGCCGCAGAGATCATGGCCAGGGCAATGGAGTATGGCGTACCCCTCGAAGACCTCTACCTCGATCCCCTCGTTCTGCAGGTTGCTACCTCTCAGGATCATGCGCTCCATGTCATCAAAGCGGTCAAGATGTTTCAGGAGTTGAATGATCCTCCCATGAAAACCGTTGTGGGTCTGAGTAATATATCGAACGGCTGTCCAAAGGCACTGAGACCTATCTTGAACAAGTACTATCTGGCGTTATTGATTTATGAAGGGCTGACGGCGGCAATCGCGGACCCCCACGAGGTCACCGAGACCGCTAAGACGATTGATATATTCATGGGTAGAATCCTTTATGCACACTCGTATTTAGAAATGTAAAGAACCGTAACGAGTTATGCGTCATGAGTAATGTGCGACAAGTCCTTCTCTCTCATCACTTATGGCGTATGAGGAATTACGAATTATAGGAGGTAAAAAATGGCTTTTGTTGCACCAAAGGAAACGTTTCCGGGCAAGGTATTTGAAGTGAAGATAGGCACAGACAAGACCGCTGTCTTTGGTGGCGAGAATGTCGCAACCTTCCATTCGTTTGAGGGCAATGTTCCCAACAGGCCCCTCATCGCTTATGAAATCCAGGACGTTCCCCCTGATGACTGGCCCGATACCGTGAGAAGGGTTTATGATGGTGTATCGGCTGATCCGGTCACCTGGGCGAAACACTGTCAGAATGAGTTGCACGCAAAGGCGTTAGCCTTAAGGCTTATCGGCACCCATCCTGACAGAGCGAACCGCTCTCCTGAGGAAGCGGCAAAGATCGTGAAAGACGTGCTCGCTGCTATTACTGTCCCCCTGATTATCCTCGGAAGCAACCAGGCTGAAAAAGACGCTGCTGTTCTCATCGCCGTCGCGGAGGCGGCAAAAGACAAGAACTGCATCATTGGAAAGGCACAAGAAGCTAATTACAAAACGATTGTTGCGGCTGCTATGGCAAACAACCTTAAACTGATAGCCATGTCGGAGCTCGACATCAACCTTTCCAAACAGCTCAACATCCTCATCACGCAAATGGGGTTTGACAAAGAAAGGCTGATAACCGACCCCATGTGCTCTGCCTTGGGATATGGTATTGAATATACCTATTCGGTTATGGAGAGGATACGGCTCGCAGCCCTGACCCAGAATGATACTACCATGCAGCCCCCCCTCTTGGGCGATGTCGGTATGTATGTTTGGAAGTTAAAAGAGACGCAGGCTTCCGAGTCTGATCTCCCCCACTGGGGATCACTTCAGGAACGGGGCATTGCCTGGGAGACGACTACGGCGGGCGCACTGCTGATCGCAGGGGCCGAGCTCCTGGTGATGCGGCATCCAGCGGCGATTCAGTCAATCGAAAAATTCATTGATGAGTTAATGTGAGGGAGGGAGAACGGATATGGCTTTAACAGGCGTCGAAATATTTAAATTGCTACCAAAGACCAACTGTAAGAAGTGCGGTCATCCAACATGTCTTGCATTTGCCATGAAGCTTGCCCAAAGGCAGGCATCTCTCGATGCATGTCCCGATGTTTCAGAAGATGCGAAGAGGCTTCTCGGAGAAGCATCTGCTCCGCCTGTCAGGCCGATTACCCTCGGCTCCGGAGAAAAGGCTGTCAAGATGGGTGAGGAGACCGTGCTTTTCAGGCATGAGAAAAAGTTTGTGAACCCCTGCGCCTTTGCTGTTGAGATCAAGGACTCTCTATCAGAGACCGAGATCAACAAGATGGTTGAAGAAATTGTGGCGTCGGAGATCGACAGGGTAGGCCAGAAATTGAGGATTAACGCCATCTTTTTGAGGAATACCTCTAATGATGCTGGTAAGCTTGAGGGCGCCGTCAGAACGGTTCTGTCCAAAGCCCCCGCGGTTCCTCTCATTATCGCAACAACCAATGGAGCGGCGGCTGAAGCCGCGCTGAAAGCGGCCGCGGACAAGAGGCCGCTCCTCTACGGGGCAGATGAATCGAATGCCGATGCCATGGCAGGGTTAGCCAAGACCTATAAAGTACCTCTGGGGGTGCACGCAAAGGGACTCGATGCGCTCTCATCGCTTACCGAGAAGATAAAGAGCCTCGGTGTTGAGGATATGGTCATCGATCCCGGTGCACGGAGCGCAAAGGAGATGCTCGAAAGCAATACCCTGATCAGGAGGGCGGCTATAAAAAAGAATTTCAAGGCGCTGGGCTATCCGGTGATAACCTTTGCGCAGAGGGATGACCATATGCTCGAGATGCTGGTGGCCTCTCTCGGCGTGATGAAATATTCTTCTCTCGTCGTGATGAGCAGTATCGAAAAATGGAAGAACCTTGCCCTCTTTACCCTCAGGCAGAATATCTATACGGACCCGCAGGTGCCAATGCAGGTGGAACAGAAGGTTTATAAAATAGGAGAAGCCACCCCTGATTCGCCGTTAATGATAACCACCAACTTTTCACTCACGTATTTTATTGTTTCCGGCGAGGTGGAAAACAGCAAGGTTCCGAGCAGGCTTGCTGTCATGGATTGCGAAGGATTATCGGTCTTAACGGGGTGGGCTGCGGGTAAATTCAGCGCGTCAAAAATCGCTCAGTTTATTCAGGATAGCGGCATCGAAAAAGAGATGAATCAGAAGGAGTTGATCATTCCAGGATATGTTGCCATCCTGAGCGGAGCTATAGAAGAGAAACTTCCCGGATGGAAGGTTACGGTTGGACCGCGGGAGGCGAACGCATTACCCGCCTTTTTAAAGACTCGCTCATAGGAAGGACCTTCAAGAAGAATAGCCTTCAGGGTCAGACAGGATTGATTTGATTTATACAATAAAAATTGTATAAAATAAAACACTGAATTAAGAGGAGGTCAGGATGTCGAAGTTAATAGCCACAGCGGCGATTAGAGGTGCAAACAAACTTGTGGCGCAGGCCGATGAGATGCTCGAAAAAGCAATAGTTGAAAAGGGTAAAGACTTTGTTTTCGAATTCCCTGATACCGCTTTCCATCTTCCGATGATATACGCAATGACCGCTTTCCCGGTGAAGACGCTCGGAGATATGAAGGTCGGCCTGGGTTTCGCAAAGGAGCTTCTTCATGATGAACCAGAGGAGCATGTCTGGAAGCCTTACCTGGGCGAGGCCCTTGATTCCGGCATGGCATCGCTTTTTGCAGAAGAAATTATCCTGGCTCTCCGGTATATTTACGGCCTTGAGCCTTGCAAGGATCCTGAGACAGGATATGTGTATAATGGTTTTATTTCGGACACCATCCAGAGGAACCTTGGCATTCAGCTCGTTGACGGGACGATGCCGGGTTTTGCAGCAATTATCGGCGCAGCTCCTACCGACGATATAGCAGTGAACATCGTCAGAGAACTGCAGGAAAAGAACATCCTTACCTTTCTTTCAGGACAATCCAACGGTGACTGCGTCACGAAACAGCTCCTGAGAAAAGGCGTTGAACTCGGATGGGACACGCGAATTGTTCCCCTGGGTCCCGATACGGAGCACACCCTCTATGCCCTTGACTGGGCGATCAGGGCTTCCTTGATCTTCGGAGGGAAAAAGCCGGGAGACTTCAAGGAGCACCTGAAATACCAGAAGGACAGGGTGTTTGCCTTTGCCATCGTCCTCGGAGGGTTGGATGACATCAAATGGACAACGGGGGCAGGTGCCATTAACATGGGCTTCCCGGCGATCGCTGACACCGACATCCCGGTTATCCATCCTACCGGAGTCTGTACGTATGAAGAGGTGGATAAAGAGTTTGATCACAGCAAGATTGCACAGAAGGCAATAGAGATGAGAGGGCTCAAGATCACCGTCGAAAAGCCGCCCATCCCGGTCGCATACGGTCCCGCCTTCGAAGGTGAGAGGATACGAAAGGAAGATACCTTCATAGAGTTCGGCGGACAGAGAACTGCTGCCTTTGAATGGGTGAGGATGAGGGAACTGGAGGAAATTGAAGACAACAAGATCATCGTCATTGGTGAAAACTGGCAGCAACGGTATGAAAAGGGCGGACAGATGCCCCTGGGAATTCTCATCGAGGTTGCTGGCAGGAAAATGCAGAAGGACTTCGAGTCCGTCATTGAAAGGAAGATACACTCTAACATCAATGAGGGCCAGGGTATTTGGCACATGGGCCAGCGTGATATTAACTGGGTAAGGATCAGCAATGCCGCCAAGAAAGAAGGGTTTGCCCTGGATCATCTCGGGATATTGAATGCCACGATGACCCATCACCGGTTCAGGTCGATTGTGGATAAGGTTCAGGTGACCCTGTATATTGATGAAAAGGATGTCAAGGAAAAACTGGAGGAAGCGAGACTCGCCTACCGGGAGCGTGACCTGCGCCTGGGGAGCCTTACTGACGAAGCAGTCGACACGTTCTATTCCTGTCTGCTCTGTCAGTCATTTGCACCCAGCCATGTCTGCGTGATAACTCCCGAAAGGCTCGGCTTATGTGGTGCATACAACTGGCTGGACGGAAAGGCTGCCTACGAGATAGACCCTACGGGTGGCAACCAGCCGATAGCGAAAGGTGAGTGCCTCGACTCCAGATTCGGACGCTACACGGGATCTGATGAATACCTGAAAAAGGCCACAGGGGGTGCGGTTGAGACGCTTAACCTTTACACAATCATGGAGAACCCCATGACATCATGCGGCTGCTTCGAGTGCATCATCGCGATCATTCCGGAGGCAAACGGGGTAATGATCGTGAACAGGGGTTTTACCGGTATGACCCCGATTGGGATGAAGTTCTCGACCCTCGCCGGAACCGTTGGCGGCGGAGCTCAGACGCCGGGCTTCATGGGCGTAGGAGTTAACTTCATATCGAGCAAGAAATTCCTCTTCGGGGACGGAGGAATTAAGAGGATTGTCTGGATGCCGAAGGGTCTCAAGGAAAGAATTGCCGAGGACTTCAAGAAAACCACAGAGGCGGCGGGCGTCCCTGACCTCCTCGATAAGATAGCCGATGAGACGATCTGTGAGGATTCCGAGAAACTTTTGGAGTATCTCACAAAGGCGGGGCACCCTGCACTAAGCATGGACCCGATGATATAACAAACAAAAGGTCAGGTTAAGAATGGTTTCTTAATCGCGGTCTCGAAAAAATCTGGTAAGTTTTGGGAGGCAAGCATGGATAAAGAAGTAAAAAAAGAGGCGAAGATGAGAAGCGCAAACCCAGAGTCTGAAAGGGTGGTAGAGTGGGGCGCTGAGCATAAGATAGAAACCTGCTTTGAGAGGGCGGAGAAGATGAAGCCGTGTCCCATTGGAGCGCCGGGTGCGTGCTGCAAAGTATGCCATATGGGACCCTGCAGGTTTGTCGGGAAAAATGCGGAAGAAGAGGGCAGAGGCGTCTGTGGAGCAACGCTGCCGACAGTGGCTGCAAGGAACCTCGTCAGGATGATCGCGGCGGGCACATCTGCTCATTCCGACCACGCCCGGGGTATGGCGTACACACTGCTGGCGGTGGCGAACGGCGAGGCAAAGGACTTCAAGATAACCGACGTGAGAAAGCTCTACCGCGTTGCGGGTTACCTTGACGTCGAATTCGAGGGCAGACAGGTGAATGATGTTGCACGGGATGTGGCGACGAAGTTAATTGAGGACTTTGGCAGGCAAGGCGGTGGCGAGCTCTGTTACGTAAAGCGCGCTCCCAAAAAGACACAGGAAAGATGGAGAAAATGGGGCATTGTCCCGAGGAGCATAGACAGGGAGGTCGTCGAGTCAATGCACCGGACCAATATCGGCGTCGACCACGACCCCGATCATCTCCTCCTTCAGGGATTACGGACCTCGCTTGCAGACGGCTGGGGTGGATGTATGATATCCAGCGACATTACGGATATCCTTTTTGGCACGCCGATGCCGGTTAAGGCAGAGGCGAGTTTGGGGATATTCAAGGAAGACGAAGTGAACCTCGTTGTCCATGGTCACGAGCCTCTCCTTGCGGAGATGATCGTTGATGTGGTCAGCGAGCCCGAGATGGTGGCCTACGCAAAGTCCAAAGGAGCGAAGGGGATAAACCTCGGAGGAATGTGCTGTACCGCGAATGAGATCCTTATGAGGCATGCGATCCCGACAGCAGGCGGCTTTACCAACCAGGAGCTCGGGATTATGACCGGTCTTGTGGATGCGCTCTCAGTCGACGTGCAGTGCATTATGCCCGCAATTACAGAGCTCTCGAAGAAGTTCCATACCAAGATCATCACTACTTCCGAAAAGGCCAAGATACAGGGTGCGATGCATGTTCAGTTCGATGAACATAGAGCGAAGGAGATCGCGAGAGAAATCGTGAAGATAGCGATCGATAACTTCCCGAACCGAAAGACCAAAGGTGAGCATATCACCGACAAGTTCCCGGTGATCGCAGGATTCTCGCACGAATATATAGAGTACATGCAGGGCGGGAAGTGGAGGGGCTCCTTCAGGCCTCTGAACGATGCGATCATGGCCGGAAGAATCCGCGGCGTCGTCGGGCTTGCGGGATGCGATAATCCGAGGGTACCTTCCACCGGCCTTCATAAATTCCTCGCCACGGAGCTGATAAAGAACGATGTCCTGATCGTATCGACCGGCTGCGGTTCTGCTGCCTGCGGGACTTCAGGCTATCTTACGCCCGAAATGGCCCTCGAAAATGCGGGACCCGGACTGAGGGAGGTTTGCGAGGCGGTCGGGATTCCACCGATCCTTCACCTCGGTGCGTGCGTTGACAACTCGAGGATCCTCACCATTGCCAGCGCGATGGCTGAAGAGGGTGGGTTGTCGGACGAAATCGGCGGGATGCCGGCTGTCGGAATCGCTCCTGAATGGATGTCCGAGAAAGCGATTGCGATTGGTTGTTACTTTGCGGCATCGGGCGTGCCGGTAATCTTCGGAGGCGACTCACCGATTGAGGCCAGTAAAGAAGTCACGAGGATTATGACCGAAGTCTGGTTTGAACGTTTCAAGGGTACTCTGCAGTTTGAGCCTGATCCGGAAAAGATCCTTGCCTTGGCCCTCGATTACATTGACAAGGCGAGAGTCGCGCTGAAGCTGAAGAAATACGAACGGGGCAAATTCACTTCGGAGAAAGTGCTTATGGATATGGCTGCACGCCGCGATATTGAAAAGGCGGCTAAACCGCATATGGGGATATACTAAGGATTAAATCAGATTCAGAGGTAAGGGAAGGGCGTTATAGTGCAACTATAGCGCCCTTTTTTTCTTGAGCCCCGGGGCACATTTTTTGTAAAGAGTTCTATTCTCATAGAGAAACATGGAGAAAAAGGACGCTCAGAAAAAACATTCCTGCCGTGACTGCACCTTCTGTCAATGGTGCAGTGAGTCACGCTGCTCGATGTGTCGCTCTACGATCCATAAAAAACTGAAGAAAGATAAGGAGACAAAAGTCCACAAGCCGCTTTTCCTCAAGTACTGAAGGGGGATTTGCGGCATCATGGCAGAAAGAAACTGTCATGTGCTGAAAGATCCGGGATTCCGGATGCGTTTTCTCCATGCCCATAGCAAGAGAGAAGAAGGGTATGGCGGCCGGAACCAGCGGATAACACGGGTCGTCACAGAGGAGAGCGCCTCAATCTGCCTTTGCCCTCCCGTCGGAGGCTGCTGAATGAACGTTCTATTTGCAGCTCGAATTCCGCGTAGCGGTGGTATTCCTTCACTCCGCAGTATGAACCGGTCTGGAAACGTGAGAACTCATTCTTTCTTTTATGAATATGTGGCTGTATAATAATCGCGAGATAGCTTTTTATTGTAATGCAGCGCAACTGGTTGCCAATATGAGATCCAAGGAGGACACCCCATGCGTTTTTCGAAAATGTTTATCCCTACGTTGCGGGAAACCCCCGCAGATACCGAAGCAATAAGCCATCAATTAATGCTCAGGGCCGGATATGCCCGGCAGCTTGCCGCTGGGCTCTATATATTCCTCCCCATAGGATGGCGAGTCCTCAAAAAAATACATGGGATCTTGAGAGAAGAGATGGAAATGATAGGCGCTCAGGAAATCTCGATGCCTGTGCTTCATCCTGCTGAAATATGGCAGCAGACAGGGAGATGGGACGCCATCGGTGACGAGATGTTCAGGTTGAAAGACCGGACAGGCCGGGATATGTGCCTGGGGATGACCCATGAGGAGATCGTGACCTGGCTTGCGTCAAGGGAAATTCGATCTTACCGGGATCTCCCTCAGATGTGGTATCAGATACAGACAAAACTGAGGGACGAGGCAAGGCCGAAGAGCGGCGTATTGCGCACGAGAGAATTTCTGATGAAGGATAGCTACAGTTTTGATTCCTCTACGGCGGGCCTTGAAAAGAGCTACCAGCTCCATGCGGAGGCATATCACCGCATATTCAAGAAGTGCGGGTTGACGTTCTATCAGGTGGAGTCGGATCCCGGCATGATGGGTGGAGCGACGGCCCATGAATTCATGGCACCGAGTTCGGCGGGTGAAGACGAAGTTGCCCTGTGCAAGCACTGTGGATATGCGGCTAACGTTGAGATTGCACGCTCACTGCCCCGAAAAAATGAAGCGCAAAACTGGGTGTGGGAGGAGGTGCACACCCCTGAAAAAAGGACTGTCCAGGAAGTGTCGAAGTTCTTGAAGTTGCCGCCTGCTTATTTTATCAAGAGCATACTGGTCATCAGTGAGGATGGTCCCGTACTTGCCTTGGTGAGGGGGGATCAGGAACTCCATGAAAAAAAACTCGCTGCGATAATCGGTAATCACAGGCCAGCACAAAAGACAGAAGTGAAGGAGATACTCGGGGTCGAGGCAGGATTCATTGGCCCCATGGGACACAAGATCAAAATCATCTCAGATGATTGTCTGAAAGAAGGGTTGTATGTAAGCGGGGCAAACAAAGCACACTATCACATCAAGGGAATACAAGCGGGGCGTGATTTCTCATCAGAATGGGATGACATCCATATTGCAGAGGCAGGAGACGCATGTGTTTCGTGCGGCAGCGCATTGCGCATTGAACGGGCTATCGAAATCGGCAACATCTTCAAGCTCGGGACAAAGTATTCTAATCCCTTAAGGGCTTTTTTCCTTGATGAGAACGGCCAGGAACGGCCGATTATTATGGGAAGTTACGGCATAGGTCCAGCAAGAATTGCGGCAGCGGCTATCGAACAGAACAACGACAAGGACGGCATCATATGGCCCAAGAGTATTGCCCCATTTGATGTGGAGATATTACCCCTCAATATGAAGGATGCCAAGACCGTTGAGATTTCCGAGAAACTTTATGATGAGTTAAGAGGGCAGGGCAGCGAGGTCTTGATGGATGACCGGGATGAAAGGGCAGGGGTCAAGTTCAAGGATGCTGATTTAATCGGAATTCCGAGCCATATTATCCTCGGTGAGAAAAATCTTAAAGAAGGACTCGTGGAGATCAAGGACAGACGGACGAAAGAGATGGCAAAGGTGTCGCTTGAGGATGCGGTGAAGAGACTTAAGGGCTGAAGACCACTGAAAGCCGGATCCTTTCCTTGGTTCTCCGTCGCCTTGTTACAATGTTCTTCGGCGGTTCTCGCATTTGACATCCCGCGATTGTTTTATTTATACTTGAAATACCCCTGGGGGAGGCTTCAGAGCCTGAGAGTCGAACGCAATGTGGCTGTTCGAGACCCTGCCTACCTGATCCGGATAATGCTGGCGAAGGGAATGGGAGCCTAAATTGGATGATCAAGGTTGACCGTATCTCCGGGGGATACGGTTTTTTTATTGCATGAAACTGATTGTGAATGGTGAGGACTTAGAGACTTCGGCGGCAACGGTCAAGGAACTCCTTGATGAAGTAGCAGTTCGGCCGGAGAGGGTTGCCGTTGAGGTGAATCTCTCGGTAGTGAAGAGGGCTGAGTATTCTTCCTTCGGCCTGAAGGAAGGTGACAGGGTAGAGATCGTGAACTTTGTCGGCGGAGGATCAATGGGAAGAAAGGGGGATGGATGGAAGATAGATTGGTAATAAGAGGCATAGAATTTCAATCGCGGCTCTGGGTCGGTACGGGGAAATACAAGGACTTTACCGAGACGAAAAATGTTATCGAAGCGTCTGGGAGCGATGTGGTGACTGTCGCGGTGAGGCGAGTCAACATTCTCGACAGGAAAAGCGAGAACCTCCTCGATTATTTGGACTCCAAGAAATACAAAATACTTCCAAACACGGCCGGGTGCTATACGGTGGATGACGCGCTGAGATATTCGAGGCTTGCCAGAGAGGCCGGCATCTCTGATCTGATAAAGTTAGAGGTGATTGGGGATGAAAGAACCCTCTTCCCGGATACCATCGGGCTTCTGAAAGCTACGGAGATACTGGCAAAGGAAGGGTTCATTGTATTGCCGTATACGAATGATGATCCCATAATGGCAAAGAGACTTGAGGAAGCGGGTGCGGCGGCTGTGATGCCCATGGGAGCTCCTATCGGTTCGGGCCTTGGCATAAGAAACCCTTACAATATCAAGATCATACTCGAGACGGTTAAGATCCCTGTGGTGGTTGATGCCGGTGTGGGGACGGCTTCAGACGCAACAATAGCCATGGAGTTGGGATGCGATGCGGTGCTGATTAATAGCGGCATTGCGGGAGCTCGGGACCCCCTGGCCATGGCCGCCGCAATGAAGCACGCGGTGTTGGCTGGGAGGCTCGCTTACAGAGCCGGAAGAATTCCGAAGAAACTCTATGCGACCGCAAGCAGTCCTTTGGAGGGCATGCTTTGACGTCAGCGAAGCCTGCATGGCAGCATAGAGGTGTTCACAAAAATAACAATGACTGCATGAGTGAATAACGCGACGCTTGCTGGTAATCACGGAACCTGGGAAGGGGAGATGGACATATACCGATACCAAGAGCTTGCCTATCTGGCTGTTCCCGTAATGCTCGGGATGGAATTTTTTATGAGTGCCAAAGAGGAGAAAAAAGGAGGGAAAGAGACTCCGCTGGGTTCGTATGTGCTGGACTTTTTCGGATTTGTTTTTACGGCATTGCTGCCGGCCATATTTATATTCACCATATGGGCGGTTGAAGCGAAGACCTTCCCCCTTCAGGGCATGGCACTTGCAAAACTCGACCGGTATGCCGTTTTATTTTTTTTTGTGGGCGGCTGGTGGCAGATATTCCTCTTTGGTGCATTGAGAGCAAGAAGGATAAAGGCAAAAGAGGTCGGCAAGTGGTATTTGTGGGGACCACTCATCTCTCTCGGTGTATTCATTTCTTTTCTGGTCTTATGGGATTCGCCATGGAATCTCAAATGGATCTCCCTCATCTTCTACTTACTGATATTCGGGACATTGAACGTTTTGAAAGCGGGAATAAAAACCATCGAACGTACGATGTGGGTTTTATCAATTATTACCTTCATTATGGTAAATATCATGTTTATCTTGCTCGAAAGTTTGGTGTAGCTGTTATCGATGAGAGGTGACCTTGATCTCAAGCTTTACTTGGTAACTGACAGGAAATTGTTTGCTAATATCTCGTCTCTCTATAATGCCGTTGAAGAGGCATTAGGGAGTGGAGTGAAGGCGGTTCAGTTAAGGGAAAAGGACATGGCCATAAGGAAACTCTTATCCATGGCATACTATATGAGGAAGCTGACAGCACACTATTGCGCGAAATTGTTTATAAACGACAGGGTTGATGTTGCGATCGCTGTTGATGCCGACGGTGTTCATCTCACCCGGAACAGCATTCCGGCATCTGCTGCCAAAAAGGCATCAAAGGGGAGGCTCGTGGTGGGGGTATCAACTCACACGCTCGGAGAAGCTGCCGATGCCGTGAAAGAGGAAGCCGATTTCATAACCTTTGGGCCTGTTTATCAAACACCATCAAAATTGAAATATGGAGAGCCTGTTGGTATCAATGCCCTGAAAGAGGTTTGCTCAGAAGTCTCTCTTCCCGTATTTGCCATTGGCGGCATCAGGGAGGACAGGGTACGAGAGGTGATGGATTGTGGTTGTGAAGGCGTAGCCGTGATATCAGCCATATTGAAGTCTAACGACATAAAAAAGACAACAGAAAGATTTTTGAGGTATCTGCAATGACACGAATTGAGACGGCGAAAAAGGGGATCATAACCGAGGAGTTCAGGAGAGTGGCATTGTCCGAGGGTATACCGGTGGAAGACCTTTTATCCGACATCGTTGGCGGCAGGACGGTGATCCCAATAAATACCTTGCGCTCAATAGAGCCCATCGGCGTGGGAAGAGGACTCAACGTAAAGGTAAACGCCAATATCGGGACATCCAAGGACAGGGTTTCGATCGATGAGGAGTTGGAAAAATTAAGGGCCCTTGTAAAATACGGGGCTGATGCTGTTATGGACCTCTCAACAGGAGGCCCTATCAGGGAGATTCGAAGGGTTCTCTTGAGGGAATCACCTATTGCGGTAGGCACGGTTCCCATTTATGAGGCTGTCGTAGCGGCAGCTGAGAAATATGGAGCGATAGCAAAGATGACCGTTGATGAACTCTTCCTCGTTATCGAAAAGCAGGCTCAAGAGGGCGTTGACTTCGTAACCGTGCATGCTGGTCTAACGAGAAGAGCCATTGAACGCCTCAAGGCTGAAGGAAGGGTACTTGATATTGTGAGCAGAGGTGGTTCGTTCCTCCTCGAATGGATGATGTATAACGAAAGAGAGAATCCCCTTTATGAACACTATGACCGGCTTATCGAAATCTCTAAAAAATATGACCTCACCCTCAGTCTCGGAGATGGCCTGAGACCTGGCTGCCTGGCGGACGCCACCGATAGGTCCCAGATAGAGGAACTTCTGACGATCGGTGAACTACACGACATCGCTTTGAAAGAAGGTGTTCAGACGATCATAGAAGGGCCCGGCCACGTCCCTCTTAATCAGGTGGAACTCAATATCAAGATACAGAAAGAAATCTGCAAAGGGGCGCCCTTCTATGTCCTCGGCCCACTCGTGACAGATATCGCCATGGGCTATGACCATATCGCGGCTGCTATCGGAGGAGCCATTGCTGGCGCGGCGGGAGCCGACTTCCTCTGTTATGTCACCCCGGCGGAACATATACGGCTTCCGAACATCGGTGATGTGATAGAGGGAGTTATTGCTCTGAAAATAGCGGCGCATGCGGCGGATATTGCGAGGGGTATACCGAGTGCTTTGCAACGGGACAGAAGAATGGCCGAGTGCAGGAAAAGGCGTGACTGGAACGGCCAAATTGCCAACAGCCTTAACCCGGACAAGGTCCGCCAGTGGCGTGCGGAAGTCCCGCCAACACAAGAGGACGTCTGCAGCATGTGCGGTGAGTTCTGCGCCATAAGAACGGTTGAGAAAGCACTCCAGAAAGAGTGATCCGAAAGAACATTATCTTCACGGGTAGAGTACTGTGGTGCCGGATACCCTTTTCTCACAGGCCTGCTGGTGATCTTCATAAGTGCGGCTGAAAGGAAAGGCGTTCGCAAAATAGCGAGGACATAGGGAGGTGCAGGTGGCAATCATGGCGGCACTGGTGGGCGTGGTTCTGATCATGGTAATTCTGTGGGAAGGATTCGAGGTCATTATCCTCCCGCGACGGGTGACGCGGCGATTCCGTCTCAGCCGGTTCTTTTTCCGGGTTCTCTGGTACTCGTGGAGGGCTGTGGGCAGTGCCCTCGTTCCGATGAGGGTCCAGGAAACTTGGCTGAGCTTCTTCGGACCGCTTTCCAATCTCGCGATGATAGGTGTTTGGGTCAGCGGGCTGATCGCCGGCTTCGCGCTGCTCTTGTGGGCAGGCGGATCTGCAGTTCACGTGGCCGAGGGGAATGCCGGCTTTATTACCGATCTCTACCTGAGTGGTACGACTTTTTTCACTCTCGGACTGGGGGATGTGATCCCCCGTTCCAGCCTTGCCCGCTTTCTCATTGTAGTTGAGTCGGGGTTGGGGTTTGGCTTCCTCGCCCTCGTCATCAGTTACCTTCCGGCCCTCAACCAGACGTTTTCCCGCCGAGAGGTGAGCAATTCGCTTCTTGACGCCCGGGCTGGCTCGCCGCCTTGCGCTTCCGAGATGTTGCTGCGGCACAGGGGGGAACATGGCATGGAGGAACTCCGGAGACTGCTCCAGGAGTGGGAACGCTGGTCTGCTGAGTTTCTAGAAGGCCATCTCTCTTACCCGATTCTTGCCTACTTCCGATCGCAGCACGAGAACCAATCGTGGCTTGGCGCCCTTACGGCGATCCTCGACACTTGCGCGCTGGTGATGGTCGGTTTGGAGGGAAGCTGTAAGCGTCAGGCGGAACTGACCTTCGCCATAGCCCGTCACGCCGTGGTCGACCTCGCTCTCGTGTTCAGGAGACCGCCGCAAAAAGCGACACATGACCGCCTTGCCCCGGAGATATTTGCCCAATTGCATGAGATGTTAACGGGCGCTGGCTTGAAGTTGAACGAAGGGGAGGCCGCCGAACAGAAACTGACGGAACTGCGGCAGATGTATGAACCATACGTCAATGCTCTCGCAGCCTTCTTTCGCATTAAATTGCCACCATGGGTTGCCGCCGAGACGAGGATGGACAACTGGCAGACAAGCGCGTGGGAACCGCGGGGTGCGAGGTTTCGCAGAGGCGACAGGGAAGGGCGAGACCAGCGTGAACATTTTTGAAATTGTCGTTCTTGAAAGGATTGATAGCGGCCGAGGGCACGCCAAAAAGAGCTCTGTATGATTTTTGGGCATAGGTCAGACAGGATGGGAGGTAACTGTCATCGAGATTTCTGACGTCCATCGACGCATTGGTTATTCTCCATGTTCTGCATGCAATACCTTGGTCAGCGTCTCGTCCAGTTCCTGAACCCTGTACGGTTTTCGCAGGACACCACTAAATCCGTAGTCTCTAAAATTCGCGAATATGACGTCATTCGAGTAGCCGCTGCAGACGATTGCTTTGACAAGGGGGTCGATTTTAAGAAGGTTCTCAATCGTTTCTTTTCCCCCCATCCCTCTCGTGATCGTTAAGTCTAAAATAAGCGCGTCAAAAGGCTGCCCGGATTCTTCTCTTTTTTTGTATAATTCGATCGCTTCCTCACCGTTTCTGGCCAACTCGACCTCAAAGCAGAGATGCTTCAGCATCTCTGCAGCGATTGACCTGTCGATCTCTTCATCATCCATTACGAGAATTCTTCCCGTGGACTGAGATATCTTTTTATTGTCCTGATCGGTCAGGATTTCTTCAGACGCGGCGGGAAGATACATATGGAATGTTGTCCCGATTCCCATCTTGGATTCCACGGAAATGAACCCGCCATGGCTCTTGATGATGGCGTAACAGGTTGTCAGACCAAGCCCGGTTCCCTTTTGGTCACCCACATCTTTGGTCGTGAAATAGGGATCAAAGATCTTCTGAAGGTTCACACCGGGAATGCCGATTCCCCGATCCTCTATGGATATCTTGATGTAATTTCCTTCTTTCAGGGGCAGATCATAGTCTCCTTTTTGGGTGATATTTTCGGCAGAAAGTCTGAGAATTCCCTTTCCCGAAATAGCCTCTTTCGCATTGACGATGATATTGTGGATTACCTGCCTGATCTGGTCCTCATTAACGCAGACGGGCCAGAGGTCATCGGCTATCTGGAAATAACACCTGACATTGGAAGTCGAGACGGCAAAGTTCGCAGAATCTTCAATTAAATGTGTGATGTTGACGCTTCGCCGCAGTGCCTGCCTCATGGTTGCAATTGCACGTAACTGAGTCATAAGATCCTTAGCCAGGTACGCGGCATGTTCTGCGGATGAGAGAATCTTATAGACCTTTGTCTCCTGTTTCACATGCCCCTTTGCCATATAAATATGTCCTGCCATATCGTTCAGGAGATTGCTAAAATCATTGGCGATCCCCTCAACGAGGAGGCCGATAGATTCATATTTCTTGGCCATAAAGAGGTCCTCTTCCATTTTGTTGTGCATGATGGCGCTTACCACAATTTGTGCCACGACCTTCAGGAGAGAGGCAATCTCTTCCGAACAGGATATGTTCGTGGTCGTTGCGTCGAACCAAAGAAACCCGATGAGTGACTGATTATACACGAGGGGAATGGCGACGAGCGTCTTGACGTCGTGAGCGAGAAGGATTTGCCGTTCGGCCTGCGCCTCGGACGGAAGACATTCCGGGGAAGGGATGAACAAGGCTTCGAATTGACTCAGTTTTTTCATGAAGAAGGGGAAGTTGTCGAGAGACAGAATTTTAAAGGGATGGGTGTGAGCCGAGACTTTTTCTGAAAGCCAGGCATGCGTATTTTCGAGGGACCTTTCATCATGGGAGAATAAGAAAACATACCCATGGTCGACACCGATAAATTCTCCGATTGCTCGTAATGTATCAGTTACGCCACTGTCGATCTGTTCCTGAGATAGACTCAGGAAATTTCTTGATATGACGGTAATAAGTTTTCCAAATTCGAGCTGGTAGTTCAAGGCGTATTCTGCCTCTTTGCGTTCTGTAATATCCCTGACAACACTCACAATCATCTGCAGCTCGTTGCCTTTGATAATGGGAGACCAGGAATGGGAAACCCATTTTGTCCGGCCAGCCTCTGTGATGACACGGTATTCGAGGGTTGAGCCGCTTTCGCCCTTCAGTGCGCGGCGATGCATCTCCTCCACTTTTTCGAGATCCTCCGGATGACATATCGACGGCTGTTTTCCGAACAGGTCCTCCGGCGCATATCCGAGAACGTTCTCACAGGCCCTGCTCAAAAAAGAGATCTTCCCGTCAGGCAAGGTGAGCATGATGAGATCGTTCGTGTTCTCAACGATAAAGCGGTATTTCTCTTCGCTCTCGTAGAGAGCATCCCCCAAGCTGCTATTTCGCTTTTCAGATGACGCAAATGTGGCCAGTGACGGCTTTTTTGCTTTATCTTTACCACGCATCAGCACATTCTCCACGTATAGTATACACCTGAGTGGCAATGTTATAGCATGGACAGATCTGGGAGCTTTCCCTTTCAGCGCTCTCCGTCCGCTGCCCCCTTGACCTTTGGTCTAACCAGGGATGAAAAAGCGCAGCCAGTCATCAAAGGTCTTGAGCTTGTCTTCTCCGTACTCGGATATCATTGCTCTTACCTTCTCCACGGGCTTTTCATGCATCAAATCATGCTGGTTTTTTGAGAAGAATTTATCCGCAAAACAGATAATTATTTCTTCTAATGATGCGGGAACCATATCCCTTTCAGGCAAGGGGAGTTGATTCTTTATGATCTCTTCAGCGGTAATCCCCACACCCACGTGTCTTTCGCATACAAGAGCATGCTTTGAAAGACCTTCTTTTTCGAGCAGCTGTCTTCCGATGTATCCGTGACAGAGATAGTGCGCATGCCCATGGCACCCTAACCTCGGCGCATCCGTATAAAGGATACCGATGTCGTGGAGCATAGCAGCTTGTTCTATGAATTGCATGTCAGGGTTGAGATGCCCGACCGTCTTTGCAATTTGAATCGCCTTTTGAGCGACCAATCTGCTATGGTGAACGAGGAAATAGTATGCCCTCTCGTGAGGGTCATAATACTTCCGTATTGTCTCGTCCGGATCCAGTTGTTTTTTTTTGTCTTCACTCATGCCTTGATCTCTGCTGCAAGAAATACCAGAGGATGATACGACAAGGCTCGCAATGCAATGAAAACGAGAGTAGTGTGTTTCGCCACTCATTCCTCATGTGTCATTATCCCCAAGTCAGAATTCCGCAATAGGTGAGTTTGAGGGGAAGCGGGCCAGTGGGAGATCGCCTGTCGTGCTTTTTTATCATAAACAAGCTATTCCAACGACCCGGTCAATGAACTGCCAGTGCGCTATCTATAAATTCGGCCACATCATGTTTCAGCTGGGAGATGGAGACTCCGTCCAGGTACATCATATGTCCCGCGCGGTATCGTCGCGTTGTAATGTTCTTTCTGAGAGCCGGGGTCAGCCCTAGGTGTGAGAGGGTATATTCGGTTGCAAAGTAAGGAGTGGCCAGATCGAAGTAGCCCGAGGCGACAAACAGCTTCATGTAAGGGTTCTTGGCAAAGGTATTCCGCAGGTTATCGCTGGTGTCGGCATAGCTGTTTTTTGCCTCCCAGTCCCAAGGGCCGGTGCCACCGCCCAAGGTGAAGTATTCCAAGTCGGACTGAAACCCGAGTTCACCACGGACATAATCGTTGAACGTGGCCGTAAAGGGAGGCCTGATTATCGCGACTGTTGGATCAAAACCAGAATGGGCTGCTGAAGCAAGGTTCGCAGCGGTAAAACGACTGTCCATGAAACCGACCACCTGCCTCTGTTCCCGAAGAAGCTCATTGACAAAACTCCTGCGATCAATGCGGAGGTTGCGGTTATCGATAAAGGCCTTATCAAGGCCGGTAAAGCCGGCTATCTTTGCAAGCACTGCTTCTCGCTCCTCGGCTGACAGTCGATCCCCTTTGCCAAGGGCAGTTGCGTAATCAGTTGCAGCCCAAGACTCAACGGCTTCCAGGGTCTTGTCCAGGCCGGCCTGTGGTGTAAGCTTTTTATGATACCAGGCCGTCGCGGCGTAACTGGGCAGGAACAGCACGTAGGGGAGGTCATTACCATTATCAAAGGAGGTGGTCTGCAGGTTCATGATGGAAGAGGCCAGGACAATTCCGTTCAGGGCAATGCCATGCTCAACCAGATACTCCGACAGTCCTGCGGCCCGAAACGTCCCGTAACTCTCCCCCACTAAGAATAGCGGTGAACTCCATCGCTCATACCGCGTCAGATAAAGCCTGATAAATCGGCCCACCGAATCAATATCACCTTGCACCGAGGCAAACTTCTTGGTAAGCTCCGGTTTGACTGCCCGACTATAGCCGGTGCCAACCGGGTCGATGAAAACAAGGTCAGCTTTATCCAGCCAAGTAAACTCGTTGTCCACCAGCCGGTACGGTGGCGGCGGCATGCTGCCATCGGCCAGCATCTGGACACGCCGGGGACCGGCAGCACCCAGGTGCAGCCAGACTGAAGAAGCGCCGGGACCACCGTTAAACACGAACAAGAGGGGCCGTCGACTGCTGGGAACTGAGCTGTTTACCGCATAGGCAATAAAAAAGATCTGCGCCTCGGTCTCGCCGGCATCATTCAGTATCGGAAGTTGACCCACCGTTGCAGTGTAGGTTATCTCTTTTCCTCCCACGATAATCTTATGTCTGGTAACCGCAGGTTTTACCGCGGGTACCTCATATGTATCTTTTTCCGGCTTTTTCCCTCCGGCATTGTCCTGATCAGCAACCATGACAGCCAATGGCGGTGGTGATGGCGTAGGACTGGGTCCGCCGACCATGAGCGCCGCTGCAAGCAATATGGACAAAATCAAAATGGTCACCTCCCGAAGTAAGCTCTTTCCTATAGTTTATCATGCCTGCGCCATGTTATGTGATAGTCCATAATCATTCACAAAGCTCCCTCAGGATTTCCCTGAACCTCTCTTTGTTTTGGCGCTCGCAGCCGCATAAATTGTCACGGACGGGTCAGAAACTTTCCCTTATCGCGGGTGCCTTAGACTATCGCTGCGGCTGAACGGCGCACTTTGAAAAAATTGATTGAACGTGGTAAACTATTTTGTCGAAATTCCATCACAAAAGATTACGGAGACATTGCAATGCAGAGAGTGCCGATGACGCCAGAGGGGTATCTGAAGCTCCAAGAAGAGCTTGAGAAGCTTTTAAAGGTGGAGAGACCGAAGAGCATACAGGCAATAGCAGAGGCCCGCGCCCATGGCGACCTTTCCGAAAATGCCGAATATCATGCTGCCAAGGAGCGTCAGTCCTTCCTTGAAGGAAGGATACAGGAACTTCAGGGCAAACTCGCTCTTGCAGAGGTGATAGACCCTTCGAGGATAACTCAAACGAACGTGGCATTCGGCGCGACGGTGAAGGTTTTGGACGGCGGAGCAGATGAAGAATATGTCTTCACCCTTGTGGGTACCGAAGAGGCTGATGTTAAACAGGGGAAAATATCCGTCAGTTCACCGGTGGGTAAAGCCTTGCTCGGTAAAGCTGTCGGCGATTCAGTGGTTATCAAGGCGCCTGCGAGAACCATCGAATATGAAATCTTAGAGATACGCTTTGAGTAGATATTTCAAGGCAAGGATAGCAGAAAATAAACAGTTACAGAAAGACCACAATCTCCTCACACTCGTCCCCTTATCCGCTATAGAGGAACCCGAACCAGGACAATTCTACATGATCGGCATGGAGGGTGATTATGATCCGCTCCTGAAAAGGCCGTTCAGTCTTTTGCGAAGGACTGCCGAAGGTCTTCAGATTCTTTACCGGATTAAAGGGAGGGGGACAGCACTCTTGAAGAATATGGGGGAAGGATCAGTGATCGATGTCATTGGGCCCCTTGGGAATTCGTATCCTAAGATAGGGAAAGGGTACACCCCACTCATTGTGGCTGGCGGCATCGGTATCGCATCATTATTTTCCCTTGCAGAGAGCCTTGGAGATCATGCTCGCATTTTCTATGGAGTCCGTTCTGAAAACGAACTCCTCATGCTGGAGGAACTGAAGAAATGTGCGGGAGAACTCTATGTCACAACTGATGACGGTTCATGCGGGGAGAGGGGATGCATAACGGAAACCGTGAAAAGTTTTTTATCTGATAACTCATCCCAGAACGCTCTCTATGCATTATATGCGTGTGGGCCAAGGCCTATGCTTGAGGCGCTGGGGAGCATGGTGAAGGGAAGAGGAATTCCAGCGTATGTTTCTATGGAAGAGAATATGGCCTGCGGCATCGGTGCCTGTCTCGGTTGTGTCGTGAAGACTGTGGACGGGCATAAGCGGGTATGCAAGGAAGGACCCGTTTTTTCGATCGATGAAATCGTCTGGTGAGAAATCAGGAACAATTCTGTCGTCATTGTGACAGGACATGTAGGGGTCTCACGAATAACCGTGTTCTCTGTGAAAGGACCGTCTTATGGACTTGACCGTAGATATCGGAAGATTAAAGCTGAAAAATCCTGTTATGTCCGCATCGGGGACCTTTGGGTACGGAGAAGAGTATGCTGAATTTATCGACCTAAACAGTCTCGGAGCTGTTGTGGTAAAAGGTCTCTCCCTCAAACCCAAAGAGGGGAATCCCCCTCCTCGGATTGTCGAAACCCCGGCGGGGATGCTTAATTCCATCGGGCTCCAAAACATCGGCATCGAAACTTTTATAGCGCAGAAACTTCCTTTTTTACGGAAATTCAATACATGCGTAATTGTGAATTTTTTCGGCGATTCTATTGAGGAATACGCTGAAGCGGCCAGGGTGCTGAGCGATGCCGAGGGCATTCATGGCCTTGAGATGAACATATCATGCCCGAATAAGCAGGCCGGATGGCGTATCTTCGGCACTGACCCAAAGGTCACCTTCGACGTTGTCAAAGCGGTTCGGTCGGTAACAGGTCTTACCCTCATCGTGAAGCTCTCGCCGAATGTAACCGATGTCCCGCTCATGGCGAGGGCGGCTGAAGAGGCCGGGGCGGACGCCTTATCCATGATTAATACTCTAACGGGGATGGCTGTAGATGTTAAGACGAGGAGACCGAAACTGGCAAACGTCATCGGAGGGCTTTCGGGTCCTGCTGTGAAACCGGTTGCGCTGAGGGTCGTATGGGAGGCATTCAAGGCCGTCAAGATTCCCCTCATCGGGATGGGCGGTATCATGAGTGCCGTAGATGCCATAGAATTCATGCTTGTTGGTGCTGCAGCGGTTGCTGTGGGAACAGCCAATTTTGTCAATCCGACGGCAACCTCTGATATCATTGAAGGCATATCGGAATGGATGAGGGACAATGAGATTACGGATATAAAGAAACTTGTCGGAGGCCTTATCTGGGACGGGTGACTCCTGAATCTCAGAATCTTTATTATTAACGGATGCAGTGTGGAGGTATCGAGTGGAAAACATTCCGATCATCACCCTGACAACTGATTTTGGCGATAAGGACCCATCGAGTGCCATTATGAAGGGAACCATTTTCTCGATAAATCCCCAGGCGCGAATTGTCGATCTTACCCATGAGATCAGTAAATACGACGTGCGGGAAGCGGCGCTTATTATCGGCATGAGTTTCCACGAATTTCCTCCCCGCAGTATACATGTGGTTGTTACCGACCCCGGCGTCGGGTCGGCGAGAAGGCCTATCATGGTGATCGCCGATGACTACTATTTCATCGGGCCCGATAATGGTGTTTTTTCGATGATCTATAACCGGCATGAGCGATATAAGGTAGTTCAGTTGACCTCGGAGCACTATTTTCGGCACGAGCGGAGCGCAACGTTTCATGGGAGGGACATATTTGCGCCTGTTGCCGCATGGCTCTCAAGGGGAATCGTGGCAGACAACTTTGGTGTAGAAATAAAAGACGTTATGAAGTTGCCTATTCCTTCCCCCTCTATGCCTACGCGGACTGCCCTCGAAGGCGAGGTTATTTACATAGATACCTTTGGCAACGCAATTACAAACATCAGGGACGAAGACTTAAAAACTCTGCGGGCGCAAAAGCCCGATGCGTCCGTGAGGTTTCTGATAAAGGGACACGAGGTAGCCTTGAAGCAATATTACAGTCAGGTGGAAAACAGGGGCCTTTACGCGCTGATAAACAGCATGAACTATCTGGAACTGTTCGCTTACCGGGGTCATGCATCGAGAGAGTTTGACATACAGGTGGGCGATACCCTGGGAATACTCTTAACGTGATACAGGGATTCTATGCGAGCGTTCTGCTCCGGGAAGGCATCCCCCCGGTTATCTTCTGACGTTTATTTCCAGCTGCCATTTTCTTTAAAAGAAGCCGAGACAGAAAGGAGAGGGATTATGGCCACTGTTAAGATTGGTATCATCGGGGGTTCGGGGATGGATGACCCCCGGCTGATGAAAGAGCGAAAAGAGAAAAAAGTAAAGACCCCTTACGGCAGCCCATCCTCTCCTCTCACGGTCGGAAGAATAAACAGTGTGGATGCGGTTATCCTCGCCCGCCACGGGAAAGATCATTCGATTTACCCCACCGGAGTCAATTACAGGGCCAACCTGCATGCGCTGAAAAAAGAGGGCTGCACCCACATTCTTGCCACGAGCGCCGTTGGTTCTCTCAGGGAAAAGATCAAGCCCGGCGACCTCGTTTTCGTTGATCAATTCATAGACTTCACAAAACATCGACCCCTTACCTTCCATGATGAAAAGGTGATTCATACGCCTATGGCTGAACCGTTCTGTAAGAGTCTGCGTTCGCTCCTCATCGCCTCTGCGAAACAACTGCAGCTGAGACACCATACAGGAGGGACTGTGGTGACCATCGAAGGCCCCAGGTTTTCGACGAAGGCTGAATCGCAGATGTTCAGGAAATTGGGCGCAGATGTGATTAACATGTCAACGGTGCCCGAGGTAATACTTGCGAGAGAATTGGGCATCTGTTACCAGACCATAGCGATGTCGACGGATTATGACTGCTGGAAGGAGGGCGAAGAGCCTGTCACCTGGGAGATGATACTTGCCATTATGAACAAGAATGCGGCGAATGTCAAAAAGCTTCTTTTGAAGACCATCTCGATGATTAACCATACCGAGTGTGCATGCGGATAACAGGAGGAAAATAATGCCGATCAAATCGAGGATAAGAACCGTTCCTGACCACCCGAAAAAGGGTATCATGTTCCGGGACATAACCACACTTCTGAAAGACCCTGTCGCCTACAGGCTTGTCATAGACAGGTTCACCGAACGATATGTCAAGGGGGATGTGGATTTTGATATTATCGTCGGCATAGAATCGAGGGGCTTTATTATCGGTGGCGCGCTTTCCTATGTCCTGGGAAGGGGTTTTGTTCCAATTCGAAAGGCGGGGAAGCTGCCTGCAGAGAAGATAAGCCATGAGTATGAGCTCGAATACGGAACGGACAAGATCGAAATACACAAAGACGCGGTGGAAAAAGGAACAAAAGTGCTCCTTGTGGATGATCTCCTCGCCACGGGGGGGACCGCACTTGCCTCCGCCGTTCTTATCGAGAAACTGGGTGGTATCGTCTCCGAGATGGCTTTTATTGTCAACCTGCCCGACGTCGGAGGCTATAGAAGACTCACGCAGAAAGGGTATAAGGTTTTTGCTTTGACTGAGTTTGAAGGAGATTAACGTTTCCACCTGTACGACATTGCGAGTGGAAAGAACACTATCCCGAGAGGTGAAGTCATCGCGCGTCCACAGATATATGTGGTTGACGAATGTTTTTCTTGCGTTTTTCCCTAAATCGGATATGATCAGGACAGAAGCATTTCTGCAAACGTTCATGAGTCTTCACGTCATCCGTGTTTTCTGATAAACTTTAGCATGTCTATAATCAGGGTCGAGAACCTCGTCAAGCGCTTTGGAAATATAACCGCCGTAAATGATATCTCGTTTGAGGTCGAGGAGGGTTCGATCTTCGGTTTTCTCGGTCCCAACGGGGCTGGAAAGACCACGACCATCAGCATGCTCTGCACGCTGCTTCTTCCAACGTCCGGAAGGGCATTTATTAACAATTTCGACTGTTCAAAGGAATCGGCAAAAGTCAGAAAATCCATTGGCGTAGTTTTTCAGGATTCGACGCTAGATAAGGAACTGACCGCATATGAGAACCTGATGTTCCATGCCTATCTCTATGATGTGAAGAAGGATGAGCGAGCGCAACGTGTCGGGGATGCACTGCATTTCGTCGATCTCCATAAGAGGCGAAATGACCTTGTCAAGAAATTTTCAGGGGGAATGAAAAGAAGGCTTGAGGTTGCGAGGGGTCTCATTCACCGGCCAAAGGTATTATTCCTCGATGAACCGACGCTGGGGCTCGATCCTCAAACCAGGACAAATCTCTGGGAGTTTATTGTCGATCTTCCGAGAAAACACGGGATGACTATTTTTATGACAACACATTATATGGAGGAAGCGGAAGTCTGTGATCGGATAGCGATTACGGATAGGGGAAAGATCATAACCATAGGGACCCCTGATGAACTGAAGAAGACCATTGGAGGAGATGTTATCTATATCAGAACAACGAACAACAAAGAGGCAAAGACCGAGATAGAAAAGCTATTCCAGGTTGAAGTCTCTGAAAAGGATAGCGAATTATTCCTGACCGCTCTCAAGGGGGATGCATGCATTCCCGAGATCATCCGGGCAATAGGGGAGATGGTTCTCTCCGTCAGGCTCCAGAGGCCGACCCTCAATGATGTCTTTCTCAAGATGACCGGTAGGGAGATTCGAAGTGAGGATATATCCTCAGGCGATAACATAAAACAAGCGGTTCGTTCATACCGGAGGCGCTTTGATAGAGGTTAATGCAGTCTATGTGGTGGTGGCAAGGGAATTCAAGAAATTCATACGAGCGAAGTCGAGGCTTATTTCCACTCTTGCGAGGCCCCTCATCTGGCTTTTTGTTGTGGGCGGAGGGATGTCGAGGCTTGTCTCTCCCGGTATGGGTGTCATGGGAGTGTCTTACATGCAGTTTATATTCCCCGGCATTCTCGGTATGACCATACTCTTCAGTTCGATTTTTTCTTCGATCTCGATCATCTGGGATAAGGAATTCGGACTCATGAAAGAGATACTCGTGGCCCCGGTATCGCGGTTCTCCATAGTCGTCGGAAAAGCCCTGAGCGGGACCATTGTCTCGACGATCCAGGCGGGCATCATACTCTGTCTGTTTCCTTTTCTCGGCATCAGGCTCGGTCTCCCTTCTATCATCGAGACGTTTTTGATAAGCATCCTGCTTTCCTTCTGTATATCATCGCTGGGAATTGTCATCGCCTCGTTTTATGAAAGTTTCGAGAGCTTCAGCGTTATCATGAATTTTATCGTGATGCCGATGTTCTTCCTTTCAGGAGCCATGTATCCCGTGAAAAAGCTGCCGCAGATCCTGCAGGTTGTGACAAAACTGAATCCGCTCACCTATGGGATAGACGCATTGAAACACACCATATTACGCGGTGAGGCAATAAACGATTTTCCTATGTTCTTAAATGTAGGGGTCATGGTGATAACATCGGTATTGTTTGTTCTTCTTGCCGGGGCCCTGTTTGAAAGAAGAAAATAGCGAATGCGTTTTAGTCCTGGATCATCGGAGGGGAGTTCTCATATAGGCTAAATTCATCCTAAAACAACGCTGCAGAGCCAAAGATACTCGTCAGCAGGGATTTATTGGAGATTCCGGCGAATCTGGCCACCTGTTCCGATCAATCGGCCGCCCATTCTGATTTATTCCGGCCAGTAATTCCGATGCAAACTGGCCATCCCCGGCTGTGAGTGTGCCGGGGTACGGCGCTCCCGCTGTTACGGCTCAAATTCCGTGTCCGTTATATTGAAAAGAAGCTTCCTCATAGAGTCCCCTTGGAATCTGCCTTGTACATCTTACCTTCATCACAAAACCCGCAGGTTCTAAGAAGGAACGTTGCGCATAGCGTCATTCTTTTTATGGTGAGTCTTTCGCCCCGCACTCTGCATGGCTATTTTGCGGCTTCCACCGAGAATATCACACTGGCATTATTTTGACGAGAGCAAGATTATCTAGAGAAACCTTCAGTCCTGCAAAAACTGTTTTTTGAACGGTTTCTCTTTTCGGGTACGGCAAGAGGCTGAATATAATTAAATTGCTCACCCTGAAAGTAATAAGCAATGTCCTCACCATCCAAAAGCGATTTTATAAAGGCTATGTCCCCTGGGTGAAAAGTGAACATGACTTCTCCATATTCGATAAACTCTTCATGAAGCTCTGTGGGCACTTCTTCAACAAGCGCAACATGACAATCGCTGCACATGGTAAAACCAGATCTATATTCCGCCTTGCAGACGGGACAAAACATTAAAATTATCCTCCCCTCCCAAATTCTCGGGAACCGATTGTCAGTCGTACTACGCACCATTATACCAGGTTTCAAAAGTGTGAGATAAACAAGGAAGAACCTCCGTCCGTGCAGAATGTGGGGAGAAATTAAATGCGACAAGAAGTCGCACAAGCACTTGTCTAAAATAGCAGCATCGCGGACTTGAACGGAATAGAGAGTCTCCTAATAAAAATATATGCTATTTCACTTGCCAATGTGACCAGTTTTATAGTATATTGTAACCATAATATGCAATATGGAGGTTGATATGATTTCTGTGGGAATAAAAGAATTGAAGTCAAAACTCAGCAGTTATGTTGACAGGGTACGTCATGGCGAAGAAGTTGTCATAACTGAGCACGGCAAGGAAGTCGCCTTGGTCATCCCAATTTCCAGGGAGAGGAAAATGCTGAAGTCACTTATTGACTCGGGGATGGCTAAGTGGTCAGGAGGAAAGCCTGAGGGGCTCGATAATGTCAAAATTAAAGGCAAGTCTCTTTCTAAGACTATTCTTGAGGAACGGCGATGATCGTCTATCTTGATACCAGTAGTCTTGTGAAGTTATATGTTCAGGAAGCCCATACAGCTTTAGTCAAAAAATGGGTTGAAGAAGCTGAAATAGTTGCCACCTGCCGCATAGCGTATCCTGAAACAATGTCGGCAATAAGTAGACGCTTCAGACAGGGTGATTTAACTGAAGAGCACTATGAGTCCCTGATAGCTAAGTTTTCCAATGAATGGGAACGGTTCGCGGCAGTGGACTTTGATGAATTGGAGGCCGGGCGGCTGGTGAACCTATATGGTTTGCGAGGTTTCGATGCTGTTCATCTCTCTGCTGCAACACTGCTGAAGGAAAATCAGCACAATGTTTCGCTGTCATTTTCATCCTTTGATGAGAAGCTGAACGATGCTGCATCTACCGAAGGTTTTACGATTCTCTCTCCACAATAATCCGGTTGCTTTTTCCATCCGGTTTTCGAATGTTTACAACTTTAGTAACTTTGACGGCCGTTTCGAGCAAATCGATTAGACCAAGATAAAAGGAAGTGAACCGCTGCCATTGAATAGTGAGCACCCTTGGCTACCCAGCCGCTAGATTTGTTTCCGGAAAACGTTTGTTGGAGGGGAACTACGTACCTATCGCAGCCAGAGGGACTACTATTTCTCTTAGCTTTAGTCCGAACATTTCAACGACCCGTTTGACACATAAAGCCGTTCATTTCCGCTCGAAACATGCAGCCTCGTTCAGTGTATCACAGGTGTGGAGTTCAGGAAGGACATCTCAGAGCATGTTTGGGACTGTAACAGGCATGGTTATTTTGCGACCTTCACCGTCTAACTCTCGCTGGCCGGTTTTTAGCTGACACAAGATTTCCAATTCAAACATGCATACGTATGTTGAGACATTATTTGCGGTCTTCATACAGTACACTTCACCGCCAATATGTTGAGCCGCACGAGGTCCTCTTGATGACGCCGATTCTCGGAGGAACAATGCAGCATTCTTCTCATTGCGGTAGGAAATCACTGAAGCCCCTCGAAACAGGAAGGCTGAGGTTAGTTGTAAAGTCTTTCCCCAAAGGTTTTTTGTAAAGCATTTCCTATAGATTCCCCTAAAGTTTTCTCTTATCGTCACGATAAGAGAACTGACAAAACTGTTGAAAACCGAAACAGTGGAAAAGGAGGGGCTTACCGTGGGATTAATAGAAAGGATGAAAAGCGCGTCAATTAAATGGAAACTCATGATCCCTATTATAGGCATCATGGTAGGTATCGGCGTTGTCAACACCGCGTGGATGGGAATAAAAGTGAAAGAACTAGCGATCGACCAGGGCAAACGGGATTTAAAGCATATGTCCGAAACTGTGTTCGGTGTTATGACTGGCTATATGGTAACCGGCGCGATGGCTGACCAAAAAAAGCCCTTTCTCGACCATATGAACAAGATGCTCCCGGTCAGGATGATACGAGGAGATCTTCTCGATAGTCAATACGGCAAGAAGAATGAGGAAGATTATGCAAAGGAAGATTCCGAAAAGGAGGTATTCAGAACAGGCCAGGCCGTCTTTAGACTCGAAACAATCAAGGGAGAGCCTTATCTCACCGGGATATTCCCCTATATAAATATGAAAGAATACATGGGAGGCGTGGGGAATTGCCTCCCTTGCCATAGTCAGGGAGCAAAGGAAGGGGATGTGCTCGGCGCCCTCAGAATTAGTGTCGCTATGCACAATACAGAAGCCGCCGTAAGAAAAACAGAGGCCATTATCGCTTTCATTACTCTGTTGCTCTCTCTTGTCAGCACGGGGATAATCTATTTCCTCCTCAAGGCCTTCCTCGCAAGACCCCTTCAGGGCATACTCAGTGTTGTCGGAAAAACTGCTCATAAGGATTTCAGGGAAAGACTCCAGATCAAGTGCCACGACGACATCGGCTGTCTGTCGGAGTCGATAAACAAGATGGCGGAGGGCTTAAGCCTCTCTATCCAGGAAGTCAGCCACGCAGTGTCGGGTGTTTCGCAAAATGCCGATAGCCTCAAGGCAGCGATACAGGAGACACTGCAGGGAACTGACCGGCAGGCGCAGCAAGCAACCCAGATCGCTACTGCCGCCGAGCAGATGTCTCTCACCGTCACACAGATTGCGCAAAATAGTGCCACCGCCTCTGACTCTGCCAGGAATGCCATGGATGTGGCTAACAAGGGAAAAGAAGTTGTCACCCAATCTGTTGAGAAATCAACCTCGGCAGGGGAGGCAACCAAGGAACTCGCCTCCATGATAGAAAAGCTGACCGTGCGGGTCACGGAGATAGGAGATATCGTTTCTGTCATCAGTGATATCGCCGATCAGACGAATCTCCTGGCCCTCAACGCTGCCATTGAGGCTGCACGGGCAGGCGAACAGGGGAGGGGATTTGCTGTTGTGGCTGACGAGGTGAGAAAATTGGCTGAGAAGACAATGAAGGCGACCACGGAGATCTCAGGTAGGATAAAGGCTGTTCAGGATGATTCACAACTGACTGACCACTCAATGAAGAGGGCGCTCGGCTATGTAACGGACAGCGTTTCCTTTATGGAGACGGCAAAAGGATCACTGAACCAGATCGTGACGTCTGTTCAGCAGACAGCTGATGAGATAGCCCAGATAGCGACTTCCGTAGAAGAGCAATCCGCAACGTCAGAAGAGATCGCAAGGAATATCGAGGACATATCTGTCATCGCGAAAAAAACACAGGAATCTACGGAAAGTCTCAGAGGAACGTTCGAAGGGCTAAACGGTCTCTCCCAAAAGCTCAGGACAACAGTTGATGAATTTCGGTTTATGTAGAGAGCTGACTTTCCCCTGATACGGGGTCATGCAAAAAATTTCGGTTCCTGAATCATACCTGTTTCGGGTATGATTCGGGGGGGCCTTAATGAGTATCATATTATCTCCCCTGACTGAGGGCACTATCAAGGCATGTCATAATCATATAGCAAGCTAAATGGGTGTCCGTGAAACCGATAAGTCCCCGAATAAGGGTACGCTATCGAATATAGCTCGCTAATGCTGTGGGTTATTCCCAGAAACAAACGCCATAAGTGGAAGTCCGTTGGTATTACTTTCAGCCACAAACTTACATTTCTGAACGAGAGGAATAATTCACGCTTTCCGGATGAAGGATTTGTTTCTCTCCGGCACAGTTGATGTAAACCGGTAGAGAGCAACGGCCCAGTTTTATTTCCTTCGCCCGTCTTTGGAATAGATGCTGGCTCGCCCGCACTTGGGTACGTTGGCTGACTGCAGGGATAACAAATTTAATCTGGGAGTAGTTTTTTCGAGGCCTTGACAGTGCCGGAATAAGGTAACTACCTATTGCCGGCGGCAATGGTTGCCTTGTGCTTCATCATGCACCTTGCCGCCGGTCATATCCCTACCTCGAACCGAATAGGGAGTTAGGCAGTCCTTTATCTTCCAGCGACAATTTGCTGTGATCTCTCGACATCTTTCGGATAGAGATCATCGGGAACTCGGTCCCTCCCTAAAGCCTTAAAGACCAAGTATCTCGCGCAAGCTGTATTATCTCCCCTGCAGTACATATCCTTGAGAAGGTCAGCAAAAGAAGGCATATTACTCATCTTGCTGTTGAAAAATAGACACTTTGCCAAGCATTCGCAATCCGCCATTTTTTATCACCTCCTTCCCGTTCATAAGTCCTAAGCCGAGCTGTTCAATATCATCAGGTTTCTTTTCACTATATTCAGCTCGCTTATCATTTATATCATGCCCAATCGTTCCATCTTTGTCCTGATACCGTCATAATCTCTGTTCTCTGCCTCAACAAAACCGGTATAGTGTTCATCTATGGCTTTCAGTACCGCGCTGCTTTCAGCCGTGGAGCTATTGAGGGAAAGTAAGGCGCTCTTCAAAAGCGAAATGTCCCCCTCATCAAGAGAATTGTTCGAACAGATGTTCCATTCAGGAATCTCATCGGAGTAAGCGAGAATCCGCAGCCCTTGATCCCGATAGTGCTGTCCTACTGACTCCGTGACCGCCCCTGCGTCAAAATCCCCTTTCACTACCGCACGAGCGACCTCGTCGTAATGTCCGAAGAAATGATGATACTTCAGGTCGTCGAGGTCTATCCCTGCGTCCTTAAGCATCAGCTGGGGAGCCACGTGGCCTGAAGCTGACTTGACATCACCAAAGGCAAAAGATCTCCCCTTAAGGTCTCTTATGGATTTGAGATCCGAGGCAGCCAGAGTGACAATCGCGGCGCGATGGTGAGGCTTCCCGTCCCTTAATCCCTTCGCGATCACCTTTAGCCCATACATTTTGTTCGCTTCGATGTATGTTATCGGACCGAGGGTGCACACATGCGTGACTTTATGCCCTAAATCCGCCAACGCATTCTCAAAATCAATCGCCACCTTGAGTTCTACGGTCTTCCCGATTTTCCTGCCGAGGTAATCAGCGAGGGGAGAAAATTTCCTAAACATCACTGCCGGGGGCTCGACGGGCAAGACACCAAACTTCACAACAGCGCCAGCATGCTTTTCCTCGTAAAACTTGAACCGTTGCATCTCCACCTTTAAGAGCTCTGAATCCTTTTGCAGATCCCGGAGCGTGTTGCCGATATTGAAGGCCATTTTCCTATTCTCTACGGGGACTTCCTTCACGCCCTCAACGGTGCATAGGATGTTCTGCGAACCTATTTTATGTTCGGCCAGCGACCGTGACATTTGCTCGCTCCTTTCGGCAACAAGATCCATCGCCGAGGAAATCTGCTTGCTGGTAATCGTCTGTTCTTCGGTAGCCTTGCTCACCTGTCCCGATACTTCTTTCATTTTTTCTGTTGCCTTTATTATAAGGGCCGCCCCTCTCGACTGCTCTGCGGTGGCGTTCGCAATCTGGTTTGCTCCATTCCTCACGCGCTCCATCGCTGCTGCAACGAGGTTTGCAGCCTTTGCCTGTTCTGCGGTGGAACGCTCTATGGAACGGGACATTTCTGAGGACTGCTTCGCACTCTCCAGCACCTTCTGCAAGGTGTCGCCTGCCGCATTTGCCAGTCTGAAGCCATCCTCCACAGAAGTGAGCCCCTCCCGCATAGCCGCTACGGCGTTCTTCACCTCAAGCTGAACGGATTGGATGAGTGACGCGATCTCCTGCGTCGATATCGCAGCCCGCTCTGCAAGGTCCTTGATCTCTTCAGCAACTACGGAAAACCCCTTTCCGTGTTCTCCGGCCTGAGCAGCTAAGATCGCCGCATTGAGAGCAAGAAGGGTCGTCTGGTCGGTGACGTCATCAATGACGGTGAGAATCTTACCGATCTCGTCCGACCTGCCCCCGAGTTTGCGAATCAAGTCATTGGTACGCTCCACTGACGTTTTGATCTTCCTCATGCCCTCGATGGTCTTCTCCACGGAGGTTATGCCGAACGTTGCTGCATCGCTGGTCACCCTTTCCGACAGACGAGCCGCCTCCTTTGCATTCTGCTCAACTTCTTTAACGGATACCGTTATTTCCGATACGGCCGAGAGGGTCTCATCCGATGCACTTGCTAGCTCTTCCGCATTGCCAGCCACGTCACGGATAGTTGCGGAAAGTTGCTCGATAGACGATGATGTTTCCTCCACTGCCGATGAGAGTTCCTGGATACTCATGTTCACCGTGCCGATGCTTGAGGCCATCTCTTCCATCGAGGCGGACGTCTCTTCTGCTGAGACTGCAAGTCCTTCGGTGTTCTCCGTGATCTCGGTTGCGGTTGCACTCAATTCCTCAACGGAGTGCGATATATTGACAATCGCCTCTGTCTCCACCTCGGCACCTCTTACGACTTTCTCCGCTTCCCGTTCGACATCCTCAGCCACCTTTGCTATTCTCTCTGAAAGGCCCCGTATCCTCATAAAGATGCTTCCGAGAGACCTGGAGGAATCCTTCAGCATCTTGCTCAGCCTTCCCAGTTCGTCCTCGCTCCTGATATCGGCATCGAAAGAGATGTCGCCCGAGGCTACCTTCCCTGCTGCGGACTCAAGGGCCTTTACCGGCTTTAATGTTATGCTGACAACCATTATTGCGATTCCCATCACAGCTATTATGCCGGCAAGCCCGAGAGCTGCGTACAGATATTGCAAGGACCGTATCCTCCCGAATGAATCTGTTAAAGGGATCCTGACGCTTATAGCGCCCAAAACCTCGCCTTCCCTCACCTTATGGCAGGAAAGGCAATCCTTCGCAGCTCCAGACCCCGTTTTAGCCACATAGGGATATACGCCGCGGATAAACGAGTCTTCGACGCGAACCTGCTCAATCCCCGTTTGAATGACCTCTCTTTCGAAGTCATCAGCAGGATAGTCCTCGGCCCTGCCTTTTCCGAAGTCTCTGTCAAGGATCTCAGCTCGTATAACCCTGATGTCGGCGACCTGTCTCATTTCTTCGAGAAAGGATTTTTCCGATTCCTTATACTTTTCTCTCGTCATCAGCGCGGTGAGCGAATTCAGAACCCCTTCGCGATAGCCCTTGAGAGACGAGTCTTTTATTTCACTGAGTACAATCTCTTTTGTTTTGCTGCCTGTTACAAAAACCGTGATCACTATCCCCACCGCTACTGCAGCGATGATTGGAATTGCTGTTTTCCATTTCACTGATAAATTATTGAGCCTCACAATTCCCCGTCCTCACGTTGAGAAGTTGTCCTTCAGTTTTTCTTATAACCCCACTTTAAAACACTCCCTTTGCCCGTTGCAGAGATTGCAACGTTCCTCTTGGTTTTCTTATCGTCATCATAAGGAAAAAACTTTAGGGAAATCAAAGAGATCGAGGAGAAATGTCATTGCCAGCTTACCCAATTTAATTCGTTCATATACCCCGCAGTCTCTGTTGCGGAACCCTTTTGTCGTCGGGGTGAAGGGCGTCGGAGACCCTTGCCGACCCACGGGGTCAATACCCCGTGGTGTCGGGTCTTTTGTTTATTCGTTCTCACACATCATAGTGCTTTATATTGCACAGCGGAGAGCTAAAGTTCGCCGACACTTATTGAGAAGTTACAACATATGTCGGATGATTCCTGACAAATTTTTCAGTTTCCCAGCCATTAGAGGAATGGTTCTTGGGGTCAGTGAATACAAAGTGGTACAAGCCACACTGTTTCTTTCAGATCGAAACTTGTCATTTTAAGGGAGGCCTGTCCGCGTGGATTATGGGGAGTACTTCGCGGCGGCTGAGTCCCCTTGATTTTGCGGACTTGGAGGGGAACTCCGTACGCGATCACAGCCCCAGGAGCGTTTCTTTCCGGAAGAAACCTACGCCTATGGCAAGAACGTGACAGTATTGAGTTCAGGAAGTACATCTCCGTGGGTGGTTCGGGGCGAAGTCGAGACCCCTTATCGGGGTGGCCAGTTTGCTCGGAACGGGTGGCTGGAATAAAACGGAACAGCCGGCCGGAATGAATCGGAATCAGTGGCCGAAATAGTCCGGAAAATGCATTTATCGGGAATCTGCTCTCTCCAGCGCTATCCTGCCGTTAGCAGTCCGTGGGAAGTTCCTGGTAAGTGACCACCTATCCGGTATTTGATTTTATTGATCTTACAACCTTCCGGACCTGATGATGGATATGATGAGCCAGATACCGAGAAGGAAGGCAAAAGCGAAACTGATCATACCGAGAATGGAAATGCCGAATATTTGCGGTCCTGCGCCTGTTCCGTGCATGATGGCGGAACTGATGAGGGAGGCACTTATGATCATGCCGAAGGCGATCCTGTTACTTGAACGGTCCATATCAGTTATAAACTTATCAAGCCCGCTAAGGGTCAGCTTGATGTGGATGTCATCCCTGAGTACCTTTCGTATGATCTGCTTCATCTGTTTCGGGAGGAGAAATACGAAGTCACTGACATCCATCACGTCTTTGCCCGCCTTCTCATAGAGCTTCGACAGACTGTATCTCTGCCGCGTAAGGCGCATAGCATAAGGCTCAGCAGCCGAGACAAAGTCAAAGGCGGGGTCAAGTTCCCTGCCGATATTTTGGAGGATCAGAAGGGCCTTGTTAATGAGCAGCAGGTCCGATGGTATCTTCATCTTGTGCTTGAGTGCAAGATGAGTGATTGCATCGAGATATTTGGCAAAATCCATCTCCTGTAGGGTAAGCCCATAGATCGGTTCGAGAAAAGCGATCATGTCCGCCTTGAATTCTCTTCTGAATCGCTCCGGGTCTATATATTCGGGAACATAGCCGAGTTCGATATAATGGTCGATCAGTTTATCAAAATCCTTGTGAATGAGGGCCAGGAAGGTATTGGCCAGGGTTTCCATCAACTCCGGTGAAACATATCCGACAATGCCAAAATCCACAAAGCTGATTACGCCGCTCGGCATGACGAAAATATTACCGGGATGAGGGTCGCCATGGAAGAAGCCGTCTTCGAGGATCATCTTGTAATAGGCATCGATGCCTGTTTTTGCGATGGTTTTTTTATCGAGTCCCAGAGCCGATATGCCCGCCATGTCGTCAATCCGTACCCCCCCGATCCGTTCCATGACCAGAACCTTCTTCGTAACGAACTCAGGGTATACGCGGGGTATGTAGATACCCGGATTATGCTCAAAGTTTCTCCTGAATCTGGCGCAGTTACGTGATTCATTCACAAAGTCCAGTTCTTTCGTTATTGTCTTCGAAAATTCATCAACAATGCCGATAGGGTTAAAAAATCTCGACTCGGGTACATACCTGTCCAAGAGACGTGCAAGTGCGGAGAGGATATTTATGTCCGTCTCGATCTGTTCCTCAATGCCCGGTCGTTGAACCTTGACGATCACGTCTGTACCGTCCGAAAGTGTTGCATGGTGGACTTGCGCGACGGATGCCGCAGCCACAGGCGTGTCTTCAAAATGAAGGAACACCTTATCTGCGGACATCCTGATCTCTTCTTCGATAATCCGTTTCGCATCTTCAGAAGAGAAGGGAGGTACCTCATCCTGGAGTTTCTTAAACTCGTTGGCGTACGAAACCGTAATGAGATCCGGCCTCGAGGACAGTATCTGGGCGAGTTTTATAAAGCTCGGCCCGAGTTCGGTAAAGGCTATTCTCAGCCGCTCGGGAACACTGGGGCCCTTGACTGCCGGCCACTGACCAAAGGACCGGAGGCGTTTCCTGAAGGGGACATATCTACCGAGATGGATCTGGTCTATGATCCTGCCGAAGCCATGCTTCAGAAGTACATTCACGACCTGCTGCAGTCTCTTTGCAGATCGGTACGTGCGCGTTATTCCGAATAAGTCCACAGAGGCTACACCTCTTTTGGCGTTTCTCTCTTCATGCTCTCCAACTTATTGACACGGATCGAGATTGCATTAAGCGTCTGCTGTAACTTATCGAGATCATCCTTGGTGGCAAGGGGCATCTTCTCCATCGTCTTGGAGATAATATCCGAGATAGTGCTGCTGAAATGCTCGGAACTTTTATCAGCCTTCTCGCTCCACTCCATCACGAGTTTTGCCCCCTGGGATTCGCTCAATTCTCCTTTTTTGACAAGCTCATCAACGAATTCCTTCACCTTTTCCTGAACACCAAAACCAGCCAGTAGCGCGTTTCTCAGTACGTCAAATAAAGTCATGAGACACCTCCTTGTTTTAAATCATTAGAATGAGCCGTCATCGAAAAATTCGAAATTACCGGCTTTTGACCGCAGACCCCTCGTTAATGACATCGTACACTGCTTCCAGCGCCTTATCCAGTTTGTCTATATTGCCCGTGCCACCCTGGGCCATTTCCGCCTTGCCGCCGCCCCTGCCTCCTGCAACAGCGATGACCCTCTTCACGATCTCTCCGGCGTTGAAACGCTCTATCAGATCCTTTGTAACCATGCTCAGCACTGATGCCTGGCTGTCCTTTACCGATGCGAGACAGATGATTCCGGATCCCATCCTGCTGCGTATATTATCGGCAAGCATGCGAAGATCCTTTTGATCGAGACCATCAACCCGGTGGGAAAGCACCGATATCCCGTTTACCGGTCTGATGTGATCGAGGATTGCCGTTGAGTCCTTTGCAGCGGTCTTGGACTTGATGACCTCGATCTCCCTTTCGAGAGACTTTACGTCTGAAAGAAGCTTTTCCACTTTCGCGTAGGCACGATCTGTTTTCAATAGATCGTGGATCATCGCTAGTTCGGTCATCTTGTTTTTCAGGAAATGAAATGCCTCCTTACCGGTGAGCGCCTCTATCCGCCGAATGCCTGAAGCAACACTGCTTTCCGAAACGATGACAAACGAGCCGATATCCCCCGTTGCCTTGCAATGGGTTCCGCCGCAGAGTTCAGAGCTGAACCCCTGAACGCTTACGACGCGCACAGTCTCTCCATATTTTTCTCCGAAGAGGGCAGTGGCACCGGAATCAAGGGCTGTTTTTATGTCCATTATTGACGTCATTACCGGAAGGTTTTCCAAGATCTTTTCGGTTAACCTGGTCTCTATGGCCGACAGCTCGGAACCTTCCAGGGCTGAGAAATGGGTAAAGTCAAATCTGAGCCTCTCCGGAGAGACAAGGGAACCCGCCTGCTTGACATGGTCGCCGAGGATGGATCGCAAGATCTCATGTAAGAGATGGGTGGCTGTGTGATGCCTCATGGTAGCCCCTCTTTTGTCAGCGTCAACTCTGCATCTCGCCTTGTCCCACACATGAAGGGTCCCTTTTTTGATCCTCGCTATGTGAGCATGAAGCCCGTCGAGAGGCTTCTTCGTATCAATGACCGAGGCCCGAAAATACTCACCCGATATCTCTCCCGTATCGCCAACCTGTCCGCCTGATTCTCCGTAAAAAGGGGTCTGATCGAGGAAGATCTCTATCTCTGCGCCTTCGGATGCTTCGTCGATCACCTTTCCATCCTGCATGAGCGCTTTGATGACCGATTCGGATTCGAGGCGTTCGTAGCCGATAAAATGGGTCTTGCCTATTTCTGATAACAATTCTCTATATATTGAAGCGACGGTCTCTTCCTCCCCAACCCACGAAGCCCGCGCCCTCTCCCGCTGTATCTCCATCTCCTTGAGAAAACCTTCCTCGTCGAATGAGAGGCCCTTCTCTGATGCAATGTCCCGTGCAAGGTCTATGGGGAATCCAAACGTGTCGTACAGTTTAAAAATCTCGCTTCCGGGAACTACCTGGACGCCGGATCCCTTGAGGGATGCTATCACGTCATCCATCATTCTCATCCCCTGTTCGAGGGTTCGTTCGAAGCGCTCCTCTTCAACCATGAGGATCTTTGATGACCGTTCCTTCTCGTCCAGGAGTTCTGGATAGGTACTTCCCATGGCAGAGGATGCAGAATCAACCAGCCTGTATAGGACCGGCTTTTCCATGCCGAGAAGCCTGGCATGTCTTGATGCTCTCCTGATAATCCTCCTCAGTACGTATCCCCTTCCTTCATTGGAGGGCATGAGTCCCTCCGACAGGAGAAAGGTGATGGCTCTGGTATGATCCGCAATAACCCGTATGGAAGTATCCGTCTCATGACTGTTGCCGTAGCCGATGCCCGTATGCTCTGAAATGGAAGAAATGATGGGTACGAAGATATCCGTATCGAAGTTGTTCAGTTTGCCCTGCAGAACGGCGGATATTCTCTCAAGTCCCATGCCGGTATCGATGCTCGGTCGCGGAAGAGGAGAGAGGACTCCCTTTTCATCGCGGTTGAACTGCATGAACACAAGGTTCCAGATCTCCAGGAAGCGGTCACAATCGCACCCCACAGAGCACTCAGGTCTACCGCATCCGACGTCCGAGCCCTGGTCTATGATTATTTCAGAACATGGCCCGCATGGCCCGGTATCACCCATCTGCCAAAAATTGTCCTTTGCGCCTAATCGCACGATTCGATTTTCCGGTAATGTGGTAAGTTCTCTCCAGAGGTTTGCCGCATCGTCGTCATCCTCAAAAACAGAGACCCAGAGACTCTCCTCCGGAAGCTTAAACCGTTGTGTGAGAAGTTCCCACGCAAAGAGTATGGCGTCCCGCTTGAAGTAATCCCCAAAAGAAAAATTGCCGAGCATTTCAAAGAAAGTGTGATGCCGCGCTGTATGCCCGACATTTTCTATGTCGCTGTGTTTTCCTCCCGCCCTCATGCACTTCTGGCAAGATGTCGCCCTTTTATACGGCCTCGGTTCCTCGCCGAGGAAGACGGATTTGAATTGAACCATACCGGCATTGGTGAAGAGCAGGGTGGGGTCGCCCTTCGGAATGAGAGGAGAGCTCTTGACGGGTTCGTGCCCTTTTTCTCTAAAGAAGTCGCGGAACGTGGCCCTAATTGTATCGCTGTTCATTCATTCTTTTCCTTGTTGTTTTATATTCTTGGGTTCCGGGAAAATATCCGTCAGTTTGCCGTCGACAAACAAAAGCCTTTTATCCATAAACACCCCCAATTTGGAGTAAATCCATTCCTCCCTCGGCTTGCCGTCTTCCGAAGGGGACAGGATATGTATTGTCGCCGGCGAACCCCACGCATAGCGCACTTGCAGACTCGTCATTCCTATCATAACAGCACCCTCATTGATCCTTTCCTGAATCTCGGGAGGATAATCCTTGATCTCCTCAGGGGAGTATCTGGCCGTCTTTGCGCAGGCGCAGAAAAAGCAGAACGCTGTTACGATGAAGGCAAAACAAAAAAAGTTTTTCATCAGAAGTCCTCCCTCAATGCAAAGTGCTCCAGGGCTTTTTTTATCGTTTCGAAGGAATATCCCCGGCGGTACAGAATGCCATAGAGTTTCCTTGCCGCTTTTTCGGGCTGGTCCTCGCCCATAGTCCTCATTTTTTTCTCGACGATCTTCCGTGCGACTTCTATCTCATCCATGTCACTGACCGTCACATCGATGATATCTTCCGGGATCCCTCTCTCTCTGAGGAATCTCCGAGTACCGGAGATTCCATAGTGTTTTGATTCTTCGGCATATCTCCTCAGGGAAGATGCAAGTTTCCGGTCATCCAGAAAACCATTGGACGTTAGACTGCCAACTGCGGCATCGATGTCATGCTTATCGAACCCTTTTTGTTTTAGTCTCTCCCGCAACTCTTTCTCGCTCCTGCCACGGTAGGTCAAAAGCCTGTATGAGTACTGCAGGGCGGATCGATCTCCGAGGGATGCTGCGAAGCCGCCGCGAACGGATTTTCTTAAAGACGAATCTCTTTTGAGCCCTGCCCTGGCGGTATGCGGTGCATATGAACCACTCATTTCGAGAATCTTTGGATGTCAACCCCCGGCTGCTGAGCAGCGGGAGGGTCTTCAAAGGCAAGGTCGCTGGTCGAATGGACACCCTTCACCTTCAGGATGAAATCGTCAGGGTTTGTGGCGCCCCGCAATGCGTCCTCATAGGTAATGAGACCGGACTTGAAGAGGTCAAAGGTTGACTGATCGAATGTCTGCATCCCGTAATGGAGTTTGCCCTGCGCGATGATGTCCGGTAAGAGTTTTGTCTTATCGGGATCGAGGATGCTATCCTTGATCGTCGCCGTTGCAACGAGCACCTCAACAGCGGGAACCCTGCCCCTTCCGTCTGCCCTCGGCATGAGCCTCATGGAGACGATTCCCTTGATTACGGAGGATAGCTGTATCCGAACCTGTTTGTGCTGGTATGGAGGAAAGACCGCTATGATCCTGTTGACCGTTTCCATGGCGTCGATTGTATGCAGAGTGCTGAAGACAAGATGCCCTGTCTCTGCCGCCGTAAGAGCGGTTTGGATAGTCTCAAAATCTCGCATTTCTCCAACCAGAATGACATCAGGATCTTGTCTCAATGCTGAGCGCAGTGCCTTGCCAAAGGATTCGGTGTCAGTGCCGACCTCTCGCTGGTTCACAATGCTTTTCTTGTCCCGGTGAAGATATTCAATCGGATCTTCTATGGTAATGATATTGCTTGTCCGGTTACTGTTGATGTAATCAATCATTGAAGCGAGGGTTGTGGACTTGCCGCTCCCCGTTGTACCGGTAACAAGAATAAGACCCCGCTCTTCCAGTGACATCCTTTTCAGTGTTTCCGGCAGGGTGAGTTCTTCAAAAGTCGGAATTTTCATGGGGATGACTCTAAAGACCGAGCCTATCGTTCCCCTCTGAATGAAGACGTTACATCGGAACCTCCCGAGCCCGGGAACACTGTATGCAAGGTCAAGTTCGTTCTTTTTCTTGAATGTTTCCCTCTGTCCAGGACTCATGACGGCAAAGGCTATCTTCATCGCGTCCTGCTGGTTGGTTCTCCCTTCGGCGTGCAGGGGAACCAATTCCCCTGCGATCCGGAGGATCGGTGGAGAGCCCACTTTGATATGGAGGTCCGATGCCTCCTGCGCAATTGCTGTTTTTAGGAGTTCGTTTATTTCCATGGGTCACTTTCCGAGTTTTAAACTCTCCAGTATCTTCTGACGAATAGTCTCCGCTGCTTCCGGGTTATTTCTCAGGAAGGCCTTTGCATTTTCCCTTCCCTGTCCGATCCGGTTTTCGTTGAAGCTGTACCATGCCCCTGACTTTTCGATCAAACCTTTTTCAACCCCGATGTCGACGAGTTCCCCGACCCTCGATATCCCTTCGTTAAAGTATATATCAAATTCGGCCTGTTTGAAAGGCGGAGCAACCTTATTTTTAACGACTTTGACCCTGACCCTGCCGCCAATGGTCTCCTGATTGTCTTTAATGTTATCTATCCGTCTGATATCGAGTCTCATGGAAGAGTAGAACTTCAGCGCATTTCCACCAGTGGTCGTCTCAGGGTTACCGAACATCACGCCGATCTTCATTCGAATCTGGTTGATAAAAACGACGGTGCTGAGAGATTTTGATATGGCGGCGGTGAGCTTTCTCAGCGCCTGGCTCATGAGTCTCGCCTGAAGCCCCGGAAGGGAATCCCCCATTTCGCCTTCTATCTCAGCCTTTGGCACCAGTGCAGCAACGGAATCTATCACAATGATATCAACCGCCCCGCTTCTCACAAGGGCTTCGGTAACCTCCAGCGCCTGTTCACCTGTGTCAGGCTGTGATACCAAGAGGTCTTCAACCTGTATCCCGAGTTTATTTGCATACGATACGTCAAGGGCGTGCTCTGCGTCTATAAATGCGGCCACTCCCCCAGCCCTCTGCGCCTCTGCGATTGCATGGAGGGCAAGAGTTGTCTTTCCTGAAGACTCAGGACCATATATCTCGACCACCCTTCCTCTCGGGTAACCTCCAATCCCTGTGGCGATATCGAGTGTCAGGGATCCCGTGGGTATAAACTGAATACCCTCCTCAATCTCCGCGGCTCCGAGCCTCATGATGGCTCCCTTGCCAAAACTCCTCTCGATCTGAGAGATGGCCATTTCCAGTGCCTTTATCTTGTCCTTGTCCCTGTCCTTGTCCTTATTGGTCATTCTTCCCCCTTTAGGTTAAATTCCGCAAGCGTTTTATACTCAGCCCCCGTGGGCTTTAGTTCACTTTTCATAAGCGAAAGCAGCCTGACTTCTATATTACCAAAATCCCTTCCCTTAAGTGTCTCCATGGCCTCAACGAGGGAGCTCAGGTTTTTCGTGGTCCTGACCCGCCCTATTGTCAGGTGAGGCGAGAAGTTCTTAGTTTCTTTTTTAAGACCGAGGCTTATCAATGATTCTTCAACTAGATCTTGAAGTTCTCTGAGTCCCTGATATTCTTGGATGTCTATCCAGAGAACCCGTGGTCTTCTCTTATCCGGGAAAAAGCCGGTACCGGATAACTTAACGGTGAAGGATCGTTGCGAAGCAGAGACTTTGGAGAGTGCTTCCTCTATGGCCGGCAGAGCATCTTCAGCGACATCACCCAGGAACTTCACGGTAATGTGCACATTTTCAGCAGGCACCCACTTTATATCAGCATTCATTTGCTTGAGCTCATCGAGCAATTCCGCGATCCCTTTCTTCAAACTGACGCTCAGGGGTATGGCGATGAAAGATCTTATGCCCATACTTCAACAACCTCGCGAAGAAATTGCAGAGAAGCTATAGCAGCCGAATGCTTGATAGCTTCTCTGTCTCCATCGAACATCATTCCCCTTGAAATGGTTTCCCTCTCCCAATCAACAGCCATATAGATAAGACCGATGCTCTTTTTTTCAGCCGGTTCCGGGCCGAGATTGCCTGTAACGGAGAGAGAAAAATCCGTTTTTCTCTTCTTCCGGATGGCGCTGGCCATCGCCCTTGCGGTCTCTTCACTTATGGTTCCATAGCGCTCAATGAGAGACTTTCCAATCCCGAGGAGTCTAATCTTGGATTCCGCGGAATAGCTCACAACGGAAGAGTCGAAGAACTCGGAGGCACCGGCCCTGTTTGTCAAGAGATGGCCGACAAGGCCGCCGGTGCAAGATTCCGCAATACTCAGTTTCAACCTTGAGCCCTTAAAATAGGCATGGATTTTTTCTATCAATTCTGCGTCAGAAGTTTCCATATCTGTAACAGTGCATTTGTCAAAACACCTGCCATAACGTCATCTGCCATAATGCCTATCCCCCCGGAAAGAATCCGTTCAATGTTCCTAATGGGAGGCGGTTTTAGTATATCGAAAAATCTGAATAAAAAAAAGGCGGCGATGTAATATGATGTGACAGGAGGAAGAAAGAGCACGGAGAGCGCGTAGCCGGCAAATTCGTCTATGACGATGTGTCCGCTGTCCTTCTCATGCAGAAGCTTCTCCGCGTGATGTGCTGAAAGGGTACCGATGAGCACAATTATGGCTACCAGCGAGACAGCGGCTCCATTGCCTGGTTTCAGGAAGGCGAAAACCGACATCGCCACGAGGGAGCCGAAGGTTCCGGGTGCGATAGGGAGATAGCCAACAAACCCGAGAGTCGCGACGTTTCTTAGTATGCATTGTCTAAGGTTTTGCTCTCTCATTATGCCCGCATGTAGCAATTCCTACCATAAGCCGATTCGGTAGGGTCACAGGCTGTTACGTTGCAACCGAAGGCTATAACCTGTGGCGGCGGCAAAGACCTGAAAATCACTCAGAAGAGGTCTTTCTCACTCCTCGACAATCCGGTAACTGAAGGTTATCTTTGCGCACCCTTCGAGGGTCGCCTTAACGGAGCAGTATTTTTCCATGGAGAGATCGACGGCCCTTTGAACAGCCTCACCTGAAATGTTGCGGCCAGAAACAATAAATTCTATTGTAATGTCGGTAAACTTCCGGGGATGGCTCTCCGCTCTTTCGCCCCTGATAGCGATTTCAAGCCCCCTGATATCCTGTTTCTTCTTTTTCAGGATTGAGACCACATCCATCCCGGAGCACCCTCCGAGTCCGATGAGAAGAAGTTCAGTCGGTCTCACTGCCGTATTTTTTCCCCCGAAGGCAGCATCTGCGTCCATAACAAGAGCATGCCCTGATGAGGCTTCACCAACAAACCGAAGACCATCTACGTACTTGACCCTGGCTTCCATATCGAGAGGAACCTGCTATTCCAACTGTGCACGAAAGTGCGCACAGCCGTCTTCCTGCCCTGATCCCTCTTGAGGACGGAAATCATATATGACAGGCGTAACTTTCCCGCCGGACACAGCATGTGCG
>JBEKCV010000003.1:0-123128 GCA_050014695.1 Thermodesulfovibrionales bacterium
CAGCAGGGATGCCGTTGACGCTGAATGGATCGCCCAGCGTCAGCTTGTTCTGGGTCAGGGTGCCGGTCTTGTCCGCGCATAGCACGTCCACGCCCGCCAATTCCTCGATGGCCGCCAACCGGGTCACTATCGCCTCTTTTTTGGCCAGCAGGCGCGCGCCGACCGCCATGGTCACGGACAGCACCGTCGGCATCGCCACAGGAATCGCGGCCACCGTCAACACCAATGCGAACTGAAGCGTGGTGAGCATCTGGTCGCCGCGGAAGAGCGCGACGGCCAGAATCAACACCACCAGGGTCACTGCGAGGATGATCAGGTAATTGCCGATTTTCAGCACCGCACGTTGAAAATGGCTGACGGTTTGCGCCTCCTGCACCAGTTGCGCAGTCTTGCCGAAGTAGGTGTTCTGGCCCGTGCCGTACACGAGCGCATCGATTTCGCCCGTGCGGATGATCGAACCCGAGAACACCGCCTCGCCAGGTTTGCGCGTAGCGGGCAACGACTCTCCCGTCAGCGCGGACTGATCCACTTCTATAGGGTCGCCCTCCAGCAAGCGCGCGTCCGCCGGCACGATGTCGCCCAGACGCAGATGGATGACGTCGCCCGGCACTAGCTCACGCGCCTCCGGGTTGATCCACTTTCCATCGCGTTTCACCTGGGCCTTGATCGCCAGCTTGGCCTTCAGCGCGGCGATGGCGTTGCCTGCCTGATGTTCTTCCCAGAATCCGACCACGGCGTTGGCCAGAAGCAGCAGGAGGATAATGCCAAAGTCCGGCCAATGCCGGGCTACCGCCGAAAGGATCACGGCCGCTTCGATCATCCACGGGATGGGACCCCAAAAATAGGTAAGGAATTTCAGGAACGCATTGGTCTTTTTTTCTTCAATCTCGTTAGGCCCATATTGGGTCAGCCGTTTCTGCGCCTCGGCTTGACTGAGGCCGTCCGGCGACGAACCCAGTTTTGCCTGCAGTTCCGGCATGGGAAGGGATTTCAGATCGTCCTTCGCATTGGACTGCGATCCCGGCTTCGATTCCGGTTTGTTTTTGGTAACGTGTTCGTGTTCTTTCATAGGGGGCCTCCTGTCATATTTTTATGGCTCTTTCATCAATCCCGAGCAACCACGCTCCGCGATGCCTTGAGCGGGCGTCGACAGAACTTTTGCCGGCAGTGGGCATGTTGCCTTTTATCATTCTGTCTCTTTCCTTTCCAGCTCCGCTATTTTAGCAAGGCGGCGCTTGAACCGTTGGTTCTCCTTGAAGCGGGCGCTTAGGAATGTCTGGACCAAGTCCCAGGCTAGAGCATGTCCGGTGACCCGGCCGCCCAGACACATCACGTTCATGTCGTCGTCCTCCACCCCCTGATGAGCGGAGAAGGGATCCGTGATCAAGGCCGCACGTGTGCCGGGCACCTTATTGGCCGCAACTCCAGCTCCGACCCCGCTGCCACAGATGGCCAGGCCACGGGTGACCTCACCTCTTGCCACCGCCCTAGCCATGGCTATACAAAATCCGGGTAGTCATCTCCTGTAACCAGCTCATGGGCACCGAAGTCCACCACCTCATATCCGGCGGCCTTGAGGGCCGTAGTCAGGTACGCTTTCAACTCAAACCCACCATGATCCGCAGCAATGCCAACATGCATCATCACCGTCCCCCTATTTCAGTTGTATCAAACTTCCAGTCCAACGTAACACACGAGCCTGAAACCAGAGCTTCTCTCTATCGGTCCCGATATGTTTCGGGTGATAGTCTCCATTCTTTAGGTGCTCCACTTCCAGTTCCGGATTTCCGGCATGTCTTGGCCGTGCTTGTCGATGTAGTGCTTGTGCTCGATGAGCTTGTCCTGCACCATCTGCTTCAGGTAGGCCCCCTTGGAACCCAACTGCGGCAGCTGATCAACCACGTCTTGCACCAGGTGGAATCGGTCCATCTCGTTCTGCACCCTTATGTCAAAGGCCGTTGTGATCGTTCCCTCTTCCTTGTAGCCCCGGACGTGCAGGTTGCGGTTGGTCCGGCGGTAGGTCAGCCGGTGGACCAGCCATGGGTATCCATGAAAGCCAAAGATGATGTGCTTGTCTTTCGTGAAGAGCGAGTCGTAATCCGTTTCGCTCAGCCCGTGCGGGTGTTCGGTTTGCGGTTGCAGCTTCATGAGATCGACGACATTGATCACCCGGATTTTCAGATCGGGCAGATGCTGGCGCAGAATGGAAACGGCGGCCAGGATCTCCAGCGTGGGCGTGTCTCCGCAACAGGCCATCACCACGTCCGGCTCGGCGCCTTGGTCATTACTGGCCCATTGCCAAATGCCAATTCCTTCCGTGCAATGCACGACCGCCGCGTCCATGGTCAGCCATTGGGGCAGCGCATGTTTTCCCGCAACCACCACGTTGACGTAATGCCGGCTGCGCAGGCAGTGATCAAAAACCGACAACAGGCAGTTGGTGTCGGCCGGCAGGTAAACGCGCACAATATCGGCTTTCTTGTTAATCACGTGGTCGAGAAAACCGGGATCCTGGTGCGTGAAGCCGTTGTGATCCTGCTGCCAGACGTGGGAGGCAAGCAGATAGTTCAGCGAGGCGATCTTCCGGCGCCAGGGCAGTTCCAACGTCACCTTCAGCCACTTGGCATGCTGGCTGAACATCGAGTCTACGATGCGAATGAAGGCCTCATAGCTATTAAACAGTCCGTGCCGCCCGGTCAACAGATAACCCTCCAGCCAACCCTCGCACTGGTGCTCGCTGAGCATCGAGTCCAGCACGCGTCCGGCAGGCGCGAGGAATTCATCATTCTTTACTTCCCGGGCGTCCCACTGACGATTGGTTGCTTCAAAGACCGCGCCCAGGAGATTCGAGAGCGTCTCATCGGGACCGAAGATCCGGAAATTGCGCTGATCCTGATTCAGCTTGACCACGTCACGCAGGAACTTACCCAGCACGAGCGTATCCTGGCCGTCAACGGCGCCGGGCGAAGGCACATTTACCGCATGGACGTGGAAGTCCGGCATGCGCAGGTCGCGCAGCAGAATGCCGCCGTTGGCGTGGGGATTGGCGCCCATCCGCCGGTCGCCCTTCGGCGCCAGCTCGGCCAATTCCGGCATGAGTCGGCCATCCTCATCGAACAGTTCTTCCGCCTTGTAGCTCTTCATCCAGCTTTCAAGCTGCTTGAGATGATCGGGATGCTCGGAATCCACCAGGAGCGGCACCTGGTGCGCCCGGAACGTGCCCTCAACTGGCAGACCATCGACGACTTTCGGTCCCGTCCATCCCTTGGGTGACCTCAGGACAATCATTGGCCAGCGCGGCCGAGTGGTGTCATTTTTATTTCTCGCATCGCTTTGGATTTGCCGGATCTCCTCGATGGCCTTTTCCAAAGTTCCGGCCATGAGTTGATGCATCTCTTCCGGCTCATCACCTTCCACAAAGTGAGGCGTCCAGCCGCAGCCTCGCAGAAATTGCTCCAATTCCTCATGCTCGATGCGGGCCAGCACGGTCGGGTTGCTGATCTTGTAGCCGTTGAGATGCAGGATCGGCAGCACGGCTCCGTCGCTAATTGGGTTGAGAAACTTGTTGGACTGCCAGGCGGTCGCCAAGGGGCCCGTTTCCGCTTCACCATCGCCAATGACGCAGGCGACGATCAGATCAGGATTATCGAACGCGGCCCCGAAGGCATGGCTGAGCGAGTATCCCAGCTCGCCTCCTTCGTGAATCGACCCCGGCGTCGTCGGCGCAACATGACTGGAAATTCCGCCGGGAAACGAGAATTGGGTGAAGAGCTTTTTCAGCCCGGCTTCGTCCTGGCTGATGTTCGGATAAATCTCACTGTAGGTACCTTCGAGGTAAGTATTGCCCACCAGCGCCGGGCCCCCGTGTCCGGGGCCGGCGATGTAGAACATATCCAGGTCATGCTTCTTGATGACCCGGTTCAGGTGCACGTAGATGAAGTTTTGCCCCGGCGTCGTGCCCCAATGTCCGACCACCAGCGGCTTGATGTGCGACATCTTTAACGGCTCCTTCAGCAGCGGATTGTCATAAAGATAAATCTGGCCCACCGACAGATAGTTGGCGGCTCGCCAATACGCGTTTATTTTTCGCAGCAGATCGGGCGACAACGGTTTGTCTGTTTTGTTTATCTTCTCCGTTTTCACGGCGACGTTCTCCTTAACCCCATTTTTCACCTTCATAACAATGCTCCTTTCAGATACCTTTTTTGTTTTCATGATCATGCATGTTCTCATTCACGTGCAAGATCCAAAATGCGGCAGACCGTGTTCGCGATCAGCCATTCCTCGTCCGTATGAATAACGCGGACCGCAACCGGGCTGGCAGCCGGGACCGGCGATGCAGAACATATCCAGGTTATGCTTCTTGATGACCCGGTTTAAATGCACATAGATGTAGTTCTCGCCCGGCGTCGTGCCCTAGTGTCCGACCACCAGCGGTTTCACGTGCGACAGCTTTAACGGCTCCCGAAGCAAAGGATTGTCGAAGAGATAAATCTGCCCGACCGAGAGACAGTTCGCCGCCCGCCAGTAGGCATCCATCCTGTGAAGCAGTTCCACGGAAGAAATCTTTGTCTTCATGGATTCTCCGTATTTCAGCCCGCCATAATTGTTTCCGCCGGCGCTGAACGCCCTTCGGCCTGAGCGGCGCACAGGCAGGCGCCAAAGATGAAAATGCACCCGGAAAGGTAAATCCACAGCAGCAATGCCATGATTCCGCCGAATGCCCCATAGACCGCGTTTAACGTGGCGAAGTTCTTGAGGTAGATCACAAATAGACTATCGGCCGCCTGCAAGAGCGCCGTGGCGCACAGTGCGCCGGCCCACACTTGGGCAAAGTGCGTGGGCCGGCGCGGAGCCAGCCTGTAAAACAGGCTCAGACTGAGGAACACCACCAACAAGGGAATGAGAAAGCTCCCCAGGGCATGGACCCAGGAACGGAAATCATCCACTGGAAAGAGCCGATCCTTGGCCATTTTCGTTAGCACCGGCGCCGCCATGCCCAGGAGGACCCCACCCGCCGTGATGCCGAGCAACACCAGGCTTTTGAGCGGCAGCCGCCACCAATTGTACGCCTCGGCGCTCCAGGCCCGGTTGGTCGCGCGGATGAGAGTGGTGAAACATTGGAGGGAGACCCAGACCAGGATGAGAAATGCGACCGTGCCCGCCTGCTTGCGCGCTTTGATCACACCGGCGATAATGTCAAAAACGTGCCGTTGCATCTCGCCGCTTATCGGGACGTAGTTTTCCGTGTAGGCAATGACCTTTCCCCCGGCCCGGGCCCGGTCAACAAAGTACGACGCAATCGTGACGAGCAGGATCATCAAAGGAAACAGCGAGAAGAACGCATGGAAGGCGAACGCTCCCGCCCATTGTGCCCCGTCAATCCGCAAAAACTTTTTGACGGCGAGACACAGTATCGCCCAGATCCTGCGAGTCTCTTGGTCAAGCCGGCTTGGCATATTCATCTGACTCAGTCTTTTTTTGCCGCACGTTCTGCGTTTTACGGTCGAGCAAGTTACGCATGTTAGAAAGCCCTTTCTCGTGTTTGCTTCAACGGGAATGCTCCTTGGCAGCGGGTTCGTCGACCCAGTATCCTTGGCGATTGTAATGTCGATGCAGCATGGCCTCATAATCCCTCGTTAGCAGAGACTCCTCCGTGTATTCCGGTGAGTGCTTGATGGTCTCGCGGGAGAGATTGACGAAGACTTTCGACTCCTGCCAACTAACGCGCTCGATCCATTGCGGTGACACCAGGACCTTTTTCCCCGGCCACCAGTTCCGCGTATCGATGATGAGATAACGAATCGCCCACGTCTCGTCATCGATGATAAAATCCTCGATGTGGCCAATCACGCCGTCTGAGGCTTGGATGTGATGGCCACTCACGTCGTGAGTGCTGCGCAAATGGGGATCCCACGCTTTCTCACCTTGGTGGGCTTCTCTCCATTTTTCACGGTCACGCACAATGTAGGGATAATATCCCCACATGTATGGGCCGCCCCAATATGGCGGCCATCCATAATACCCGTAGTAGGTCTCCTCGAATTGTCGCGAGACAGGTTTGTCACTGTTCAAGGATGGACTGTCCTCAATCTGCTTTTTTGTTAAATCGGTAACGATGTCGTGCGTATCGCTATTCACAGCAACTAGCGCATACGGGGAAATCAGCACCTGCCTGCCCGTGAGCCAGTTCCCTGTGTCGGCGACCAGATAGCGAATCGTCCAATGGTGGTCATCGAAGTAGAATTCTTTGACCTTTCCCATCGTCTCTCCGTCGGTGTTTTGCAATGAATAACCCTTCAGTGTTTTGGCTTTGTTCAGCATAGCCGTACTCCTTTCGTTCTTTGAGTTTCGTTTTTATTCGCTGTTGTCGCCCGGTTGAAAGCGTGTTTGAGAAATCGGTTTCACCGCGATCTGCACGGGTGCCAACACTCCTATTGCATCGGCGGAGGCGGCTTCGCTATGGGGGGACACCGCCCGCCGAAAACGGATCCAGACGAGAGATGCCTTTCGTCACATGGTCAGAATTTCTTTTTTCACTGGCCCCGCCAAGGCCGAGCACGCGGCAAACTGTATTGGCAATCATCAGTTCTTCGTCCGTGCGAATGACGCGGACCGCAACCCGGCTGGCCGCCGCGGAAATCACGCCCTCATTCGCAAGATTTCGTTGTTCTTCAAGTTCGATTCCAAGAAATCCCAGCCCATCACAGATCCGCGTGCGGACTTCCGGAGCATTCTCACCAATTCCGCCACTGAATACTAATGTTTCCACTCCTCCCAGTGCCGCTGCGAACGCGCCGATCCATTTCTTGACCTGGTAGCAAAACAGCGCGACCGCCTCAGCTGCCCGTATATCACTCGCCTGACTATCGAGCAAATCACGCATGTCGGAACTGGTCTCCGATACGCCGAGCAGCCCGGACTGGAAATTGACCATCTCATTGAATCGTTTTGCATCGAGGCCCTCGGTGCGCGCTAGATACCAAACCAGTCCGGGATCAAGATCGCCCGAGCGGGTGCTCATCGGCACCCCGGCTGTCGGGGTGAAACTCATGCTTGTGTCCACAGATTTGCCGTCACGCACGGCCGCCAGGCTCGCGCCATTGCCGAGGTGGGCGAGGATGACCCGGCTTTGTACCATTTCCATTCCGGCCAGGCGGCCCAGCTCTCCCATGAGAAACGAGTATGACAAGCCGTGAAACCCGTACCGCCGCACCCCCTGCGCTTCGTAGCGGCGCGGGATTGGCAACAACTGGGCCACGCGCGGCAGGTCATGGTGAAAAGCCGTGTCGAAACACGCCACTTGGGGCAGGTCAGGAAATCGGCGATGAAACGCCTCGGTCAACAGGATCTCCTCCGGCAGATGCTCAGGATCGAATGGACTGAGCCGGCGCAGCTCCTCAACCATTTCCGCAGTGATTCGCTGCGGCTTGCTATACTTCGGCCCGCCATGCACCACGCGATGCCCCACCGCGGTCAATGCATCATGCCCGCTGCGTTCCTCGATCCAATCCATCAGAGCGCCCACCGCCACCGTATGATCCGGCGCTGTCACTAACCGCGAAAAGTTGTCCGCCTGGTTGAAACCTTTCACCCGCAAGGTGGCTTCCGGCAGTCCAATCCGATCAACCCCGCCCTCCAGAATCCGTCGGAGCGAGTCACCAGCCTCGAACAACGCGAACTTGATGCTCGACGAACCGCCATTGATCGTCAGGATGCGTGGGTTAGCTGGTTTCATGGATGTCTCCTTGGTCATTCTGCAATCCGAACGAAGCCAGTTTCGCGCACGTGGACCTGTAATCCGTGTGAAGAATGCTTCGAATCCTCAAACCTTCCGCGATCTGGACGAACATCGGGGTGTTTTCGATATAGACTATTTGGCTGGCTGGCACCTGGGCTATGTCCAGCGCAAGTCGAAAGATGTCCGCGTCGGGCTTACGCAAGTGGACGAAGCAGGAGGAAATGAAAAAATCCACGAAGCCGTCAAGCTTGAACTTTCGAATTCGGTGTGAATTCAGTTCCCGTGCTTCGTTGCTGACCACGACAATCTTCAATCCATACCGTGTCTTAAGCCAGCGAACCAACTCGATCATTTTGGCATATGGCTTCGACTGGGCGAACATAAATTTCCGAAACTGAGCCCGGGTGAACGGTTGCTTTTGGTAGAAGACCACCCGATCTAAATACTCTTCCAGCGTGAGCTTTCCCTCCTCAAAGGTGTCGAAAGTCAGGTGATGCCGATCCTCCATCTCGACCAACTCCAGCTTGAAGTTCGCCGCCGCCCGTTTGCGGGCATGATGGTCCCACCCATTGGTGAGCAGGACACCACCGATATCCAAAAACAATGTCGTGATCGGGATCGCTCTTTTCATTTGGCCTCCGTCAGCACAATTGTGCCACCTGAAGTGGCGTTCAATAATGGATTCTTATTCATCCTGTGAAAAAAATACCACCGTGTATGGCCCGATGCTGATTTTGCCGGAGCAGGGCAGCCCGTCAGTTTTTTCCTCTTGTGCCTCTACATCCGGAGTGGGATGATTCGCAAAATCTTGGCCATATTTATTGGAGTCGCTGTTAAACCGCGTTTTCCACAATCCGGCTCGCGGAAAACCGATGACATAACCATCGCGGTTTTGATTCGTCATATTCACTACCACAACGACGCTGTCTTTCGGGCCTTGTTTGTCCCAACGATGGAAAGCGATCATCTTGGCCCCCTCGTCAAAATGATACAGATGGATATTTTGCCCGCACAATCCCCGCGTCACAGCCGACAGATTGCGTCGCAGGGCGATCAGGTCCCGGTATATTCCAAGAATACCGTGTTCGTCCTCGGCTCGGGACCAGTCGATCGGGACTTTATCCTGAAACCAGCGATCTTCCAGCAACTCCTGCCCTTCAAAAATCATCGGGATACCGGGCGAAGTAAGAACAAGAGCACCGCCCAACGTAGATCGTTTTTTGGAAAACCAGCTGTCCACGTTTCCCGGCCAGATTTCCTCGGGCACGCGTGCCCGGCCATTAGCAACCTCGTCGTGCGACTCAGTATAAATGACCCGATTGAAAGCGTCTAAATCGTAGCGATGCTCGATAGCTCTACTGACTGCCCCCAAATCGCGGGATGCATCATCACGAGCAATAACGGCCTGGCGAACGGAGTGAACAAATTCGGCATCCCATTGAACATTGAAGCCGGCGCCGCCAGCTCCCACGTCTTTGGTGACCCAGGCGTTCTTATGCATCCCTTCTGCGATCCTGATCTTGCCAGGGAACAGTTGTTGGATTTCCACATTGATCCACTGCATCAAGCTCCAGCCGTCGGGGATGTCATTAGCCGGATTGTTGCCACTACCGTCAATGCTTTTGATATAGACTATCATGTCCCAGCGCAGGCCGTCGGCATGGTACTCTTCGAGCCACATCAAAGCGTTATCACGCAGGTATTGGCGCACTTCGCCCCGGCCATAATCGGGACGCGTCTCGCCCCAGGGTGTTCGCGAGCGGCGATCATTGTAAAAGTAAATTCCCCCTTTCTCATTTTCGCTCCAACCGTCAAACTGCCATAAATCAAGATTGCCTGGACCAAAGTGGTTGTAAACGACATCTACGATGATAGCGATACCTTGCTCGTGGGCCGCTTTAACAAAGAGCTTAAAGGCATCCGGTCCACCGTAAATGCTTTCGACAGCAAAAGGATGATCCGGATTGTAGCCCCACGAAAAATCGCCTGAAAACTCCATGATCGGCATCACTTCGATGGCATTGATACCCAGTTCTTTAAGGTAAGGAAGTTTTTCAATGGCGCTGTCGAACGTGCCCGGATGCCCCTTTTCTTTGACGTCAAAGGTGCCTATGTGCATCTCGTAAATGACAAGCTCATTCCACGAGGCCATTTTGAAGTTATCACTACCCCAATTAAACGCTTTGGGGTCGTAGATAATTCCGTTGCCAACTGAGTTCGTCACTTTTCTAGCATAAGGGTCAATACGAGAGAGAGGAGGGAGCTTCCAATCAACAGGAGTGTGAATCATATATCTGTACTCATCTCCCGCTTTTGCCTCCGGCACTTCAGTTGACCAGTAACCGTTCTTCTCACTAAAGAGAGGTGTTGAGGTTTTGCTCCAGCCATTAAAGGTTCCGGTCACGTAAACTTTTTCGGCATGGGGAGCCCATACCCGAAAGGTCACACCCTTTGCATTAGGGATGGCACCCATGCCCGAATGTCTTGCCATTGTGCGAGATTTTTCTGCCATTTTCCCCTCCAAAGTTTAATCATTTCTATCGGACCGGGCGCACGCTGATTAAACAGAAAGGAAAGTCCTACCAAGCTGATGAGTTCAGCAGCCTGGCTAGGCCCGCTTCGCGATCTGTGGCGTCGGGTCATCTTTCTGACACCGAGGAGCAGGACTGGGCTCATTACTCCTCAGTCGCCCATACGTTATAGTTATGCTTCGCAGCCTTTGCGCGAGCTCCTTGGTCAGCTCTCCCTCCTTCAGGCGCCATCGCCAGTTTCCTTTCGCAAGTCCAGGAAAATTCATTCGCGCCTCCGACCCCAGCTCCAAGATGTCTTGCGCAGGAACGGTGGCTGTGTCGGCCTGAGATGCCAACGCCTCACGGATCATGGCCCAGACAACCTCCCGGTCGTTTACCCCCAGTTGTTTTTGCAAGGCTTTGCGTTGCGTGCCCGGCAACTTTCGATACCAGCCTGCCGTTGTGTCGTTATCATGGGTTCCGGTATAGACCACTGATTTCACTGGATACTGTTTTGGTGAAACTGAATTGCTTTCGAGATTTGAGCCGAACTCGAATTGAAGCACCTGTGTGCCCGGGATCTGAAGTTGATCCCGTAAAGTCGCCACTTCGGGTGTCGTAATACCGAGATCATCCGCGTTCAAAGGCAATAACCAAGAGCTTCGCGGGCGGCTTCGAAAAAAGAAGTGCCGCCTCCAGGTTGGTATTGCCCGTTCACAGCCGTCTTGGCTTGTGCAGACACTTCATAGGTGCGGCCAAAGCCGATGAAATGATCCAGCCGATTGACATCGAACCGTCCCAAAGCCGTCCTCAGGCGTTCGATCCACCAGCTGTAGTTCTGCTCTTGAAGCGCCACCCAGCGATACACGGGAACACCCCACACCTGCCCCGTTTTGGAGAAATAATCGGGAGGAACTCTCACGATAAAGATCAATGCTGCAAAAGAGCTGCTTTTTCTCATTTCGATTACCTCTATGATTTAGGCGCCTGAATTTGACCGTGACTTGACGCACCTTCTTCGCAATTTCCGTCTTCTTGCCTTGGCTCGAGGAATCCCTCCACCAGCGGGTCCAATAGGGTGTCAATACGGCTTAAAAAGAAGCTAGCCACCGAGGCTATCTGTTTCACTGGCTTCCCTTGGGCTGCGCGCGCTTCGAGACCTGCGATGTAGGCTTCCGCAACCTGCCGATAACGCGGCAACCCAAAGAGCAACGTGACGTTGACGTTCATTCCTTCGCTGATGAGTTGTTTGATGGCGGGCAAACCATCGGACGTCGCCGGGACTTTGATGAAAACGTTGGGCCGGTTTAGGGCACCCCACAATCGGCGGGCTTCCTGCATCGTGGCGTCGGTGTCGTGCGCTAGGTGGGGATTGACCTCCAGGCTGACATATCCATCTTCGCCGTCAGTCCTGTCGTAGAGAGGCCGGAATTCGTCAGTGGTGCTCTGCACGTCGCGCTGGCTGAGAGATTCATAGATTGCTTTAACATTTTTTTTCTCGAGGGCCATGTCACAAATGTCCCGGTCGTAAATATGGCTTTCCGCTATCGCCGTTTCAAAGATGGATGGGTTCGAGGTCATCCCTCGTAGTCGATCCTCCTCGATCAAACGTCGAAGCTCACCACTTGCGATCAGATCACGTCGGATGTAGTCAAGCCAGATGGATTGGCCGAGCGTTCCCAATTGTTTCAAGGGATGGTTTTGCATGTTCTTGTCTTCTTGTTTTCCAGGGCCGCAACTTTGGCCAGACGGCGATGATGACGCTCGGCGTCGCTGATTTGCGCGGCGAGAAATGTTTTGACCAATTCCCAGGCGAACGCATGGCCCACCACGAGGCCGCCGAGGCAGATCATCTTCATGTCGTCGTCCTCGACCCCCTGACGCGCTGAAAAAGCTTCATGGATCAGCAGGTACGCCCGCCAGTCCGGAACCTTGCTGGCGACGACGCACGCACCGACGCCACTGCCGCAGATGGTCAAGCCCCAAGTGACCTCGCCCCTCGCCTCTGCCCTGGCAAGGGGCATCACGAAATTCGGGTAGTCATCGTCCAGATTATGCCGGTGATCACCAAAATCAGCTACTTCATAACCGACCTCGCTTAACATCCTGACCAGGTATTCCTTCAACTCAAACTCTCCATGGTCGGTTACGACTCCGATGTGTTTCGGCCTCATAGGCAACATTTTCCCTGGATCAGCCATTGGTCTTTCGTTCCAACAAGACCATATCTCGTTCGCAGACATTACCACCACTGAATCCGTACTCGTGTAGTGTCCCTTAAAGAAGTGGCGTTATCAATGCTAAGATGATAAATGGTTAATAAAGCGAATTGGTACGGTTATCCCCGCAATGCGGCTAGGAATCTTTCCGCCTTTTCGGAAGGATTCCCGATGCACTTCGCTTGCGGGAATGGCCGTCGCGGGAGATTCCTAACGGCTCAATAACACCGGTTGTTCGTGAGACACAACACTGGCGCATGGCAACTGGTACGGAAACTGAATCGCCAAACGAGATGACTCCACCGTGCGAGTCCAAGCTGTTCAAAATTACGTCCGTTCCGTATCTGCTATGTCAAACTTTAACGGGCTATATGTGATGCACCTGGGATTCAATGGCTTTTGTGTTTTCGATGATTTTCCTGGCATTGGCTACCTCATCGGCTGTACCATGTGCGACTAGAACATATTTGCCCGCCTTGATCGCCGTCTCATATTTCATCACACTATCTTTAGGGATGCCTATGCTGTAAAGGGCAGCACCTAAGGCGCTGATGCCTCCAATAACTACAGCACCTTCCAGTGCCCCAACCACCCAGGTCACCAGCGGGCCTGCAACCAAAATCGGCCCCAATCCGGGAATCATAAAGAACGCCGATCCAAGCAATAAACCCCAGATACCTCCCCAGAAAGCGCCAAGCTTGCCCCAATGCATCATCCGGTCGCCTGTATTGTAGTACCCGACTACCTGCTCGTCAGAGTGATAGTCCTTACCTACAATAGAAAGCTTCTTCATGGCAAACCCCGCTTTCTGCAGTTCTTTGATACCAGCCTCAGCTTCTACGTGTGTGTTATACACTGCAACCATTGCATTTGTCTTCTCAGCCATAAGTCTCTCTCCTTTCAATAAATGTTAATGCTCTTTTTATGATTTTATCACACCAAAAGAGGACGTCAAGCTTTGGTGTTTGCCGTGTTTGCCGTATATTTTAGAGCACAATGTGTGCCAGGACTGTTTTTGACAGACAGGAGTTTCTATGCTGTTGAAAACATGGAATTTCAGCGAAAGCTACCATGAGGGAATGATACTTTGAACGGTGCCGATTTCTGATATATCAGGAGTCTCCTGATATATCAGGTATTCTTCTTACTTCTTTCGATGCCCAGTCTTTGCATCCCCGAAGCGTCTTTGGATTGTGGTAGCCGATATTGATTTCTCGGCAGCCACAATCCTGCGCGAAATCTACGGCATTCTCATGGGAGTGGATCCGGCTTGTCTTTTGCGATGTTATCGACCTCGTCAAGGCCGAGTTGGACAGGTACGAACTCATGGATCTGATAGGATAGGAAAAGATGCGTTCTACGAAACTATCAGTGCTGTAGTAAGCGCATGTGACAAGAAATCGCCTGGCGACATTATGAGGAAATGAGGACGTTCTCTCTCTCCTGCAACGTTAGTTACCCTCTATACCCATGGCCTCTTTGTTTAACAGTCTTCGGAAAGCCCTTCTCTCCTTTCTTGATAATATCAACTTCCTGCCCTGTTTCCTTTGCATGTCTCTCATGTTTTTCCATCACTATTTTTTCTGCCATAAGCCAATCATCCAAGTCATGCCCGTGAGCCCTGTCCTTTGTCTCATAAAATTCGTACGCAACCTTTGTAATCTCATCGTGTAACCCATTTTTCTTTTTCATTCGTCCTCCATCAAAATAATATCCTTCAGTTGACAGGACATTGCTTCTTTAATATAAGAAAAGATTCAAGCCCGGCTTCACGAGCTTCCTTCTGTGTCAGTGTTTGCCGTGTCAATGCATCATTCTTGCTCCCTCCCCGGCTTCAAAAAAGCCTGTTTGTCAAGATCAGGATTAGGTCGGCAAGGCAGAGGTCCCGGGCATGCTACGCCTATTTCTGGATTATTCCATGACGCAGACCGCCACCCAGATTTCATCTTCATCGTGACGGCAATTCGTCTTCCACATTAAAAAAACCCGAGCCTCTTCAGCTCCCTAAATACCCAATCATCTTCGATTAGTTTATCCTCCTGAAGGTCAGGAAGACTTGTAGCATATTCGCTAAGAAAGAGAAACGCCATTATTTTTCTGTCTGAATCGAGCACATCCGCCTTGTCGAAAGCTACGCTTATCAGCTGGCTTCTGACCCATAGTGCGTTGATCCTTTCATGGATAACCGTATCGGGAATATGCTTCCGTATGAGCATCCTAAGGCGCTTTCCGTCTTCCGATATCAGTTTAAATGGTCTCTCCTTACTATCGTGCTCATGGATACCGTGGTCGGCACACCATTCGGATATATTCGATACAAAAACTATGTCCTCCAGCAGCAGGCTGCACTGCTCCTTCAGGTATTGGAAAAGCTCGCCATATTTCTCTGCTTCCATCGTTCGTCCCCCTTCATACCATTAAAGTGCAAAATATATTACTGAAGACATTACCATGACAACCATAAAAAAAGTGATGCTTGCAGTTATCTTCTCACAACCAGGACAGGAAATTTTGTCTCCCTGTGTATTACGCCGATTGTTACACTGCCGAGAAGAGCAGCGCGTAATGCGCTTTTTCCGTGAGAGCCCATGACTATGAGGTCGACTTCGGTGCTCTCTGCCGCCTCTATGATCTCCTCGACAGGGTGTCCCGCCTTGATAATCTTCTGTGACCCCACTTCTTTGATCTTGCATAGACCTTCGGCCTCCGCAACATAGGCTTCGGCAGCCTGTCTAAAGTAATCTCCCAGATTCTCTAGCAGACGGGTCGGGGTTGATACAGAGGGAACGGTCTGTGCAACAGAATAAGGACTTTTATCGATCACGCTCAGCAATATAATTGTTGATCCTGTCTGTTTTGCAAGATCTACAGCATATTCCAAAGCTTTCCGTCCAGTTTCAGAACCGTCAATGGGTACCAGTATTTTCCTGATCATAACGCCTCCTTTATAGGCTATTCATGTTTTTTTATACACTATATCACAGAATGGTGGTGTATCCTATGATATTTCAAGGAAGCATTTATTCGCCATGCACATTATCGAAGGCTCGATGGTATATTTGGCGATATTATTTGTGCAGGACAAATCTCCTGCCGTACGTTTGTATTCTGAAGGTAAGATTAGTCACTCCTCTGGGAGGATTAATTCCATTAAGTCCATCCAGCTCTATGATATTGGGAGCCTTATAATTCGGTAAGTCAAATTCAAGAGCAAATCTCTGTATCTTTCACATGACTACGGAAATCCATATCGGGGACATGCTGCACATGCCTTCCTGCCCCCTTTGAAAACTGCAGCGCTGTGCGATAGAATATTAGTCTATGATCGCAACAGAACAGATTTATCAGACCGTTGCTCTCATCCTTATCGTCGGATTGCTCGATACCCTAGAGCGGATCCGCCCCCGTTTTCTTGTAAACCGCAGACTCAACCTTCGGCTGAACATCATTGCGAACTTGGGCCACCTGGAATGGCTCCTCATCACCCCGAACTTCCACCGCATACATCACGGAACACGGGGGCGGGGGCTTGCGAGCAAGAACCTCGGTTTTGTTCTGACCTTTTGGGATAGGATGTTTCGCACTTACGCGAATCCCCAGACAATCGGGGATGCTTTTGCACTCTCCTCTGTTTCAATGAGGGCGTGATTTCCTCGGCGGCCGGCCGGGTTGCAGTCCGCGTTATTCGCACGGACGAAGTATGCATGATAGCCAAGACGGTGTGCCGCGTTCTCGGCCTCCAGGGGGGAAAGGAAATGTGCCATAAAGACGAAGAGGGTAACCTCAGGGACAGACCGCAGTGACGATGACAATTGGTAATCTGGTGCACGACGTCTGGCACATCGCTGCCATCGGGCTTGGGTTGCTTCTCTCTGTGTTGGCGACTGGGCACGCGGTTCTCAATAAACGTGATTCGCGCGTCGCCATCGCGTGGGTGGGTTTCGTTTGGCTCGTACCCCTAGTCGGGGCTGTCATGTACTTCATTTTCGGAGTCAATCGCATTCGCCATAAGGCCGCTCTGCTGCGAAGGAACCTTAAGCGGTACAGGGCTGAAGCCGCGCAAGCCGAATGTCTTCCTGACGAGTTGCAGCACCATCTGCCGGATCACGGAGGGCATCTCAAGATGCTGGCTCGAGTCGTTGGGGGTATGGTAGAGCGACCCTTGCTGCCAGGCAATCGGATCGATCCGTTAGTGAACGGAGATGAAGCCTATCCTGCCATGTTGAAAGCGATCCAACACGCAAGCGAGACTGTCTCTCTCGTGACCTATATTTTCGATCGGGATGAAGTCGGGATGGCCTTTGCGCATGAGCTTGGCGAGGCCGCGCGCCGGGGCGTGGAAGTTCGGGTGCTGATTGACGCGACGGGGAGTCGGTATTCCTGGCCAACCATTCTCCACACGCTGCGACAAGAGGGGGTGAAGCATGCACGGTTTCTCCCGTTTGCTTTGTGGCATTTGATGTCGATGAACATGCACACACACCGCAAGATCTTGGTGACGGATGGGCGCGTGGGATTTACCGGCGGCATGAATATTCGAGTGGGACACTGCCTTGAACGCCAGCCGAAACACCCGGTGCTGGACACCCATTTCCGAGTGCAGGGCCCTGTGGTAAGTCAAATGCAAGAAGTGTTCGCCGATGATTGGCTGTTCACGACCGGTGAATCTTTGCGTGGCGATTTGTGGTTTCCCAAAACCGAAAGCGCGGGGCAAGTATTGGCGCGAGGCGTGACCGATGGACCGGACGAGAATTTCGAGAAGCTTTTTTGGACGCTCTTGGGAGCGCTGTCGATCGCCCGCTATTCAGTTCGGATCATGACTCCTTATTTTCTACCCGACCCTGTCGTGATCTCCGCCCTGAATCTGGCAGCAATGCGGGGTGTGCAAGTTGACATCATTTTGCCCTCACGGATCAATCTGCCTTTGGTCCTTTGTGCCTCTCGGGCGATGTGGTCGCAGGTGCTACAACATGGATGTCGAATATGGCTAACCCCGCCTCCATTCGATCACTCCAAACTTATGCTGGTAGATGGCTGCTGGGTGTTGCTGGGATCGGCCAACTGGGATTCGAGAAGCTTGCTCCTTAACTTCGAGTTCAACGTGGAATGTTACGACGTTGAACTTGCCCAACGGCTTGATCAGCTGGTCGAGACAAGACGGAATGCCGCCCGTCCTGTGACGCTGGAGGAGGTCGATGGCCGCCCACTGCCGGCTCGCCTATGCGACGGCATTGCGCGATTGCTGACGCCGTACTTGTAGTCCGGGACTTATGTGTGAGCAAATCCATTTGGAAAGAAAGGCGATCATGAAGATGAACAAAAAGAATGCAACGGATGAACTATTGTCAACCGAACTGCTTTCCAAAATCGACGCCTACTGGCGCGCCGCTGACTGTCTGTTGGTCGGCCAAGGCATGGCGCTTTTGGCGGTTGCTTCAGACAAATACGAGTATCACCTAAACCTTGAAGCCGTGGAGGGGATCTGGTGAGGTGATTGCATCATCCGCACCGCGTAGTTCGGTTAGAAACTCCAGAACAGTGTCGCGTTGACAGTATCTGATATTTTGATATGCTTTTAGTGGAAGGGGGTTTCCAGCGAGGAGACCTCAAGGAGAAACGATTCTGAACCTGCAAAGGCGATATCCGATCGGCGTCGAGATGCAGCCGAATGGCGCTTCGCCCAAAGAAAGTGGAAGTGGTGCTAGTGGGCCTTTTTCAGAGGAGGTGACTCCGGAAAATGATTTACGGGCATTAATTTCCGTGGGTTCATTTATTAACCTTGCAAACCTTTCAATGATTTGATGGCACATCGAAGGACAGGAGGAGGGAAATGAAGAAGGTTATTTTTATGACAGTGTTAATGGTTTTTGGATTGGCCTTGTTTTCGGGCTGCGCCAGTATGACGGGCGAAACAGCAGGTGAAAATATCGACGACTCAACGATTCATACGCAAGCTACTGCGGTAGTAATTCAAGACCCGGATGTTCATTATTTCAAGATTGATGTGAATGTTACACAAGGGAATGTTGTGCTTACAGGTTTTGTGAATAGCAGAGAGACCGAGGAGCGGCTTGTAGCAAAGATCGGGGAAATCAGGGGTGTAAAATCCGTGAAGAGCCTCTTGAAAGTGGAAGAGAAAAAGTAGATGGATAAGGGGCATTCCATGAAAGCACTCCTCATTTATCCGGAATTCCCGGGACCGGGAATGCAGCGGAAAAAGACCTGGTCAGCAAACTCGTCAACGACGTAAAGGGTGTGAAGCGCGTAAAGAACCAGATGACCATCGAGGAGTCCCAATAGACGCCGGATCTTGCCGGCTGGCGCAAGATACGCCAACTGGCAGTGGACCTAAAGCAAACTGAAAGGAGGATCATATGCTGTGGACGATCGCTTTGATACTGATAGTTCTGTGGGTGCTGGGGCTGGTGACCAGCTACACGATGGGAGGGTTGATTCATATCCTGCTGGTAATTGCTGTTATCGTGATCCTGATCAACATTATTCAGGGACGCAGAGCTTTGTAGCCTGCAGGAGATTATCAACCGATTCAGAGCGACAACAGAAAGGCGGAGCAAAATGACATACACGCTGATAGACATCATCCTTATCGTGATCGGAATCGTCGCGCTCGCGTATCAGTAGCGGAAGGCAACGCGATACAGTGCGATATCGCAAGCGCTGCATTGGCCGAAAATATGAAAACAAGCCCTTACTATCCTTGACGCTTTCTGCTTTGAGTGTTAGAGTAAGTTTATAATGACGATTCTTGAAAAAGAATGCGGAGCGCTTTAGTGGGAATTTCAGCCGTGACTTCAAACAGAAACAAGCAAATCATTTTCACAACGCTGTTTCTCATATACTTTATTGTCTATGCAATATCACCCCTGTCCGGTACTTTCACAGGGAAAAGTGATATTACGAATTCTTCCGTCCCGAGACGGGCTGTGTCATTTGCAGAGAATCTCCATATCTGGTCATGGGAGCTGATCTTTTCAGAGTTTTCCGAAAAAGATAATAGTTCACACTCACCATCCAGAGTTGGCGTCCTCATCAGAAAGGCTCGGGCCATTATTCCTGAGGATACCGTCATGAAATCACTCCCTTTAGAGAAAAATGTCCTAATACCTAAGAACCTTCTTCCGCTGCCTGTTGATCTCCCATCAGGGGTAACAGTCTTTTTCAGCATCGGAAGAAACCTGAAAGGCTTTTGTTCCCTCTATTCCGGTCTTTCGCCCCCTTTTGTATAACTCTTTTTTTTCGCAGTTCTGAAATTCGATTCAACAAGAAAAAACAGAAGTCTTCTCTCAAAGCTCTTTCATGCCATTGCAGACGCTTTGAGGGAATGAGCTCTTAAAATCATTGTGCGGAGGAAATATAAAACGCATTTTTCCATTCTTCTTAGTCATATGGGAGAACGCAATGAGGGTTGTCGCCTTCAACGGGAGTGCTCGTAAGGATGGGAATACTGCAATCTTGTTAAATCTCGTTCTGGATGAGATGAAGAAAGAAGGCATCGGAACGGAGCTTGTGCAGCTGTCCGATAAACCCATTCAAGGATGCATTGCCTGTTACAAATGTTTCAGCAACAAGGACGGTAAAGGCGCTGTGGATACGGATTTTGCGAATGAAGGTATCGCAAAAAATGCATGAAGCCGATGGGATTCTCGTCGGTTCACCCACCTACTTTGCTAATGTGTCAGCCGGCATCAAGGCACTCATTGAGCGGTGTGGTATGGTCGCGCGAGCCAATGGACATATGTTCAAGCACAAGGCGGGGGCAGGGGTTGTTGCTGTACGGCGTGCGGGAGCCATCCATGTGTTCAGCTCGATCAACTACTTCTTCCTCATCGGCCAGATGATTATTCCTGGATCCAGCTACTGGAACGTAGCTTCCCGAAGGGAACCGGGCGAAATGATGAATGATGCCGAGGGTATTCAGACGATGAAGAATCTTGGGCAGAATATGGCATGGCTTCTCAAAAAGATTCATGCTTAAGAAATCAAAATAAAGGAGACGATCATGAGATTACTGTTGACAGCATTGCTAGGTATATGTCTTCTGGCGAGTCTTGCACAGGCAGCAGACCAGGCGGCACTCAAGGATTCAAAGGACAAATTAAGCTACAGCATCGGTGTAGATATCGGGCACAGATTGAAAGGTCAATCCATCGATGTCGATCCGGACATTCTCGCAAAAGGGATTAAGGATATCTTTACGGGCGGGAAACTTCTCCTGACCGAGCAGGAAGTCCGTGATACCTTAACTACCTTTCAAAAGGACATGATCGCTAAACAGAAGGAGCGCGCAAAGGTCCTCGGTGAAAAAAATAAAAAAGAGGGAGAGGCATATCTCGAAGCGAACAGGAAAAAGAAAGGCGTGAAAGTCCTGCCGAGTGGACTGCAATATAAGGTGATAACAGAGGGTAAGGGAAAGACACCCAAGGCGACTGATACCGTGACGGTCAATTACAAGGGTACCTTGATAGACGGAACCGAATTTGACAGTTCTTACAAAAAAGGACAGCCGGCAACCTTTCCAGTAAACAAGGTCATTCCGGGCTGGACCGAATCCTTGCAATTGATGAAAGAAGGCTCGAAATGGCAGATCGTCGTTCCTCCTGCCCTCGCATACAAAGAAATGGGGGCAGGAAACATGATCGGTCCCGATGCGACCCTGATTTTTGAAATCGAACTTATTTCGGTTAAACCGGCTGAGGCTAAACCAGTTCCGGCTACTAAACCGGCTAAATAGGACGAGGGCCTGTTCAGTAGACTTGGCATTTATCATTCCGAACGCCATGTCTCATAACGCATGGAGTGTATGCCCATCCGCATTTGCCGGGAAACGCTAAAGAAACTCGACAAGGTTCGGGTCTCTTTCTTTAGTCTCCGGCATCAATATGCAGGAGGGAAGCTCAAGCACAAGCCGGGAATGCCAAAGTATCGAAAGGACAGAAAGAAAGGGTTATCAACAGGTGCTTGTCTTAATTAACAAATGGGGTCGATAGGAGTGAGGGGGAGGCGGTCATGAAGCAATCGTCATTCATCAGGAGCCAACCATCAGCCAGAGGATTGAGGTCAGCTTTTATTATCATCTTCCTCTTGACGATTCACTTCTCTGTGTTCAATGTCTTTGCAGCGGATATCAGCTCCAAGGCAGCGGTGGTGATGGAGGCATCGACCGGAAGGATCCTTTACGGAAAGAACCCTGACTTGAGGCTGGCCCCTGCGAGCACCACAAAACTCATGACCGCAATGGTCACCTTGGACAGGATGGATCCCGCTGATACTGCTGTCATAAGCGAAAGAGCGGCCGGCGTATCGCCGGTGAAGCTGAATCTGAAGGCTGGAGAGAGGGTTACGGTAGAAACCCTACTCAACGCTGCGCTTATAAAATCGGCCAATGATGCGGCCTATGCCCTCGCAGAAGCGACGGGAGGCAGCGAGGATCGTTTTGTTGAACTCATGAATCAGAAGGTGATTGCGCTGGAGATGCCCGATACGAATTTTGTCAATGCCACGGGGTTGCCAGGTAGTGGGCAGTATACCACTGCGTATGACCTTGCGAAGATGCTGAGAGAAGCCCTCAAATATCCACTCATCAAAGAGCTGATCAACACAAAGGCCAGATGGATCTCCACGGAAGAGGGCAGGGCTATCGCCATCAAAAACAGCGACAAACTTCTCTGGGCAGATGAGACGATGCTCGGCGGCAAGACGGGATATACTCGTGAAGCGAAGCACTGCTTTGTCGGTGCCAAAGAGCAGGGCAACGAGACGGTTATTGTTGCATTGCTGGGTGCGTCCAGCAGACAGAGCCTGTGGAGGGAATCCGAAGAGCTGCTGGAGAAGGGTTTCGCCGTTACAAATGGGAAAGAAGAACCGGTGATGCTTATCACGAAATCTGAGGATGAAGCATCTGTTTATCCAGCGGCATACAGTGCAAAGGCTTCCGATATGAAGGGAAGGGCCCACAAAAAGACGAGAAAGACATCGCAGAGAAAAGCGAAACGAGGGAAGTCCGTCACACACATCAGGAAACATAAGTCAAGGGTGAATACCGAAGCGAGGGTAGAGAAAATAAATGGAAGTAAGGGCTAAGAAGCTTTGAACTCCCTAAGAACCTATCGGTTTCATAAAACCTCCCTCCGTATAAAATATTGCACAGGAACTCTCTCAGGTCCTGTTTCAGGTCTGACTGAATTGAGGAAAGCCTTCTTTTAGTCTTGAAGCCTGTAGCCCAACTTTTCTATGCTTTCCCTGGTAATCCTCAGAATATATTGTTCCGTAAGCTTTGAATCATCGAAGTCAATCACAATGTTGCCGTTTTCAATATCGATGGAGTTGACACCATCCATCTCCCCAATGAATCTTCGCAGAGCCAGGGAACAGAGGACATCGGCAGACCTTGGGGAGCCTCCCCCGGTTTTTTGCGGTCTCCAGAATGCACGAACAAAGACTTTACCCTCGTAATCCTGACCCTGCGCGGTCTGATATACTTATAACATATTCCGTGAGAGGGCACCGTGTCAGGACGGGATGCGTGTGCACCGGTGCATTTGAGGTGGATGAAGAGGGGAGTCCGAGTTATGCTATCCGGCAGTCATAGCTAGTGAAACGTTCGACATCATGATGAGACCCATACGGCAGGCGGGCTTTTTACTCCTCTGTATCCTGACCGGCGTGATTGCAGGACTGGGCGCGGTCGTTTTCCGGGCGCTCATCGCGCTGACGCACAACGCGCTCTTTTACGGCAGGCTCTCGACCCTCTACGACGCAAACATGCATACTGCTGCCAGCACATGGGGTCCCTTCGTTATCATCGTACCGGTGATCGGCTCGGTGGGAGTGACCTTCCTTGTTACTCATTTTGCGCCGGAAGCGAAGGGCCATGGCGTGCCAGAGGTGATGGATGCCGTGTACTACGGCAGAGGCGTAATACGTCCCGTGGTTGCCGTGTTCAAGTCCCTTGCCTCAGCGCTTTCCATCGGTAGCGGCGGATCCGTGGGAAGGGAAGGGCCGATTGCCCAGATCGGCTCGGCCTTCGGATCCACCATGGGTCAGCTCTTTACCATGACGACGAAGCAGCGCATCACGCTCATCGCCGCCGGCGCGGGAGGAGGCATCGCTGCGACCTTCAACACGCCCATCGGCGGCATCCTGTTTGCCGTCGAACTCCTGCTGCAAGAAGTGAGCGTGGCTACATTGGTTCCCGTCGCGGTTACCACGGTTACGGCAACGTATGTGGCCCAGCTTTTCTTCGGCGTCCATCCGTCCTTCATTATACCCGCGCTGCAGCAGCCCTATTTCCATCCACTGAATCCCTGGCTCCTTGGCCCCTATGCCGCGCTCGGCGTGCTCATGGGCCTGACATCCACGGTGTTTATCCATTCGCTTTACGTGGCCGAGGATTTTTTCGAGAAACGCACGGTGAGCAATCCCTATCTGCGGCATGCTGTGGGCATGCTGGCCGTGGGCGGTTTGATGTACGGCCTCATGTCCGCGACAGGCCATTATTATGTGGAGGGCATTGGCTACTCGACGGTCCAAGAAATCCTGGCCGGAAATATCCGTGCCGTCCATCTTCTCGTGCTGCTGTTCTTTGTTAAGCTCCTGGCGACGGCCCTCACTCTGGGGTCGGGAGGCTCAGGCGGGATCTTCTCGCCGTCCCTGTTCCTGGGCGCAACCGCCGGAGGCGCCTTTGGGATCGTTCTCCAGCAGGTGTTTCCGCACGCTCCGATAAGTCCGGCTGCATTCGCGGTCGCCGGGATGGCCGGCATGGTGGGCGGCGCTACGGGCGCGGCCATGACGGCGATTGTCATGATCTTCGAGATGACCCTGGATTACAGCGTCATCCTGCCGATGACGATGACCGTGGCATTGAGCTACGGTACCCGCACGCTGCTCTCCCGGGAAAGCATTTACACGATGAAGCTATCCCGCCGGGATCACCATATACCAGCCGCCCTCCAGGCGAATCTGCTCCATGTCCGGCGGGCGAGGGATATCATGCAGAAGCCGGTCGTGACCATATCAGCATCGGACAGTCTGGATGCTCTCGCCCGCCGCTCCGCGGAGCACCTGGACGTGCGATGGTTCCTCGTCGTCGAGAACGGTCATGTCGCGGGCGTTGTGCCTAGGGACTATGCGCTGTCTGCCCCTGAGACCGAGCGCAGAGGCTGGCACTCCGTTGCGGACGTGATGCGGCGCGATTTCATCCTTGCCCGCGAGGACGAGACGATGGATAGTATAGTGGTTCGCATGCACCGGCCGCATGCCGCGGTAGCGGTTGTGCTCAGTCAGCCGGGCTCGCCGCCGTACGCCGTTGACGTCAGGGGTATTATCACCTGGGAGCGTGTTGCGGAACTGCTGGAGGAGACCATTGAACTGTTTTCGGAAGCGCGTGAATAGCCGCCTCAGGATTGTAGAGATTCCAAAAATTACACGCGAATTAGCGGGTGGTGCAAAAAGTCAACTTTTTGCACGGTAACCTCATTAGGCTTTCCATCTCTCCCTCCCCTCGCTTGTGAATGCAAAAACCTTTGCTGAAAGCATAATGCATTTTCATCTGATATGTGTTAACTTTCTGCACTATGACAACGATCGCTTCCCCAGTCTCAACAACTTCGTCAAATAGGATCGGTTACGCCCGTGTCATGTATCGGCCAAACCCTCGACTCGCAACTGGACGCATTGCAATAGGCAGGCTGCGAGAAAATCTTTTCCGAAAAGATGACTCCGGATAGATCGGCCAGCCTGGGATCAGGTTCTGGAATATGTCCGGCCAGTCGATACTTTGGTTGTGACGGACCTCAGCGTCGGTCTATGAGGAAGGGGATGAGGATGGTCCAGAGCAGTAGAGAAGTCTAATTTTACCTTTTCGAGGGGTTGGGCAATAATAGCCGAAAAGTTACAGCACTATGAAACATTGGCCCTTTTGTTACTTTCGACCCATCATATTCAGGTTGACGCCTATAAGAAGAGCATCAACTTTTATGCAGAAAAAAAGGAGGCGCAGCACATTCCTGGCACCTCCTTTCGCAGTGAAGCTGGCACACATTGGGACATGACGCTCTTATTTGATTTTTTTATCCGACATGATCACAATCTCGACTGCAACAGATTTCCCGTCCTTTTCATGAAACTTCACTTTCAGATTTTGACCTGCCTTGAGGTCGGTGAAGGTTTTCTTATGTTTGCCCATGCTTATCTTTGTCATGTCGTTTGTTGCGAATGTCACGTCGCCCTTCCACCTGTTATCGGCCGCTGCCGTCACTCCTTCAACAGAATGCACAGTCACTGTCTTAGCTCCTGCGTCGACAGAAACTACCGGCCCCTTGAGGGAATACATCTCTTCCTTGGCAATGGCGACTACAGCAAGGGATACTACGAAAAACATTGCTACGCCTATGGTGACAATTTTTTTCATCATAACTTTTCACCTCCTTCCCTCGGCGGTTCCGCCAACTTATTTAAGAGTCCGCAGCTTTCAGCTCCTTCTTCGCCCAGAGGCTTTGTCGAACCTGTCTTATTATAGCACCTTAAGACGAGAGATGGAAAAAACGGGGTTGAAACATCAGATCTTTCAGAGCCGCACCAAGGTTTCGGGAGGAATGGCGCAAAAGACTGCGGGGCTGGTACGCGGCCATGAAGGCGCCACCCGAGGCGGCCGCCACTTAGGCCTTAACCCCGTTTTTTCCTGCTCTCGACGTATCATCATCCGACACGTCCCCTAACAACAATGTCTTCTTCAACGAGATGCGATACCTTGCGCAAACATGGAGAGTCTCTCGGGGACTGTGCCCAAATCGGTCAAGCTGCCGTCGCGTTCGATTTGGAACATGTCTATCCCTCCGTTACCGAAGTCCAAAGCATATAGGGGTTTTTTGCGCAAACCCTCAAAAAGGTATATTTCAAAAGTTAATCGATTCTGATCGATCTGGCTGCGTTTTTCGCGGTATTGTTTTTTTGTGAATTTTATCATAATTTAGACCACCCCTCCAAAATCGCTCTCAAATCGACTAGGAACGCCTTTTTTTTGAAATATACCTTTTCGTCCTTTTGTGCAAAAAACCCCATTTACGTCAGACCCGTTTTAATGAGGCGATAAACGAGTTTAAAGCAGCATTGAGCATCAGTCCTGTTGACGCAGAGGCCCATAACAATCTTGGCGTAGCCTACTTAGATGAGGACAGAGTTGAAGAGGTCGCAACCGAGTTCGGGATTGCGTTGAGGTTAAACCCTGATCTCGCTGACGCTCACAACAATCTTGGTATCACTTTTAAAAAAATGAACCATCTTGATTCTGCCGTTATGGAATTTAAAGCTGCGCTAAGTCTGAAACCTGATTATGCGGAAGCTCATAATAATCTTGGAAATACCTATTTAAAGCAGACCCGATTTGAAGAGGCAGCAACCGAGTTCGAGATTGCATTGAACCTCAACCCTCGTCTCTCAAAGGCACGTTATAACCTTGAAATCTGTTATGAAAGAATGAAAGCAATGAAACGATAGATGAAAGAAAAGCTCTAACGCCTCTTTCGGTTTGCCGGACAGTCTCCATATTGGACCAGCGGGGGAATTTGAACTGAAATGTACGGTTCTGCTTTAGCATCCACGCGGCCTCAATATATTGTGGCATAGGATTAGCAAATACCCATCATTCAGATAATTCCCTACCTACCTTTCAGTGAATATTGTTTGGATTAGTAGCCAGGTGTCTGCATAAATCCTGAAAAGTATGTCTTCCAAGGTTGTGGAATAAACTCTTATTTCATTGGGACTTACGGGGGATCACACAGAAAAGAAGAAGAGAAATTCACCCAAAAAATCCGTTATTGATCGTAGATTGAATTCGAAACCGTACGTTTCTGTTCAAATTCCCCCGCTGATCCGTCTTTGAAAGTCTTCACTTCCTCGATGTCATCTGAGAACTTCTTTGCAAGCTTAAGCGGAGCCAGACAGGCGCGGATGGCCGCATGCTCATCGGTACTTCCGCTATAAAATAACTTGCCCTCATAGTTTCTTTCCAAGGTCAGCTTCCTGTCCCGAAGCGTCTCCGGTCCGAACTTCTCTTCAAAGGCGGCCACGTCAGCGGCCTCGAACTCGAAGACCGCGCGGATCGGGATAAACTTCTCCAGATCTTTACCGTCGAGGCGATCCCGTTTCTCCAGCCACGCGGGATAATGGTCGACCACAGAAAACTCAACGTTCTCCCGAGCGGGCAGAAGCCGGTATAGCGCGTGCAGAAACGCAGTCTTTCCAGATTCATTTTTTCCTACAAGGCAGGTCACGTCGGGTTGGATCTGGACAGGTGTGGAGTCGCGGAAGTTTCTGAAGTTTGCGACGTGGACTTCTTTGAGCTTCACTTTTCCTCCCAATCCATCATCGGATGGTAAGGCCGTGACTTCGAAGACACTTTGAGTACTCTTTGAGTGGATATTACTGCTATTTCGTTTACAAATAGGAGCATAACCACCTGATCTTAAACAAAAGATACTGGCGGGGTGGACGGGGCTCGAACCTTTGATAGCAAGCTATAACATATTGATTATAAGGCTATTTTTTAGCATCCTTTTCTTTCAGGGACAGTTTAGGGACAGTGGACAGGGTTAAGTTACGCATTGCCAGTTTCATGCTGTCGGCGCTCTCATGCGCGTATCGCTGAGTCATTTTTAGGCTGCTATGCCCAAGTAGTCTACTCACGATGTTCAAAGGCACGTTTGCATTGATAAGCTGAGACGCGAAAGAATGCCTCGATGCGTCATACAGTCTGAGTCCTGAATTTTGAAGGTCCGCTTTTTTCAATGCCCTGTGCCATATCTTCCGCAACGTCTCGTCATTGTAAGGTTTCCCGGTCCGCTGATTGACGAACAGGAAGGCTTCGGGGAGTGAGGATTTAAGCACGTCCTCGATATAGGGCATAAGCTCAGGGTGCGCCGGGATGATATTCTGCCGCTTCTGCTTTGTGGTTTCCCTCAACTGGTTTAAAGAGAAAGTCCGTCTTATCCTGATTGTCTTACTCGCAAGGTCGACATCCTTCACCTTGAGCGCCCTTGCTTCACCCGGACGGCAGCCATGAAGGAAGAGAAAAACAAATATCGGCCTGTCCGAAGAGGGAAGGGCATCGAGTATTTTGATTTGAGTCTCCGCGTCAATCCATTTCCATCCTGAATATTCAGGGACCGTGATCACCGGGAACGATGGGACGCGCGCAATGATTTCTTTCCTGTACGCAGCATTGAAAAGGTTCTTCAGAGAAATGAAAATGTTCTTAATCGTTTTCGGTGATAGGTGATCCGGCAATGATGCCTTGAACTGGTCAATATGATATCGCCTTATGTCCCGGATATCCTTGTTACTGAAGAAGGGCTTAAAATAGCGCTCGGTGTATGCCTTCAGTTCCTTTACGTAAGAGAAAGACCTTAATCCCTGGTCAACGTCTTTCTGCTTTTCATCAAGCCACATTTGCAGCACGTTTGAGAAATAGAACCTTTCCAGTTCAACCTTGACGTACTTTGAAGGGTCAAAACTGTGCTCGGTTAATTCGGTGTTTATACTGGATAGCAGGTTAAACGCTCTCTGGTAAGAGTCGAGCACCTGCCCGGTTCTGTCAGAGTATATTTTTATGCGCTTGTTGTCGTGGAAGAGGTCAATAAAGAAGCGCTTCGGCATTGTCTCATGTTTCTTGCAGATAAAACCGACCTTCTCAATGTGTGCAAAAGGTTTATTACACTTTGAACACTTGTCTTTTGTGCGGATAGTCCCTTTCATATCCGTTCCCCTTTCCGTTTTCGTTACAGAAAGAAGATAGGATATGGCCTCTAACTTTGTCAAGCTCACTCGCGCTCTGCCCTGTCTTTACTCAGACCCTGGGGGGGAGTGAGCGGCATTCGATGAGACTCTTTTTGAGTATGCGTCTAACCACCCGACACGCACGAGAAGGTAAAAAGTCATTTTCCGTTTTCATCACTTCCCGGCGCTGCATCGGTTATAGGTGGCGCTATGACTCCCTGACAGGGAATAATCTCTATCGGTTCTCCTCCTAAGGCCGTTGCCAGCAAGCTCATGCACTCAGCGCTTATAACTGCATTGACGTTTTGATTAAAAATGTTTTGAATCGTTTGTGATTGTAGGGGCGTAGGCATGATTCCGACTGCCTTTAAAAGATCCATGGATGCCTTATAATGTAGTTCTAGCCTCTTTAATTCCTTTTTAGGGACATCCTTCATAGTCCGCACGAGCCTCAAGATATTCTGGACAGCATCATCAACACCATCTAACAGTTTCATTTGTTCTTGCTCAATATAGGGCTTGACATCTTCCCGGTGAGCAAAGCGAGAAACTGAGCTCTGATTTAACCCCTGTTCTGCCGCTATTGCAGCTTGAGTCTTGCGAACGGCAAGTTCCTTAACTACCTTTGCTTTGATGTGCGGTGCGTCCAGTTTTGATTTCCTCGGTGTCGTTTTTTTTCTCATTTATTCATCCTCCTTACGCATAGAAACGCATGTTTTAATGGGCTTTCCGTCAACACACACATCGCTTAAAAGTTTTTCGCTCATCGGAGGGCCTTTTTCTTTGCCGACTGTAAAAGCTCGATGAGGTTGTCAATTTTATCAGGCGCTATTGCTATGCCCTTCTTTGTCGGCCTCCACTCTCCGTTATCGGTTTCAAAGTACGCTCGAACATCGAGGAAATTTCTGCCTTTATAAATTTCGAAAGATACCCTTACAATCTCTGAAGTGTTCTTCTGGAATTCTCCTATTACCATTTCGCCGGATTCTCCTTTCTCCTGATGTTTTCAACCTTTGAGTCTTCGAAGATCTCTTTAACCATATGTACCGCCTTGAGCCCTTCTTTATTCATGCCCTTTAACTTCCGTATTTCATCGGCGGTATAGATCGGTTCCGTGGTACCCTCAGAGACCCTAATCTCTTTCATGTCAGTGTCAACTATCCATAGGGAGCATCCAAGTATTTCCGAATAGACTTTATACGCTGCCCCTTCATCGGTTGGGGTGATTTTGCCCCGTTCAACAAGCTTGAAGGCAATCTCTTTTGGAAGGGTGACGATCTGACCGGGGAGCAGTTCAATTTCCCCTCTTTGAGAAGTCCTGACTTTGAAAACTTCCGATACCAGGTATTTCATCCTATACCTCCTCAACTTTCTCGTGCTCAAGGTCGATAATTTCCCCCGAAGATTCTTGTTCCCGTAAATTGTTATCTTTATCTTTTTCCTCAAAAACACGGGAACAAGCATTTGCCTTGATATTTTCACTACTTAGGTCAGTTTCAGGATTCTTGTTCCCTTGTTCTCTATATATATTGGGAACAACAAAACAAGAATATTTATAAGGGTCTCCCTTACCCCCTTTTCCTTCCCTTTTGATCTTCCCTTCCCTTACCTGTTCCCTGAGTGCTTTCCTCTTCAATCCTGTTCTTCCCTCAACCTCCTCCGTGATTACCGCTTCACTGACGGGCTCACTGTGGGAAGATAAAAATTCCATGATGGCCTTCTCAATGGTTGCTATATCCTCTTGCTCTTTGCTCTCCCCTATCTCAATGGTTCGGGTCTCCCTGTCGTAATGAATGGTAGTTTCTTCCAAGTCTTCTCCGTATCGCTGATTAGTCTGGATGGTTCGGTAATGCTCGTGGCGTTTCATAATCATTGCAGTATCTACGCTTCCAAAGATGGCTGTGCTCCCTATAAGGGAATCCCCCCCCTGTCTATCGGCCTTCCCGGCATGGTGAACGCATAACACATGGGTACCTGTTTCCCTGGCTAACATCAAAATAGGTTCTAATGCCTGAGTAACTGCAGCATAATCGTTGCCGTCTTTTACCCTTGTCATTCTGAAAAGAGGGTCAATGATGATAAGGACGGGTTTAATTTCTTCTGCTTTCTCCCTTATCTGTATAAGGGCATCGAGGGGAGCACTCCCGGCATAAATATATATATTCTCTTCCCCTGTAGCTCCACCACCCATATCTCGGAAATGACTTCTAACCTCTGCTCTTTTCTCTTCCAATGCGTAATAAATAACCGGGCCTTGATTTACGGCCCTGTTAAGGAAGGGCTTCCCCTGAACTACGCATAACGCAAGGTTCCGGGCAAGCGTGCTCTTCCCCACTTTGGGTTTTGCACCTAACACGGAAAACCCCCCTGCGGGCAAAATACCTTCTACTAACCATGGAATATTCTCTTCAGGCTCTTTAAGAAGTTCGTTTAATGTGGTAAGGCTCATACTTGTTGTCGTCCGTGGTGAAGGTTTCTTTTTTACGGTGAATAGAACAACGGGGGAAGTGACCCCGCAAGCCTTACCACAGTCCCGGCCTATGTGGTCTTTCATTGTCTGCTTTATAATCTCACAGGTATGAGGCCCCCCGTCCTCAAGACAATGCTTCATCTTCTGTTCGGTTTCTCTCGGTGTGTATCCGGGGTAATGCTCTGAAAATTCATGGACCAGAGAAAAGGGCTTTACAGGATACCGTGAGAGATTTGATACCATTTGAAACCACAAGGGTTCCAGCAAGGTCGCGCTTTCCTCGTAACAATATTTCAGAAAGGCACATTTCCCGGTTATCTCGGCTATATGCCCTGATAGTTCCCCGCTCCCGTTGCTTCTCTCCTTACTGAAAACAGTTTCCTTGTCCTCATACTGGTCGAATAGTTCCGGGGGATAAGCATTGTCATTGATACTGATAAGGGATACGTCTTTCCTTGGAGTGTCCTTGTAATTGTAGGTTCCTGGTATTCTCATAATTCTTGCAAGTTCACATACTGATAAATCGGATTTCAATTTCTTTGCTATGCCCCTTTGTATCGCTTCTATCTTCGATGAGGGTTCAATAGCCTTGTCTAAAAACCAGTAGACGTGCAGCCCGTTTCCGGAATAGATGATCACAGTTGGTTCTATCGGGAAATCCTTTAATCTCTCCCATGCCTCGGCCTCTCCCCGCTCGTAGTCTTTGAAATCCAAATCGGCAAAGTAACAAGTAACCTCTCTGACGTTTTCTTTCTTGCCTTCTTTTCCTTCCCGGCTATACACGCCAAAGTAAATGTTTCTACTACTCAGGTTCATCGACACAAAGCCTTCAATACCTTCCAGTGTCCGTGTAAACCTGGTAATGGCAGTGTTCTTTGTTTTGGAATCGAAGGCCCTGAGTTCAATATCATAAGTTGTAAGGGAAAACAACTTTTGGAAGAATATCTTTCTTTGCTCTTTAGGTGTTGTTGTCAATTCATGCCTTGCCCGGTCAAGAGTCGTCTCACTCATTGGCGGCCCCCTTGCCCCCTCAAGTTGAAGATCATGGAGCGGATGTTTTTATAGTGCGTGATGAAGTCGAGAATTTTTACTTCAGGGTTGCGGTAAAAGGTTTCTATCGTATCGGTAAGTGATTCCCCAGACACTTCAAAGGCAATGAGCCTTCCATTATTTTTCGGTGTTATTGAAAAGCCCGAAAGGGAAAGGTAAGCGAGTAAGAGGGTATCTGTCAGTTCTTTTTTCTTTTCCACTTTTAACGTCTCCTTTCTTTTTCATTTGAGGGGGTTTACCCTCAACTGTAACCATAAATAACATGGATGGATGGAAAAGAAAATAATTCGCTATATAGAGGGGTCTAAATGGTGAAAATGGTCATCTTGAAGAGATGGCCCTATGAGTAAGTCTGATGCTATCGAGGATCTTGCGTTGTGTCCTGAGTGGTAGGGGGCTGAGAAGCCGCTCTATTTCTTTTTTGATTGCCTTTATTCCTATGAAGGGTATGCCGATCTTCCTTTCAAGGTAACGCGCAAGCCAAGCGGCATAGTAATATTTTTGGTGGCTGTAGAAATGTGCCCCCGGAGTTTTGCCGGTCTTTTTTCTCTTAAGGTAAGCGTCCACTTCTTTTATGCCTTTCACTAGGCTTTCTCCCGTAACTTGCTTGCCCTTTACTCTATTTGGATCACCCCCGGCCCATCCTGCAGCATCTCCGAATAACATACTATCTACCGCGAGAATTGCTCTCCCGGCTTTCGGGTCTTTCTTACTGATTGAAGTGCGCAAACTGAAAAACTCATTACGAAATAGAAATACCCGTATCATGGCCCATCTGATAGCATGCATTATTTTCTCATGGTCTTTTTTGGGGTAGCGGCTTAGAAGGATAGGCGCGCCTTCCCCCGGCAATTCGGGATTCTTTCTATAGGCTAAAAATGCCTCGTACTCATCCTGCATAAAGTAAAAAAATGTTTCCTTATCGATAGCAACTTTAAATTCTTTCAGCATGGTTTCTGAGGGCTGAAAAACAATATTCTTCACATCACGGAAAAGCCTCTCCCATCTCTTTCTTTTCTCCCCATGTCTATCTTTGTCTATATGAGCATCGCCACGACGAGAAGCATTTCTCTTTTGAGTATCCCTGATATCTCTTACGATTGCTGCCGATGATCTTCCCGGTTTATAGATATCACGCCATTGCTCAGGATTTACAACCTCGGGGAAAATACTAAAAAAGCTTCTGGATGCAGCTACAATATTTTTCTCGGTAAAAGGGTAAAGTTCTTTAAGATGGCTTTTAATAAAAGCGGTTAATCTCTTCTCATCTATCGCGGTTTTTTTCTTTTTCATCATTTAGGAGCACATATGACAGTAATATTTCCCGTTGCATAAACCACAGAACCGTCTATTCTTAGTTCTATTTGCCAGTAGGGGAATTTCTGAGTGGGTAATAGAATGTCAGCTATTTCAGGAGAGGTGAAAGACATACCGTTAACATGGAGTACTTTTAAGCGATCTACTACAATATGGTTTACAAATTCGTTATCGTTTGCCATTTCTCTAAATCCTTTCTTTTTCATTTTCTTTGTTCTCCACAATAAATCAGGGGAAGGCTGTGGAGTCAGTTTTTCGGGAGCTACCCTATCCCCTGAAAGTTACTCTTCCATATATGGCTTTATAAAGGCTTCCCATTCACTTCTCGAATGGCATTCTTTGTTTAATTCCGTTTCAATGCATGAAATAGGTGGCATGACAGCATCTATCCCTTCATAAAACCACCCCCACCCATATACCTTGTTTTCATTGACATCCTCAAGCTGCTCGTTTGTAAATCTTACAGGTTTTTCTAATTTGACTCCATTAGCATCTTGAAACTCAGATATACTTAAACTTTCCAGGATAAAACATTTATACAATTTGCTGTTGAAATGGCTTCTGTAACTCCTTACTGCTTCCCCCTTAGCATTCCTTGCATAATCCTGACATCCACCAGGGCAATTCTCAAAGTGCTCCTCTGCTTGCTTCCCACATTGCCTTGACAATGCATATAGTGTTTTTTGGTCTAGTTTGTCTTGTGCTGCACTTACACAATTAATAGAAATCAGAAGAAAAAAAGCCATGACTATTAATGAAGCTCGTTTCATACCCGTGTTTATCGATAATGAATCAATAGCTACAAGCGGATTTGCAATAATTATACATGTATCCCTTTGATGTGCAATCGTTCATACATTTATAGTCCGTACCATGTGGCTGAGACGTGTTGTTATAAGGATTAGTGTTATACGGATTAGAAGGAGTGCTGCGGTCTGGTAATTCATAACTACATTCTGATTTGCAGTAATTGTACATGTATCCTTTTGCCATACAATCAGACATGCATTTAAAATCTGTTTGCATTCCTGACCATGCTAAACATGTCGATGCGAAAACGATTACCATTGTCAATAAAAATATCTTTCTCATATCTCCCCCTTCTATAACTTCCAGTATAGCAACGCTCGTATTGAATGAAAAGAAAAAGGCCCAGGTTGCCCCAGGGCCTTCCATGCTCAAGGGTACTTAAACCACCTTACGGACGAGAGTTTCTATGGTTCGAAATTTTTCTTCCATATCCCAAACAAAAGGTCCCAATTTGCCGCGCTCAAGTAGAGACATTTCACTACGCGAAGCGAGTCCCAAAACAGAGATCATGCCGCCCAGCTTGTCCATTTCCGCTGTGATAACATCTCTCTCTTCGGTCGTGATGAGGTCTTTAAGCAGTTCCCCTTTTTTCGATTCCAGGTCAAGGCTCTTGCGTTCACTCTTGCTTGGCTCACCATTCTTTTTCATGTCTTTTCTCCTGTTCCTTTCTGTCAACCACTGGTCGGTGCTTGACACTAAGCGTTATTAAGCGGCCTTCCGGGTAACGATATTTTTAACCGTCTGTGGGTGCCACCCCTTACCTATCGGCCTATGCCCTGCTTTCGTCAGAGCCTCACAGATTGCACGGTAGCTCATGCCATGATCGTGAAGCCTTCTTGCCAGGGTGATAACTTCTTGCTCTTCCACGTGAGGGATTAAAGCGTTTCCATCCTCTGCTAATCTCCACCCGTAAGGTATTTGTCCGGCCCTCTCACCATTTGCTATCTTCATTTGCAAGGCATCCTTTGTGCGTTCTGAGATCAAATCCCTCTCCATTTGAGCGAGAGAAGCGGTGATATTCAAGAAAAAGCGGCCCATGGCTGTCCCGGTGTCTATCTTCTCATTCAGTGAATGAAAGGTGACCCCGCTCTTTTCAAATGTCTCGATGAGGGTGAGGGTGTCAATGACCTTTCGGGAAAGACGGTCCAGCTTATAGACTATGATTGCATCGACACGCTTGAGCATACCCATAAGCGCCTGGATGCCCTCACGATTTAAATTCTTGCCGCTTTTCCCCGCGTCCTCGATGATCTCAGATAGTTCAAGGTCATTTAGCGCGCAATACGCTTTGATCTTTGCTTTCTGGTTATCGAGGGAAATACCTTCCAATGCTTGCTCTGAGGTTGAGACTCTGACGTAACCAATTGCCCTTTTCATTTCCTTTGTCCTTTCCTTTTCCATTGCCTTCCCCCTCGACATACCGGGAAAGGTCATAACTTCACAGCATCACTTTTTTTGTTTCTTTGTTTTCGGTGCTTTTTCAGGATCGAGTGCCGCCGCTTTAGTGAGAATGTCTTTTATCAAGTCCTGCAACGTGGAGCCTATTTGAGCGGCCCTAACCTTTAAAGCCCTGTGTACGTCATCGGGAAGGTTTCTGACTATGAGGTTCATATATTGTCTCTCCTTTCTTGATGTGATGATTAGACTGTACATCAATGCAATCAAGATGTCAAGAGAAATCTTTAGCCCATGTTCTGCTTGAGGTTTGACGATGTGCCCGGAGCGATTGGAAAGAATGCTCTATCGGTGATGCGGTGAGTTTCGCGAGGCCGGGGGAGGGAGCGGCATCAAATGGATACCTTAAAAAATTTCTCACAATACCAACTAACACACAAGGAGTTTGAAAACCCGTTTCTCACCCCGGAGAGGTGTTCGGACAACTGGAAAAAAGTTCTGGTGGTAGACCATTAAAAACTGCAGCAAGCGAGGTGCGATATTGTTTGAGTTACCACCAAGGCTTTTTTCTTGTAAATCAATTCTGGCTCGTGATACCATCATGCATCCAGTGGTTAAGTGCTTTATTTTTAAAAGGTAAAATGGATTATAACAACTAGTTATATAATTTATAACAAAATAGTTATATAATATGGGGCTTGCATTTTATAACAATTTAATTATAAACTGATGATATATTGGAGGATAAAAGTTTTTATTAAGGACAGAGGAACTGATGTCATTAGAGAATGGCTAAAGGATATGCCCAGGGGTGCCCAAATAGAAGTCAATACACGCTTGAGATATTTAAGAACCCTAAAAACCTGGAAGGGTAGGCCATTATCAGCGAAACGTAAAGGAACTGGGGATATCTATGAAATTATTATATCCTGGAATAAGAATCAATATCGACCCTTAGGATTCTTCGGACCGAAAGAAGATGAATTTACATTACTCATAGGAGCGCAGGAAAAAGATTGGAAACTTGAACCCAAAAATGCCGATGAGATTGCCGAGCGGAGACGTAAATTAATTTTAGAAGGTGGGGACAACATAGATGACTACTTTAAAGAGATATAAGGAAGAATTAACAGAAAAGCTTCGTGACAAAGAATATCGAGATGCTTTCGTATCTTCACATATTAACAATGGACTACCATTCCAAATCCGAGCATTACGAGAGCAACGAGTGTGGACACAAGAACAAGTGGCTAAAATTAGTAATAAGAAACAGGAGACTATATGCAGACTTGAAAATCCCAATTATGGAAATTACACGTTAGGCACCTTAAAAGAGATAGCCTCTGCATTTGACGTGGCTTTGGTAGTAAGATTTGTCCCATTTGGTGAACTCATCGAATGGGATATTAACCTTTCTTCTGATTCATTAGAAGTGGTAAGTTTTGATGAAGACCCCTATTTTCAAGAAGATAGACCATCTCCCCATGGAAGTGGACAACAATATACAATAATGCCAACCACAGCAGCAGCCAATAACGAAGTTGCTATAGCAGATTTAATATCAAGAAAAGTGGACATAGGGTTATCTCCACATCTCTCTTTTGCTGTTAAGGCATATGCTACCTAAAGTATAAAATTCTAAGAATTTGGGAGGCTAATTATGACCAAGAAGAAGAAAAAAAGACCTCAAAAAGAAGCAGTAACAATCCCCGTCAAATGGAATGTTCCCGATACTATAATTACGCGGTTTGCCAGCAATATGACAGTCCAGATCATCGAAGGTTACTTTAAGATTTCATTCTTTGAGCTCAAGCCAGAGATTCTGTTGGTTGCACCCGCAACACCACCGACCGAAATTATTGCTGATTGTGTGAGTAGCGTCATAATCCCGCCCTATAAACTTTCTGCTTTTATAGACATCTTAACCCAACAACTTCAAACATATCAGGCGACACAAGTTCAAGCTAAGGTTGTCGCTCCCATCGAGACTGTTTATGGTGACAAGCCAAAATCTCCCCCAGAAGCCCTGCCAAAAGCCAAGTTTTCCCAACAAAGGCCGGAGAGGAAGTTTGACGAGGAATGACTCACTACTGATCTTTCGGCGCTCAGACCATCCCTGAATATCCTGATCTGAGATCCCTACTTCTTTCAGAGACAGAAAAGGAAGGAACGGGACTGTTAAATTTTCGCTGATGTGCCATTGTAGTGGCTCAGGATCGATTAAAAGAGGGGAAGGCATAGGATGGTATGCCCCTGTTTTTTGATTCGAGGGACAGTCCAGGGACGGTGATTATGTAAAATATTCAGAGCTAACTTATTGATATTAAAGGTAAAAAATGGCGGGGTGGACGGGGCTCGAACCCGCGACCTCCGACGTGACAGGCCGGCGTTCTAACCAGCTGAACTACCACCCCAATAAAGTTTCAGAACGGCAGATTTTACAGTTAAACATCCGACGGCTGAAAATTAACGTTGAAATATTATCCTAGTTCTACGAAAAAAAATCAAGGTAAATCTGTTGAAAAATCTGTGTTGATTGAGGGTTTCGAAAAATAGTATTTTGGAGACCATATCCAGAGGCATTGCATATCTGGAAGGGGAAGATGCTTATTTTTCATGCTTCGAGTCTCTCTTGTGCCAGCGAGTGCTGTTTTTGGGCCTTATCAAAAAATGCCACTGCCTCGCTACTTTCAAGCCGTAGATAGTTTCGCCACGTGATTGAAAAGATGGACAGGAGTCCGCGTAAAATTTTAAAATATAAACCTTAGAGACTGAATGGAACTGTTCTGTTATAGTAACGATAAAGCTGTCACGTTCTTGGTTAAGGATGAAGAAGCCCCACAAGTCAAGAGTTGGAGGAAAATGGTCGCCATGAGAATATCAGGAGGTGTAGCAAAAGGGAGAAGGGTAGGTTCTAAGAAGGCCTTTATTCAAAAAAGTGAAGAAGAGGAACTCAGACCGACGTCATCAAAGGTCCGTGAAGCCATTTTCGATATCTTACAAGAGCAAATTCGTGATGCCTCGTTCCTAGACCTGTATGCCGGTACCGGGGCAGTTGGTTTCGAAGCGCTGAGTAGAGGAGCGACAAGGGTTGACTTTGTTGAGACCAGTCCGTTACGGGTGAGGATCATAAACCATTTCCTATCCGAGTTTAACTTTAAAGAGCGCTCAAGAGTCATCAGGGAGAAGGTGCATGACTTCATAAAAAAGACTACTCCTCGTGGTGACTCTTATGATGTCATTTTCCTCGATCCACCGTATTTTTCAGATGAGCTTTTGAGGGTTCTCTCCCTTTTGGGAGAAGGGGGTATCGCAAGGGACGGTGGCATTGTAATAGCGGAACATTTCTATAAGACTGTACTGCCTGATACGATGAATGGTCTTAGGAAGAGAAGAACCTATAACTACGGTGACACATCGCTGTCACTCTATCGACTGGAGGTATCGTGAAGACGGCCATATGTCCAGGTACTTTTGATCCCATAACCAATGGCCACCTCGACCTTATTGGGAGAGGCCTGATGATTTTTGACCGAATAGTTGTAGCGGTCGCCCTGAACCCGAAAAAAGAACCCTTGTTTACCCTTAAGGAACGTCTGGGAATGATTCGGGAATCTGTTAAGAAGCATAAGAACGTAAGGGTCGAGGCCTTTAATGGATTGCTCGTGGATTATGCAAAGGCTAGGGGGGGCGTCGCAATTATCAGGGGCCTAAGAGCGATATCCGACTTTGAATATGAGCTCCAGATGGCGTTGATGAACAGGAGACTGGATATGAATATCGAGACGGTCTTCATGATGCCTTCTGAGGAATATTCCTACCTTACCTCTACCATCGTAAGGGAGGTTGCTTTTTTCGGAGGTTCTGTAAAACAACTCGTCCCCGAGGCTGTTGAAAAAGCACTCATGGAAAAGTTCAAGATTGCGAAAGATATCTAGATAGGAGTGTATCGTGCCCCAAAAGACTTTGTGGGTAATCGATATATGGGTTTTGTCTTTTGCCTTACACGGCTTGGAATAGCAGGGAGCGCTAACGTATGAGGCGCAAGGAGCTTCCTGTCCCTCCTCACTTCGACCCAAAGAAGAGCGGTGAAGTCTGGAGAGTTCCCTATGAGGAAAGGGCCGAAGAAGCGAGGCAGTGGAGGGAGGAGCACAACATACAAGTAGCAGCAAGAGACAGCTTCAAGATCTGTCTCTTGGCTGTTGATGTGCAGAATACGTTCTGTATTCCCGGATTCGAATTATACGTGGCCGGGCGATCAGGCACCGGGGCTGTTAACGACAGTCGAAGACTCTGCGAATTCATCTATCGAAATCTTGATGTGATCACGTCAATATGCCCTACGATGGATACACATCAGGCGATGCAGATTTTCCATTCGATCTATCTGATCAACGATATGGGGGAGCATCCCCCTCCTTTCACGTTGATTTCGGAGCAAGACGCGCTGAAAGGTGTTTGGAAGTTTAATCCTGAGATTTGTTACAGTTTGCAGATCACGGAGGACTACGGACAGCGCCATCTCCTGAACTATGTGAGAAAGCTGAAAGAGGGGGGGAAATATGACCTCACCATATGGCCGTATCACGGTATGCAGGGGGGTATCGGTCATGCGCTCGTTGCATCTTTTGAACAAGCCACATTCTTTCATTGCATAGCACGATACAGTCAAACCGATTTCCATGTGAAAGGGGACAGGCCTTTTACCGAGCACTATTCCGCTCTCGGCCCAGAGGTGCTGGAGGATCCCAATGGAGAGCCGATAGGTCGGAAGAACGAGAACTTCTTTAGAAAGCTTCTCCACTTTGATGCAGTCCTCATCGCCGGGCAGGCTAAGAGCCATTGTGTGGCGTGGACGATTGGGGCGCTTCTGGAAGATATCCTTGTCCAGGACAAGCGGCTCGTTGAAAGGATATATCTCCTGGAAGACTGCACCTCACCCGTCGTTGTGCCTGGGATATTGGACTATACAGAACAGGCTGATGCCGCGTTCAGGAGATTTGCTGATGCCGGGATGCACGTGGTTACCTCTACCGATCCTATCGAAAACTGGCCCGGCATCAGGATTTAAAGACCTAAGAAGCTTCTGAAAAGTTTTGATAAAGGTTACCTTCAGTATGTGCTATTCAGTTCCACCTCGTTGTGTGTGTCAACTACAGGAAAACAATATTGGCGGAGCTTCTTGATGATAGGCTCAAGGAGTTGGTAGATGAGGTTTCCGCCTGTCAGGACCAGCAGGATTTCCAGCCTTGCCTATTGGTCACTGTTGATGCACGGGGGAGTGAACGCCACAGCCGTTCTTCCACCTGGCTGCACAGGCGGGTGATGTGGCGTTCGAGGATGCTACCCGGTCGCGAGCGTACTGTTCGAGCAAGTGATCATCCGGTTGGTGAGACACAAAGTGCTGCTGCTCGGTTTCGGTGCCGGTCCGACAAAGGGCATACAGCCAGAGGATCAGCGGAAGAAGTAACGCACTGTGCCAAGCTGGACGGCGAGACCGAGCCGATTATGTTAGCCGACCTTCTGCGCAGCGCATGGTCGGCATCGTCCAAGTGGACCTAACGGACGAGGTCATGGGGTGACTTTGCGGGCGATAAGGTATCATGTGGAAACGACATGCCTATTGTTTTCAAACCGATATCACCAAAGGACCTTCTTAAGAAGGTTCGAAGTGTACTGAATAACTGAATATAGGCAACATTAAAAGTCCGTATAAAACTATTGCTGGCCGACAACCCCCGGCATGCAAAGAAGGCAAAGGGTATTTATTCCGTTCCTGGTAGCACAGATATCAGATTATTACGCATCCGCAGAGGTCTGTTCGCCCTGTCCGGTCGCTTTTTTCAGAGGTTTGAGGAGGCGAAAAAACGCAAGTCCGGCCGTGAAGGACAGCGCGAACATCAGCAGGAAGAAATGTTCCTTGGACATTTTCTCCCAAAACGTTCCAAGATAGCCCGACAGATAGTTGCCGAAAAAGCTCGATAGGAACCAGACGCCCATCATCATGGAGACTATTCGGGCAGGAGCTAATTTGGTCACCAAGGAGAGGCCGATCGGTGAAAAATGGATCTCGCCGATCGTGAGCACGAACGAGCAGCCCGCAAGCCACCAGAGGCTAGCTCTGGGGTTGATCGCCAGTTCTCGGGCCGGCGGAATCAGGATCAGGAAGGCTGTGGCAAGCAGAATGCAGCCGGTTCCCATCTTGGCGATGCTCGAAGGTTCTTTTCCGCGGCGATCCCGCCGTTCCCAGAAGATGTTCAGCAGCGGAACGAACATGAAGATCATGAGCGGGTTGAAAGATTGGAACCACGAGGCTGGCATCTCCCAGCCGAAGATCATCCGATCCGTATGGGTGTCGGCCCAGAGCGCCATCGTGTTGCCCTGCTGCTCGTAAACGCTCCAGAAAACGATGCTCAGAGCCATCATAACGAAAATCGCGCCGATCTTTAGGCAGTCCTGACGCGTCATCCGCTCCGAAGACGTCCTCTGGTTGAATCCTTTTTTCTGCATGATCAGATCGGGAGCGAGGTGCTTCTGGCCCCAGAGATACACGAGAAGCCCGACTACCATGCCGACGCCCGCGGCGGCAAAGCCCCAGTGGAACCCGATTTTCTCGCCTAGGGTCCCGCACACGAGCGGTGAAAAGAAGGCCCCGAGGTTGATTCCCATATAGAAGACACTGAATGCGCGGTCGCGGCGATGGTCGCCCTGAGGGTACAGCGCCCCTACCTGTGTCGAGATATTAGGCTTGAAGGCACCGTTTCCGAGGATCAGGAAGATCAGCGCAGGGAAGAACATGCCTTCAACGGCCATCAGGAAGTGTCCGATAGCCATGAGCACGGCTCCCAGGATGACGGTTCGCCGCTGCCCGAGAAGCCGGTCCGCAAGCATGCCGCCGAAGAGCGGGGTGAAGTAGACAAATCCGGTATAGAGCCCGTAAATCTCCGACGACCGTTCCTGCGTAAACTGCAGGTGCTTGATCATGTAGTAAACCAGCAGTGACCGCATTCCGTAATAGGAAAACCGCTCCCACATTTCCGTAAAAAAGAGCACATATAGGCCGGCGGGATGTCTTGGGCTTCCGGTTCCCTTTGTGGTGACGGCAATCGCGTCGCGCATCTATTTTCCCCCGAAATCCTTCTTTCGGCTATTCCCTCAAGCCTTCAGCCACAAAACGAGATTCATCAACAAGCGAACTGATTTACAATTGTGGAAGCACTGTGCACCACAAAGGGCGAGATATTGACCTCGCCCCTCTGACTTCTGAGTTCCTTTTTTCTTTCGGATCACTTCACCTTTTCGATATCCAGCAACCTCCATCTCTTGTCCAAGATCGCCTTCTCAATGCTGTACTTATGGAGTCGCGCCTCAGTTCAGATTGGAATCCTTGGAGTACTTGGCACCCGTAATGCTGACTCCGACGATAGCACCTTCTTCAGTGAGCTGATACATATGTACGCCTTCTGACACTGTTACAGCCCCTGCAAGCGCACCGCCCTCGGTCTTGGTCTTGGCCGCCGCCATCGCATTGGCCCCGAACTCCCAGCCGGAAGTCACGAACTTATTGAATGCGTCGGATGTATCAAAGACGAACACGACACGGAACTTCTCGGCCCCCAAACCTATCCCGGGCTGCAGTTCCACCATCTTCATAAAGGTCTCCTGCTTGGTAGCGTTGTTTACAGCGATACCAGCGCCCTTTTCCCCACCCATTAACAGAAGCTTAAAGCCGGAGTCGCTGAAAACCGCATAGCCAGCCGAATTCGCGATTGCATCTTGCGCAGCAGGGTTCGCGTTGTAGAGGCGTCTGATTCGACATATCGCGAACAGACGCCTGCTTCTCCATTTTCTCGGACTACGACATGGGAGCCGACGCACAGGCCGAAATACCCAGGCACAATACCGCCATGCCTGTTAACATTGCCATGTGCATTCTTTTTTCTCTAATTGTCTTTTCCTCCTTTGTTTCTCTTTTTTTATTCTGATTTCTTCCATTGTCTTGCCCGAATGTTTTTTAAATTTGACGTCACTCGGCGAACTTCTTGCGCTGATTTTTGAATTGCCATAACGGCACGGCTGCGAGGATGAAAACCCAGCGCTCCTCATACAACGCTTTTGTTTTCACCAACACCAATACACTCAATCGTAAACGTTTCATCCCAGAAACTATCGCCGTGTGAAGTACAACTGCCGGCTACAAGGCAACGCGGGAAAGCCCCAAGCCGACCTTACGGCTGCGGGGGCGGTTCTTGCGAGCCGCCCCCGGTGAAGGTAATTCTTTTACTTTATTGGCCGGTGCCTTTACTCGCCGCCTCGGCCTCGCGCATCCTTTGCGCCATCTCCGCTTTCAGAGCGTCAAGGTTGAAGGTCGCACCCCGCTGCATCGGCGGGTAATCGAGGAAGGTCTGGATTTCCTTGCCCATCAGCTGCTGGACGAGCACAAAGCGCCAGAATTCATACTTGAACCAATCGAAGTATTGCTGCGCGCCTTCCTTCGTCCCCGCGTCAGGCCAGCCCATGCGTTCGAATGGATCGAGGCGAAGGTTGGTGATGATGGGCACATCGGGATGGTTCTTTACACCTATCCAGCCCCGGGGCTGGTCAATAAAGCGATACTTGTAGTCGTCAATGCGCACCGCGCCGAGCGTGCTTTCTCCGAGGTAGAAAATTTCGTGACGTGCGGACGCGCCTTTGCCGGTGATGGCGTCCATCTGGTTGTAGCCGTCCAGGTGGTTCTTGTAAGTACGGTCACCGAGTTTCACACCCTTAAGCAACTGGTCGGTGATGTTCGGGTTGCCAGCAGCGGCGAGGAAGGTCGGGAACCAGTCCATGCCGGAGAAGATGCCGTTTTGCACCGAATCTGCCGGGATGTGGCCGGGCCAGCGGGCGATGCACGGAACGCGGAAGCCGCCTTCCATGACCGTTCCTTTGGATTGCGCGAACGGTGTCGTGCCACCATCGGGCCAGGTGAAGAGTTCGGTGCCGTTATCGGTGGTGAACACCACGATGGTGTTGTCGTCCTCGCCCATGTCCTTGAGCTTCTGCAGCACCAGACCGACGTCGTTATCGAACTGGGCCATGGCGGCTTCCTCCAGGGACCAACCGTTCTCCGAGGTGCGCATCGCTTCCCATTTGGGGGCAAGGTGGGTAACAATGTGCACGCGCGTCGGGTTAAGCCAGACAAAGAACGGCTTACCATCCGCTTTGGCCTTTTCCATGAACTTCAAGGAGAGGTCGCGGATTACGTCGTCCACGGTCTCCATGTTGTATTTGATGCCGGGCATGGGATGTGGCGGCAACGGTCCTTCGTCTACGATTTTTTGCTTGCCGATCTTGCCCCAGCGTGGCATTTCGGTCGGGTCGTCCGCGTCGGTCGCCCAGGAATGCACCATGTTGCGCGGGCCGACGACAGTCAGCAGATTCTGCGGATAGTTGGGGTGGAACGGGTCTTCCATCGCATCCAAGTGATACAGGTAGCCGAAGAATTCGTCGAAGCCGTGGACGGTGGGCAGGAACTCATTGAGATCGCCCAGATGGTTCTTGCCGAATTGGCCGGTGGCGTAGCCTAACGCTTTGAGCGCGGTGGCGATCGTGCAAGCCTCTTCCGGAATGCCCATCTTGGCACCCGCCTGTCCAACCGTCGTCATGCCGGTGCGGACGGGCAATTCGCCGGTGATGAAGTTTGCGCGGCCAGCCGTGCAACTCGCCTCGGCGTAATAGTCGGTGAACAGCATGCCTTCCTTGGCGAGCTTGTCGAGGTTAGGCGTCTTGCCGGCCATCATGCCGCGATGGTAGGCGCCGATATTCCACATGCCGATGTCATCACCCATGATGAACACGATGTTGGGTTTCTTGTCCGCCGCAAATGTCGGGCTGGCGATGAAAACCAGACCGACGACAATTACAGCAAAGACAATTGCTACCGCTTGCCTTCTTTGTTTCATGGTCTCCTCCTTTTAAAAGATGCTCTCCACGGCAAAGCCGTGGCATAAATGTCCTCCGAGCATTTGATTCGGAGCATTGCATTCATTCTATTTTTATGCGCTCAACCTCTTTTTCGAGCGGCATTGCCGGAATTTCAGGCTGAGATTACGTTCTTTTCACGACAATCGTTCCTTACCAAAATGCTATCACAGAGTTCTCACTTGTCAATCGATAGCAAGGGAATATCCGCCGGAGCCGTGGATGAACGTGTTACAGCCAGACTGATCCTTTCGGTTTGAAAGATGTCATTTTGAGTGAGAGATCGTCGGCGTTGGGTATAGGGAGAAGCAAAGGTCGGTACCGATTGTTCAAAAGTGTTGTGTAGCAGTAGAAAGAAACAACTTCAAAGCAAAACCATAAAGTTCAAACAGTTGCGATCTGCAATCACCCGTTGACGAAATCGAACGCTTCTTGTTCTTTCTTCGCCTTCCATTTTGTTCGTTAATAACGTGCCGATATTAGTCTTATTTCTTTGAACGTCTTAAAATCCTCGACATTTAAAGTGAAGAGAATTGAGACGCCATTTGCAATCATTGTCGCGGCTATATTGGCATCATGAATCCTCTTTCCCTTCATAATCTCCTTGAGCCTGTCATCAAAAAGCCCCGTCAATATCCTCTTTCTATATTTGACACACTTAACCAGGTGAAACTGAAGAGCATATACTGAATGGCAACCCTTATCTAACTCGTATTCTCTGCTATTATAGTAGCAGAGGAACCGAGTGTGCGCAGCTGCAAAATGCACGGCAGGCAATTCATCCCCTACCTTTCATGCAAGCATGGCGGAAGGGGATTTTTGCCCTAAGATGTAAAAAAACCAACAGAGACGCAGAACACATCAATCAAGGCGATGGGGAATTTGTTGTTTCAAAAAGCTCGTTGCCCTCTCGCCTTATTGCCGTAGTTATGTGAGGAGATAATAATGAAACTATCAATGCTGTTGCTGGTTCTACTTCTTATTCCTTCTATGGTACGGGCAAAAGATATCCAGCTATTTAATCCTGATATATTGGGTCAGCCCACTTCGAATGAGATTAAACTTCTTCGAAATAAAGAAACAGATGAAGTTGAGCCATTTACAACATTACTAAATATTAGAAATGGGGTATATATCGCTGCAACTATAATGTATCCGTCGGAAGTCACGTTTCAAGAAGCAAGAGATTCATTAAACAGGATTTACAAGAATTACGAGCAGCTACCACTGCTCAGAGATCATGAAATGGCAGTCTGGAGGATTGAAAATAGGAAATATGCAGTAGATCTGATACAACAGGAAGACAAAATTAGAATTATGTATATTCAATTTCAGTCCAAGGAATAGATCAAGAATATTCTCAAATCAACGGGAGCTGATCTAGACAACTGTGGGAAAAAATAGGACGCCACATAACAATGCTATGGATACCGACGCCGATTAACCGTGGCACGTTTTCAGTTCGCCCCTTGTGGCCTGGCAGCTCATGGTCCCTCAGAATGCATGTTCTCGCCAGATTCCTTCCTGTACCTGACACCTGCAACCGTCCTGTCAGAGCTGAAGGTTTTCAAGAGTAAATCAGTGGAATTATAACTTCCTGTCTCCATTCCTTAAGTAGTTACCAATATCCAGGAGTAAAGGGCACGTGCCTGATAAGCATTTTCCTCAACAGTTAGTCCATCAGCTAATAGCAAATGGTGAAATAGCATCTTTTCACGTTCCGAGGTTCTTTCAGCCCTGCCCGTGTCAACAGTGTGCGATATTTCGATGGCTGTTTCTCGAATACTTTCCCGTGTAACCTTTCACTTGATCTTAGCGTCTATTAAATTGAAGGGGGTAACAATGTAAAACAAACGGAAGTGGAGGATTTATGAGAAAGATTGTTGTGACAGTTATCGTTATAAGCCTTCTATCCTTAACATCCGTAGCACCAGTGTTTGCCGGCGGATGGAGAGGAGGATACTACCATGGAAGAGGCGGTGGATTCAATCCTTTGTGGCCAATCACCGTTGCTCTCGCTATTCCTGCGGCCATTATTGGAACCGTAGTCAATCTTGCAGCCACAGTACCAGCGCCATACGGTTATGCTCCACCTCAGGCACCTGAAACATACTATGCTCCTGGACCATACTATGCCCCGAGAGCATATGTAGCACCGGCGGGGTATTATGCCCCGAGAGCATATGTAGCGCCGGCGGGGTATTATGCCCCGAGAGCATATGCAGCACCGGCGGGATATTATGCCCCGAGAGCATATGCAGCACCGGCGGGATACTATGCCCCGAGAGCATATGCAGCACCGGCGGGATACTATGCCCCGAGAGGGTACTATCCTGTGAGATAATTGGCCTTTATGCAAGCCCCGTCCGTGAGGGCGGGGTGAGTGGTGGCATGCGGTCGATATAAACAGTAAACCAAGTACCAGGTAATCTCTTGAAGAAGGTAAATTTCTGTCAGGCAACTCAAGCGGAGTCGCCGTTAAGACCCTTTTGGGGGTTGGTACGAATTATTTCACGAGCCTCATCTGCTCACCACAACAGATAATGTCACAGAAATCAGCACAACCGCAAGGTTCATCGACCGTTAGGGTTAGACCGCATGCACCACATTCATATTGACTGCCCGTCTTCAGCTCTTTCTGCTTTTTTGGGGAAGCCTTTTTTGCAGTCTTCTTCATTTTGGACACCTTTGTGATCTTCGAAATGTTTACTTTTCTTTTCGCTACCATCGTTCCTCCCTGAAATAACATTAATCAATCTTAGCATACTTTATCACTCATCGGTCAAGATGATCTGTAAGAGATTCTGTAAGCTCATCATTTGAACTTCCCCAGACTTCGGGCCAACATCGTAGTCTCTTGCAAGAGATTTTCAACCTCGTTCAGACCTTGAGACCAGAAACCTTTATCTGTGATGTCCACGCCGAGTTCTCTGAAAATGTTCTTTGGCGACTCTGACAGTCCTGCGGACAATAATTTCTTGACCTTCTCGATAAATGGAGGATTTTCCTTGACCCGGTTTTGAAGAAATTTGGAGATCAAAAGTCCGCTTGCATAGGAATAGACATAAAAAAAGTAACGGATATGTCCCCAGTACACCCACCAGTTTTCTGATCCCGGAGATTGTTCAACAGCCTTTCCCATATACGCCGCCATATGTTTCTGAAATAAGTTTCCGATTTGCTCTTTTGACAGATAGCCTTTTTGCCTGTATGCTTGATGAATTTCCTGTTCAAATCGATAGCAGGCGACTTGCCTGAAGATGGTCGCGACATCATCGTTCAGTTTATTCACCATAATGGCAAGCCTCGATTCGTCATCAGCCTCTTTTAGGAGTTCCTGAAACACAAAGTCTTCCATGAACGTGCTGGCTACTTCAGCGGTCGAAAGAGGGGCTCCAAAGTTCAGGGCGTTTTGTTTCTCTCTCATTAACTCATTGTTTATTCCGTGACCAAGTTCATGGGCCAAGGTCAAAACATCATGCAATTTACCGGTGTGATTGAGCAGGATGTACGTCGGCTGAGAAATGAGATGATGCATGCAGAAGGCACCGCTCGCCTTTCCTCTTCTTGGATACACATCGAATTGGCCGTTCTCCCTGAATCTTGTAAGGATATCGGTAAACGTGGTATCAAGTTTCTTAAAAACCCTTTCTATGAGTTTGATGGATTTACCGTAAGGGTAACTCTTCTCGATGTGTCCGTATTCGACATTCCTCTCATGGTATTGTAATTTTCTCACCCCCATGAGTTTTGCCTTCAGCGCATAGAATTGGGATGGAATGGAAAACCTTTCAAACACAGCGATGATAAGGGCGTCAACAATTTCACTATCGATATCGTCACTGATATGTCTACTCAGGTCCGGCCTCGGCATTTTGCGAAGCTCATCGTCAATCATTTTGTTGGCCAGGATTGCATTAATTTCTGCTTCAGCAACCTCGACCTGCTTGCCCAGTATATCATTGAATGCCCCTGATGCCGAATGCCGCACTATTTTATTTCTGCTATTCATAAGGCTTGCTATCTCCGCAAAGGTCTTGAGTACCTTTTTGCCGTTCTCTGCAGTCACTTCCCGTTCTTCCTTTGCCAGAAAGCCCGATGTCATCTTTACCCAATTTATGTAGGAGGTTGAGGCTTTAAGATTCAGGATCCGTTCCTCGGGCTCACTGAGGAGATATCTGGATTCCGCGAATATCCGTTCGAGGAAGTGTCTATACTTCTTCAGCGCCTTGTATTCAAGGAATCGTTTCTGCTTTTTCTGCGGTATCGTGCCTATTTTCAAATAAAAAAACTGGATCTCATTCTGAATTCTCCGACTGAAATCCTCAATCTTGTTAAATCTTGCCTTGAGGGTTGGATCATTCTGATCCTGCTGTGTCCTGAGCATGAAATAGTATCCCTCGTCCCCGTCGGTGCCGCAACGTCTAGTCCACGCTTCATATTCGTCCAGTGCCTGTTTAAGTACCTCTGGGTCTTCGAGATAGTCTTTCCGCGGTTTCCATTTGTTGATAAATGCATAACTCTCCTGTTCGACAAGCTTGCGTTTGTCTTCCATCCGAGGATCGTTGTCACCTTGAAACAGGTTGGTAAGATTCCATGAGGCAGCGCTCATTTTTTTTGATATTGCCATTGCCAGTTATTCCTCTCCTGACCAATCAGCGGCCATTGAGATTTGTTTCATCTATTTTTCCTCCCGGCGAAACTGTTGAGAACAAGGGCTTTCATCTGCAAACCCAGAGATGGCGTTGCGCATGACATCAACAGGCGGTTTTATTCCTGTCCATATCTCGAATGCAAACACGCCCTGATGAAGGAGCATGCCGAGACCGTTAAGGGTCTTGCATCCCTTCTTTGACGCAGCCCGGAGCAAAGGAGTCTCTTTATAAATGAGGTCGCAGACCGTCATCTTCTCCGTGAGAAGAGAAACATTGATAGGGGAACTGTCGCTCATTTTCAGGCCGAGGGGAGTCGCGTTGATTACCATATCGACGCCCTCGAGGGTATCCAGAGCCTTTCTGCGGCTTACGTTGGCCCGAATCAGGCTCAGGTCGTTCACCAGTTTCTCAACCTTAACTGCATCTATGTCGAATATCTGGAGTTTTGAGGCTTTTTCGCTCAGGTAATAGCTTACAGCTCTGCACGCGCCTCCGGCGCCAATTATCAGGACGGCTCTTCCGTCTATTTCAATGCTCGCCTCGGTCAAAGACTCCATGAACCCCCTGCCGTCGGTATTGTATCCGATCAGCTGGCCCGCAGAGTTTTGAATCGTATTGACAGCTCCTATGAAGGCGGCCTCTTCATTAACCGCATCGAGGAACCGAAGCACGTTTTCCTTGTGTGGAACGGTGACATTTATCCCTTTCAGGTCAAGTGCCCGTATTGCCGTTACCGCATCCCCTAAAAGGTCAGGCCTCACCGGAAACGTCACATAGCAGTAATCCAAGCCAAGATATGCAAACGCAGCATTATGCATTAGAGGAGATAAACTGTGCTCCACCGGAAAGCCAAAGAGGCCTGTAATCTTTGTTGTACCGTGTATCTTCATATAACCTCCGAAGGGTGTATAACATAGCACGAGATTTCCACAAGGTTATGATAGGCTTGTAATCGCATCCACTAATCCTTTGGGAGTGGATTCGATGATCACCACTTTTATGCCGAGGAGATCCTGTACGTCCTGTCTCGACACATCATCGAGAAAGACTTCATGCCCATCTTTCATAACAACATCGGGTATAAGGAGGATATCATCCTTTGTTATGTCCTCAGCAAGGGATTTTACGACATCCCTTCCGGTAAGAAGTCCAGCAACCGTAATACTCGTGCCGAAAAAAGTATTTTCGACAGCGATGACTTCAATAGTAATCCCACTCTTCTTGAGCTTATCAACAAACTTGGAGAGGTACGGATAAAAAGAGGTGCCGGTAAAGGTGATGAACCTCTTTTTCCCTGCAACCTGAGGCATCTTGATCTTTTTTGACTGATGCATGAACAAGGGCACCATGCCCACACCGTTCTCCACCTGAGGAAGTTCGTCATATTCGACTAGTGGCGGAAAGGCGATCCCAGCCTCCAAATAAAGCTCATCAGCCGCATAGACGATGGAATCCCCATGTTTCTTTCTAAAACGTTTCTGGAATGCGTCTATGATGGCGATTGCCTTCGCCGCGTCCTCCTTTTCGACAGGATTCATTTTCAATCCTGGCTTTCTATGAGCAGTGAGCCCGACGGGAACAACGGCTATGGAGAGAACATAGGGATACAATTTATAGAGGTCCCTGATAGTTCGTTGGAGATCTTTCCCATCATTATACCCAGGGCATAATACGATTTGGCAGTGCATCCGGATCTTATATTCCTTGAAGAAACGCAAGTCCTTAAGGATATCCGGCGCTTTCGGGTTACCGAGCAGGCTGTTGCGGATTGCCTTGTTTGTGGAGTGAATGGACAGATAAAGGGGGCTCAACCGCTGCTCCACAATCCTTTTCTTTTCCTGCGGGGTGAGGCTCGTGAGCGTGACGTAGTTGCCATAGAGAAAAGACATCCTGTAGTCTTCATCTTTTACATAGAGGGTTTTCCGTAAACCTTTGGGAAGCTGACTCACAAAACAGAAGAGACATTTGTTCCTGCATATCTTTATCTTGAAGGGCTTTATCTCTATCCCCGATTCCTGACCTTCTTGTAACAAGAGTTTGAAGGAGAGTCTCTTATCTTTCCTTGTGACGAGAATGTCCAGTTGCTCCTCCTTCCGATAAAAAAGGAAATCGACTACATCAGCGACCTCATGACCATTAATCGAGAGAATGGTGTCTCCGGCAGTCACGCCGACTGAATGGGCTATACTGCCGGGCAGCACCCGTTCGATTTCTAAGCCATGATCCTTAAGCACCTGTCTGTTTGAGCCCCCGGTATATATAGTGCAATCCTGAAGCTATGGTAAAGATCGCGGTAATCCATATCAGGTACCGTCGCACCTGAGGGAGACCCGGAACATTCAAATCCAACAGTACGTACCATATCAAGATAAGCTGGAGCGCGATGGCGGTCTTTCCGAGTATGGTGACCTCAACTTTTGCTTTATGTGTCACAATGTAAAGGACGACCCATCCCGTTATCACGATAATGTCCCTGCTGATCATCGTGATCGTGAGCCACGTGGGGATCAACTCATAAATGGAGAAAAGAATAAACGATGTCACGAGAAGGAACTTGTCAGCAAGGGGATCGAGGAAGCTTCCAAGGGCAGTCTTCTGGTTTTTCAGCCGGGCGATCAATCCATCAAAGGTATCAGTAAGCGCGGCGACGGCAAAGAGATACAGGGCATAATCATATTTCTTGTAAATGACTGATGTAACGAAGAGGGGTATCAAAATTATCCTGGTGATGGTGAGAGTATTGGGGAGATTGAGGGTACCCAAGGAGTTCTCCTCTTACGGGATATTGAACGGGATGGGGCTGAATGTCAGCCGCAAGCCGATTTTTTTATAACAGGAACTATCACGTTTCTGTGTAGTACTGTAATTTAAAAGAGCCTCCGAATGGCATGCCTCTATCAAAAAATCATGCTTTCGCGAATCGTCAAGAGATCTCGTGAATGCCGTTATTGCATCATGGATATCTCCTCTCAAGAAAAGGACTTCACCGAGACCGAGCCTGCAATAGATGAGCCCTCGTACGTCCCTTGTCGTCTTGAATCGCCGTGCGGCTTTTTCGAGGCATTGCTCGGCCTCTTTCAGTCTCCCTTTCATCAGATGAGTCATTGCCATGCTCCAGAGGGTATAGGAGTAACTTACGATGTCCCCAATCCCTTTGTACAAGGTTTCTGCCTTCCTGAGATGTTTCATCGCTCCGGCATAGTCTCCTTTCATTCGCAACGCATTGCCGATGCCACAGTACGAATAGGCGAGGCCGAACCGGTCATGCAGCGATGATAAGAGTTCATTTGCTTCTCTATAATAATGCAGGGAATCATCCCACAATCCGGAAACTCTCGAGACACCACCAAGGCCGCAGAGACAGTATCCCGTCGCTTTTTGATGTTCCACATCCGGGAATGACGAGAACAATTTGTATGCCTTCCTGAATGAGTGCATGGCTTTCTTAGCATCCCCGCCCACCCTAAAGGCGCCTCCCTCTGCCCAAAGGACAAAGGCCAGCCCCTCGGTATCAGACTTTTCCTCGTAAATGCCCCGAGCATCGGAGAACAACCTCACTGCGTCTTTCCACTCGCCCAATGCCCGCAACGACAAGCCGAGTCCGACCATCGCATCAGCACGCATACGCTTTTTCCTCATGCGTCTGCTGAGAGAAATTGCTTCCGTATAGGCATCTCCCGCGCCACGAAAATTTCCTGTCATCCTATACGTATCCCCTATGGAAAGGAGACAACAGAGCATGCCGATGCTGTCGTCACCTTGCGAGTAAGCCCGCAAGGCTTTCCGGTATGCCGACAACGCTTCCCGATACCGCGAGTCCTCGCGCATACGTTCGGCCCTCTGAAAGATGTCAGTTGCCACCGAGTGCCTCTCTCAATTTCGACGTGAGTTCTCCATAATCCTGGGCATGAAAGAATGCAGAGCCCATAACGAGTATCCCGGCTCCGGCGTCAGCCACGTCCTTTGCATTCTCGTACTTAATCCCTCCATCCACTTCAATACGCGCGGACAAACCCCGCTCTATGACCATCCTGTTGAGTATCCGTATTTTTTCCAGTGACTGCGGAATGAACTTCTGCCCGCCAAACCCTGGATTGACGGACATGATGAGAACAAAATCCACGTCGGAGAGGATGCTGTCCAGGCTCCATACGGGTGTCGCAGGATTTAGAGAAACACCAGCCTTCACGCCTTTCTCCTTTATGGAGTGGATTGTTTTGTGGAGATGGACTGATGCCTCTACGTGCACCGTAAGCAAATCGCTCCCCGCAGCGATGAAGTCCTGTACATATCTGTCGGGGGCTTCTATCATGAGGTGCACATCAAGGGGGAGTTTTGTGGCCTTTCTGATTGCTTCCACGATAAACGGCCCTATGGTGATATTCGGAACAAAATGGCCGTCCATAACATCGAGGTGGAGCATATCCACACCTGCTGCTTCAGCCGCCCGTATTTCTTCGCCCAGCCTCAAGAAGTCGGCTGAAAGGATTGATGGTGCTATCTTAACCATGTGAAGTTGCCTCTCCTTCCAGGTGAAGTTCTATGGTATCTCCTGATTTTATCAGAGATGAAGGCTTCGGTTTTTGCGTCTTGACCCTGTCTCCCTGGCCCACGAGTTCTATCCTGAGGCCAAGTTGTCGAGCCAGATCAGATGCTTCATCTGTGCTTTTCCCGGAGAAATCAGGACAGACGTAAGTGGCATCATAAGGGCCCAAGCTCACGACAAGAGAAAGAGAATCCATCACTGCCTCATCCTGGTTGGGCCTCTGGGAGATGATAACGTCCTTTTCGATGGTTCTTGAATGAACCCGGATAATCTTTTCGATCCGCAAGCCGCTTTTCGCGATGATAGATTCAGCATCATGTAATTGTTGGCCTGTGAGGTCAGGGACAGACTGGACCTTCGGCCCTTTGCTCAAAAATACCCTGATTTCCCTTTGTTCCTTGACCTTGTTGCCGGGGGGTATGTCCTGTCGGATGATACGGCCCACGGTTATCGTGGGATCGTAATCCTCCCCTTCAACGTTCAGATAGAGATTGACCCTTGTTAAGAGATCAGTCGCCTCGATAACCGTTTTTCCTTTCAGGTCAGGTGCATCAACGGTTTTGCTGAAACTCATGATCTTAAAGGTGAGATATCCTGACAATAAGCCCATCAGGATAAACCCAAAGAGATACAGGGGAACCGTGAATATCTTTTTCAAGCTTTTCTGCATAGTCTCACCGCGAAGAAGCCATCAAGGTCGCTCCTGTGCGGATAAGTACGGAAAAATCCATTTTTTATAAATCTTTTAACCAAGGACATGGCTGTGTCTATGATATAGAAATCCTCCGACTCCTTCAAGAATTCTCTTATGACCTCCTCGCCTTCTTCCGGTTCCGTGGAGCATACAGAGTATACCATGGTACACCCCGGTTTCAACAACCGCGAGACTGAGCGGAGAAGACCGACCTGCTTTGCGGCGAATCCCAAGAGGTCTTTTGCGGTGTGTCGGTACTTGATGTCAGGATTTCTCCGTACAACGCCGAGGGAAGAGCAGGGGGCGTCCAGGAGAATCCTGTCGAAGAGTTCATTCGTCGAATATTCACGAATATCCGCCTTTACGACATTTACCGAGGAGAGAGCGAGGAGGGATATGTTTTCCGTTAACCGTTGGATTCTTTCTTCCTCACTATCGACTGCCACTATTTCTCCTGTGTCTTTCATAAGCTGGGCAATGTGCGTTGTCTTTCCCCCGGGCGCGGAGCACGCATCCAGTACCCGCTCCCCCGGACGAGGTTCAAGGAGATACGTTATGAGCTGCGATGCCTCATCCTGGACAATGACGGAACCCGTACCTGAGAGTTCTTTAAATGCCTGGAAGTCCCTCAGTTTTATGCCGTCCGGCGAAATACGCGTGGCCTCTGCGTGAATACCCGTGTCTGAAAATGATTGGAGTATTGCCTCGCGTCTTGCCTTAAGCGTATTCACCCTGAGGGTAAGCGGAGGGATCGTATTGTTTGCCTCTGCAAGCTCCATAGCCTGCCTGTCTCCGAAGCGCCTGATCCACCTCTCTATGAGCCATCGGGGGTGGGATGTGCACAGCGAGATATGTAGAGAATCTCTCGCCTCCTTTAGTTCGTTCAATCGTAACCTTACAGATTCGAGATTCCTGAGCATAGTCCGTAAAACTCCGTTGACCACCTCGGGCCTGCCGCTTTTCTTTTCCATATCCACAGCCTCATTCACGGCAGCCCACGCCGGTACCCGCATAAAGAGTAACTGATATGCAGCAAGTCTTAGGTTGTCGATGGTTCGTGATCCGAGACCTGAAGGTCTCTTTAGGAATGCCTTCAGGAGCCAGTCAAGGGTGTCCCGATATCGCAATACGCCATAAACAAGCTCCATGAGGAACGATCGTTCTCTCTTGTCAAGTGATGGAGCGAGGGTTTCGATGACATCCTTCGGTTTTTTGCCCTTTTCCGATATTTCGTGCAAGGCGTTTAAAGCAAGTTCTCGGGTGTTCAGCTTAGTTTCCATATGTCTCGAAACATTCATACACGGAGGAGGTGACACGATGAGCGCATCGGAGTCTCTCAGGTTGTTTCGGCCGTCTCAGACTTTTTACGCTTACCCACCGGCCTATTCTCTGCAGAATGATTTTATGGCCTCTTGCACTCTTTCGAGACTGACCCTGGTATTGAAACACGGCCCGAAGGGACGTTCATTGATAATGCCCAGGATAGGGAGCGGATAGGAGTCCGCGATACCACTGGTCAGGTCTCTCTCACACGCGACTGCGACAATGGCCTCCGGGTGGACATCCGCGACTATCTTTCGCGCGAGGTTTCCCCCTGTCGCAACAAAAAGCTTCAGGCCATTGTCATCTGCAATCTGGATGAGATCTTTGATCTCGCATTTTCCACACCGTTTACATTTGTAGATATCATGAGTGATCCTTATGTCGCAATCGCTCACCTGCAGGCAATGGGGCAACAAAAGCAGTATCCGTTTTGCCTTGTGTTTTTCCCGTGTTACGAGCTTATTGTTCAGGCTGATGATAATACCCTGCAGCTTTTCCTTCCTCCCCTTTGAAAAAGAACCAGCGATCATAAAAAGCGGATAGAGGATTCGTAACGTGAGGCCTCTCAGCATTTTTTGAATCACGTGAGGAGCATCCTTTGTTGCAGCTTCCTGCCCTGTAAAAAGGCAGACACAGGCATCAGTTTCTTTCCTGGGGGTTGGACTTCGATAAGTGAGAGAAGGCCGTTTCCCGTGCCGATGGTCAATTCATGGGGAGTGATCTTCTCTATGGCTCCCGGCACTCCGTTTCCCGCTGCGGGTTCTGCCTTAAGTATTTTGATCGCCTCTCCATTGATATGACAATAAGCTCCTGGCCACGGCTGCATCCCGCGGATGAAATTAAAAATGTCTTCCGCGCTTTTTGACCAGTTTATCAATCCATCTTCCTTTTTCAATGCCGGTGCAAACGTGGCTTCGCCGGTCTGAAGAACGGGCCTAACGGAATCATCTCGTATTCCCTTCAGGGTTTCTTTGAGTAAAGAAGCTCCTAATTCTGAAAGTTTCTCGCCGAGACTGTATGCAGTGTCTTCACGCGCAATTGCTAACTCAGCCCTCAGAAGGATAGGGCCTGCGTCAAGATCTTCGTCCATGAGCATGGTCGTGATCCCGGTTGTCTGTTCTCCCCTTATAATTGCCCAGGAGATGGGAGCCGCGCCTCTATATCTTGGAAGGAGTGATGCATGGACATTGATGCAACCGCGGCGCGGTATTTGAAGTATCGACTTGGGCAGTATCTTTCCGTACGCAACAACGACGATGAATTCAGGTTTCAACGCCGCTATTTCATATGATACTGCGCCGTGTTTCAAAGTTGCCGGCTGCTGTATTTTTAATCCTGCATCGATTGCGGCAATTTTTATGGGAGGAGAAGTCAGTTTATGGCCTCTCCCCTTAATCTTATCGGTCTGTGTGACAACAAGACTGATGTTTTCCCCCGAGCTGATCAAAGCCTTCAGTGAAGAAACCGCAAACTCAGGTGTGCCAAAGAATACAATGGACAAATCAGCCCCAAAAGAAAAGATGCAGGGTACATGGATGAAAAGAGTTACGAGGACACCGTGGAAGAAAGCGTCCTTTGCGGAACCAGAAATAAACCCTTGAATTACTCAGGTGAAGATGAACCATTTCTCCACTTTTCGTCCTTGGCATGGATTCACGCATTCCGTATCTTCAGTTAAGCCTTTGAGAGAGCCTTCTGGAAGCGCTTTCTAAAGAATTCCCTCTTAATGCTGCTTATCCTGTCAATAAGGAGTCTGCCGTTGAGGTGGTCGATCTCGTGCTGCAAGGCCCTGGAAAGGAGTCCTTCCCCTTCGATTTCCGTTGGACTGCCCTCTCTGTCGAGTCCCTTAACAACAACCTTTTCCGCCCTGACCACCGTAGTTAGAAATCCCGGAAGACTGAGGCATCCCTCTTCGCTTTCAGTCTCTCCCTCCGCATGAAGTATCTCAGGATTAATTAGCACAATGAGAGGCATTTCCTCACCTTCTCTCAGGCTTACATCGAGGACTATCAACCGCTGGGAGACACCCACTTGGGGCGCGGCAAGACCGATTCCGGGAGCGGCATACATCGTCTCTATCATATCATCAATAAGAAGCTCGATGTCTCCACCGATATCTTTTACGGGTGCCGCTCGCTTCGCCAGTACCGGTTCCGGATATTTTTTGATTTCGAGCACAGCCATGCATTATTATATCATAAACCTCGACGCGGATAGAACAGGCGGGACAAGGCGAAATGAAAATTCCGTTTCAGTTAAATCCTTTGCAATGTTCCCACCTCGCTGGGACAGGTGGAGGTTTGACAAGTTTGTTTTGATGGGAGGTACTTGTTGAGCGCTCATGACGTCGTTTTGAAAACTGAGATGCCTGATGTAGGCGTTCCAAAGAGGGGCAAGGTGAGGGATATTTATGACCTCGGTGATCATCTTCTTCTGGTGGCGACTGACAGAGTGTCGGCCTTTGATGTTGTCCTGCCAAATGGTATCCCTGGCAAGGGGAGGGTACTGACACAAATATCGATTTATTGGTTTCGGCTGATGGAAGATGTTGTCAAGAACCACTTAGTTGCAACGGATGTCAGAGACTTTCCCGCATTGCTCAAGAAATATAAAGATACGCTTGACGGGAGGAGTGTTTTGGTGAAGAAGGCTGCACCCCTCCCTGTCGAGAGCATCGTGAGAGGTTACCTCTCCGGAAGCGGATGGACGGAATACAGGGAAAAAGGTACCGTCTGCGGGATCGGCTTGCCTCAGGGTCTCATAGAATCATCGAGATTGGGGGAACCGATCTTTACGCCATCAACAAAAGCTGAAGAGGGTCACGATATTAATATATCCCTTGATGAAGTTAGGATGATTCTGGGAGGCGAAACAGCAGAACGAGTGAAGATGGTAAGCCTGAAGATCTACGCAAAGGCAAGGGCATTTGCGGAAAAAAAGGGCATCATCATTGCCGATACTAAGTTCGAGTTCGGCATCCGTGAGAAGGATATAATTCTCATAGATGAGATTCTCACCCCTGACTCGTCACGCTTCTGGTCTCTGAAGGACTATCAGCCTGGAAAGGGGCAGAACAGTTTTGATAAACAGATTGTCCGAGATTATCTCCTTACCCTTCATTGGAATAAGACACCGCCCGGTCCGATGCTTCCGGATGAGATCGTGACAAGGACCGCCGAGAGATATCGGGAGATCATGGAAATATTGCTTCATTGAGCGGTCAGACAACAAATCGGGAAAGGCACGGTGATGCGAATGAGACTATCCTTCGGCTCTGTCGGGGGAGAGGGGGGACATCTTGTTACGCGCCGGGGCGGCCGCAGTACGCTCCAAGTGAATCCGTGGGCCGACTCCGCAACTTGACGCGACGAAAGGCTGCTGATAATGTGTGTTATCATAGATAAACTGGAGCGACAGATCCATTCACGTAATATGGAGGGAGCACTATGGCACAGCCAAAAGTACTCGCGTTTGTCCTTGCCGGGGGCAAGGGCGAAAGACTTTTCCCCCTAACCGCATTCCGTTCAAAACCCTCTGTCCCGTTCGGCGGCAGATACCGGATAGTGGACTTTGTCCTGAGTAATCTCGTGAATTCGCGCATCTATTCCATTTACTTGCTGGTACAGTATAAATCCCAGTCCCTCATCGAACATGTGAGGCAGAACTGGGTTCTCTCCTCTGTGATGCGAGACCATTTCGTTGCGGTTGTTCCACCGCAAATGCGCATGGGACCTGAGTGGTTTCAGGGTACAGCAGATGCCATCTTTCAGAATATCGACCTTATCCGTCAGCATAATCCGGAAGTGGTTTTAGTTTTCGGTGCTGACCACATTTACAGGATGGACATACGGCAGATGATAGATTTTCATTTAGAAAAAGGCGCCTTTGTTACCGTTGCTGCCAGGCCGGTTCCCGTTGAATCGGCGTCGGCATTTGGAGTCATCATCACGGACAAGGATAGAAGGATCATCGGATTTCAGGAGAAACCGAAGAATCCTACTCCGATGCCGGATAATCGCGATCTGGCATATGTCTCCATGGGTAATTATCTCTTCAATAGGGATGTCCTTTTGGATGCGCTCGCAAAATCTCAGCGAAAAAAGCAGCACGATTTTGGCGCTCATGTTATACCTGACTTAGTGCATTCCGGGAAGGTCTTTGCATATGATTTCGGTACCAATATCATTCCTGATACCAAGCCATATGAAGAAAAAGGATATTGGCGGGACGTGGGGACCATTGCGTCATTCTTTGAAGCCCACATGGACATGTTGGGTAAATCACCGCGCTTCGAGTTGAACAACAGATTCTGGCCGATTCACAGCTCGGGCGACCGGGGAGCCGCGGCAAAAGTCCTGAGGGGTGAAATAACAAACAGCATCATTTCAGAGGGAACCACGATCTATGATGCCCGGATAAAAAACTCCATTATCAGAAGCAATGTCATTGTTGAGGAAGATGTGAGCGTGGAGGATTGCATCATACTGGACCATTCTGTGCTGAAAAGAGGCTGCAAGCTCCGGAAAGTGATTGTGGATAAGTTAAATGTCATCAAGGAGAACGAACAGATAGGGTTCAATCCCGAAAAGGATCATTTCCGTTGTCACATTGACCCGTCCGGGATAGCGATACTGCCGAGGGAGGGGAGGCCGATTAAGGAGAGTGACTAAAGTCCCCAAAATCCATCGAGAGAAGATCGCACATACCTCCTGCCGTTTTTCATAATTAACCTCAAAGGATGGAAAACCTCAATAATCGCATTCTTGCCAATCCAGTCATATCAACGATATTCGCACCCGGTTTCGAGGTTTACCTTGTCGGTGGATATATACGAGATGTGTTGCGAGGTTTTAAACCAACGGATGTAGATATTGTAGTTAGGGGTAACTTCCAGCCGCTCCTCTCCAGGATTGCTGCAAGCACCGATGGGAAAATCATAGATTTCGAGAAAGGGGGGGGGATATCAAGGATCATTTTTGATACAACAACAATTGACCTTACAGCCATGCAAGGGTCGATTGAGGATGACTTGTCGAGAAGAGATTTCACTATGAATGCAATTGCGTGGTCGCCGGAAAGAGGAATCGTCGACCCTTTAGGAGGTTTACGTGACATTCAAAGGGGAACAATCAGGGCGGTGTCGAGGTGCAATTTTAGCGATGATCCCATCAGGCTGTTACGTACATACCGTTTTTTAGGTGAATTCGGCTGGAGAATTGATTCAAAAACAAGGAATTTTGTTAGGGAATTAAAGGAATCTTTAAGACTTTCGTCTTTTGAAAGAATTACTTTAGAATTCTTGAGACTCTTAAATTCAAAAGACCATCTTAAGGCCCTCAAACTGTCATATGCGGACGGGTTACTGAATATTTTTTTAGCTTTAGATTCGTGTGAGTTATTTATGAACATTAAAGCTCTTTCACGGTTTAAGTCGTTTCTTGAGAAAATCCCTAATGCATATCACCCGAACGGAGATAGAACTATATCGCAGGGCCTGTCTCAAGCAGGTCTTCTAAGGGCCGAAATTCTTCTCTTTAAAGCAAAATTGGAAAAAAACAGATTAAGGTTGAGTAATGCCATCCTTAAGCGATTAAAGGTTACCAGCATATTGCTTGAGGAATTTCAAAAGACCAAATCTGTAGGAAGGCAACGATTATTCGATTTATTTTATGCCTCTGGCGACGCTCTTCTGGATTTTGCTCTTTTGACCAGAAATAGAAAAATTCTGCATGAAGCAATGAGATTTTTGAATATGAGATCTTTAGTCGCCACACAGGAGATCATGGACTTGACCGGAGTGAAGGGTGGAGTTGAGTTGGGTGCCTTCCTGAAAGAGTTGAAGAGGATGCAGTTCCTCGGGAAGATCGCTCAAAGAGCGGATGCACTGCGGTTGGTGTCCAATGGTCTAAACGTCTCCTAGAGACCTTTAAGAAGCTCCCAATAGGTAGAATTGCAAAGCCCTGTGAGATATAATATTTAACATAATATATCTTATCAGACATAAAATACAAACAGGGATTGTTAATAAAATGTTATTAAATAGGCCTAAAGATCGGAAGACTCTATGACTGTAAGTATTCTTTGCGTTGGTGAACAGGATATAGGCAGGTCATGATTTCTTATAATCCAGCACGTTATGAACCATATATCGGAACTCCGATAAGTCTCTCGCCATCATGCCTCGCAATCCTAACATTGACGGTCTCTCCGAGCACTGCTCTGTCCAGCTGCGTCTCTACCTTCAGGTAATTCCCCGTTGTACCGATACATGAACCGTTATCACCGCTCTCTTCTATAAGAGCATCAAGCGTTTTGCCCACCTGCCTTTCCATGAAGGCGTGTTTTTTCCTTCTGCCAAGCTCCAGGAGCAGTGATGATCGCTTCTTTTTAATGCGGGGATCGATCTGCTCGGGCATGGTTGCGGCCATCGTGCCAGGCCGTGGCGAAAACGGAAATACATGAAAATATGCAAAAGGAAAGGAATCAAGCAGCTTCCGGGTGTTATCGAACTCTCTTTCTCCTTCGCCAGGAAACCCGACAATTACGTCGGTCCCGATATTTATATCAGGGAATTTATTATATATCTGCTCGATGACCGATGAAAACAAACGAGAATCATAGTTTCTGTTCATACGTTTGAGTATTCCATCATCTCCGCTCTGTAAAGGAATATGAAGATGCCTGCAGATTTTATCGTCCACCAGTCGATCCAGGAGTTCGTCATTGATCTCGGCGATTTCGAGGGAACTTAATCTGATCCTCTTTATTGGTGTCTGCACCAATGCTTCTATTAACTCTGAAAGGTTTACGCGAGGAATAAGGTCATAACCATAAGTACCCAAATGAATTCCTGACAGAACAACTTCCCGGTACTGCGAAGACACTTTCCTAACTTGCGTTGTCACCCATTCTATCGTCATACTCCGCGACCGTCCCCTAGCCTGAGGGATAATGCAATAACTGCATGAATAATTACAGCCGTCCTGAACTTTTAAGAAATATCTCTTTTTCCTGTTGGTGTCATAACAGAAGAGAGTTCTTTCGCTATCCTTACCTGTGATCTCTTTGATAATATGAGCTTTATTGCAATTCTGAACAAGCACTGCCACCCCGGGCATGGAACGCACGGCGTCTCGGTTCAATTCCGAATAACAACCGGTAACTATCACTTTAGCGCCGGCTCTGTAAGCCCTTCTTATGAGTTGCCGTGATTGATAGTCGCTTTTCGCAGTGACTGAGCAGGTATTGATAATGCAAATGTCAGGTTGTTCGGAAATTTCAATGATATTGTGACCTTCGGCCTGTAGCCTCTCTTCCATCATAGAGCTCTCGGTATGATTAACCTTGCATCCCAGGGTTAAGACGGATATCTTCATACCAAGGAGCCCAAAAGGGAATGTTTTCTCGCTTTCACTATTTTGACCTTCATAATTGATGTAATGTGAGAGCTGTTTCCCCTGAAGTTGACGATTTTATTGGTTCTTGTTCTCCCTGTCAGCATCGTGCTGTCGTTTTCGCTTATGCCTTCGACAAGTATTTCCAGGATTGAGTTTTCGAGATTCTTATTTAATTTCAGAGTGATGCCATCCTGGATATCGAGTATCTCTCTAAGTCTTTGCGATTTGATCGCATCACTGTGATCATCCATCGAGGCGGCCGCGGTCCTTGGCCTCGTAGAATACTTGAAGGCGAATACGCCATCAAATTCTATCTCTTTTAGCGCCTTCATGGTATCTTTGTGGTCATCATCCGTCTCTCCAGGAAACCCGACGATTATATCGGTTGTTATGGATAGGTTTTTCATCGCATTCCTCAGCATATCGATCTTTCCACGATAATCATCAAAGGAATACCCTCTGTTCATGAGATTCAATACCTTGCTTGAACCTGATTGCAGCGGCACATGGATATGTTCGCATACCTTATCAAACTCAGACATCGCCCGTATGAGTTTTTCCGAAAGGTCCCTGGGATGGGATGTCACAAACCGTATCCTTTCGATCCCCGTAACCGAGTTGATTTTGTTCAGGAGACCGGGGAAATCCGTATCATGGGAATACGAGTTCACGTTCTGTCCGAGAAGCGTTACTTCCTTGAAACCGCTCTGGGCAAGCTGCTCCACCTCTCTCAAGATGTTTTCCGATGGTCGGCTCCGTTCTCTCCCCCTGGTATAAGGCACAATACAATAGCTGCAAAAATTATTGCACCCATACATGATCGACACCCACGCCCTACCCCCGGCCTTTCTGAGTACCGGCAACTCACTGTCAGCCATCAGAGGGTTGTCTTCATCGAAGGCGGTATGCGATACCCCTCGAATCAGATCGTTCACTCGGTGTAGGCTCTGGGGACCGAAGATAAAGTCGACGTGCGGGGCCCTTCTGAAGATCGCATCCTGCTGCTGCTGCGCGATACATCCGGCAACGGCTATTTTCAGGCGGGGGTTTTTCTTTTTCAGGGATTTTGTCCTTCCCAGTTCGCTGAAAAACTTCTGCTCAGCCTTTTGCCGTATACTACAAGTGTTGAAGATGATCAGGTCTGCCGTCCCGGGATCATCGGCAGGGACATATCCTTCCTTGCACAGGATTCCAGCGATCTTTTCCGAGTCGTGGACATTCATCTGACAGCCAAACGTTTCTATGTAGAATGTTTGAGACACCTTATAAAAATACCATCAATGGGCTCTTTCATGCAAGAATACCTGTCCATATCGACGGGAAGCTTTTAGGATTTGAGTCTTTGCTGCGCTTGACTCACAGAATTAGGAAGCAGTATACTTTAAACCTCAGGCCATGCTAGAAATCAATGAACAAATTGAGCAGCGATATAGAAAGCTTACCGAATACAGGGAAGCTGGCATTGAGCCCTTTGTGGGTTCTTTCGAAAGTACCGACCACGCCTTCGGGATCCTGAACAAGTACGCAGAAGTTTCCAAAGAGCATCTCGAAGCTGACCCTCCATCCTGCACGATCGCCGGCAGGATCGTCGCTATGCGGGATTTTGGAAAGGCTGCTTTTGCCCATATACAGGATTCCTCGGGCAAGATTCAGGTGTATTTCAGAAAAGATCTCCTCGGAGAAAATTATTTCATTGTAAAAAAACTCGATGTCGGAGATATTGTCGGCATAAAAGGCAATCTCTTCAGGACAAGAACGCAGGAACTTACCGTGGAGGTGAAAGACCTCAGACTTCTCACCAAGTCACTGAGACCCTTACCCGAAAAATGGCATGGACTTAAGGACATAGAGACGAGATACCGTCAGCGATACGTTGACTTGATCGTCAACCCTGAAGTCAGGCAGGTATTCGAAAAAAGGCGTGTCGCAATAAAGGCAATCAGGGATTTTCTCGAGGCCAAAGAATTTGTCGAGGTGGAAACACCCATGATGCACCAGATCCCCGGTGGGGCGACTGCGAAGCCTTTCGTGACACACCATAATGCCCTTGATGCAACCTTATATCTCAGAATTGCACCTGAACTCTACCTCAAAAGACTTCTTGTGGGAGGATATGAGCGTGTTTTCGAGATCAATAAGAATTTCAGAAATGAAGGCATATCAACGAAACATAATCCGGAATTCACCATGCTGGAATTCTATATCGCTTTTCGGGATTATACCTTCTTACTGGCCTTCACAGAGGAGATTTTAACGCATGTTGCCGAAAAAGTGACGGGCTCCCTCAAGATTCCCTATGGAGACACGCTGATAGACCTGACGCCGCCGTGGAAACGTATTCCGATGCTGGAATCCCTGAGGGAAAAGGGAGTTCCTGATGCGGTAATAGCAGACCGCGGCGAGGCGATGAGTTGGGCAAGATCACAGAAGCTGGACATCGCTGGTGGCGCGTCGCACGCCAAAATCCTGGATGAGGTTTTTAAGGAATTTGTGGAGCCGGGCCTCGTGCAGCCAACCTTTATCATTGATTATCCCGTTGAACTATCCCCTCTTGCAAAGAGGAAACGCGATAATCCGGGACTCGTCGAGAGATTCGAACTCTTCATCGCCTCTCGTGAAATCGCGAATGCCTTTTCTGAGCTCAACGATCCCCAGGATCAGAGAGAAAGATTTGTCGAACAGGCGAAGGCCCGTGAGGAGGGCGATGAAGAGGCACAATGCATGGACGAGGACTTTGTCAGGGCGCTCGAATACGGTATGCCCCCTGCGGCCGGCGAGGGAATCGGAATCGACAGATTGGTGATGCTGCTCACCGACTCCCAGTCCATACGAGATGTGATATTATTCCCTCAATTAAAGCCCGAACAATGACCCCGTTTCCCCTATTCATAGCCATGCGGTATCTGCGGTCCAGAAAAAAACAGAGAGGACTTTCTTTTCAAACTGCCATTTCCATCGGCGGAGTGGCCGTCGGAGTGATGGCGCTCATTATTGTCCTGTCTGTGATGAGCGGATTTCACGAGGACCTTCAAAGGAAGATACTCGGTGTGAATGCGCATATCGTAGTTCTCGATTACAAGGGAACAATCGATTCCCCCGCAGCTGTTATTGATAAGATAAAAGGGGATAAGGAGGTCGTTTCTGCCTCACCCTTTGTCCTTGGCCAGGTAATGGTCTCTTCCGGCAGCAAGGGACAGGGTGTGTATCTGCGTGGTGTAGACCCGGCACTGGAGGCAGATACAACAGATATTGCACGACACCTCAAAGAGGGTAACCTCAATGACCTGAATAGGGAGGATGGTTTGCCGGGGATTATTCTCGGCAAGGAACTAGCCGACAGGCTGGGTGTCTTTCAGAACGACGTCGTGACCATTCTCTCGCCTACGGGAGAGATTGGGCCCCTCGGCATGCTCCCGAAGCTAAAAAAATTCAAGCTCGTCGGGATCTTTGAGGTGGGCATGTTTGAATATGATTCCAACCTCGTACTCGTTTCAATGAAGGCCGCCCAGGATTTTTTCGGGATGGGGCAAGCAGTCACGGGGATAGAGGTTAAGATATCGGACATATACAGGGCAACTGACGTACGCGAGAAGATTCAACAGGTTCTCGGATTCCCCTATCTCGTGAAGGACTGGATGCAGATGAACAGAAACCTTTTTTCAGCTTTACGCCTTGAAAAATTTGCGATGTTCATCATACTGGTCTTGATTATTTTAGTGGCCTCTTTTAATATCGTGAGCACGCTCATTATGAATGTCATCGAGAAACAGAGAGAAATAGCGATTCTCAAGGCCATGGGCGCAACCAACAGGGGGATCATGTCTGTCTTCATGATTCAGGGATTTCTTATCGGATTCATTGGAACCTTGATCGGCTTGACGGGTGGATATGCCCTGTCCTACATCCTCAATACATACCAAATCATAAAGCTGCCTGCCGACATTTATTATCTTAGCCACCTTCCGGTGAAGGTACACCTCTCCGATTTTATCGCAGTCTCGGTATCCGCGATCGTTATCAGTTTTCTCTCAACCATCTATCCAGCATGGCAGGCGGCAAGACTGAACCCCGTTGAGCCCCTAAGATATGAATAAGCGAGGCTGAGTTCACCCGGAAATGATACAGTGGCAACTCTGTTGCGCTCTATCCCTCCGAGAAACTGTCGCTCCGAATCCCCTCTTCTTAGACCCCGAATTGAAAAAAAGAAGTTCCTTATAAGCGATGATTGCGAAGAGACTGAAAAACACGAAAACACGTTACGCTGCCTGTTAGGGCCCGAGCCCCTGACCGGACACTTACCAGGGGGTTGACAACAGTTGACATTTCTATGGCAATATATGCAAATATATAGCCATGAAATTGAGCGTATGGGCAAGCAGCAGGGTATCGTACAAGGGCGCGTGGCGGATGTGGAAGCTGGGGCAGTTGTCTATGCCTGTGGAGCAATTGCCGACCGGGACCGTGATGGTGCATCCCTCTGCTTCTGTCACGAAAGGTGGCGCCGTTTCGTACGCGAGGGTATCGAGCGCTGACCAAAAGGCGCACCTTGACCGGCAGATAGCCCGGCTGAGTGAGTTTGCGGCATCCAGGCATCTCACCGTAACCGACATCGTGAAGGAGATCGGGTCGGGTTTGAACGGGCATCGTCGGGCAATGCTCAAGATCTTAAGGAACCCCGCGAGCCGCACCGTGACAGGCTCATGAGGTTTGGTTTTGAGTATGTGGAGGCTGCGCGTTCTGCTTAGGGCAGAACGCTTACGGTGACGGGGAAGCGGAGAGCGACGGAAGGTGAGCAAGCAACCGAAGAAACGACCAGAATACTCAACAAGGAGAGCGACTCAGTCCGGGGGCTGGATATGTGCACGCGTCGGATCAAAAGTCGAGAACCATCTGCGGCAAACGGCGGGTACCGACGACCTGCGGGAAACCTTCTGTCGATGGTTTCCCGGCATGAAATCGGAGGAGCAAGCACCGCTAAGGGCAGCGGCATAGAAAGCTCCAGCCCGCAGATTGAATCGCTCTCCGTTTACAGCCTTTCTTTAAAGAGCTTGACGACATCCAGTCCCGTTGAATCCTTGATCTGTTGCCGGAATATATGATCATAAGGTTGAAAATGCCCACCAAGAGTCAAAAATAACTATTCTTATATATCGGATAGTTACGGTAGCTCGAAGAAGAAATTTTCGAGAAAAAATGGGCATCGGTATTCTTATATATCAATGAGTTAGGGTGGGTCTGTGAAACATTTTATCCCTCTGTTGGTTTCGACCCATTATCCGTTGGTCGAGGTTCCCTTCTTCATCTACCTGGGCCATCTCCACCTTGGTTCCTCCGAGATCGACACCAATAGCCCACAACTCTTTTATTGCCATAATCTGTCTCCTTTAATTCTGTTGCCTCTTTTAACGCTCGTTCAAAAGTTTCTCTGTTATTGTTCAATTAAAAGAGTCCAGGGGTCTCTCTAATTGCCATGGCAATCATTGCAATTCCTCAGTATGTCTCTGATTCCATTATGCGCTTCAAGTTCCTCAGGTCGTCTCTCAATGTCACGTCGGTTATGACCTCAAGGATTTTGTCCTCAAGGAATGAGTCATGCTCAGCCGGGGGGTTATAGCGTAGTTCCACAGTAGCCTCGGTGGCATCGCCTCCTGCCCTTTCTTCCAGGCTCAAGAATCCGCTGTTTTTCACTCCTGAGTCCGGAATTGAACGCCACCGTATGATCTCGTTTTCCTTGTCCTCCAGGATTTCCGACTCCCAACTCATATCTCCCACAGGAGTCTTGATGGTCCATCGGTTATGTCCTTCTCCCAAGTCCTCTACGGAGTCAAGATGGTCGATGAATTGGGGAAGATTCTCCAGCTTACGCCAGAACTTATAAATATCAGAAACCCTGCGGTTTATAATGATGCTTTCCCTGACGTGTATTTCCGGCATGTCTTTTTCCTTTCGTGGGCGCTCTACTCCCCTTCGATCAGTAGGGGCTTGACAGCAAAAGATATTTGCCATTCGATTGTCTCCACAAAAAAATTATAGACAATCCCTATTCTCATTACACGAGCTGAGCACCCCTTTCGTTTGCGCGTCCAGCCGGCTAAGGAGGACTTCCGATTGTCATCCATTATGGAAGCTTATCGCAAATTCACGTTCTCTTCGCGACTGCATTTCCGCAATGAGATCTTTCGTATGAGATCAGACGAAAGAATTTGTTCTGCGGGAATGCCGGCCGGTCCAAAGTGGGATCATTCACAACCAACTGCCGGACTTGTAACTAGAGCTCAATAAGCTTGGTGAAATTCGTTATGTACTGCGAGTTCCGCCAACCCCGAATTTGCCAGCCCGCGTACAACAAGCCACCTACCGCCGACAGAACAGGCAAGGCTTGCACTATTTCATGGAGTATCGAGGTGTTCACGGCCTTATGTCACTATGCAAGGAGCTGAGGATTTTTGCATCGCGACCAATCAAAACATTCTTCATGCGCAAAGTCACTCTCATCTTCATAATTCCCTCCTCATCCTTTTCCTGTTTTCCGCGACATCTATTGCGACTTATAACCCACACAATTATATCACGGAGAGGAGGCGTTTGTTTCAGGAAGCGAAAATTGATTGAAGCCCGGTGGGCACGGACAATAGAACACGAGTACGGGGCGAAACGCCGGAAGCCACGTACCGGCAGTTTGCTCTCAGTTCCTTCCTGAATTCGACACATGTGATATACTCTCCTGAAGTGGGGATTATTCATGGAAACATTTGGTGTTATTTTATGAGTATGAAGGCTTCGCACTGGATTTGTCCGGGGTGTCGGGGGGCTAACTATAACTCTCTGCTCAGATGTACTTGCGACTATAAGACAACTTATGAAACTGAAATTCCAAAAGAGAATATTACTCTCTTCCCCGTCCGTGAAGGCCAAGAGAGAATTACACAAGCCATAGATACTCCTAAAAAATGTCAAAAGCGAGCATTGGCGCCTTTCCTCCGTTCGGAAGATCTGTCAAGAGAGCCTTGGCCTCTACGATATATCATTTTCGTTATTCCCATCTTTTTCATTAATAAATTTACCGCTGCAATTAACCCATACCTTATCAAAGATACTGATGTAGTTCTAAGGTCATGGCTGCCGATGACCTATTTGATGACAGTAATGATACTTTATCAGGTAACCATCATAGCTGTTACAGCTATTCTTAAGAAGCGCCATCTCTGCTCACCACCCGCCATGATGAGAGAGCCATTATTTCTAAAAGAAGTCATGTGGGCCTTCCTTATCGTGCTGCTCGTTGCTGTCGCGACTGCGCCAATTAATGCTGTCGCCGACCTTGTATTTATGGACAAATCGTCGAGCGGCCCATGGGAGTTTCTCTGTCATCCGCCAGCCAATGCTCTTTTTTCACTTGCCATTCTATTACTTTCCTTTACACTTGTCCCCGTTGCTCAAGAGTGGCCTGTCAAGTCTGACCCCATAGGTGCCCCCATCATTAGGAATGAATTCTATGGAAATCAGAAAACTATCTCTTAAACAGGGAGCCAAGCAAGCGCAGGGAATGGCGGTGATCATAGATGTGTTTCGGGCGTTTAGCTGCGAGCCGTTGATGTTTCATTTGGGCGCTAAAGAAATCATTCTGGAAGCCGACGTGGATCGATGCAAAGCCTTGCGTGACTCCAGAGGGGGAATCCTCGTTGGTGAGGTCAATGAGCTTCCCATCCCTGGATTTGACTTGACGAATTCTCCTTACCTCATCGTCATGAAAGGGAGAAGATACTTCGAAGGACAGACGGTTATCCACAGAACCACGTCAGGTGTGGCCGGCACCCTGATAGCTGTAAAAACGGCATCGGAGGTGCTACTCGGATCATTCATGACCGCAAAAGCCATCGGAACTTATATACAGTTACGTCAACCTACGATCGTGAGTCTGGTAGCCATGGGAATTCGCTCTCAGGTTCAGGCACCAGAGGACGAAGCCTGCAGCGACTATATCGAGAGCTTACTTACTGGAAAACCCTTCGATTGGGTTGATCGTTTCGCGAGGATTATTGAGCACGAGACAGCTCAGAAGTTTCTCAGAGGAGATCGGACTTATCTTCCCAAGGAGGACGTGGCGTTCTGTATGCAGCGAGATCTCTTTGATTTTGTTTTGAGAGCGAGCTGTAGGGATGGTCAAGTGTTTGCGGAGCGGGTTGAAGGGGATAATAACGCCTTCTAATTCTCTTCCCGGTTACAGCTGTTATCGTAGAGATAGCTACGCCCAAAGAAAGGGGTCTAACGACAAAACTGCGGTTGTCTTGCGGTGCATATCTTCCTGAACTAGACACCTGTCGAGCATGATATAATCGTGGGCCGCTGGCCGCGCCGCTGCTCGGCGGGGTTGAGGGCGCTGTCGCCGGCGCGGCAGGCGGAGGGCTGCTCGGCGCACTGGTCGGCTGGAGCGTTTCCAAGAAGCACATTCAAATATTCCAGGCTGACAATTGTTCCATGAAGGCAGATACCAACCTCAGAGGCCGTACGCATTACTTCGGGCAAGGCTTCCCGTAACAAAGGAGATTCATTCTGATTGCCGGGTGCCGTAACAAAGGGCGAAATAATATTGCAGTTGCGATCTCAAAAGGCAACCACCTTGTCGCCTTTTATCTTCTTGTGCCCATTAAAGCCGATATTGTCGCCACCTTTCTTCGCTGCCGTTGTTGAGCCGTCTCCATGAATGATGCTGGTATCAAGCAGATTCTGCTGATGAAGCTCCAGTACCGAAGCCAAGAACGCCTCTGTAAAGCATCCTTGCCTCTCCCAGCGACGGAACATTCTGTAAACATTGGAGTAGTGAATCTCCGGGTGACCCTCGGCAGTTTTCTCAATCGGAAGGGCTTTCCACTGACAGCCCATGTTGAGCAATTTCAAAATGTAGTTGAAGTATTGGAAAGCCAGCAATTTTGGAGCTGCTCCTCTGCTTCCATTGCACAGATGGGGAAAGACAAATTTCTCGAACTCCTTTTGGGTCAAATGAGTCGGAATCTTCTGAAAGTGCGTGGTTTGTGACATTTTGCACCCCCAAGGAATGTGAATTTTGTAACATCGAGGTATTTTATCAAAACATCAATAACAACAGTGAGTTATATGGGGAATAGCTGGCGGAAAAAACCCGTAACCAGTAGCATGTCTGCCGTCATTTCTTAGACACTCTACTGCCAATATAGTCAAAAACTCAGTACCATAATCCTTTCTTTCAAGATTATTCTTGTTAATTCTCATAGTTATATTCCGGCACCTTTTTTGCAGCTAAATTTGCTTTAAACGTGAGAAGCATGATCACAGTGAGAGTGCATGGGCAAACGGGACAACCGTTTCATCATGATACTCGATATCGACAAGGTGTTTTCTTCAGACGAGCTATCGCTTGCTGATGAAATGAAGGGTAGCACACAGAACTGAAAGGAAGAAACAAGTTTATAAAGAATATTAAAGAATATATGTACTAGCGGGAAAGACTAAAGCAAGAACCTTAATGTAAGCTTTTATTTTTGTCATTAAATTCAGAAAGGTGGATGCTTGTGATGGAAAAAAAAACAAAAGAAAATTGTTGGGAGTTCAAAAGGTGTGGGCGACAAGTCGGGGGGATTCATATGAAAGATTTGGGAAGATGTCCGGCGACTTTGGAAGAAAGACTTGACGGAGTCCACGAGGGTGTAAACGCTGGCAGAGCTTGCTGGGTTGTTGCTGGAACTTTATGTAAAGACGAGGTGCAGGGCACATACGCTCAGAAATTTAAGAATTGCCAAAAATGTGACTTTTATGAGAAAGTACGCGGAGAGCAATACCCGCGTTTTGAGTTTTCATCAACGCTACTTTCGAGATTAAAATAACAGAGAAGTGACGTACCCTTATTCATACTCCTCGTAATCTGCGACAGTTTCACTCTGTTTAATAGTCGGGGTGGAGTTGAAACGAAGTTGTCCCTTGCTTTCGTTGAAGTAGAAAGGACCCGCGTTGCATTATCCTAAGCCGCAGCCTCCTTTCTGTCAATGGATTTCCGCCGCAAGGAGAGCGATTCAATCCGGGTCTGGAGCAATCGACATTCTTTTCGACAGTCATCGGTTCAATTAAACCTATTGCCACCTTATAAAGGCAAGTAGATTTTTGACGGTGCTCTGATAAGCTTAGACTATGATGACAAACGGGACCGCTAAAAAGCGGGGGAGGCGCAGATGTTGTGGTGATAGAATCTCTGTACGATGCCTGATTTTCACTATATTCTTCAAACAGTTATGGGATAGGACGATGAGCACCTCCATCAGTTCACCATTTGTAGGGAAATCTGCCTCCCCCGGTTTTTAGCAGTCTCCGCAGTTTCTGCTGCGGGAACCTTTCGCAGTCGGGGTGCAGGGCGTCGGAGACGCCTGCCGACCCACGGGGTTAATACCCCGTGGTGGCGTGGCTTTAGTTTATTACTACACATGCCTTGCTGCCGTCTTATTTCTCAGTCTGATTGCTTCGCGAAGACATAGGGAAACATCTATCCATTTCGGATTTTTCATCTGCCTCCCCAAGAGGCTTCTTCTGAAGCCGTTGAGTTTGACCCTTACTGTGTACCACTCTGGCGTAATCAAACGACGGGTCTCGGGATCCAAGGTACGTATTTAAAAGCATGACCGGCCGAATCTTGGCCAGATCTGTCAGTTCGCCGTCTTCGAAGTTCTGCCGGATGCGATCTCGCCTGGTGCACCTTCATCAAACCTGAGTGTTTTTTCGGCCTGAGCAAGGGCCGCCCGGGCGGCATCCGTTGTTCGCTTGATATCTGAAGCCAGGGGCCCAACCTCGGTTTTAAGATTTTTCACGAGCGCATCAGTGTTTTTGAGCAACTGATTCAGCGAGCCGATGCTTGCCTGCAGGTCCGGGGAATTGACGAGCCTATTTATTCCCGCGAGGGTTTCGTTTAATCTATCTGCGATCTCGTTGAGCGGCAATTCCTCGAGTCTTTTTGTCAGTAGCTCCAGACCCGAAGGAATTGTCGGGATCTCAGGATACTTCTTTTCGAGACCTACAAGCCTGAGCGGAGTATTCGGGTGGAAATCGATATTGACCGTAAGTCGGCCGGTGTCAAAACTCTTGAGCTGGAGCTAGGCTCTCAGCCCTTTCTTTATCAATGCCTGAAGATACTGTTCGTCATAGATAGGTTTGTCTTCTATTGGCACAATTTGTTGCGGATAGATTTCTATGTAAACTGGGATGAAAGCGATGAGTTGTTTCGCGTTGATTCGCAAGACGATGTCAGTCACCTGCCCTATCTGGACGCCACGAAACATAACCGGTGCCCCGATCTGGAGCCCTTTCACCGAGCCCTCAAAGAACATCACGTCCTTTTTGACCTGTCTGAAGAACTTGCCTGAACCAAAGACGACTACAGCCGCAACGATGAGAACCAAAGCGCCGATGACAAAAGCGCCGATGAGCGACTTGCTTGCCTTTTTACTCATTTTTTTTCTCCTTAATCATCTATCTACCTTATTACTTCTTGTGCGCGTTCCTCTCCCCGGAGTCAGAAAGTTGATCACGGTGAGTCGTGTTTCTTTCTCTCTTCCTCACGTACCCCATCTTGATTGACTATAACACCTAATAGAGCTAATAGAGGAATAACAATACTAAGATTAAGAAGTCTCTCTTGTTCCTTCTGAATGAACTTGTTGCTTGATTGAGTCTAGAATTCCTTCCCGGACCAATGCCCAGGAAGGAAAATGAATGCTTAAGAATAGGTGTCCTTCACTTGTCAGACTTCGGGCCATGCAATACGTACAGTGAAACCAGCCTCGCTAAAAGGATAGTCGGATAGAGTTGCCCGACAAGAGCTTCCATCATCGCTAAAGTCCGCGCGAAAGGATGTACGGGAATGATGTCTCCGTAGCCTAGGGTGGTAAGAGTCGTGACGCTGAAATAACTAAATATGTGCTGGAATCGGGGGTCGTCAATGTTTGGTGCCTTAGACGGAAAATTGATGGCTCCAGGGATAAGAAAGGAGATTAGATGATAGCCGAAAGCGAATGCCATTGCGATTAGCAGGTATGCTGCAACTGCTGCCCGAATGCGATGCCGGGTCACTGGACCCTCTTTGTAGACATATCTCAAAATAAAACTCAAAAATGCTATTGCAGTCGCCAGTGCAAGCAAGGTGTCCCAGCCCCGGAGCCATTTTACTCCGAAGATGAAAGATACCAAATTGACAGAAATCGCTATTACGACCATCCCCCCAAAAACCATCCGGGTTATTTTACTGTGAGTTAACGCAAAAAGGCACAATAGAAATATCACTGATATAACTAAACTGTTCATAATTTGGATTGCAATAACGCTGCTGACCACACTCACTAAAGGATAGACGATAAGAATGTCGAATATAAGCGCTACCAGCAACCACGTTAGCAGCCGTTCGTCAGACCGGACTTGAGTAAGATATCTGAAGATGCTTTCTATTTTTTCCCCGATCATTCATTACCCTTTCTGTTATCTGAGAATTCCTTAGCTTGTTTATTATGGTTGCCAATCCCAATCCAAAGGTATAGCCTCAGCCGACGGAATATTTACTTTCCCTCTATGATCGGTTTTATCTGCCAGACCTGATCGCAGTATTCCCGTATGGATCGGTCGGATGAAAACTTCCCCATGCGGGCCACATTAAGTACCGCCATGCGGATCCAATTTTCCTGATCGCGATAAGCGGAACTTACCCGGTCCTGACAATCAATGTAGGATTGGTAATCCGCCAGGAGCAGGAAAGGATCATGGTCCAGTAAATTGTCGACCAGCGGCCTAAAGAGTTCCCCCTCTCCCTTCGAAAAATACCCTGAACGGATCTGATCGATCGCCTCCCTGAGGTGCTGGTTCGATTCGTAGCAGCCTCGGGGAATATAACCTTTTGACTTGAGACCTTCTACCTCTGCCGCGGTAAGACCAAAGAGAAAGAAGTTTTCGGGTCCGACCGCCTCCCTTATCTCAACGTTCGCGCCGTCAAGAGTGCCGATCGTGAGGGCGCCGTTCATCGAGAACTTCATGTTCCCCGTGCCTGATGCCTCTTTTCCCGCCGTAGATATCTGCTCCGAGAGATCTGCAGCGGGATAAATATACTGAGCATTCTTTACATTGAAGTCCGGAAAGAAGATGACCTTCAGCCTCCCACCCACATCGGTATCGTTGTTCACCACATCGGCAACAGAATTAATCAGCTTGATGATCAGCTTCGCCATGAAGTAGCCCGGCGCGGCCTTGCCTCCAAAGATAAACACTCGCGGAACAATCTCCATCGCCGGATTTCTTTTGATCCTGTTATACAAGGTGATGATGTGGAGCACGCTCAGGTGCTGCCGCTTGTATTCGTGAATCCGCTTCACCTGAATATCGAAGAGAGTGTCAGGATCTATCACGGCACCGGTCCTCTCCAGCAAAAGTCTTGCCAGTCTGGACTTGTTAACGCGTTTGATTCTTCCCCACTCCTTACCGAACGCCGGATCATCCGCAAAGGGCTCTATCTTTCTTACCTCATCTTCAAAATGTTTGATCCACCGGTCTCCGATAGTCTTTGTCAGCAGCCCGGCAAGTCCCGGATTACTCAAGGCAACCCACCGCCTTGGGGTCACGCCGTTTGTCACATTAACGAAGCGCTCAGGGTAGATGTCGTACAGGTCTTTCAGAACCGTCCTCGTGAGAAGATCGGTATGGAGGGCCGCGACTCCATTGATCCGATGGCTTCCCACAGACGCAAGATGCGCCATGCGGACATATTTCTCACTGCTTTCGTCAATAAGTGAAAGCCGGGCAACCCGACCTTCGTCACCCTGATACCTGGGGCGAACTTCGTCCAGAAATCTCCGGTTGATCTCATAAATGATCTCCAAGTGCCTGGGAAGAGTATGGCTGAAGAGCTTCAGAGGCCATTTTTCGAGTGCCTCGGGCAACAATGTATGGTTGGTGTACGCCATGGTTTGCTGAGTGATCTTCCAGGCTTCCTCCCAGTCCATAAGATGCTCGTCAACAAGAAGCCTCATCAGTTCTGCAACCGCAATGGAAGGATGCGTGTCGTTCAGTTGGACAGCAAAGCTTTCATGGAACGTCTCGATCTTCTTTCCCCGGAGCATCAGTATACTGATCATATCCTGAAGGGAGCAGGAGACGAAGAAATACTGTTGCGCGAGGCGGAGGGTCTTCCCTATTTCCGGCTCGTCGTTAGGGTAGAGGACCTTGCTTACTGTTTCGGAAATCACCTTCTCGTCCACTGCCTTATAGTAATTTCCGACATTAAATGCCTGAAAGTCGAAGGACTCCACAGCCTCTGATTTCCAGAGCCTGAGCAGGTTCACTACTTCGTCCCGATAGGCAGGAACCGCTGTGTCGTAAGCTATCCCTTTTATGACGCGGTCTGGTACCCAGCGAACCCTGAAATGACCCTCGTCGTCCCGGTATTGCTCAGTCCGCCCGCCAAAATTTACGTAATAAGCGATCTCGGGCCGGCAGATCTCCCAGGGGTTTCCCAGATTAAGCCACTTGTCGGTCTTTTCGACCTGCCATCCGTCACGGATCTCCTGATCAAAAATGCCGAATTCATACCTGATGCCGTAGCCGATCGCGGGAACATTCAACGACGCAAGAGAGTCCATATAGCATGCAGCAAGCCTGCCCAAGCCGCCGTTGCCGAGTCCTGGCTCTCCCTCCAGTTCGAGGATGATGTCCAGATCCAGGCCAAGTTCTTTCAGCGCTTCCCGTACACGGTCCGTCAGGCCCATATTCAGGAGATTATTCCCGAGATGAGGTCCCATAAGGAACTCCGCAGAGAGATAGCTAGCAATTTTCACTTCGGGCCGCCGCAACTCTTTCATCCACCCAATAAAATGCTCGATCATCCTGTCACGCACCGTATAGGCAACCGCCATGTACCAATCGTTTTTCGTTGCCAGTTCCGGAATTTTCCCCTGAACATACCACAGGTTGTCCAGGATGGCCTGCTTCAGCGCAACAGCGCTCGTTCCTGTCCGTATGTCCTCGTGTGATTCGCGGGCCGGGGAGACATCGGCAGGACCAGTGTCTCTCTTGATACCCAGTCTCTTTTCACTCCTTTGTACCATCGGGGCCTCCTTTCAGGGCTGCCTCGATTTTATCGGGCAATACAAATTTTCTCTGATGACTGTTGGGAATGATGCCGTCCTGCATGAGTCCCTCTTCGATAATAGCCAGGAGGGCTTTTTGCCTGTTGACTGACGCGGGCAGCTTTCCAAGGAGCTGCCGGATCAGGTCGGCATAGAGGGAGGTAAGTCCCAATGCTTCCTCAAGCAGCGGGCCTTCCGGCAATAGGCTATGGGCCTCCAACACCGTCCTTACGTCATTTTCGCTATCGCTTGGTTTCCATTCTGCTTCCATTTCTTTTCCTCCCAATAACAGCCAATTCATTTTTGCCTTTTCCGTCAGAATATCCTGCATTGGTTCCGACGCAGTCTTTACTCCCAGATAAAAAGCAATGACCTCTTCCATATTATCAACAGTGTACGGCTTCCAGTCTCTGCGCGGTATTCTTAATGCCGGAGAATGTTTCTGAGTTCTTTATTTCATTGTCGGTTCTATCCTTTCACCAAAACACGGTCATCCGAATTAATTCATGATCAAGCAGCCACCACGGCGAATACTAACCCAAAGAGAGAAAGAACGACGATCAAACCCACCATATGAAGTTGCTCTTCTACTTTTTGGATGGCGCAAGCAAGCCAATTGTTTTGTAAATCTCGTCTTGTGCAAGGCGATATTCAAGAGAAGCCTGAAGCTCCTCCATTTCCGCCTTTTTCAGTGCCGCAACAGTTTCGGCATACTTGGCTGTCGTCACAGTCCCCGCCTTGAGCCGGTCTCTGCTGAGGCGTTCATTTTCTTTGCACAATAAAAGAACCTCACGGGCAACGTCCACCATCGTTTTGGTCCGTTCAAGCTTTCGATATCCCTTGTCCAGTTCTACCTTAAGGCGGTTGTCTATTCGAGCCAGGTTTTCTTCTGCTTGTAAGAGTTGGGCATTCCTCTGGCCAATTTCGCCTTTTCGTTTGCCCCAATCGAAAATGTCCCAGGTCATCTTTGCGCCAAACATACCGACATTACTTTTCAGAAACGACGCACCATCCTGGTAGAGGGCGCTGGCGAATAGCGTTATGTCGGGGATATATTCATACCGGGCAGCGCTCACCGCGAAGCGTGATTTTTCCACGCTTTCGAGAGCGGCAAGCAGTTCGCCGTTTCTGGCACGGGCCTGATCATAGGCCTGGTCCTTTAAGGGTTCCGTCAACTCCGTCAGTCCGGCCTCGGTCACTTCCAAGGGAGAGTCGCTTGGAAGTCCCAGCAGATCATTCAGCTCCGAGGTCAGGTCGGAAATCTGGTTCTCCGCAGTGAGAAGCTCTTGCCTGGCCTGGAGCAGGTTCGCCTTGCCCGCCGTTGTTGCCACATCGAGAAGATTGCCTGATCTGACACCCTCCTCATTCTCCTTCATGTTCTCCTGTGCTGCAATGAGCATGGCCTTGGCGGTCACTCTTTGCCTGTATGCTACCAGCAATCCGTAATACACCTGGTGTACGGCAAGAACAATCTCATTTTCAGATTTGTTCAATTCTGCATCTGCAATTCCGTAGTCTGCCCGAGCAATCTCATTGGCCGCATGGATCTTGAGCAGTTGGGTCGTCGGCTGACTGAGGGTTGTCTCGCTGAGGAAAAAAGTGCTGGACCCTTGATTAATTGAAACAGTTTGGCTTGGGAACGGACCGAAACCGGGTACATTTCCCAGGCTGCCGGCCGATATCTTTACCAGATCGCTGTTCGACAGGGCGACAGACTGCGAGTTGTTGGAAAGGAGGGGGAAATATTGGGCCCGCGTCGACACGATTTTCTCGTCGGTTTCCGTCACCTTCGCTCGACCGATTTTTATCAGGTGATTCTGCTTCAGGGCCATTTCAACCGCTTCGGGGAGTGTAAGAGGATGCTCGACGCCTTCTGCCGATGCCTTTCCGCTCAATCCGAAAAGAGCACATGCAGAGATTACAACGACAGCCGCCACCGGCCTCATTGTACGGGATTTGATCACCACGAAGAGGACGGGGATCACCAAAAGCGTGAAGAACATCGAGAAGATGAGACCGAACGCGATGACGCTCGCAAGCGGACTCCAAAGCGCCGATCGAGAAAGAATCATTGGACTCACCCCGACCGCTGCAGCCATGGTCGTAAGAAATATCGGCCGCAGACGACGCTGCCCGGCTTCTGTAGCTGCTTGCTCGAGGGAGTGCCCCTCGGCAATCTTCTCTTTAATATAATCGACGAGAATGATTGCATTTCGCACCACGATACCGCATAAGCTGATAAGGCCGATAAATGCCATGAAACCGAAGGGGTTACGGGTAACAAGCAATCCGACCGCTGCCCCAAAAAGCGCTAACGGTATCGATGACATGACGACGAGGGGCTCCGACACGTTCCGGAATTGGATGAGAAGCACGAGAAAAATAGCGATAAGGCTGATACCCAGGGCGCCGAACAGCTGAGGCGTATTGTCATCCTGATTGAATTGTTCTCCTCCGTAGTAGATGCGGTACCCGGGAGGCAGCTTGAGTGCCGCGATCTTCGGCGCGACAGCGTCAAGCAGGGTAGAAGCGTAAAACCCCTCCTTGACGTAGCTGCGCAGCGTAAGGGTCCTGACGCCGTTCCGGCGCACGATGCGGCTCGTCTGCCATTGAGGCTTGACATCGGCAATAGCCCGTAATGGCACCCTCGCACGGGTGAGCTGGGATTCCATGTACGCATCACGCACATCGTCAAAGGAAGAGCGTTCAGGTTTGTCGAGGCGAAGGAGGATGGTCACCGGCCGGTCCCCCTCCCAGAAGGTCCCGACCGGCTTGCCGTCAAACCCGCCTGATAGTATCTGAGAGACCGCACCATTGGTCAGGCCGAGACGATTGGCCAATTCATTTTCCAGGTCCACGTTAACCATGTAGGAGTCGTTAAAATAGTCGCGATAGACATACTGGGAAAAAGGCACTGCCCGAACAATATTTTCCACTTCCGTTCCTATCTGTTTCAACGTGGCAATGTCGTCGCCTGAAATCCGGATTTCTATGGGGGCCTCCTCTACCGACCCCTGCTTCAATTCCTTTACGATAACCAGCGCCTCGGGAACGACAGCGGCTAATTTCACCTGCAGGTCGGCCACCAAGACAGGCGTCTCTTTGACTGATCGGGTGTTGACAATGAACTGGCCGTATGCGCCATCGGGCTGCTGGGGGTTGACGTTGTAGTAGAACCTCGGGGCGCTCTGCCCGACAAAGCTTGCGTAATGGGCCACTTCAGGACGACCGGCCAGATACTTTTCGATCCTGACCATGGCGGCATCCGTTGCCTCGATGCGCGTACCCTGGCGCATCCAGACATCAATCACAAACTGGTTGCGTTCGGCAGAAGGGAAGAATTGCCACGGTACCATCTTGAAAAGAAAAACTCCGGCACAGATGACTCCGAGTCCGACTGCCATGGCCACCCCTTTTCTTCGCATAAAGAAGACGATCGCCTTTCCGTATACATTCTGCAGGCCGTCGAGGAGATTAAACGATTTCTTCTTGGCCCGGCCCTCGTCGTCGTGGAGTCCCTTCTCTATGAAAGATCTGCAAAGGAAAGGCGTGAGCATGCAGGCTACAATAAAGGAGACGCTAAGAGCGATGGCCACGGTGAGCGGGAGGGCAACGATGAACTCACCGGCGGTACCCGTGAGGATGAGCAGAGGTAAAAATGAACAGACGATGGTCACCGTCGCCGTAAGAACCGGGGCAAAGACTTCCGTAGCAGAGCGCCACGCTGCATCCGCCCTTGGCACCTTATGATCAAGGAGTTCCACATAGTTGTCTGCGATGACGATGGCGTCGTCGACCACGATACCGAGGACTACGATCAGCGATGCAATCGATACCTGGTGTAAGGGAATGCCGACGGCGTTCATGATCCCTACCGTTATACAGAGTGTCACCGGGATGGCCACCGCCGCAATCAGGGCAACATGGAACGGCAGAAGGATGAGGGTGACCAGGATGACCGAGCCAATGGCAAGCATGAATTCGTGACCGAGGTGGGCAATGCGCTCCCTCACCATATGCGGCTGATCCGCGATGAGATCGACTTTTATATCGGGAGGCAGCAGAGACCGAAGCTGGGTCATGAGTTCGTCAAGGCGATCACCCAACTCGGCGACATTTTTGCCCTTCTGCATTTCGACCGACAGCAACACACTCGGCTTCCCATCGTAGCGGACAAGGAAGACCGGGTCCTCGTAGCGCCGCTCGACCTTTGCGAAATCCTTGATATAGACAGGCTCGCCTGTCTTTGAAACATCCACCAGAACATTTGCGATCTGGTCTTCCGTGGTGAACGGTCCCGCTGTCTTCATCGGGATCTTTGAACGGCTGGTCTCGGCCGTTCCCGTTGCCGCGATCGTGTTCCTCTGCTCCAGTGCCTGGATGATGCGGTCGGGATTCACAAAATACTGGGCAAGGCGGGCAAGGCTTCCGGTGACCCACACCTGTTCGGTCTGGTCGCCGTAACGCATCATCTTCCCCACATCCCGGACGGTCCGGAACCGGTCCTGTATCGTGTCAAGATAATCGCGCAATTCCCTGTATCCGTATCGTTCCCCATGAATGGCCAGGAGCATGGCCACCGTGTCGCCGAAATCCGAGTTGACAAGGGGGCCGCGCACGCCGGTGGGAAGTTCCGTCTGTGCGGTTTCAATCATTTCGTTGCGGAGCTTTGCCCAGAAAAGATCGGAATTCTTGACGTAGTCCTCCAGCTCTACATTTATAATGACGAAGCCGGGGCGGCTCGTGGAATAGGTCAACTCCTTCCTGACTTCAGGAAACTTGAAAATATGTTTTTCAAGCGTTTTTGTGACCTGCTTCTCGACCTGCTCCGAGGTAGCACCAGGATACTGAGCAATCACAAGGCCTGTTCGAATGGTGACCGTGGGATCTTCAGTCCTCGGCATTTTCATAAGAGCGTGAATCCCAAGAGCAACTAGCATGGCGGTAAGAACAAGGGTCACGGATGGATAACGGAGGGAACTCTTGATCGGATTCATCGTGATCTCCCTTTCTTGTCAGACGCGTCTTCGGACGGAGGGGTTGCTATGGTCACAGGCATGCCGTCACGGAGATGATCCTGACCCCCGATAACGATCGACTCGTTTCCTGAAAGACCTTCTTTAATCTCCACTTCGGTGCCGCGGAATGCGCCTATCTTCACCCGCTTACTGTATACGCGCCGCTGCTCGGGGAAGTAAACGAAAACCATCGTCGCTCCCTGATCGTCGCGGACGATTGTTTCACCCGGCAGGGTCATCATTGATATCTTCTGGTCGCCTGCAATCTCGGCCTCCGCCACCATCCCGATTCTTAGCACGTGCCCAGGGTTGGGCACTCTGATGCGGGTCATATAGGTCCTCGTGCCCGGATCGGCTGAGACATTGATGATGCGAACGGTGCCCTCGAAAGATTGGTTCGGCAGAGCAGGAATCGTGATGTACACCTTTTGCCCTATTTTCACAAGGTGTATATCCGTTTCCGGTACGCCAACGAGTGCCTCCACGGTGTCCAGTTGGACGATTTCAAAGACCGACCGCCCTGCGCTTGCCGTTTCCCCAGGTTCTATGGACCGCTTTGAAATAAATCCATTTACCGGCGAGTGGAGTTCTGCATCGGTAAGACGTTTCCGGGATATTTGTTCTGAAGCTGTGGCCTGCTCGTACAGTTGTCCGGCAGATTCATATGCTGACTTGTATTTTTCATAATCGTTCGGAGCCAGGCTCTTTGAGTCATACAGCATTTTCATCCGTCGATGCTCATCCTCGGCGCGTTCGAACGCTATTCGGTCCATGTCGGCTTGCTTCGTGGCCGTTGTAAGCGCCAGCTGGTAATCGGTCGGATCGATGGAGGCCAACAACTGCCCTTTCCTGACATAGTCACCTTCTCGCGGCCCGACGAAGATAACTTTGCCTGAAACGAGAAATGATACTTCTGCCGGTGAGTCTGGGGTGGAGACCGTCCCGCTCACGAATACCGTTTCGCGCTCCTGCACTTTTTGGACTTTGCCCACTGTCACCGGAACAGCATCGGTGGTTGTTTGCTTCTTATCTCTTTCCCGTGTGCATGCCATCACTGAGATGACTAAAATGCAGATCATGATTGAGATTGCTCTGAGCTTTTTCATTTTTTATGATACCTCCCCAATGTACCTCTTGCCTTGACCTCTTGAAGAGTTCCCGCGACTCCATTTCCGAAAGGCAGTAAAGAAAGAAGCCCAACAAAAAGTAATAAAACCGGGAACTTTGCCTCCATAACCATCCTCTCCTCTGAAATTTCTCAGTAAATCTTTGAAATGTCCTTCCTATCCGATTCCAAGATGTCCTGCCGCCTGCTTATTTTATCAAGAGCCTACTGGTCATCAGTGAGGATGGCCGGGGGCGCTGATCACTGAACGAGCACAGAAATGGTTGCAAATACAGAGTATGGCTGTCAAAACTAAACTGTTCATGACCTCGACTGCAAGCCCTCCAGTGAGCACATCTCACCAGAGGATTGAGAATGAACGTGTCCAATATCAGAGCTGCAAGCAACCACGTCAGGTTCCGTTCTTTGGTCCAGAATTGGGGAAGGTATCTGAACTTGCTTTTTTCCATTGGTAGACTTCCTCCTCTCGAAACTATTTTTTTGTCGGCTCCTGCCGGACAACAGATAAGATCCCTCCAGAGATGTCTCTATATATTAAGAAATAGCACATATATCACAGTGTGTCGATGATCGACCTCCCTAGGTTTCTCGAACAAATGAAATACCGACTTCGCCATCGCATTAGGGGAGCCCAACAAGCCATCTCAGGGGAGCTTTACGCTTTTCAGCTCCAACTGCCCTCCCCCACGCAGGACCTTCACTTTGACGGGATTTCCCGGGTCAAGCCGGCTACCATCTCCCGAATCTCTTGATAGTTCTCGATACCCAAAGGAATGCCCTGAACTTCGAGGATAATGTCCCCGCCCAACACGAGATTCTCGCCTTCGATGGTTGCCCTCACGGTGCCTCCTTGTACCCCGATCATCGCAGCCGGGGAGTCCTTCGCTACGTGCTGGACGAGCGTTGCCACCCCTGTCGCCGGAACTCATCACCCTGCGGAAGCTGCTTTTCCAATTTCCATTCCCCTGGTAGACGCACTGTGAGCGTGGCATCGGCAAGACGCAGCAGGGTCAGCCCCGCTTTCTGTCCCAAAAATACTAATCTTTCATTCATCTGGTAGCACAAACCCTTTCACGAATAATGCTAAGCAGACGTCAACTGCCTTAGGATCATAAAGACTCCCCCGTCCTTTAGTGATTTCCTGCAAAGCAGCCTTAATTCGAATTCGCGATGATAAAAAACCATCCGCAAGCCGGTTATGACTGTTCATCTTCTCCAGACTGGCCTTTAGTGCAGTTTCCAGTTTCATTTCTTTGCCCTTCAAATCAGCCCATAGGCTTTGAGTTGCCTGGCTGTGCTCGAGACGAAGACCTTGAATACCGTGATCATAGGTATCGCGAGCAGCACCCCGGCGAGATCGAACAGGATGCCGCCTCCCACGACCCCGATTACCACCACGAGCGGGTGAAGTTTGACCGCGCCACCGAGGACAAGCGGTTCGTAAAAAACGTTCTTGAGCAACTCGGCCAGTCCCACGGCAGCAATCACCCAGATCGTGATGTTCCCTGTGTTCACCATCGGCAGGAGCGGATGGATTTCCTCGGCCAAGATGGCATACGCCAGCCCTCCCATCAAGGCGACCGCCGAGCCCAGGTATGGAACCATGTTGGTCGCCGTGGCGCAGAGCCCGATGGCGATCGCCCACCGGGGGGGAACGCCCACGATGGCGAGAAGCAACGTCACGGTGAGGCCCAGCAAGGCGCACTCGAGGAAGATGCCGCGCATATAGTCACCCAGCGCGCGATCGAGATCTGCCAAGACCGCCAGCGCCGGTTCGAACAGACGGTTGGGGACCGCTCTGAGAAGGCCGCGCTTGATCTCGCCGGTATCCCGCAGCAGGAATAAGAAGATCAGGGGTGCTATGATCCAGGTGGAAAGGATGTGGCCCAGCGTTGCGATAGGCGTCTTCAAGGCCGGTGTCGGCGTCTGTGCAACAGTCGGCGGCGCTGCTCTAATCGCCTCGGTTTGTGGGAGTGCTGCCGGTTCCCGCATCTTGAGGGTCTGGAGATTTGCGCGATAGTAGTCGAGCAAACGGTCAGACCCGGCCGGCGCTTCGGGGCCACGAGGGTGCGAGGCGAGGAACTGGGTATGCTCTTCCGGCGTAAAGGCGAGAAGCCCGTTGATCCGATCCATCATGGGGTCCATCTCGCCGTGCGCCAATCGATAAATCCAATTGCCTCTGGTCAGCGATTGGTCAAGCCCCATCAGGTTCTTGTACCCTTCATTGAGCTTGTAGATCGCGCGAACCCTGAACTCGAGGGCCCCGATTTCGGTAGGCATGATGGAGCGCACCCGATTCGCGATGAAGAGAGCTGCAAGCACAAACACGAAAAGTAACAGCCAAATCGCCAAGCCTCGCGGCACCCGGTAACGCTCCAAGTGGATAACGAGGGGGCGACAGATATACGCTATCAAGCTGCTGACCACAATGGGAACGATGAGGCTCCGCAGCTTCCAAAGCAGATATGCGGCAACGAGTGCGCCGGCGGCAGCCACGACAGACTTGAAGAGCGTCCCGGCAGGGCTGAAATCATTGCGGGGGGGCACTGTTCGGGCTCCTTTCCTCATCGAAATATTCAGCCTCAAAAACCATCTGGAGTCTCATGGCGATGATGTTGGCCAGTTTCTTGAGAATTTTATTCGCCAGGAGCGGAAAGTTGCGACCGAGGGCGTCCAGATCGGGACGGCCGATGGCCACCAATGAGACCGAGCCGCGAGCCCGGGCCGAGGTCCAGTGAACCACATCTGCTCCCACGACCGTCAACTCTTCTAAGGTGGCGGGCGGCTCCAGCGTGACAAGGGGCACTTCTTCCCCGTTCAGTTTTCGCCTCACGATCTCAACGACGCCATCTCGCACGATGTACATCGCCGTGCCGGGTTTCCCCTCTTCATAGATGTACTCGCCGTCCTGGTATGTCCGTTCGTGGAGGATTCGAGCGAGCCGTCTGAGGTTCCCCTGCGTGAGGTCCTCGAAGAGAGACACCTGCTTGAAGAAGTCCACGAGGCCCCGGCCTCTCTCTCCCGCCGCCGTTATCGGAGGGGGGCCGTACAGCGCGCGCGCCGGATCTGGGGTATCCGACAAATCCGCGTGCTTGTGCCACTTGAGCAGGATTTGCTTGATTCCGGCGATATGGAGCTTCTCCTTCATCAAAGTCACCTCAGGCAAAGGCAGAAACCGGAATGACCAAGCACTGAATAAGTATCATCGCAATAAGCGGTCTCTTCAGCTTCATTTGGTCACCCCTTTATCTTCTTTCGTGATATCTCAATTATATATTTACCGATCATATCCTCTATGTCAAGGGGCGAAGTAGGGTTTTTTTTTGCACAACGCCTCGAAAAGGTAAACTTCAAAAAATAGACGACCCTGGACGATTTGAGAGGGATTTTGGAGAGGTGGTCTGAATTGTGGCAGAAATTCATAAAAAAACAGTACGGCGAAAAACGCACCGAAATCGATCAGAATCGATTAATCCAATGAACTATACCTTTTCGAGGCGTTGTGCAAATAACCCCATTTTTCTTCTTATGATATACTTTGGTTAGATTTCAGGGGCTATATAACACCACGTAGAAGAGGGTATAGGCACGGGAAAAACTTCCACAAGACTCAGGAGCAACTAATCCATAGTCAGAGGGTCTTTGTCTCTTTAGTAACCACGCGTTGCAGGAAAGACTGTACTTCAGGAAGAGGGAACAGGAAAAAGAGGAGGAAGCAATGAGAGTGGCTTTGTGCATGACGGATGTTTTGATGGTTCTCTATGCAGAAACCCTCAACGCCTTGCATGGGGACATAAAGCCGTGAACACCTCGATACTCCATGAAATCGTGCAAGCCATTCCTGTTCTGGCGGCGGCTGGGGGGGTGGTGTATGCAGCCTTGCAGTTTCGAGGGTGGCGGTTCTCCCAATACGTGGCGAATTTCACCAAACTTATTGAGCTCCAGTTACAAATCCGGAAGATGGTCATGGACGATCCCACTTTGGGACCGGAGGGGGTTCCCAAGGAGGAAATGCGGGACTACTACTACAACCTTATACAGCTAAGCTTGTTCGAAATCGCCTGGTATAGCCACAAGTATGGCCAGTTGACCGATGATTACTTTGCCTCCTGGGAAGTAAATATGCTTTCTATCGCTACGCGCCCAGCCTTTCGCGCCATGTGGCAGAGCGACAGGACGAAGATCCTGCACGATGGTTTCCGCAAGTATATGGAGACGTTGATGCAGGAAAAGCCGTGAACGCGAGTGCGGTGGCACCGGTTCCTACACACCTGTGGTCACGCAGGCAGAAGCTGGCGCCGAAGATTGAGTCGGCAAGTCCGAGCTGTGTCGCAAATGTGGACTCAGATGTGCCGAATATTCGTTTCAATCGTGTCCACCACCTCGTCGATATGACCGGAGAGGACTAGTTTTCCCATGGTCAGTCCGAAGCCCATGACCATCTCGGGCGCAATATGGGATGGCAACGAAACCGCATTTGGATCGGTCACCACATTTTGCTCACATAAAAGAACGACTGCCAAGCGGCTACTCTACAGCACTCTATTGGCATTCTCTAATGTTCGTGACCATCAGCAAAACAAACGAAATAATCAAGAAGGTAAGTGCACGCAATCGTCAATATTCGCAAAAGTATCCAGTGAAAGTACTACAATGAAGAATACGCTGAACTCTTCAATCGAGGCGAAAGGGATCAGCTTCTCTGGTTTTTTGCATAGCCTGTTTTGGGCCGCGCCTTGGGGGTGGAAGGCATTATGAGCCGCTTCCGAGAAATGTGGAACGAGGGCTTGCGGCGTTACTGGGATTTTGTTAAGCCTTCTCATATGCATCTTGAGGAAGAATTAGATCAACTTGATTCGCAAACCGTGCAGTCAATGAATGCTGAGGAGTGGTACAAGTTTTTGATGGAAAAGTATTTTCGCTGGAAATTCACTGCCCCGAACAGATATGCGACAACAACCAAAATGCTCAAGACTTACTGCGATAGTGAGAGGTTGGCCCTTCTTTTCAAAATAAAAGAGAGACTGTTTTCATTTGACAGGGATGACATTGAGAATGGGCTGACAATTGCTACGTCTATCAAAGGCCTTGGCACGGCTGGAGCATCCGGTTTGCTTGCTGTTCTTTTCCCTCAGCATTTTGGAACAGTAGACCAGTTTGCGGTGAAGGCTCTTGCCATGATTCCAGAATTACCCGAAATTGAATTAATTCGAGCAATGAACCCACTATCTTTGAAGGTGAGGGACGCTGTCGTCCTCATAAGTGTAATGAGGCGCAAGGCAAGAGAGCTGAACGGCTTTCTTCTCACGCAGATATGGACCCCCAGGCGCGTTGATATGGTTCTCTGGACATGCGCAAGATAATTGGAGAGCGATTCAATCCGGGGGCTGGAGCTTATATGCCGCTTCCTTTGGTGTCGCTTGCTCCTCCACCTCGGCATCGGTCCCGTTTGTCATCATAGTCTAAGCTTATCAGAGCACCGTCAAAAATCTACTTGCCTTTATATGGTGGCAATAGGTTTAATTGAACCGATGACTGTCGAAAAGAATGTCGATTGCTCCAGCCCCCGGATTGAATCGCTCTCCAATAACGGCATCTCACGCCGCCTGCTCTCGATGCCTGCCTCTATCTTGCCTCGGCAGTCGAAGCCTGTTCCACCTTTTTCCATGTTTTGTCAGGGTCATATTTTGTCATTGCCTTTGCGATCTCGCCAGTCTTAGGCCCGAGATCCCTCTCATACACGACACCCTGTTGGTTCACCATAAAGGTCATGATCCCGGACACTCCATATTCAGCAGGGTATGCCACCAGTGCGAAACCGCTCACCATCTTGCCGCTGAGTACGTAGTCGAATTCACCACCTGGGGCGCTACTGCCCTGACTTTTCAGCATCTTGAAATAATAACCGTGGTACGGCGAGTGCTTCTCGCCTTTCTTTCCGAAAGTATATCCTTCTTCAGTGGCACGGGCAAACAAGGGCCCCATGGGACTCTTTTCATCCGCCGGTCCGGCTTCCCAGTACAGACCATCCTTTTTGCCCTTCCCGCTCAGAAATCGTTGCGCGTATTGCAGTACCCCATCGCCATTACGGTCCTTGCGGGCATACTCTCGCTGCGCATCCACATAAGACAGAGAAACCTGAATGGTATTCAATTCGTTCCTGCCTATCCTTCGATTTAGGATTTCCTGCTTTCCCTCCTCGGTGAAAAAGACCCAGCCCTGCGCTGACTGCACGATGGGGATGGGGAACGAGCACTCGTCCTTTCCGATGAGCGGCAATACTGTCTTTTCGTCCAACTTGGAAAACTTAATTGCCTCCCTTGAGGCCTTAACGAAACGTTCACGAGCCGTCCTGTCGGCAACAGCATCTCCCGAGAGTACAACGTCCCTTCCTTCGGGGCCGAAAATGAGTAGTAATTCCTTGGTGTCATTGTTCTCAGTGGCCTCCACGAGCGCCCTGAATGCATCTTCGGGAGAACCGAACTTCCTTTGCTTACTCTCTTGAGCAAAGGCAAGAAGACTAAAAGCAGCTACGACAATTATGGTCGCCATCAAAAGCGCTAACCCATAGCGGCAAAGGAAATGATTCTCTGACTTTGGTATATCTCTAAACATCCTTTCGACCTCCATATAGCTGTAACCTCAAAATAAGTTTCCCTTTTTCCTTCCGGTCAAAAACTGGCGACGCTAACTGATATGTTGCACGGTCCCCCTTCACCGGCGCCCTCCCCCATGGAATCCTCCACTTGCACCGCCTCCGCCTCGGGAACCTGCCCCACTGGAAGTATGGCCGGCACTGGAACGGCTCTCAAATCCGCGGTCACTTGCGGCTCGCTCAGCCGGGCCGTTAACGGAGTGCTCAAAGACAGTTGAACTGGCTCCGGAGGAATACCCTGACCCTGACACACCATAGCCCCGATACCGGGTTACATTCGTTTTGACACTCGCCCGACTGTTGCTGTTGTTGAGAATTGCTTGTCCCCCGTTCCCCACGGAGGAACTGGACGATCCTCCGCCTCCCCGACCTACAAAAATCCCGCCATGAGATCTGTTAAAAGGGTCAATGCGGAATATCTTTCCTGTGCCCGGATCGCGGAAATGGTTGGTGACAAATTGTCCATGCCCCTGTGGCTGTCCATATACGGGGCCATGCACTCTCACATGAAAATCAACAAGAACGAAGAACCCGGGGAACCAGAAATCCGACCACCAAAACGGATAAGGCACCCAGGTGTACAGGTAGGTATAATCAGGAGGCGGAGCATAGTAAGAAACTACAGGTGGTCCCTCGTTGTCATAGTAACCATTCATGACGTCAGATTCGGGATAATTCGGGGCCGACATCGCGGCGCTGCCCTGACTCGTAGTGTCTTCCTTCACTAACAAACTTTGCTCTGCAATGACATCCTGAAATGTCTTCAGTGCTGCATCCTTGCTCATCGCTAATTTGCCGGAGACAACGGCGTCACTAACGGAAATGTTCAGTTCACCAATAATATCCGGCGTAACCGGATAATCGGCTATCCACCCGTTCCGGGGCATAATGCCGACAGAGCTCAACATGCTCTCCGCTTCGATTTCGTCTGCAGCCGCGCCAACCTTCAGCGCATCAACCAGCTTGAAGGCTAAATCGCCTTCACGGACCAGCGGCTGTGAAAGCGGCGGACTTCCCGCCACCTGGTTAGTCTGCGCATTCAATGAAGCAGACGTCAAAAGAAGAGCTGTCAAAATAACCACTATGATACATACACTCTTCATATATTATTTTACCATTCCGGGTCTAAATAAAGCTGTCCAGTGCCTGGTAGAAGTTCAGAGAGGGGTTTTTTGCACAACCCCTCAAAAAGGTATATTTAAAAAATTACGCGATCCTGGTTGATTTGAGAGCATTTTGGGTGATGTGTTTCAATCGTGGACAGTTTTATCTCGGTTTTCACATCACTGACAACCACCATCCTGAATAATTCCGGGTGCGAGGGGATGACAATGGGTTCTATCGCAAAAATAAGTTTTAGGCAAGAGAATCCGTTCTTAACATAAACAGTTATGCAGCGTTCCAAACGCCCGACTATCGGCGACAGGCAACAACTTAACATTTCTTACAATAACTGGGGCAGGCCTATTCTCCCAAGCATAAGCAGGAAGAGGCAAGCGTTGCCCACCTCTTCCGTCATTACTGATGTTAGAGATGCGATATGCGACTGGATTTTCTTAGGTAATACATTGAGCCGGTCCCTGCAATAAAGATGAAGAGCATCATCCCCCATTCATTCATGGTTGGTACCGAAATTGGGGTTAGCTCAGAAGAAAAAAGGGCAGGATCATTTGTAAAATTCAGACTTGAGCCGTACGAATACGCCGTCGAATTGGTTACCACTGTGCCGTTCTGATTGGTAATACTTACATAAAACATAACTGCGACTCCAAATTCGTTTTGTTTTCAGAAGACGACACCCGGCAATAAACAGCTACCTTCCCTTCTGTTGGCTTGTCCTCTTCTCTGACGATGACAGTACCGGTGTGCGTCTGATAGGCGTCGAGCTTCCCTGCTCTGAAATAGTTCCATGCAGTCCTGTATGACACGCCTATCTTCATGCAAATATTCTATCATAATATTCTATATATTATAATAGATTTATTGAAGCTTAAGAATATCCGAAAAGCTGTCAGCCACGATGTTCTTCCTTGTTGCACCAACACGGCCAGCTGCACGGGTCAAGATCGTCTTGCGTCGAACGCACGGCGGTCAGAGGATTCAGGCAAAAGAGAAAACAATCCCCCTTCCCCTTCAAAAAAATGGAAAGGAGGATTGTTTTTACCGGTTCATTAAAACTTATAAGCCGTGGTCAGGAATACCACGCTCGCATTGTAAGATGGATTAGCGTACGCACCACTCAGATAATTGATGCTTGTCCCGCTGCCGAACACGTACTGGTAGTCATTCAAGCTTACATCGCTATATTTGTACTCCTCAAACGAGGCGCCAGCTGTCATAATGAACGATTTTGAAATAGCGTAGATGAATGTGAAAGTGAATGCGCTCTTTTTGTAATCATCGTAATCCGGCGTGTCAATATTACTGTTGTTGGCTGCAGGATTAAGAGCCGTAAGGGCGGCTTGACTGAAAATGGTGAGGTCATCATTGCCGTCGGAATTCACATAGTCATATTGCAACTTAAGGGTCAATTTTTTCGGTATCAGATAGAGCTCCAGATCCACGCCGTATTCGTAGGTGTTGTCTTTCAGTGTCATGTCCCAGTTATAAGCGGTGTCACCGCTCACGCCGTTGAGATTCACATAGGATGGATTATAGGGGTTCGGATCCTTCGAAGTGCTGTTGAAATAGCGCAGAAATGAATACGTGTTGGTGTCCTCGAGATCAAAATATGCGTCAACCCTTGCGAAACTTCCGATCGCGTAGCCGCCGTAGACATCCAACTCGTTGGTCTTTCTGTTCAACATTCCCAGAACGGTATTCGGGTACTTTGCATTTTTATACTTGTATGCGATTCCCAAATCAAGGTTGTCAAGAGGGAAGAAGTCAACAGATACCTTGTATGTGTCCGCTGTCTGGCTCGCCGCATCAAATGTCCTTAACCACTCATCAACGCCGAAGTTATCTGCAAGCGCCGCAGCTGTCGGCCCGGTGGAGCCCCTCTGAAGCCTCTGATACGAGATTTTGGGCATCAGGAAGTCGAGGCCACTCCATCTCAGTTCTGCAGAATAAACGTCATCATTTGTCCCAGGAATATCGCTTCTCGCTCTGTCCAAATCGGTATAGTGATATGCAGTGTCCAGATAAAAACGATCGGGCAACCTGAAGCCGAGATCGACGCCAACAGTACCTCGACTGTAATCGAAAAGATCATTTGTGAACAGGAAGCCGGGTGCGGATGCCGTTGTGGTATTGTTGACGTCCACAGCCGTGATCTGGTCTGAGTTGTTTTTAGTTCTATAATACGTGGCAAAAACCCTTGCATCGAGGAAAGACACCGGATTCGAGGTAAGTACAAAAGAGTAATTCTGAATGTCCTTCCTGCCGTTGAATGTTGAGGAACTCAAACTGTTCGGGCTTTGCTGAAGATTCACCGCCGTTGTCCCCGTCAACAGATATGACGTCAGCAGGTCGAAATTCGATTCTGCACGTGCATTACTGAGGTTTACATTAACCCTGGTATTCGGTGAGAGCTGCACTGAGCTCTTGAACCCGAACCTCCAATAATCGTTATTCGGCGGCAGAGTCGTCGAATCCGTTTGGGTGGATTTTATAGACTCATAATAAAGAACGGGGTTATCATTTGTGAAGTCGCTGTAAAAAATATTGAGTGACGCAAATACCGGCTTGGCAGCATAACCGATCTCGCCTCTGACATTATTGGTTATGTACTCAATGGGGGCGGGAAGTTCGATGAAATTCCCGGGAGAGTTCATGCCGGTATTGGCACCTACCGGCAGTATCCCGTTCCTGTGCTCACTCTGTGCAGAGAAATCAACGTAAAAAGGGTTTAGAAGATCGATTCTGAAATCGCCGCCCGTCTGCTTCCTTTTAATACCATAATCGAAACCGTTCCAGGTGGCGCTGTTCTGGCTCGGCGAAGCCCCCGGATAGGTGAGCACATTACTCCCGATGCCCGAATAAGGCGATATCGCGCCCTCGGTAATATTGTGTATGATCTCATTATAGAAAAGGTCGTACTTGAACTTGCCGTATATGCCGCCGTCAAGCCGATAATCCTGCGTGGCGTAACCGATATCAGTCGCCTTGAATTTCAAAAAATAGTCATCGTTGTCATAGCTCAGCTTGACATCGCTGTAAATGCCGCCCCCTCGTGTTTCGTCCGAGTATTCGCTAAACTTCGCCTTGCTGCCGTTTACATCAGTAACAACGCCTGCTGCTCCGATCTCGCCTTCAGTTGAACCATCAGCCGCGAAGGCATTCATGCCCCACACGAGGAGCAAAAGAATCAACATTGTATATGAGAAAATTGTTCTTTTCATTGTCCTCCTCCTATTTCAAAAATCTCTGTCCATATGCCGATGGACCATTCGTGCCGTGTACGTCATTGTGGCAGTTCAGACACGCCCGGCCCACAAGTTGGGCCGCCGGATTGGTTCCTTTTGCCGGCGGAGCAAACGACTGAAACTGCGTATATGGCGTTCCCGGATGGTATGCGCCATCATGGCATTGCTGACAGAGCTGAGGAGTTTTCATCACGAGCAGCCTGTCATGGTTGCTGCCGTGAGGATTATGGCAATTAAGGCAATTCTCTTCCACTGGGGGATGCTCCCACATGAAAGGACCTCTTTTTTCCGCATGACACTTGTAGCAGAGTTCGTTGACCGAATCAGCCTTGATCATCGCTCTGCTGAATTCGCCATGGGGATCATGGCAATCGGTGCATGAGACTTTGCCTTCCTTGATCGGGTGATGAGACTGTTTGTTTCCCATTGCCTTAATGTCCTTGTGGCATCGATAGCAGGTTTCAGATTTTCCTGCTATCAGGAATTTGTCCCCCCCTGAATGAATCGAATGGCAGTTGTCGCAGGACACATCTTCGGCCTTGTGTTTGCTCATGTTCCAGAAAGCGAGGTACTTTGTGTCCTCATGGCACGCGAGGCATTTTGCGGATTTTTCTTTTGCAGATAGCATTGGGTTGAAATTGAATATGCCTGTCCCCCTGCCCCCACCTTTTTCAACGTGGGCAGAGCCTTCACCATGGCAGGACTCGCATCCCTCCCCGTTGGCGGGACTGTTGGGAATCGCTTTTTTTGAATGGATGGATTTCGCATAACTGTCGTATTTATCTTCATGACAGCCCTTGCAGGTATTCACTCCTACATACCCTGGGTTTGCTTCCGCGCCTTTTTGCATAAAGGCTGCGGAAAGCAGCAGAAGGGAAACGACCACGAATACCGTAAGCACCAATACAACTTTTCTCATACTTCCCCCTCCTAAAATAGTAGTTATTTTTCACAATAACAGATAGATAAATAATGTCAAGTTTGCTTCGGCACCATTTCTTGTAGACGTCAAATTTGACACCCATGTGTAACATTCGACTTTTCTCAGGAGGGCTACGGAGGTAGCATGGGTGTCGCGACATATATATGCGATGATTGCTCTCCGTTACAAAATGCCTTGTCACGTGTCTTCCTATTTATTAAAGTCGCACTGTCCAGCGGAGTCCGTTCCGATTTTTTGGGGAGAACATTGACAATAGTGGTGGCGTGACGACGTTGAGGCTTGGATTGGCGTTCCTGGATATGCTGTCAATGGCTTTGGCAAGGATCAAGAGAGATCAGGAGAAAGACATGAGGTATCTGATAAAGAGCGCTGCCTGAATGAATAGTTGGAACGGCGCCGCAAAGGGTATCAGGGGAGTTGTGTTTTCAATTCCAGGAAATGAGGGTGCAAAATGGCACTCCAGGAGACAAAAGAGGCTCGAAGAATGAGAAATCAGCATCTTCACGATCGGGCTGTGCAGCATGCCCTGTGCGTCCAAAATGCTATTTCTCGAATCCCTCAGTCCGAAGCAAGCTTTGACAAATTCTTTCGTTGATCGTCGCTTTTTGTTCTTCTGAAATGCCTTTCCCTGTTCTGTTGACCGGAAGCAAGCATCTCGTTATAATACTTGTCATGGAAAGTGATACTGCAGATTCTCTGTCGTCCAGCCCACAGGAGAGCGCCATTGCTTCGATTGAATCGGCGAAGACAGAACTGGAGAGCGCTCTGACCGACCTCAATCAGTTGCCGACATTGGACCCCAATGCCATCCGGTATGCTGCTCATGCAATGAAGAATTACCTGACCGTCACAAACAGTTGCATCGATCTGTTGTTACACGCCTTGGGGAATTCTCCTGACCGCCAGGTCACCAGCTGGCTTGAAGGCCTGAAGCACGCCACGAGATTGATGACGCAGACTGTTCGGTTACTTACTAACGCCGCTGTCGCTATCAAGCTGGATCTGAAATGGGAAAAGGTGGACTTGCCTTTGCTGGTACAGAGAGGTTGTGACTATTACGCCGACCAGGCTCGAGAGAAGAAGATCCGGATCGTCGTTGAATCTTCAGTGAAGTCACCCTACGCCTGGACAGACCGGGTGGTGGCAGCTGTCGTGCTTGATAACCTGCTCTCCAATGCCGTGAAGTTTTCGGTATCTGGGAGCGTTGTCCGTGTCTCGATATCGGCAGAACCCTCTCACCTTGTCTGCTCTGTGCAAGATGGTGGCCCCGGACTGAGCACGGAGGAACAGGCGAAACTCTTTCAAAAAGGTGTTCGGCTCGGTACGGTTCCTACAGGGGGAGAATCATCGGCAGGTTACGGACTCGCCATTGCGAAGGACCTCATCACGGCACTGGAAGGCTCTATATGGTGCGAGAGCGAAGTGGGTCGCAGTTCACGCTTCTCCTTTCGTCTGCCCCTATATATGGAAGGGCATGGCCGGTGAGAATTGCGGTTGCATGGTGCGAGCAGGGGAATACATCAATCTTCTTCCAGTATCTTTGACCTTGTGTTGTGCTCGGTGACTGCCTTCCTTTCGACTGATAGTTATTATTAAGTCGGTCCCTTCAGATAAGTTTGTAATGCCAGCAATAACTGGTGTCTTCGGAGTTTCAACAGTCGCAGTAATGTGAGGTTCTCATGCTCATTCGATTTGTCCTTCCCGTCCAGAGCATACTATTCAGGTTCTTGCGGATCTTATCCAGGAATATCTTCGGCACTGCGTTTGGGACAGACTTAACCTGTAGGGAAGCGAGGTCGTGTAATGTCTTAATGTCCATAGACTTCTCCTTTCTCTCTCATATAAGCGACATGCTTTGAAGGCAGCTATCCGGTAGCTTACAAGTGTTGAAGAGGCCCCCTCGGTTAGAGTAAAAAGGGCCACTAATTGATAAGTTAGAGACATTGCGATTTTGGAAGATGTCTTCCGAAGAAAACACGAATGGCTGTTGATTGGTGATAACGAAAACTTATTGACGGAAATTCAATCGATGCGCATTAGCGCAAAAGGCGGGTGTAGCCTATTTCTCCTCGATATCTATACCCAATGCTGACAAAACGGCGTCCGCGAGAACCTTCCGAGTTGATGTGTCCACCGTCCCGTACCTTTTCAACAACCGCATCTTATCGATCGCTCTCATCTGAAAGCACAACGCGATGGAATCCTGAGGCAGACCCCCGACGCCCTTTCTGACAAAGCACGTGCCCGGCAAACCTACTCGCGAAAGGGTCGTAGTTAGCGGGATGCAGATAAGAGTGGAGGTGAAACCACTCAGGTCCGGGTTCTGAAATACGATAACCGGTCTCTGTTTTCCCTGTTCCGATCCCCTCACCGGATCAAGGTCGGCCAGGAAGATGTCCCCTGTTTTGGGTCTTGAGGAATTCATGCCCTGCGGTCCTCCTTTTCCAGAGCCTCACTCCATTCCTGAATACCCTCCTCGGCAAGTTCCTTGAACTCTAGCATGTCTTCCGCAGACGGTGCGGGGACTGCCATAAGAGTGCCCATATGAAGATTGAGGGCCCGGGCAACCTTCTGCAGGGTTGAAACCGAGGGAAGATGCTTCCCTTTCTCGATGCGGGCGATATTCGGTCTCTTAATCCCCGCCCTCTCGGCAAGGTCTTCCTGCCTCAAACCTTGTCTTTCCCTTTCCATCCTGACCCTTTGTGCAACCGCCCACGACAGCAGCCGGTTGGGATCCTCCGTCATACGGACCATAATCTTTTTTTGGCCTGCGGAGGCTCCAGGGGGGTTAAATTTCCTGATAAGTTCTTCGACCTTGTTGCTTGCATCCGGGCCAAAATCACTCTCGAAGATGACTCTCGCAGCCTTTGAAGTCTTCTTTTCAAGGGCCTTTTCCTCCTCGAAGATTTTAAAAATTGCGTTACTCACTGTGAACCTCCAGTCCTCCTGCGGACCCGCCTCATCCTTCGCCGATGAGTTTCGGGTGAGCCACCCTTGAGTCTGATCACTTCGTTCCGAGCCTCCACCAGCTCCTTAAGGAGCCGAGTGTTGACAGCGATGAGCCCCTCGTTTGCCCTCTTCAGTTCAAGGTTCGTGTTATATACCAGTCTCTCCCGAACCTTCATGTTCTCATAATGCCGTTTGAGTTCAGAAGCATACGCCTTCAATACCGCGTGTTCCTCTTCCAGCGATTTCTTGGATGCGATTTGGAAAATGTTTGCCACCAGACTCCCAAACGCGACCAAACCGAGGATATCCTCCTCTCCTTCGCCTTTTCTAACTATTTTGGCAGCCATATTATCACCTCCTTTAGTAATTGACATAATGTATCAAATCTGATACATTATGTCAACAACGTACCCGTGCCTTCCCCATGTGTCCTTGACAGTCAATTGTAAAAGTCACCCCAAAAAGAGTTCAGAGAAAAGTTTCGAGTCGCTCTCCTTCTGTTTGATTTTTGTCGCAACAAATTTTACCAGAAGGAGAGTTAATTTACCTTAGAAAAAAAGCTCATTTCATGACTTTTGCAAGTCCCTCATTTGACTGAAAGATTGAGAAAGACTATTTTTATTGCTGTATTCGACATGTGAAAGAAGTTGTCTAAACATTCGCAATTATCTGATGGAATAAATATAGACTGGTTTGTTTCCTAGGAAACTTCTCAACGATTCGTATTGGGAAATGAAGGGTCTGAAAATAGTCCAAATAGAGTGAAAAGAAGCATGGTCATCTGTAAAGACCCTGATGACCATCAAGAGCTTATGAGTCCTTCAAGGAGGTGAACGGGATTTACTTTAAGTTATTGAAACACCCGTTGCTGAAAGCTGTCGCTCCAGAATTACAGTAAAAAAGGGAGCACCATGCTCCCTTTCCTTCCACTATTTTTGTGGTTCTTTCTCTCCCTCCCGCTCTTGAGGTTGTTTTGGTTGCTGACCGTGAGGCTGCTGAACTTTCTCCTGAGGTTGTTTTGGTTGCTGACCGTGAGGCTGCTGAACTTTCTCCTGGGGTTGTTTTGGTTGCTGACCATGAGGTTGCTGAACATTCCCCTGGGGTTGTTTTGGTTGCTGACCGTGAGGCTGCTGAACTTTCTCCTGGGGTTGTTTTGGTTGCTGACCATGAGGCTGCTGAACATTCCCCTGGGGTTGCCTTGGTTGTTGACCATGAGGTTGCTGAACTTTACCCTGGGGTTGCCCGTGTTGCTGTTGCGATTTGGGTTGATAGCCCTGGACGCCCCAAGTTCCTTGCTTTTCCCAATGTCGATCAGATTGCCAACCCTTCCAGTTCTGTTGAAGTTGTTGGTTAGGAATCCGTTGATAGTTCCATTGGTGCCCATTCCAAGTATGATCTCTGTAGTATCCTCTCCATCCTGGATCCACATTTACATAAAAACCTGGAACACGATTATAATAACCCCATCCCCTGTCATAATAATGTGAGCGATACCAATGGCCATTCCATAGTTGCCACCACCAACCATTGTAGAAGAAGATATCCGTGGCTACGTCAGGGGCTACGTAGATATACGTACCAGGCAGCACTATCAACTCCGGGGGCGCGGAAAATACGATGGGTGGTGGACTAGCAATATTAACGTTTATATCTATCCCAGCCATCGTTGGAATAGGAAGTATGAATATCAACGTCAAAAGCATTATTCCAAAGAATAACTTTTTCATTTTGTTGCCTCCTATACAAATCACCGTGTTGTCTCCATAACGTGTGATTAGTCCTCTTTGACACATGATTTAAATTTCCCATCCGGGTAGAAGCTTATCGACCCAAATTGTCTACATGTCTGACCACTTATCGTGGTCCGTTCAGAGAGAACACATGTCTCGATCTGGCCATCTTCGTAAAAGCTTATTGGATTCTGCCCACTGCAGTCCATTTCTTTTAAATGAAAAGAGTCTTTTAAAACGCAGGATCTAAGTGAGCCACTGGGATAAAGTACCACTTTCGTTCCCGAATCACAGATTGATTGATCGATTGCGTTCGCTTCAATCACGCCGAATGATAGAAATACCAATGCACCAAGCATAATTCTAAACGCGTTCATCTGACATTCCTCCTTTCTAAGATTCATGGTCTCATAAATACTTGTACCATAAAATGTTTCGATGTCAAGTCTTGGCGTTTTTATCGACTCACAAGAAGAATGGCCAGTGAATGTGCTTTCAGTGTAAATGATTTCTCTGCCCGCTGTTTCCAATTTCTCCTCAGGAGCGTCAAGCAGGCACAACTCCACGTATCGGGATCTTTTGAAAAAAGCGCAAAGGTTTCGCCATCACCGTTCCACGTTGTTCCCAGCGGATAGGCAGTTGACCACTACTCTACATGTGGTACAATAATTGGAAGTTGGTCAATGGAGTGAGGAAGCATAACTTTTTTCTGCTCATGACATGAAGATGAACATTATGGAACCAATAAAGAAATGGTAGCTGGTTCAAAAATGGAGTCGACAAGAAGAGATAGTGTCTTCCTGCCCTTCTTTCAATTTCTCGGCAAGAGGACAATGAACATAATCAATGATCTTGGTGGTATTGTCATCTTTTTGATCCTTGCCTTTCTGAAGATTTTCCGGCCTAAACAGCTCCGGGAGATTATTCAGCAGGTCTATTACATCGGCGCCAGGTCATCGACTATCGTGCTGCTCGTCGGCCTTTTCACGGGGATGGTTCTTGGCCTGGAGCTCTACTATACCCTGGTAAAATTCGGATCTCAGGGGGTTCTCGGCTCTGTCGTAGCCTTCACGCTTATCAGGGAACTGGGGCCTGTCCTGACCGCCATAATGATAACCGCACGGGCGGGCTCTGCAATGACAGCCGAAATCGGCATCCTCCGTATCTCCGAGCAGATCGACGCCCTTTATACCATGCGGATCGACCCCCAGCGGTACCTTATCAGTCCCAGGATCGCAGCCTCGATCATCAGTTTCCCGCTGCTGACGGCCTTTTTCGATTTGATCGGCATACTCGGAGGATATCTCACCGGTGTGGTCCTCCTCGGTGTAGATAAAGGCGCCTACTTTTATCGCATCCATTCCTATGTGGAACTGGACGACATCAGGGGCGGCTTTATCAAGTCACTCGTCTTTGCCGTGCTCGTTGCGACGATCTGCTGCTATGAGGGATATTTTACCCACCTTCGGACCGGCAGTTACGGAGCAAAGAGCGTCAGTCTCTCGACCACTTCGGCAGTCGTATTATCCTGTGTCATGATCCTGATCTCGGACTACGTTGTTACCTCTTTTCTTATGTGAAGGCCCCTATGGAATCGTCATTGATAGAATTCAGAGATGTCACTAAGCGCTTTGACGAAAAGACTGTTCTCGACAAGGCGAATCTCTTGATTTACGAAAACCAGATTACTACGATCATCGGGAAAAGCGGCAGCGGCAAAAGCGTGCTTCTCAAACATATCATCGGCCTCCTCTCTCCTGATGAAGGTCACATACTCTTCAGGGGGAAGCCCGTCAATGGCATGAAGAAAAAAGAATGGGAAGGATACAGGAGCCAGATCAGCTACATGTTTCAGAATAATGCCCTCTTTGATTCCATGTCGGTTTTTGAAAACATAGCCCTTCCGCTCAAACAGACAACGCGCCTCAGCAAAAAGGAGATTGAACAAAAGGTGCTGTCACGACTCGAACAGATGGAACTCTCCGACGTTGTCAAGCAGTACCCGTCAGAACTCTCAGGGGGGATGCAGAAGCGGGTGGCCCTGGCCCGGTCCCTCGTAACAGACCCGACCATCGTGCTCTTTGACGAGCCTACGACAGGTCAAGACCCTATAAGGAAAAACATCATCCTGAGCATGATCGCCCATTACAGGAAACAGTTCGGGTTTACCGCCATTCTTATCAGCCATGATATCCCCGATGTCTTCTTCATCTCTGACCGGATACTTCTCCTCTGGGAAGGGAAAATAGCTTTTCACGGGACCTATGAGGAGTTGAAGAGATTTAAGCATCCCATGATCGACGAATTTCTCAGGAGCATTGAAGGTCTCCGTGACGAGCTCACTGGGCTTCTCTCAAAGGAGATGTTCAGGTCCCGGTATGACATGACACTGGGCGGAGGACCTATCGACACGACAATCGCGGGAGTTCTCTTTGGCGTCAGCGTTGACCAGATTACTGTTACGCTCGGCGCTCAAGCTGCCATAGAGGTCCTCAAGGCCCTTGGTGAGCATGTCAATGAATATTTCGGTCCTCTGGGAGGATTCTCATCTCGCCACAGGAGAGGCGATATCCTTACGATACTGCCCCGGATGGGTCTTGACGAAGCCGAGCAATTAGTGCGTGATTTTGCCGATAGGCTCCAGCAAAAGGCTCTTCCGCGGATCCAGGCACTTGCCAGGCTCAAGACAGGAGCCGAAGAATGCTTCGAGATAGTTGTGACTGCGGGGATGACTCAGGGCAGCAGCTCTGACGACATTGATCAGATCATAGCGAAGGCTGAAGCGAATCAGAAGATAATCGCACGATACCAGTGCGGTAAGGAGGGTGCTTCGAAATGAAAAAATACTCGCTCGAAACGGTTGTCGGCATTTTTGTAGTCATCGGCCTCCTCTGCGTGGCGTACATGACGGTGAAACTCGGCAAGGTTTCCCTGTTCGGGGACAACTACTATTCACTCTATGCTCGCTTCAGCTCAGTATCCGGATTACGAGAGGGCAGCTCTATAGAGATTGACGGCATAGAAATCGGACGGGTTGAACGACTGACCTTAGACCAGGAAAAACAGTTGCCATTGGTTGCATTGAGAATCCGAAAAGGCGTCAGGGTCTATGACGACGCCTCCGCAGCAATCAAGACTGCTGGTCTTATCGGCGACAAGTTCGTCAACATCGATCCGGGAGGAAGTGGTGAAGTCCTCAAGCCGGGAGGGACGATCACCGAGACTACCTCCGCCGTTGATATAGAGGAACTTATCAGTAAATATGCGTTTGGAGATATTAAAAAAGACGATAAGAAGGAGACCAAATGAGCTTTAAGGAAGAAGTCATGAGGAAATATCTTGTCAGCATGATCCTCATTGTTTGCCTGATTTGCCCAGTCCCGGCGCTTGCAGGGGTGCCGCTTGATACCGTGAAGGGCTATGCCGACAAGGTGCTTGACGTACTGCGGGACCCAGCCCTCAAGGCTGAAGCTGCAAAGAAGACCAAAAAGGAAAAACTCCGTGCCATTTCAGAGAAGATGTTTGACTTTACCGAGCTCTCCAGGAGAACCCTGGCCAATAACTGGAACAAGCTCAGTCCGGAGCAGCAGAAGGAGTTTGTCGGCCTCTATACGTCTCTCCTCGAGGATACCTATGCCGACAAGATCATGGCGTACAGTGATGAAAAGATCACCTTCACCAAGGAGGTTCCCCTCAGCGAAAAAACGGTTGAGGTCCAGAGTACGGTCCTGAAACAATCCGCTGAGATCCCGATATACTACAGAGTGATACTGCAGGACGGCTCGTGGAGGGTGTATGATGTGATCATTGAAGGGGTAAGCCTCATCAATAACTACCGCTCTCAATTCAAAGAAATACTCGCAAACAAACCGCCGGAATCATTACTCGAAACCCTGAGGAAAAAGGTGGGCAAAGCCTGAGCCATGGAGACCATAAAGGCTCTCCGTTGAGCTCAGACGCCCTGCACCCCCACGGCGCAAGGCACTCGTGGCACAGACACCACGGAGTTTCGCATGCCGGAATCTCGTTGGCAACAAACGGCATGATCACAGGCTGTGCCATGCCTTTCGGCCGGTGACAACCTGGATCCCGAACGCGTTCGGGACCGTCCGTGCGCTGCAATCGCTTCTTGGCCTTCCACGAAATAACTGCCCACACGCTCTTGTACGATATCCCCTGCTGCTTTGCCCATACGCTCAATTTCATGTCTATATATTTGCATCTATGATCATGAAAGTGTCAACCATTGTAGCCCTCCTGCTGCGGACGCTCATCAAACCGCAGGTTTGCAATTTACTCGGCTTAGGGCACCCGTAGCTTGAAATTCTCGGCCACTTCCGTGCAATTGCGTATCCATTCTTGAGCGTTCTTGTCACCCAGACCGGCTTTCTCATTGAAGTCGGCCCATTTTGTGTGAAGGATTTTGTAGCAGATGTTCTGGATTAGCCACAGATTAATCTCGAACGGCAATGTCCGGACTAGTTTTGCAGCCTTATTCAATCTCTCCATGCAAGAAAGGTCCTCACATTGTTCAAGAGCCTGCTGAGCGAGACGCTCAATGTTGATTTTCAGTAACAATCCGAGAGCACCCTCATCCAGGATTGCGCCGGCCAAACGAGCTTCTTCCAGAAGAGGTCTCACTACGTGGGGATCAAGTCCATCCCCTTGAAGGACCCTGCGCAGCTTGGCATTCAAGCACAAGTCCGCTGCGACAGACAGGACTTTTGGCCGTGGCGTGCCGGACCCTTTTAGAAAGCGAATCAAGGGAGCATGGTGTTCGTAAATCGAGCTATATGCAGCTTCAGCCTCTTTCAGAGTCGGCTCCATGATCATGTTCAGGACCTTTCGCCGCTCATCCGCAAACAAGGAAGTCAGAGAGTATGTTGACGTCCCGAAGTACTGACCCAGTAAAAGTATCGTCTTAGGGAAGTCAGCTCCGGCGAAAGCATCTGAAATATCCTTAATGAAAGCCTCATATTTCTGCGCTCCCTGGTATTCACCAGTGCCGCAGGCAATACTGTGGTCACCAAGATGTAAAACTCCGAAACACAAGCTTATGGATATACGCGTAATCTTTGAAGTGACCTTTGCGCGCCCGATTACGAGCTTTGTGCCGCCTGCCTGAAAACTCCGGTAGTCCTCCGTGGCGGCAGAATAGGAATAGATCGAATTTCGTTCACCGTTGACCTGGAACAGAGAGCTTATGGCATAGTGCGCGCCCACAGCGGTCAAACCAAGCATGGCAGGTCTGACGAATATCTCATAAATTCTGCGGCCGTTAGTGTGTTCAGGTATGTTGCTCTTGGCAACTTCAAGGTGTTCAAGAAAGGCATGTTCAAAGGGATCGTGAAAAAGCTGGTCGGCCAACTGAAGAACCCTTCCCGCATATTGTATGACCTGAACTGTTTCGATCCCGGAAAGTTCGTCAAAAAACCAAGCACAACTTGTGTACATGAGCATCGCGTGGCGTTGGAGCTCCATGAGCTTTAGGACCGTGATCTCGTCCTCATAGCTTAATGGACGGGTCGCGTGACGACTCAAAAAAGCACTGACTCGCTCGGGTGCTCGATCCACGATGATGTCGATGTAGTCGTCTCGAGCCGCCCAGGGATCGGACAGAAACCGTTTGGCCAATTGTTCATAAGCCGGGGTAATGGCATCTCGCAGCCAATCCAGCGCCGCACGCAGGGGAGCCCGCCAGGCCTGGTTCCAACCCGGATGGCCTCCGCTGTTACACCCGCAATCCGACCGCCAACGCTCTATTCCGTGAGCGCAGCTCCAAGAGCTGTTCTCAAAGATTTCTACTTCGTGCGTCGGTGGATGGTCCGCCAAATAGCCGCCATAGTTCATCAACTGCGCAAGTCCGTTGGACTCAATGTAGTGGAGCGCGTGAGCGAGGGCCATGTCTCCGCCGCGATGGTGATGGCCATAGCTTTCGCCATCCGTTGCGATGTGGACGAGGCGATGAGAGGAATGGCCGTCGGGGAACGAGGACAATAGGCTCTTGGCGAATTCCTCCCCGCTATTGAGCAGTCCTTCAAAGGCGAGAGCATGTGAAATGGAGCTGTCGTAAAAAAACAGGTTCATGACGCCGCCTGAGGGCAGCAACACCCTGTAAGCCATGCCGGGATCGATTCTTCCACCGCTCACATCTTGCCATGTATCACCGCCAATGGACCGGACCCTCTGTGCCTGACTCGGGGAAAGTATGGCAAATCCGATTTCGTGCTGTGCCATTATGTCCAGGGTTTCGAGATCCACCGCCGTTTCCGGAAGCCACAACCCTTCCGGCTTACGTCCAAAGCGATACTCAAAATCCTTTATTCCCCAAATAATCTGGGTCTTCTTGTCGCGGCTGTTGGCCAGCGGCAGGATCATATGATTGTACGCTTGGGCCAAAGCAGAGCCATGACCCGAGAATTTCTCCACACTCCGCCTGTCAGCCTCCAGAATTGCCTCATAGGCTTCGGTGGCATACCTCTGCATCCAGAGCAACAGGGTTGGACCAAAGTTGAAGCTTATGTTGACATAATTGTTCACCAGCTGGGCGATTCGTCCTTCCGTGTCCCAGATTCTCGACACTGCGTTTGCAGCGTAGCATTCGGCTGAAATCCGCTCGTTCCAGTCGTGATACGGGAACGCAGAATCCTGGATCTCAATTGCCTCCAGCCAGGGGTTCTCCCTGGGAGGTTGATAAAAATGCCCATGGATACAAATAAATCGGTCCATCAATAGTACTCCTTTTGCAATATCACGCGGTTTTTACCCAGCAGCGTAGCACCTCCGCCACACTCCAGGCCTGCGCTACGCAGCCGCGCGGCGTGTACGGCGGCTCGGCATCAAAGACCTCGCTGATCGAACCGATGCAAGCCTCGCTCAGGTGCGGCACGAAGCCTGCTAAAAATCGTCGGGCCTCCACCTCCTTGCCCGGATTCAGCTTGAGCCACGCATCCACATAAGGCCCGATGAGCCACGCCCACACGGTGCCCTGATGATACGCGGCATCGCGGGAGCGCAGATCGCCGTAATATTTCGCCCTGTAATCCGGATGCCCGGGGCAGAGAGAACGCAAGCCGACGGGTGTAAGCAGGCGATCCGTCACCACGTCCATCACGGGTTTCCATCGAGCTTCGTCCAGCACCGGGCAATCGAGCGAGATCGCGAGTACCTGGTTCGGACGGCATGCGTCGCTGCTTTCGCCATTTTCGACGTCAACTACGTCATAGAGATAGCCCCCCTGCTCATACCAGAACCGCTGGTTGAATGAATCTCGTGCACGATCGGCTATCTCGCCCATGTGGCGCGCGGTGTCCTCCTGGTCCTCTTCCCTCAACCACCGCTCGATCAACCGTAGCGCGTTGTACCAGAGCGCATTGATCTCCACGGCCTTACCGGGCCGCGGCGTCACCACCCAGTCGTCCACCTTGGCGTCCATCCAGGTGAGCTGATATCCCCTCTGCCCCTGGAACAGTAGCGCATCTTTCTGGTCCATACAAATGCCGAACCGAGTACCGTTCACGTGGTGCTCGATGATATCCACCAACTTGGGCAGAAAAAACTTCAGCATTGCGCGGTCGCCGGTCATCGCCACATATCGGTGAATGGCGTGGAAGAACCACAGCGTAGCGTCGGCGGTATGATAGAGGCCGTTCTTCTCGCCTTCAGGGAACATATTGGGGATGAGCCCATCGCGTACGTAATGCGCAAACGTCCGCAGTATCCAACCCGCCTCGTTCTCACGGCCGGTCATCAGCGTGAGGCCTTCCAGGCTGATCATCGTATCGCGGCCCCAGTCCGTGAACCAGTGGTATCCAGCGATAACGGTCCGAATCTCATCGCCCGAGGCCCGCATGCGCGCTACGTCTTCCACGCGGCCGACGGGCGTGATCAGGAACTGGTCGGCCGCAAGCACCAGTTCCGCGGCCGGTCCCGTTCGCGCTTGAGGCCGAGCGGCGGCCAGCAGCAGCTTGCGACGATCAAACTCTGCCCGGAGAGCTCCATCGGGCGACAGGGCGCGAATCGTGTCCCATCCTTCGGTCGATGCCACGAGGGTTGTCTGGTCCCCCTCGCCCAGATCGGCGCGAAAATACCCAGGACTCCACAATGACCCCTGCCACTCGTATCCGCGGTCGCGCTCCGTGCAATAGGGAATCAATGAGGTTTCCTTGCGATCGAACGTGAATGCCGTTGAAGGACCGTGTATGATGAGCCGCAGCATTGGCAGGTCCGGAGCGCCCGCAATCTCGAACTGGTCCTCGCTCACGGTCAGTCTGTAGTGCGTCGACCGTGGCTGGCTGACCGGCGCATCGTGCGGGCGGAAATGAATCGCCGGCCGAAGCCCTAAACGCAGCGCGCCTTTTCCGGAGAGCAGAAGATACGTCACGTGCACCGTGTTCTGCCGGTACGGAAGAATAAGGCGTTTTTCGAGAACGAACCCATCCATCTCGTAGCGCCACACCGGCAGTCCGTTTTCGAGCCGAAACTCACTGAGCGCAAGTGTTGCCTCCGGCGTGATGCCCGCGAGTTCCTCCGCTCCTGTGTATACCACGCGGCGGTCCGGCAGACGCAGGCGTTCGGAAAGGCCGTTCAGCATCATTATGCGGCCCAGCGGATTGGGCAGAGCCGCGATCAACAGCCCGTGATAGCGGCGTGTGATAGCGCCGGTCACGGTTCCTGAAGCGTATCCGCCGAGCCCGTTCGTAACCAGCCACTCTTCCCTCAAGTGGGGGTCCGATTCCGGATCCCGCACTTCAGGCTTGCGAAGAACGCGAATCAGGTCAGCCATGTCTTTCTCGCCCCGTTGGTGTTGCACGCAGTGCTACCGCAGCATGTCCTGGGATGCGCCAGTTGTCCTCGGAATCGAGCCGGGGCGTCCCTGCTCCGCCGTACCGGGGGTCCTCGCTCGACCACAGTGTCTGCCACGTCATTCCGTCCGGCGGCGCGAGCAAAGGCTCCGGCGCAGGGTCCAGACGCAGATCCACTCCGAAGTTAACCAGCAGCAAGCGGTCGTCACCCAGCTCGCCGAAAAAGCGCAGCATAAGGCACTCCGCGGCGAGCACGGCCCCATCCACACCTCCCGGCATTTGCGCACTGAAGACGGGATCATCACGGCGTAGCCGCAGCAGATCCCTATGCAGATCGTAGTAATGCCGGTTGCGTTCGCGCTCGCTGAAATCAAGCTTGCACCGCTCGAAGGTAAAGGGGCTCCCGGGGTCGGCCAGGTATGGCTGTATCTCACTCGTTGCCAGACTGCGGAACTGCGCCAGAAATTCCGCTCGCCCTTCCCGCACCATCTTGGCAAGATCAGGTTTGTGGTCGTCAAAATAGTAGAACGGGCTTGATGATGCAAACTCCTGCCCTTGAAAGAGCATGGGAGTTCCAGGCGCAAGCAGCATGAGCGCGGTCATGGCCTTCAGCCGCCCTGGGCTGGTCATGAACTGCACACGTTCGCCACGGCCGGAGTTGGCAATCTGGTCATGACTCTGGATATACGTTACGAATTTCGAGGGCGGCAGCCTGAGGTCGGGCGTGCCGCGGCGCTGCTTCTGCCACTTGTACCGCTGCCCCTGATAGAGATAGCCGTACTTCACCATCGATATGAACTCCTGCGGCTTGCCCAGGTAGTCAGTGTAGTAGGCTTCATTGCGTCCGGTCATCGCGACCATGCCGCTATGATGGAAGTCATCGTTGCAAAGAGCGTCCAGCCCGTAGCCGCCCTTCTCGATCGGACGCACTAGCTTCGTGTCTTGCGGCTCATTCTCCGCCACGATGATCGTCTTTCGCCCGCGTGCCGCTTTCCGCACGCGCTCGCTGATCTCCGCGACGATATTGTGCGGCGATGCGTCGAAGATCTGCTGTGTGGCGTCCAGCCGTAGCCCGTCGATGTGGAACTCCTCTATCCAGTATGCTGCGTTTGTGAGAAAGAATTCGCGCACCGGACCAGCGCTCTCGCCATCGAAGTTGATCGCCTGACCCCAGTCGTTCTCGTATTTGCTGGTGAAATAGTCGGCCGAGAACTGGCTCAGGTAATTCCCGTCCGGTCCGACATGGTTATACACCACGTCGAGAATTACCCCCAGGCCGGCACGATGAGCCCCGTCCACGAAGCGGCGGAAATCGTCCGGCTCGCCATAGAGCCAAACCGGCGCGAACAGACCAACTCCGTCATAGCCCCACCCGAAGCGGCCGGGAAAATCGGCTACCGGCATCACTTCGAGCACGGAGATTCCGCAGTCAGCCAACTCCGTCAGTTCCCGCTGCGCGGCCTTCCAGGAACCTTCCCGGGTGAAGGTTCCGATGTGTATTTCGTAAAGGACCTGGCCTTCAAGGCCAACACCCTGCCATTGACTGTCGCTCCACCCGAAACCAGCAGGATTCACCACCTGAGACGCTCCATGGGGCCCGTTCGGCTGATACCGCGACATCGGGTCCGGAAAGCAACTGTCGTCATCCAGACGGAAGCGATACTGAGTGCCCTCAGCCGCCTGCGGGGCCAGGCCCGCAAAGTATCCGTCTGCCTGTGGTTGTAGTTCCACGGTCGCGGGTGCCCCGGGACCAACCTCCAGCACCACTTCCACTTTCTTCGGGCGAGGAGCCCAGACTCGAAAATGCGTACCGACATTCGGCTGCACCTCGGCGCCGATCGGATATCGTCTTTGCAGGGTCAGAATCGTCCCTCCTTGATGAGTGCTTTTATGATTGCTGCCTCTTCGTCGGAAAACCGGCTTTCATTAAAAGCATATCAAAATATCAGATACTGTCAACGCGACACCATTCTGGAGTTTCCTGAGTTTCTAAGCGAACTCGCAGTGGAGATAAGAATCGTCGTGGTCAGTGACAATAATCTCCGTAATGCTGTTTTGTCGGAGAACAGGAGATTGTATATCCGGTCAGCTATGGCATAATTGAAGGAACTCGGCACACCGAAGAATCATTTAGACAGCAAAAAGACAAATCACAAAACGTGGAGGCTTATCTCTTGTGAAATAGCGCTGTAGATATTTCCTCGGTCTCCCGATCAGCATGGTTCTTATCGGGCTAGGGTTCAGCAATGATCCCCGGCTAGCAGACACCTACGAGACCTTGCCAGGATCGAAAGGCAGCAAGAGAAATCGTTTATCCTATCCGACTTTTTATCAGGACTCTTACAGATCAATCACCATAATGTGCAATTTTTCCCGGTTCTTCTTTAATGAGGAAAATCGAACAGGGCATCTTTCGCATGACATCTTCCTTGATGCGACCGAAGAGGAAATGCTCCAGTCGCCATACTCTGCCTCCTCGCGGCGCATAGAGTAACTCCTCCGCTCACGCCCATAATGTCAGGGAATACACTATTGCCTCGATCCTTTCACTTTTTTCTGTCTATTTTGGACGACGGCGTCACGCATCGGGACGTAAGGATCCATGGAACCCTCCTTGAAGGGCTCAATCTCTTGATGGTTCTCAGGGCGTTACAGAGGACCCTGAGATGACCCTGCTCTTTTTCACTCTCTTGAGACTATTCTCAGAGTCTTCACTTCCCAATACGAATCCTCGAGAGGTTTCCTATGAGTCCGAAGACACTCAATAGCCAGAGAATAACTGCAATAACCACTACCGCATTCAAAATTCTCTTTATGGTAGCTTGCATCACCATCTCCTTCTGTTTACACAATACGTATATCTGCTGCTGCTTCGCATACTCGCTAAATGTCCTGTATCGATACTTCGGGCAGAATACCACATGATATTTACATTCCCGTATCGTATGTGATAGTGTTTTAAACCTACTCATTATGAACCTCCCATTCTCGGTACCTTTCAGGGAGGTTCATTTTAATTACTTTTCCGGTATAACCGCCTTACTGTTCCACTACCAGAGGTAGTGGTTTAAACCGATTAATTAATTTTTGAGTGGTACAAAAAAGAAAAAAGGTTATGACATAAGGATGAGGTGATTCAATGGGTCTTTTTGAAAAGTGTGCAAAAGCTACGGAGTATGAATCTGGATTGAAAGAAAGTGGCCACTATTTCTTTTTTCGGAAGCTCGACTCCCCGCAGGATCCTGAGGTGGTCGTCAATGGGAAGAGAGTCATCATGATCGGCTCCAACAACTATCTTGGACTCACCAACCATCCCCGGGTGAAGGAGGCAGCGATCAAAGCCATTGAAAAATACGGTAGCGGCTGTGCGGGTTCACGATTTCTAAATGGGAATCTTGAGATCCACGAAGAACTGGAAAGAAAGTTGGCGAGGTTCTTGCGCAAGGAAGCTGCTCTGGTCTTCTCAACGGGCTACCAAACCAATTTGGGAGTGATCTCCGCTCTTGTGGGCCGGAACGATGTCGCTATTATCGATATGTACGATCATGCAAGCATCATGGACGGCTGTCGCCTCTCCTTCGGCGAGGTCAAGAAATACCGGCATAACGACATGGACGCTCTCGAAAGAGTTCTCGAAGGAACTAAGGGAAAAGACAAACTGATCATCGTCGATGGCGTCTTCAGCATGGAAGGCGATATTGCTGATATCCCTGCCATTGTGAAGCTAGCCAAGGCCTATGGGGCGAGGATCATGGTGGATGACGCCCACGCGATCGGCGTTCTTGGAAATGGAGGACGCGGAACGGCAGAGCATTTTGGCCTGGAAAACGAAGTGGATCTTATCATGGGAACCCACAGCAAATCCCTTGCCGCAATCGGCGGCTTTATCGCAGGACCATCAGATGTGATAAGTTGGATCAAACACCTTGCTCGTTCGATGATATTCAGCGCCAGTCTCCCCCCCTCCCTGGTGGCATCGGCGAGTACCGCTTTGGACATCATTGAAGAACAGCCCGAATTAAGAGCCCGGCTTTGGAGAAATACGAATAGGATGCTGAAAGGATATAAAACGCTCGGGTACGATACAGGAACGAGCGAAACTCCGATCATTCCCGTCGTTATCAAAGACACCATAAAAACTTTCGAGATGTGCAGGCTCCTCTTCGAAAACGGGGTCTTTGTCAATGCAGTCATTAGCCCTGCAGTCCCGCAAGGGCGAGACCTCCTTAGGACAAGTTACATGGCGACCCATACGGAAGAACAGTTGGATAAAGTCATAGCTGCCTTCGCAAAGGTGGGAAGACAGTTGGGAGTGATCTGAAGGAAACCGACGGTACGACAACATACCGCTGGCATAGGAAGGATGGCTGTGGACTTAAATGCAATGGACAGACTGGTTATTTTGACTTTTATTTTCAGAGCAAAGATCGCAGCATACGCGTACCATTTCGCATTTAGCCTCTCAGTTATCCCGTCTCCAGTGCGGACGGTTCCTACCCGTGAGCGCCGTGCAGACTGATGGTGTTGCACTTCATCTTTATACCTTGAGATTTTGATCATTTCTGCTTAAATGCGCCCATAATCCCTCAGACATCTCCTCCACTTCCTTCATCTTTCTGATCTTCCTTTCGATCCTGCCCGATGTCGTAGAGGCCGAGGGAAGCCTCCTTACCCCAAAAAGATCGGTAAACACTTCCTGCCAGCCAAGATACAGCAAATGCGAAAACCTGCTGCCTCCCACGTAGATCAACAGTATGTATGCCAACACCTTGCTGTAAATCCCTATGCCATTGGCATAGCTCTCTCCAATAGGGATCACTGCCGCGAGAGCAAACGGAAGCCCCATATGCCGTCATCTTCTTATCCGTGAATTCGATCCTCACTTTATTTATTTCGACATTTTGTGGTACATTTTTAGTGTATGCTTGTATTCTCCTTTCGTTTGGAATTGATGGTCGCGAAACCTATTGATTCTGATACGAAAGGAGAATCTTTTTTTAGACTTGCTTCAGTCTAAATGCACTTTTCTGATTATAGTATGTGACAGTAAGTTTGATACCGGAGGAAGAAACTGTGTCCACCACGTTGGAAAGACTGCAGCAACTTTTCATAGCCCGCTTTGATTACAATATTAAAGAACTTGAGGCTACGACGACGCTCGAACATTTAGGCCTCGATTCTCTCGATATCATCGAGTTCATGTTTGATATCGAAAATGAATTTAATATTAGAATTCCTGACCGAGAGTTTAAGGTAACAACGATACAGGACATGGTAGATGCTCTGGATCGGTTCATCTCGGGACAGGATTCGCAACATGATGCAAGGTTTTCAATTCATGATTGAGTTCAATGTAAATTAGTTATGAAACGGAGAGTTGCCGTCACAGGACTGGGCATCATTTCTCCCTGTGGGAATACTATCGATGATTTCTCATTCAATCTCATGGTTGGCAAGTCCGGAGTCAGAAGAATCTCTTCAGCCTACTCAAGCCTGCTTTCGGTAAAGATCGCCGCTGAAGTCGATTTTAATCCTCTCGACTATTTCATTAAGAAACAAGTGTCCAGTATGGACCGTGTCACCCTATTCGCTTTAGCTGCCGCTTCTCAAGCCTGGAAAGATTCAGAACTGTCTCTCAATGCGAAGGAAAAAGAGCGAGCGGGAGTATATATCGGTTCAGGTATGGGCGGGGGAAATACCATAGAGGATTTATACGATCAACTATTTAAGAATAATGCCAACAGGGTAAAACCACTCACGGTGCTCATGATAATGAATAACGCTTCTGCCTCCCATATATCGATAGGGTATGGTCTGTCAGGGCCCTGTTTGACACTATCCAATGCCTGTGCGTCCTCGGCGAACGCAATCGGAGAGGCTTTCCGGCAAGTCAGAGATGGTTACGTTGACGTGATGCTCGCAGGAGGGGCCGAGGCCTTTTTGACCTATGGAGGTTTCCGAAGCTGGGAATCTCTCAGGGTCCTTGCTGTCGAAGACCCTAAAGACCCGTCAAATTCCTGTAAGCCATTCTCCAAGAACCGTACCGGTTTGGTACTGGGTGAAGGTGCTGCTATGGTGGTGCTTGAGGAGATGGAAAGGGCCATAAGACGGGGAGCACCGATTTACGCAGAGCTTATTGGCTATGGTTCCACATCCGATGCCGGTCATATTACTAGACCCTCTTTCGAAGGGCAGGCACGAGCGATGGCGGAAGCACTCAAAGAGGCAGGCTTATTGCCCAAAGATATAGACTACATCAATGCTCATGGGACAGCAACTCAGTGGAATGATCTATTGGAGACGCAGGCTATCAAGAAGGTATTCGACGATTATGCCTGGAAAGTTCCCGTCAGTTCTACAAAATCGATGCATGGCCACACCATGGGAGCAGCCGGCGCCATTGAATTTATTGCTTCACTCCTTGCGATAAGAAATCAAGCCGTTCCCCCGACGATTAACCTTGACCAACCTGACCCGGAATGCGACCTCGACTATGTACCGAATATTGGCCGTAAGGGGGTGACGGTGGACACCGTGATGTCAAATGCTTTCGGTTTTGGAGGTACCAATGCAGTGCTTATTGCCAGGAAGATATAAAGTGGCACGTGTTGAAGCAGAGCACCATTTACTCCCGCATAAGGACAAGGATAAGAAAATATTTAGTCATCATAATGAGTCACATCGTATAGAATGCGATAGAAATAGCCAAAGAAAATACTGGCCCACACAAAAGGGGCGAATAACATGACAGTGATAAAGAATATTGGAATGCTTTTGCTGGGAATCTGGCTCATTTTGATTGGCCTGCTGGATGTGTTGGGGGGTGGAATTCTAACGATACGTACCTTGCTGGATATTCTTGCTATTGCTGCCGGCGCCTTTATCCTGATTGGTAAGTAAGCGGTTCGTTTCTGAATGAAATCAGCACCGTCGCTGGCAAGAGCTCATGTGCGCTGAAAAGGGAGAAGACGTGAATCACTGCTGGGTTCAAATATGTTTGTTACGAACGGCACAAAATCGTTATTACAAGCAGAACCTGCTTTCGGGCATAGGAAGGAATCATGCGTCTTGGCCTCTGGTGCCTACGCCCTTTTTTAAAAACATTCCGGCAAACTCCTCAAGCTCCTCGGAACCGACTTTGCCCGAGGCTGCAAGCTTCCGATATGCGCCAACCGGGTCCTCATGGACAGCAATGGCGACTATCTTAGTAGCATTCGCAAGGAGGCCTATCCTTTCGTCCACTGCTTTGGGAAAAAAGAAAAGCCATTAACCTTGTAAAAAAATCCAACGAAAGCGTTTTCGACCTTGATGTAGCCGGTGGTCGTTGAGTCTACTGAGGCTCCCGCCTCACTGATTTTACCGCTTTCCTATTGAGTTGGAAGCCCCTGCAAATGGCTGTGGATTTCTCAGGCCTTTGAAATAACGTTTACGGGTAGATAAATTGACCCCAGCGTACGCTTGACAACCGAGTAGAGTCCGTTTCCATGGGCTCATGCCAAGAAATCGTTTCATCATTGCGCCGAAAGAATAGGCTTGTCTGTTCAACCTGGCGAAACCGTTAATAAGCTCGTCAGCAGTCATACCCTTTGGTTGAAAAAGGAGTGTATCCGGAGGATAACCACGGAGCCACCAGTCATGCACAAACAACCTGTTTTCGCTTAAGAGACGCTTATATAACCGTGTTCCCGGATAAGGAGTGAGAATCCTTAGCTGGACAACATCCATACGAGATCTCATTATAAACTCAAGGGTCTGCTCGAACACATCCTTGTTTTCGTAATCAAAGCCAAAAACAAAGGAGCCCAGTATACCGAAACCCTTGTCATGGAATCGATGCATGGCCTCATAAAAATCGATCCTCAGGTTCTTGATTTTATTTACCTCATTCTGTGTGCCTTTCTGTACCGATTCGAATCCGATCAAAAGCCCTAGGCACCCCGCACGTTTCATTAAGTCTAGCAGCTCCAAATCCTCAGCTAACGACACTGTGCCTTGCGCCAGCCATCGCCGCCGAAGAGGTATCATTTCAGTAAAAAGCTTTTTCGCTACATTCCGGTTTAATCCAAGGGCGTCATCGACGAAGAAGAGGTGAGGGGAATCAATAGCCTCTATCTCGGCAATCACCTCTTGAATTGGCCTGACTCGATATTGCTGCCCCAATGTCTGGCCAATGCAACAGAATTCGCAATCATACGGACACCCTCGGGATGTCTCGACGCCGATCGGGACCGGAATATAACCTTTACCCTTGGTCCCGGGGATGAGATCTCGCCGCGGTTTCGGTAGGCCTTTGAGATCAGTCATTTTATTGGCCCGATATATTCTTTGCATCTGCCCCGTCGCGGTATCCGATAGAAGTTGCGGCCAGACATCATCCGCTTCTCCCACGACTACAGCGTCTGCATGCTCTAAGGCTTCGTCAGGCAATACCGTGGGGTGTATTCCTCCCATCACCACCTTCACATCCTTCTGGCGATAGGTGTCAGCGATCTGATAGGCTCTTAGCGCAAGTTCGGTCAGGACGGTAATACCCACCAAATCCACGTCTTGATTGATGTCATCGGGCGCAAAAGCTTCCTCGACAATTGTAATCGCGTGGCCAGGTGGTGTGAGCGCCGCCAATAGAGGAAGATTTACCCTCTGTAGTTTGAAGGGGCTGGATATCGCGTCTTCACGGTGTTCATGGGGTGCAATAAGTTTTATTTTCATTGGGATAGAGTCAGACAATAGGAGAATTGGACGAAAGCAACGAAAACAGAAAGAAGGAGGACGACAGTGCGGAGAGGTATCGAGAGGAGGGTGATTAGATAGAAGAGGGCGCCCGAGAACTTCATGATGCCGACACCGGGAGTGAACGCAGTAGAGCACAGTAATCACTGTACCTGAAAATGGAATCGATCAGGACAGCGAGCGTTGCTGCCAGCAATGCGGTAATGGCACGAAGGAAGTACTTTGTTATCACTGGCCCTCTTCCCATTTGGTGGCTATTATGCCGAGGACGAAGACCACGGCTGCAAAAACCCCTATAATCGCGGAGTATTTCAACGCGGCCATGTTGTCTTCAAATACCATCGATGCCCGGAGCCCCTCGTTCACATAATACAGAGGCAGTATCCTGGCGAACGTCTGCAGGAAACCTGGCATCATCTCAATGGGGAAGAAGCTCCCTGAGAGGAACATCATCGGGAAACTGATAGCGTTTGCGGCCGCGGCGGCGCTCTGCGCCTCCTTCACAAAGCGGGTAAGTATCATCGCGATTCCGACGAACGCGAAGACGTCGAGCAAAATGAACGCAAGGAGCCAGGCGTTTATGTGCAGGCTGACATTAAACACGGCGTAGCTCACCAGCAGCATAGCAATCGTGGATATTACCGCGAGTATAAACTGGTATAGGATGTTCGACAGTATCCAGTCGGTACGGGTGATGGGCGTCGTGGATAGCTTCCGGATGACACCCTTCTGTCGCAGTTCCGTGTTCAAGTTCACTGTGCCGAACAGACTCAAAGTCATCACCGCCATCGCGATGATGCCGGGAATGAAGAACTCGATGAACCGGTATTTCTTGGTGAGTATCGATGTCTCAGCCGACCTGATGAACGGCGGCTTCCCGGACATCTTCTGGTTTATCCCGTCGAATACCGAGTTCAGGATTTGCATCTTCGTGGACACCGAACTGGAGCTGGGGTCGTATATATATGTGATGATGACAGATGCGTTGGGGTCGCTGAGCATCACCCTCTGCAAGAGGGACCTTTCGTAGCCTTTGGGAATAACGAGGACGAGGTTCACCTTGTTGTCTCTGACGTACTGGGTGGCGTTGATGGCCGGGTCTACCCGGGTTATCTTAAACTTCCCGTTGAGCACGAGAGTCTTGATGGACTGTGCGGACGAATTCGTCTGGTCGAGGTCCTGTACGCAAAGAGGGAAGCTCACGTTGTCTTGGTCCTTGAAAATGGTGCCGAACACGAATATCAGGATTATTGGGAACGCAATCGTGAAGAACATGGCGGTCCTCTCGCGGTAGAAGCTCATGAGTTTCACAACTAGATTTGCGCCGACAACACTCAGGTTCACTCTGCCACCCTTCTCCCGGCGGGACCATCGCGGAGCGCCTCGCCGGTCAGTTTCAGGAAGACCTCTTCAAGGTTGGGTTTCCGAGCGTCCAAGCCGAGGTATGATGCCCCGGCCTCCTTGATGGTATTTAGTATCTTCTGCACATCGTCCGTGTGCTCCACCCTGATCATGACGTCTCTGTGGTTGTTAAGAACCGGCTCGCAGCCCATCTTCCGGACGATTTCAAAGACTTTTTCATCGACGGACTGTAGCGTGAGGACCAGGTAATTCGCGTTGTATTCGATGAGTTCCCCGGGGGAGCCCATGGCGACTATCTTCCCCTTCGATATGATTGAGACCGTGTCTGCAAGAAGCTCCGCTTCCTCCATGTAGTGTGTGGTCAGAAATACTGTCTTCCCCTTCTTCTTCAGTCCCAGCAAGACTTTCCACACCTCGCGCCTTGCGCGGGGATCGAGTCCTGTCGTCGGCTCGTCGAGGAACACGACCTCGGGGTCGTTCACAAGCGCAATCGCGATTCCAAGGCGCTGTTTCAAGCCCCCCGAGAGGTTCTTGTACTGCTCTTGGGACTTGTCCTTGAGGTTCACGAGCTCTATCAGCCCGTCGACATCGGTGTTCCTGCAGCCGAAAAGCCGCGAGTAGTACTGTAAGGTCTCTCTGACCGTTATCCTGTCGAACGAGCTGAACCCCTGCGGAAGGACGCCGATGCGGGGGACGATGTCGTGCTTCTTCTTCGTGACGTCCATCCCGAGAAGGGTCACCTTTCCAGACGTGGACGTGCGGATTGTATCGATGATCTCGACGGTAGTGGTTTTCCCGGCGCCGTTCGGGCCCAGCAGGGCGAAAACCTCGCCTTTCCTGACGGTGAACGATATGTCGTTGACCGCCAGGAAATTCCCGTAGCGCTTCGTCAGTTTTTCGACTTCAATTGCGAGCTCAGCTTCCTTCGTCATGGATCGAACACCGTTATTATAACACTCCCGCCCATCGCCTCATCGATGTTGCCGATTCAAGAGGGCGATGGAAAGCCACACCTTCCTCTGAGGAAGCGAACGTACCCATAAGAACCGGTCGGCAGCTATGGGAAACCGCACCAGGGCTTTCCCTGATAAGCCCACCGGAAAGGTATACCCGCCGTTCCCCCCTGCTGCCCCCCCTGGCGATGGATAGACGGTGATTTGCCGTGGCTCCACGAGATGGAATGCACATCCGAGGGCCTTGACGACGGCTTCCTTGATAGACCAGAGCAGGGCCGATGCTTTTTCCAAATCTCCGCCTGCCAACCTCAAGGCATGTTGAAGCTCTTGTGAATGGAAGACCCGGTGAAAGGGGTATTCTCTGCGGAATGCATCGGGCTCTGCCACATCCATGCCGATATCAGACGCATCTCCACAGAGAGCAGCCCAGACTTTTCCTCCACTCTCGCTGAAGGAGATGGCCGGACCCAGATCTTCTC
>JBEKCV010000004.1:0-122736 GCA_050014695.1 Thermodesulfovibrionales bacterium
CGCTTTCCTACATCCCCACGCTCATCGCAGCAAGCTTTTATAAGCCCCTCGTGGGGGATTTGGTTTTCACCACTACCCCTCATTTGGCTTCTATCAATATGTCACGGATTTCTCGAAAGGCTCACAAATTACCCCAAGGTCAAACTTTATAAATCACGCCTGGACAGATTGTTTCCTTTGCCAGCTCTCGATCAAAGTCCAGAGAACCTTTTCAGGCGAGTGAGGGAACATACTAGCTGAGCATGAGAAGACCAAGGAACGGCGATAACCCCTACGAGCCCGGAAACGATCGACTTCGTAAAGGGTCTCTGCACTGACGAGCTCCAGAAGCGTTTATAATCGTAAATCCGATGACTGGAAAACCCCATTCTAAGCTCGCGGGGAGCTCGAGCATGACGCCTGGGAAGCCATAGCAGTTACTGTTAAATTAAAGCATACGAGGGGTGAAAACAATGTGTTATCTTCGCAAATGGCCTGAAACCTGTCAATAAACCGTCATCAAGAATGCGAAAGCACGGCTTGGGATTGGAGAGTCAGCCTCGGTCCAATCTGCCCCATCCCCATCAAGATCATTTGCAGAACGAGGCGATAGCCTTTGCAGTCGTCTTTAAGACTCTCTGATCTTTCGCAGAGAACAATAGTTGAAGATAAATGTTAGTTCTGACTTATCGCTTTCAGGGTTGTCAACAGGGAGATAAGCTTCACGCTGGTCGCTTCCAGCTTATTCAATTTTTGTCGTGCATCGGAATCTTCACCTAACATTTTTAGGCCATAGACACGTTTGGCTTGCTCGTGGAACTTGATATGCACTTTCTCAATTTCCCGTATTTCAGCGGGAGAAGAATATTTGGTTATTTCATCCGAACACAGCCATTTCCCTAATTTGCAGTCTTCGGGAGAGAGTTCCTTGATATCAAAATGTCCCTGTCCGTCAAGAAATTTCATGAGTTGAACTTTCCATTGAAGATGGTACAGCAACGCCTTAGAGCAATCTTTTGCATTCATAACCTATTATAGTGTTTATTAGGAAATCTTATCAACTTATAATTTTAGCTGATATTTTGTCCGGTTATTAGCCGTGGGTTGTCTCGTTCTATTGGCTATTGCAAAAAAATTCTCAATTCGGAATGCCCGGCTAGACCATCCGGAAATTGATACGGAGATCAAGTCCGCACCAAGCATTCGCTCCCGCGATAAATTGGAGAATGTCATGAGAGTTTGAGACGCGCCTTTATCGGTATTGTCGCAACGGGTCAGGGCGGCCCTATAACAGCCGCTTGTATCGATACTGGAAGCAGTAGGATTATCAGGTCTGACGCCAGATGCTTCAAGGGATGAAGGAGGTAAGCCATTTTCCCCCGATATCAAATATGTCTCTGGACTTTTCTGATTTTTTTGCTAGACTTTTCTTAGCTGCGATTGTCGGCTTCTTTATCGATAGCGGGCGGGATCAGTTAAAAAAACGGGAGACAATTGAAATGTGCGGAAAGCACCGTAGGATGTCACGGCATGGAGAATTTCTGGAGAGACTATGTTTTCTTGCGGTTCTCGCATTTGCGCTTTTGTTTAATGCCGTTATTGCTCAGGGTGGCGCTATCCCCGAGAGAATCGAGATAGATGAGAAACTCGGGCAAAGGGTTCCTCTTGAGGCAATGTTTCTTGATGATATGGGCAAGCAGGTTACACTGAAGGACCTTATCAAGGGTCCTGCTATCCTTTGTCTTGTTTACTTGAGCTGCACACACAGGTGCCCTTTATTGCTTGGGGGAATCGCCGATGTGATCGGAAAGGCCAAGCTGGAGCCGCTAAAGGATTATTCAATCATTACGGTCAGCTTTGACGATACGGACAGTCCTAAAGTCGCACACGATAAAAAAATGAACTATATTACGGCGGTTGGAAAGCCTTTCCCCGAAGACGCGTGGAAGTTCCTCACAGGTGACCGGAAAGACATCAAGGGGCTCACCGACGCGGTGGGTTTTCCCTTCAGGAGGGAAAACGGCGGGTTTTCCCATCCCGAGGGATTAATCATCCTCTCTCCACAAGGAACGGTAACGCGGTACCTATACGGAAAAACCTTTTCGCCCCTGGATCTTACCCTGGCGCTCACTGAGGCTGCCGACGGAGGGGGCGGCGTGAATGCCGACAGATTGCTCCTCTTTTCTTACCGCTATGACTCCCGGAAGAAAGGATACGTCTTTAATCTCCCGAAGGTCTTCGGGACGGTAATGCTTCTTTTTGCCTTTTCCTTTCTCATATACTTAACCGTGACCACGAAAAAATCGAGGGGGAACATGAAACAATGAATCCAGCTGATTCCGTATCCACAGAGAGTTTTTACAAGGCAAAGGGCAGGTACGGAGGAATCTTTTCCTGGATACTATCGACCGATCACAAACGGATCGGCCTCATGTATCTGACCGCGATTTTAACGTTTTTCTTCATAGGCGTCGCCCTTGGCGTACTCATGAGGATCAACCTTATTTCGCCGGGGAGGTTCATCTCGGAAAGGGCCTACAATTCCCTCTTTACGATCCACGGTGTCATACAGATCTTTCTTTTCATCATCCCCGGCATTCCCGCATCGTTCGGGAACTTTTTCCTGCCGATCCTGATAGGGGCGAAGGACGTTGCCTTCCCGCGTATAAACCTCATGTCGTGGTGGCTTTATGTGACGGGCGGTATTCTGATAATCCTCTCGATCTTTATTGGCGGCGGCGCTCCCGACACGGGCTGGACCTTTTACGCGCCTTACAGCATCAGGACGACGGCGAACATATCGTTAGCCCTTTTCGGGGTCATCCTGCTTGGCTTTTCCTCAATATTCACCGGGCTGAATTTTATTACAACCATTCACCGGTTGAGGGCTCCGGGAATGAAAATGTTCCGCATGCCGTTATTTTGCTGGTCGCTCTATGCAACCGCATGGACTCAGGTGCTGGCAACCCCTGTCCTCGCCATAACCCTGATGCTCCTTATTCTCGAGAGGTTTTTTGCGATCGGTTTTTTCGAGCCGAACCTGGGAGGGGATCCCATTATGTTTGAGCATATGTTCTGGATCTATTCTCATCCCGCGGTCTATATCATGATACTGCCCGCTATGGGGATAGTCACAGAGATATTCCCTGTCTTTGCGAAGAGGACGATTTTCGGCTATAAGGCGATTGCCTTTTCCAGTCTCGGGATTGCTTTCTTCGGCTATCTCGTCTGGGGCCACCACATGTTCACCAGCGGGATGAGCGACACTTCGAGGATCATTTTTTCACTCATCACTTTTTTGGTTGCGGTCCCGACGGGCGTGAAGGTCTTCAACTGGATCGCGACCCTTTATAAAGGGTCCATCCAACTCGATTCTCCCCTCATCTTCAGTCTCACCTTTATCTTCCTGTTTTCCATAGCGGGCCTCACGGGGCTGATGATCGGTACCCTGTCATTAAATTTATACCTCCATGGCACCTATTTCATCGTTGGCCATTTTCATTACACCATGTTCGGAGGAGCAGGGTTCGGCTTTTTCGCCGGACTGCATTACTGGTTCCCAAAGATGTTCGGGAGAATGTATCACGAGAAGACTGCAAAGGTCTCATGGTTCATTATGTTCGTCGGATTCAACGTCCTGTATTTCTCGATGTTTATTCTCGGAATGCAGGGCATGCCAAGACGGTATTTTCAGTATCTGCCGAGATTTCATACAAATCACGTGATCTCCACGGTCGGTTCCTGGATTCTCGCTGTCGGTCTCATCCTTATGTTCGGAAATTTCATCAGGGCCCTGTTCAAGGGAGAAAAGGCCCCCATGAACCCGTGGGGCGGCAAGACGCTTGAGTGGCAGATACCCTCTCCTCCTCCAGAAGGAAATTTTGAAACGATACCCGTGATAGACCGCGGACCCTATAACTATGACTGAAGACAAAGATGCTTGGATTTTGTGCAAGGAGCGACGTGGCCGATGAGTGAACCCAAGGAGATCGCTGTGAGACACCGGGTGGATTATACCGGCGCGAAGATGGGAATGTGGATTTTTCTTTTTACCGAGGTCCTTTTTTTTGGCGGCCTCTTTCTCCTGTATTCGGTGTTTCGTTCCAAGTATACCCTCGCCTTCCATGACTCAGCCAAGGAACTCGATATCTTCCTGGGGACGGCGAATACTGTCATCCTCCTCACCAGCAGCATGATGATGGCGCTTTCGATCTTATTCGTGAGAAAAGGGGAAAAGGCTTCGTCGATCCTCTGTCAGGGTATCACTATCTTTTTAGGGCTCGTCTTTCTCTGCAATAAATATATCGAGTGGAGCGCGCACATCCGTCATGGAATTTATCCGGACTCGCCGTTGCTGCTCCAGATGAGCAGGGGGAAGATCATTTTTTTCAGTCTCTATTATGTGATGACCGGTCTGCACGGTCTTCACGTCCTCATCGGGGTCTGTGTTATCTCGGGCACGTTGCTCTTCACCGCAAGAGGGAAAATTTACCGGGATGATTTCGTGAAGCTCGAAAATACAGGCCTTTACTGGCATTTTGTCGATATCGTCTGGATCTATCTTTTCCCTCTCTTCTATCTCATAACCTAGGAGGAAATAGTGATGAACGGAAAAGGATTCCCCCTGCACATTCCCAAAAGCAGGGTTTATGTTTTCGTGTGGCTCTCTCTTGTGGTGCTTACCGCCACCACCGTAGCAGTCGCAAGACTACACCTCACAAGGTATGCGGTATTGACTGCTATCTTCATTGCCTCAACCAAGTCAGGCCTGGTCGTGACTTTTTTCATGCATTTAAAAGAGGAACCCTTGATACTGAAAGCAATGCTTTTCATTGCCCTTTTTGCGCTCACCCTTATCGTCCTGCTCACCTTTTCCGATGTATGGTTCAGGTACCAGTGAGGAGAGATTATGCTCATCCCTGAGGCTTCCAACTCAGCGCTCAAGGTGGATAGCACGTTTTCCGACATACTCGGGATAGAGGTAGTTCTCCTGACTCTCGTTACCGCAGTCATGATCTTCTTCGTCATCAGATTCAACAGGAAGAAAAAACTGACTCCTGAGAATATTGAAGGGAGCATGTTCCTTGAGATACTGTGGACGGCGATTCCCACGATTCTCGTACTCGGGATGTTTTATATAGGATGGAGGAGTTTCGACGTAATACGCCTTGTTCCGAAAGAGGTAATGACGATCAAGGTTATGGCCCGCCAGTGGTCCTGGCTTTTCTCCTACGAAAACGGCAAACAGAGCGATACCTTGAAGGTCCCCCTGGGTAAGCCAGTGAAGATGCTGATAACCTCGGCGGATGTCCTGCACAGCTTCTATATCCCTGCCTTCAGGATCAAGGAGGACTGTGTCCCGGGGCTGGAGACCTACCTCTGGTTTACCGCGCAGGAAGTCGGTACCTATGACGTTTTCTGTACGGAATACTGTGGGTTAGGTCATTCGGGGATGGTCTCTAAGGTAAACGTCATGCCTGAAAAGGAATTCGACGCGTGGTATAGTGCTGTACCCGCCGCTGCTCAAGTCAGCGGGCTCAAGATCCTCGAAGAAAAAGGGTGCCTCGGGTGCCATACCACTGACGGAACAAAAAAAATAGGGCCGACCTTTAAGGGACTCTACGAGTCAAGAGTGACCGTCCTGACCAACGGAATGGAGAGGGTGATCACCGCGGATGAAGAATATCTTAAGCGGATGATCTTGGAACCGGGGGTCGACATGGTAAAGGGCTATCCTAATATCATGCCCAAACTTCCACTAACATCCGCAGAAGTAAATGCCATTGTCGAATATCTCAAAACATTGAAATGAGAGCGCTCATCAAAAGGATAAAGCCGTGTTTTAAACTTTGCAAGGTGAAATTATCGCTCTTTTCAGCAATCTCCTCCGCAGTTGGATTCATGCTCTCTTCCTCAGAACTGAAGCCCCACATAACCATCCTTGTTCTGGGAACCTTTTGCCTTGCCTGCGGCTCATCCGCGCTGAACCAGTACCAGGAAAGGGAGATTGACGCCCTCATGGAGAGGACAAAAAAAAGACCGCTCCCGTCGGGGGAAATCGAGCCTTTCCCCGCCCTTGTCTTTTCACTGATGCTTATATTTTTTGGTTCATCAACACTTCTTTTCACGGCCAGTCTGGCGGCTCCTCTGCTGGGACTTTTCGCTGTGTTCTGGTACAACGGCATTTACACCCCGCTCAAGAAAAGAACTGCCTTCGCCGTAATCCCCGGCGCGCTCGTCGGGGCCGTCCCTCCCGCTATCGGCTGGGTTGCTGGAGGAGGCGATTGGGGAGATCCTAAGCTGCTGGCCCTCTGCTTTTTCTTTTTCATATGGCAGGTTCCTCATTTCTGGCTTCTTATCCTGAACTATGCCGAGGACTACGAGAAAGCCGGGCTTCCCTCTCTGACGGGCATATTCAGCAAAACGCAATTGGTGCGAATAACCTTTTCCTGGGTCCTCGCAACGGCAGTGAGTTGCCTCTTCATGACCGTCCATCGCATGATACGCTTCCCTTTCGTCAACTTTCTCCTCCTTGCTGTTTCGTTTTGGCTTATCGGCAACGGGATAAGCCTTTTGAGAGAAAGGGTGGGTGACTCTTTTTACTCTTTTGCTTTTAAGCGAATTAATATTTACCTGTTTCTCGTCATGGTTCTCTTATCCGCCGATCGGCTTTTTATGCAAGTTACTCAGTGATCAGTATGATGGGATTTTCTTGGGGGTGATCATGATCCTCTCTCTCAGTTCTGATCTCGACGGCGCGCTGATAGGAACAGGGGAACTAAAAGCTCTTTCTTTCGCTCCCGCTGCTGCGAAGTGGCCGGATCCTGAGATCCCTCGCCGATATCACATGGCCTCGGTGGCGCCGACTCTCTTTACCGTGCGCGGTTTTTGCGGACTCACCGGTGGGGATCAAAGCGGGGTGGGGTTGGGACCCATTGCCCTTCGGGGAATCCATCCGGCCGATGGGTGAGAGCATGACCGAACCGGTTGATATATGCAGTCTCGATTATCTGATCGGCACCCTTGCTACTGCTTACAGAGGCCTCATCACTTCCTTAGTTGCAAAGGACTTCTGCATGACAGAGGAAGACGGGACCGTTACGCTGAGAGGGACCATCCTCTCGATGCCGGACGGGGCATATCAGGCATCGCTTCTGGAAGAAGGCAGAGAAGTTTCAAGGATAGGTATTCGGGACGGTTTCTTTGAGTTCAAGGCTGATAGAGAGCTGGTAAAAAGAGCCCAGAACCTCCAGATCGATATTATCCAGAATGGAAGGCATATCGGGACATTTCTCCTGAAAAGGGAGAAGGCGGACGCATTTTTTGTTTCTGCGATGGAACTTTCCCAGGAGCTTCAGGGCATACCGTTCAAGCGCCTCATCTCACCGCTGGCGGGCAAGCCGGGTTTTCTGAAAAACGCAGAGGATCTTATCGCGAAAATCGCATCGACAAAAAAGGACTGGCGGCAATTCTCAGAAGCGATCAACAGTTTCTCCAAAGACCTGTTCTGGGTCGACAGGGATTCCTATTACGAGTGGTACGACCTGTTCTGCATATATTCCTTGAAGGCCTGCAAAAGGGTGAATGCTGCGTTTTCGGATAAGCTTGTATCGAACTTCCTCTCCTTGATCGAACTGCCCCTTGAAAAGGAGTCCGATCAGAAACGGTTGCGGGGCTTGGTAGATATATGGTTGCAGAAGATACAGGGTTCATCAGTCAATCTGGCGCGCCACGTGAGGCAGGTCGGCAGGGCTCTGTCCGGAATGTATGAGAAGTTTCCTGACATGGATATCCGTGCCCTGCTCGATCCCCTCATCGTTTCGTTGAAAGAAAGAGCGATGAAAACCCCTGCAATAAAGGGTGCTCTTTTGGATGCACTGGGCGATGTCCTCACAAACGATGATCAGATGCTGCTCGACAAATTTAGTGAAGAAAAAAGAAGAGAGTTACTTCTCACCATAGAGGCGGCCGAAGCGATGGCTGAGAGAGCAGAATACGCACAAGTTCTCGGAAAGGTTGGGGAGATCGGTGCATCGCTGATGGATGATACGGAGATGATCGATGCCTTTTTCGGCGTTATCGAGAGGAATATGACTGAAACGTCGGGCAAGAGCCTTTTTGAAGCCCTGTACGAAATGGTTTCGACCTTCAATCGGTTATCTCCGGACGCGGTGAAGAGGGCCATGCTGAATTTAGTCAGGCTCATCAGACGGATGATCGATCTGGGGATGGTCAAGGCCTGTGAAACGATGTTGACACATATCGAAGGAGAGGCTTTTGTGCCGAAAGAGGACATCGTCCTTAACCCTGAGGTGGCTGAAGCGGTACTCCATGCCTGCCATTCCCCGCTCCTCGAACACTACAAGGGTTTTCTGAGACAGATAGTGATCCCTGCCCCGAGGGTTACCGGTTTTTCAGATGAAACATGGGCAGAGGTGGTAAATCCTCTCCATCTAAGTCGATTGTCAAAATTCCTCAGTATTATTCGGCTTGACTCAGACAGGTTCAGGGACATCCTCATCCATGTGATCTGTAACCTCTCGATCACAGGCGTTTTTATACCTGATGAAAGACTCTTTCAGCGTGAGGTCTCTTCTTACCTGAATGCAGACACCCTCCGGAAAAATTTCTTGTTTCACTACCTGTTGCTGCAGAGACTACCGGTCTATTACCATGAGGTGGGAGCCACAGGCAGGATAAGGGATGATACAACGGCAATAGACTCCTGGGGCAACGACCCCGTCCTGTATTTCTTGAGAAAACAGGTTCACGTGAATGCGAGCAACTACAACATCCATCTCCTCGAGCAGATCATCAAAGCATGGGTATATAAGGACTACGACTTCCTCAAGGAAGTTGTGCCCGAGGACGTACTGAACAGGGCAGATACCGAACTTTTAACGCGGTACTCCTCCGCAGCGCGGCCAGCCTTTGAATCTCTCGGCATACTCGATGGCGGCAAGCTGCGCCTGGAGAAGATCCTCGCGGTGTCTGAGGACGATTTAGGCCACAGGCTAGAGGAGGCGCACGCATCGAAGGAGATCCGTTCAAAGGTATTGCTCATCTGCAGAATCTATCAGGAAATCGTGAATAAATATTCACATGCCGGGGATCCTGCCGAAACAAAGGATCTGCACACTACCTTCCCCCAAAGCATACGCCGAGTGCAAGGTCTTAAAGAAATAATCCTATCGCCGGAGAAAACCCAACCCGAGGAATCTCTGTATTTCAAAAGGCACATAGCCTTTGGCATCCCCTCCGTGATGGGTTCCTACCACGAGCGGAAGTTCGATGCCATAGGGGAGATCCTCAGGAATGAAGATCAGATCCGGGTCATGGTTGAGAAGATCATTTCGGAGATTGACGAGCGGAAAAAAGACTTTTCAGAGGATGACGCCAGGCAGTGGATTCACTATCTTGAGGCCCTGAATGAACTGTTTGCCGTGCACGCGCTGGGAAACTTTCAGGTTGACGAACTCATAACGATTTTACGGACGAACAGATGCCGCACATCTCAAATCATCGATATGCTCAGAATGTGGCAGAGAGAATTGACATGGATGGTGGAGTCCCTCACCAGGACATTCTACCGGCCCCTCATGGAGATCCTGAAGATACTCCCTGAAGGTGAATTACCAGAACACCTAAGACGGTTATATTCTGAAGAGGGCGATTTTGCCAACAAGGCGACAGATGTCATCCTCAGAGACATGATGAACAGCATCGCTGGGTTTGTGGAACTGGACAGGATACTCATCGCTCTCATAGATGCATTGAGTTTCCGTGTGGCATCAGGCTCCGATGAAGAGTTCAATCGAACTGCCGGCCCCGACGCAGCTGAGGAATATTTTGTCCTTGACGAATTGTCGGACATCGATGCAATGAGATCAGCTCCCGCGATTGGAAGCAAGGCAAAAAACCTGGCTTATCTCCGCAATAAGGAACTCCTGGTTCCATCCGGGGTGGTCTTTTCTGCACGGCATACGCGCGATTGCCTGAAATTCATGGAATCTCTTGGCTTTACATCGACCCTGAGAAGGGCTGTCGAGAAAATCGAGGCCCGCACGGGAATGGCATTCGGAGGCGCAAAACGGCCGCTGTTTCTGTCGGTGCGGAGCGGGTCCTATATATCAATGCCGGGCATCCTCTCTACGATCCTTTATTGCGGAATGAATCGGGAGACTCTCAAGGCATTCATAGAGGCCACCGACAATCCATGGCTCGGGTGGGATTCCTACAGGAGATTCATAGAGCACTACAGCACTGCCGTCTATGGTCTTGATGCGAGGGTATTCGAAGATTTGATCGAAACACACATGAAGGGGTGGGGCGTAGCGAAGAGAGCGGACCTCGATCGAGACCAGATGGAGGGGATAGTCGGTTCTTACATAGAGGAGTTGGCAAGAAGGAATCTGGAGATGCCGGAGGATGTCTATGAGCAACTGACAGGAGCCGTGAAGTCTATTTATTCGTCATGGTACGCTGAAAAGGCGATGCAGTTCAGGGAAGCGATGAATGTTTCAGAGCATTGGGGAACTGCCGTCACTCTGATGCAGATGATTTACGGTAACGACAGGGGCGCCGGCACTTCAGTATTTTTTACCCGCAACCCCTTTTCCCTCGAAAGGGGAATCTACGGTGACACGAAGGAGACTGCCACAGGGGGAGACCTTGTGTATGGCAAGTACACAAATCGTCCTCTCGCAAGGGAGCAAGCGCTTGCTGATCAAAAGAGCCTCGAAGAGATTGACCCGCAGCTGTTTTTTCTGCATGAACGCCTCGGTGAAAGAATCGAAGAGGTGATGGGCGGGCTTCCCCAGGAGGTGGAGGCCACGTACACACGGAGACCGGATGGGGAAAGGCGTATCTATGTGCTCCAGACAAGGCGCATGGAGTTTCACCGGACCTTGAGAAGGAGGTTCGATGAGATATGCAAAATGGGGTCGAGCGTCATCGGTCGGGGGGTAGGAGTGAACGGCGGGGCCCTGAGCGGGATTGCTACGTTCTCTGCTTCCCAAGAACACTTGGAGAAAGTGAGGCATGAGTTCAAGCTGCCGATAATACTTCTGCGGCGGATGGCAAGTACGGATGATGTTTCATTGATGCCTAAAATCGATGGGATCGTCACCGCAACGGGAGGGGTTGCTTCACACGCTGCCGTGCTGGCGCAGAAATTCGGCCTGACCGCCGTAGTCGGCTGTTCGGATATGGACATAAAAAACGGCGAGAGAGACGAACCCTATGCGAGGATAGGAACCCATGAAGTTACGGATGGCACGGCAATAAGCATAGACGGGTCGACCGGGCTTGTTTATTCGGGGTTGTGCCTGCTGACCACCGAGGAAGAAAGATCATAGGTCCCTTGCACGGCGCTGGCTCAAGCGCTAGGGGAAAAAGGGCAGCCGGACAATGAGAAGATAACCGTTTAGCATTGATAAGGTCCCCCCTAAGGCCGCCAAAAGAGAGAAATAAAAGACCGGGCGGGAAAGGGAAAGGATGGAGATTGAAGCCATGACAATCCCTATCTGAAGGAGAACCTCTCCGTATTCAAAGTAGGGATCTTTGCTCCGATGCATGTCACGCTCATGTTCCAGCGCTGTAGCCTCCTCCTCAATCTTTTTCCTCTCGGAGCCATACCGCGCCTCCTCCTCACTCATTTTCTTGAGCTTTGATGCATATTCTTTCCGGACATCGGGCCTCATGGTCGCTCCCCGCTCGAGAATATCGGTTTCTAGGCGCATCTTCTGGAGCCGGTACAGATGTTCACGAACGGCCTTGGACTGGTAAAACGCCCACTGGTCAGCAGCCTGCTGCTGTGCCAGGAGCATCTCTTTTGTGGCATGGTTTCCTCCCAGGGAGGCGAAGGCAAGCAAGACGGCAAAGACCGCTGTGGTAAGCGCAACACGCTTTGTGAAAGTCTTTTCTCTTATCTCTCCCAGCTCTTCTATGTTTGGCAGTTCCACTTCTGGCATCTGTTCATCTCCTCGGGGAATGTGCCACAGAGGTTTTGAAAAACACACATGCAGGAGGAAACCCGCTCCCTCAGAGAGAAAACGCGGGTTGAATCATCCGCTCTATTTTCTCCAGGCAGTCCCCTGACTGTCAATTCTATCTTCTGTATCGCGCGGCCCAGCCACATCTTCATGCTTTTTCAGCGACCTCGAAGACCCCGATCTTCCGGATTCTCTTGTACCGCTCTTCAACAAGTTTGCCCGGTGTTTTTATTTTGAGATCCTCAAAGGACTTTATTGCCGCGTCGGCTATCCTGCTGGCTGCGGCTTCGTAGTCCCTGTGGGCACCTCCAAGGGGTTCCGGAATCACATCGTCGATCACCTTGAATCTGAGAAGGTCTTCAGCAGTGAGCTTGAGGGTCTCTGCGGCTTTCTCAAAATCCTCGGAGCCGAGGTCCCCGTTTTTTTTCCAGAGTATGGCTGCACAGCCTTCAGGAGATATGACGGAATAGACTGCATGTTCGAGCATGAAGAGTCTATCCGCAACCCCAAGGGCGATGGCTCCTCCGCTGCCGCCTTCTCCGATAACAATGGATACGATGGGCGTCTTGATCCTGGACATCTCCATGAGATTGGTCGCGATCGCCTCTGCCTGCCCCCTTTCTTCAGCCCCGATACCGGGGTATGCGCCTGGTGTGTCAATGAAGGTCAGGATGGGGATTTTGAATCTTTCCGCGAGCTTCATAAGGCGGATAGCCTTCCGGTAGCCTTCGGGATGCGGCTGACCAAAATTTCTGTATATCCGCTCCTTGGTCCCTCGCCCCTTCTGATGGCCGATTATCATGCAGGGTACATCCCTGACTTTTCCGAGTCCTCCGACAATGGCAAGGTCATCTGCAAACCTTCGGTCACCGTGAAGCTCAACGAACTCCTTCGAAAGCAGACCGATGTAATCGAGCGTATAAGGCCTGTCAGGATGCCGGGCTATCGCAGTCTTCTGCCACGGAGAGAGGTTCAAGAATATATCTGAGCGGAGGTCTTTCACCTTTTTCTCGAGTTTCTTCGTCTCTGCGGTTATATCGATATCCTTACCGTCAGAAAGACGTTTTAATTCGTCGATCTTTGTCTCGAGTTCCTCAATCGGTTTTTCGAAATCGAGATAGTATCTCATCCTATCTTAACCGTTCCTTTTCCCAGTAGCTCCTCGACGCGGTCGACAAGAGCCGGAGACGGTTCGATATGAAGGCACGTCGCGATCTCCACGAGGGCAGCGTCCGCCTCTATCCTGAGGTACACCTGGCATCTCCCCCTCTTGCCGTTGAATGCCGATAAGAGTTCCCTGAGCCTCTTGAGGTCGCCGGGCAGGAATGCGGACTTTACGGTCACGACCACTTTCTGCGGACCATTTTCTGCAATGAGGTCTTCCAGTCTGAGAATCTCCTTGGAGATGATTTTAATCCCCTTCTCTGTCTTGTCAGCGGTACCCCTGACAACAATCAAACTCTCCTTGGTAAGAATCGTTTCTGACATGTTCCGGTACATCTCGGGGAACACAAGCACCTCGACGCTGTCCTCTTCGCCCTCAAGGGTGAGGCAGGCCATGGTCTCAGCCTTCCCTTTTGTCTTAATTTTCTTAATACCGCTTATGACACCCGCCACCTGAATCTCCTGTCTGTCGGTAATATCCTCGAGTTCAGAGGGTCTCCGTACGTTCAGGGAAGAAATGGCTTCACGATATTTTGACAGAGGGTGCCCCGTAACATAGAAGCCGAGGGCTTCTTTTTCACGCCTCAGGATCTCCATCTCATCCCATCTCGGAATCGCTTTCCCGATCCCGTCATCGTGGCCAAAAAGGTTTCCGACAGCTGAGGAACCGTTTGACGTATCTATAAAAGCCATAGCCTCTGCCCTATGCACACCGAGGGAGTCGAAGGCGCCCGCCTTGATAAGGCTTTCAATAACCTTCTTATTGACTTTCTTGCCATCAACGCGCTGCAGAAAATCCCCAAGGGACGTGAACGGCCCGTCTTTCTCTCTCACCGAGAGCATCGATTCAATAGCAGAGGAACCGACTCCTTTTACCGCCTCAAGGCCGAAGCGGATTGCCTTGCCTATCACCATAAACTCCCTGTTACCCTGATTGATGTCGGGAGGCAAGATGTCGATGGACATTTTTCTGCACTCTGCGATGGACTTCACGATCTTATCGGTATTGTCCGCATCAGCACTCAGGGTCGCCGCCATAAACTCCACGGGGAAATGGGCCTTGAGATAGGCCGTCTGGTAAGCGATATACGCGTATGCCGCGGAATGCGATTTATTGAAGCCGTACATCGCAAAGGGTTCCATAGCGACAAAGAGGCGCGCCGCTTTTTTCTCAGGAATACCGTTGGCGATGGCTCCTTGTATGAAGACCTCCTTCTGTTTTTCCATCTCCTCGGGTTTTTTCTTCCCCATAGCCCTTCTCAAGATGTCTGCCTGGCCCATCGTAAAGTTTGCTATTTTGTTGGCAATCATCATCACCTGTTCCTGGTACAGGATGGTCCCATAGGTCTCATCAAGGATTTCCTTCAATTGCGGCATTTCGTAGGAAACCTCTGCTTCCCCTTTTTTCCGCTTGATAAAGTCATCGATCCACGCCATAGGACCCGGCCGGTAAAGAGCAACAAGGGCGATCAGATCCTCAAACCTGTTCGGCTGCATCCGCACCAGGATATCGCGCATACCCGCACTTTCCAGCTGGAATATGCCCGTTGTCTGTCCTGAACTCAGGAGCCCGTAAGTATCCTGATCGTCGAAAGGGATATCCTGCCACGAGAGTTCACCGCCGTTGGCCTTCACATACTCAAGGGTCTTCTCGATGACCGTAAGTGTTTTCAGCCCGAGAAAATCAAACTTCAGAAGGCCGATAGCCTCTATAGAGGCCATATCAAATTGCGTTGTGATGGTCCCATCAACAGGGTTTTTGTAAAGGGGGGCATATTCGGTAAGCGGCTGCGGAGACACAACAACGCCTGCTGCATGGGTGGAGGCATGCCTGCAGAGCCCCTCGAGTCTTCTGGCTATGTCGAGGAGGTCTTTAACCCGTGGATCGTTTTCATATAATTCCTTGAGTTGCGGCTCGACCCTTAATGCCTCATCTATGGTGATATTCAGGGTATTCGGTATGATTTTGGCAATCCGGTCAACTTCGGCATACGGCATGTCGAGGGATCGCCCGACATCCCTGACGGCAGCCTTTGCGGCCATGGTACCGAAGGTGATTATCTGGGCCACATGGTCTTCACCGTATTTCTGAGAAACATAGGAGATTACCTTGCCCCTTCTGTCCTTGCAGAAATCCACATCGATGTCAGGCATGCTGATCCTCTCGGGGTTCAGGAATCTCTCAAAGAGGAGATTATACTTTATAGGGTCAATCTCTGTTATCCCGAGGCAGTATGCCACAAGGCTCCCTGCCGCAGAACCTCTTCCCGGACCCACCGGTATCAGGTTTCTGCGTGCATAGCTGATGAAGTCCCACACAATGAGAAAATAAGACGAGTATCTCATCTTATTGATGATGTCCAACTCTGTCCGGAGCCTGTTGCTATAAGCTTCCGGTGGATTGGGGCCGAACTTTTTTCCCAGACCTTCCAGCGCGAGCTCTTTCAGAAATGTTTCGGGCGTTCCGTTTTCCACCGTGAACATGGGCAGCAAACTCGCTCCCAGGTTGAACTCCACATTACACCTTTCGGCTATCTCCCTCGTGGACAACACCGCCGCAGGAATCTCAGCGAACGTCTGCTTCATCTCATCCGCGGACTTGAGATAGAACTCATCCGACTCGAAGCGCAACCTATTTTGATCGCTTTCGGTCTTGCCCGTCTGGATGCAGAGCAGGATATCGTGCGCCCGGGCATCTTCCCTTTTCAGATAATGGCAGTCATTGGTCGCAACAACTCCGATATGGAGTTCTTCGGCGAGTTCAACGAGTTTCCGGTTCACCTTGTCCTGTACCGGCAAGCCGTTAGCCTGTATCTCGATATAGAAATTCTCAGGACCGAGGATGTTTTTGTACTCAAGGGCGCTCTGCCGAGCCTGATCAATCATATCTCTGTTCAGGTAATAAGGGACTTCGCCTTTCAAACAAGCTGAAAGGCCGATAAGCCCCCCGCTGTATTGTGCAAGCAGATCCTTGTCAATCCTCGGTTTATAGTAAAACCCCTCGGTGTACGCCTTTGAAACAAGAGTCACGAGATTCCGGTATCCGGCATTGTCCTTTGCAAGGAGGATGAGATGGAACGACGTCTCGGATGCGTTTGCGCCTTTCTTATCGAAGCGCTTCGCGGGAGCTACGTACAGCTCACATCCGATGATAGGCTTTATTCCCGCCTTCGTGAGCTTCTTATAAAACTCTATTGCACCGCAGAGATTGCCATGGTCGGTTATGGCAACAGCCGGCATCTTGAGTTGGGACGCGCGTTCCACAAGCTCATCAATCTTGATGGAACCGTCCAGCAGGCTGTATTCGGTGTGGAGGTGAAGGGGTACAAAATCAGAATGTTGGCGCATAGAAAATATTACCTGATGGAGACACCGAAGTTCAACTGAAAACGTGTTCCGTCTGCAAGCCCTGACGGTATGCGGCGGTCGTAACTCATTCATAAAAAAAACGATGAGGATTGTTCAACACCCGGTGAAAACGGTGCACGCGCAAAGACGTTTTGCTCTCTCTCGGCGATTCGCGCTGCTTAAGAAAAAATAGTCTGTTATAATGGAGGGAAGAAGCCCGCTCTGCGCCCGGGGTTTATGCCGGCAACGGGATGTGCTTATTTTGAGGGGAAAGGCCTTAAGGATTTTCCCCTCTGGACAGGAAGGTATGGCAACATTAGAGACAATTCTTGAGCGGGTCGAGGCTAAGAAAGCTGATTACACCTCGTACGATTTCGAGAAAACGGAGTATGCGGCTTTCACGACCTTTTTTGACCTGGCCCAGGAATTTGACAGCATTGAGGACTATCACTGTTTATGCGTGGCGATTCCGAAGGGTTTTTTCAACCTCGAGGCCAGGCTCTACGTTATTGATCCAAAGCTGAATAGTTTGTCACTCGTTTCTTACACGGAAGCACCAGGGCACGGGCTTAACTCATCTCCTCCCCCGCTCAGGACCGATGAGCATCACTCGTATGCACGGGATAACAGCCTCATATTGGCCATCCGCGGAAAAAAATTCCTCATAGACCAACTCCCCTTTCAAATCAACGATGACGTCCTCGGCGTACTGGAGGTCTATCCTGCAAAGAATATGAACCCGCACCACGAACTTTTTTTTGAGAAGTATGCAAACCGTATCGGCTTCAATATCCATAACCGATTGCTGGTCGAGAAGAACATCGAGCATTTGCGATTCATTCGCTCCCTCGTCGCGGATATTGAACATAATGTTATCGCGCCGAACATGATTTACAGGCTCTACCTGAGGCATATGAGGAGAAAGATCATGAAGAACATAGAATTGGAAAAAGTTTTTTCTCAGTATGCTGAAGACAAAGCCGATAGAGCAATCTCCAAAGAACAGCTTCTCGCTGAATTGCACGAGGTCAACGGCGGCCTGCTCGCGGAACTGGAGAATATCGAAAAGCACTATCAGAATATGAGCCTCTTTCTCGAAACCCTCTTTCGGAGAAGTCATTTTGACAAAGGACGTCTCACCCCTCTTACGAAGCCGTGCAACATGAAAAAAGATGTTGTGCAGCCCCAACTGGAAAGGTTCGCTGAACAATTCAAGCAGATGGGCATTGAAATAGCTGATCAATTCAGCGGCATCCCCGAAGAGGAGGTCATCAGCGTCGTGGATGTCGGCCTGATGGCGCAGGTGTACGCCAACCTCTTTTCGAACGCCCTCAAATATACCGAAGAAGTGATGACTCATGAAGGAGAGAGGAAGAAATACGTAGCCTACGGCCGTGAGATCATCAGGGATTTTTTCGGGCCGGGCAAGGACGGTATAAAATACAATGTGTTTAACACCGGCAAGCATATCCCCCCTGACGAACGTGACAGGATCTTCGAGGACGAATACCGTGGCACCGCTTCATCTAATAAGCCCGGCACAGGACATGGCCTCGCGTTTATCAAAAATGCTGTGGAAATCCATGGGGGAGTGGCAGGCTATGAGGCTACGCAATACGGGAATAACTTCTATTTTGTGCTGCCGAAATAACGTCGTGTGCACCGTTTGTTCCTCATCATTCACTTGTCCTCTCCCCTGATTAGCACACCACAAAGGGTAAAACCTTTACAAAATTTGACAGAAACTGACAAATTCAGTTTACGACTCTCCTGGCAGATCTCCCCTTGCTCAGGATTGCAGGCTCTCCCTCAAATGAAAATTCCTTTCCTTTCCGGGAAGTTATCTGAAAAAACAGCTTCTTCTCTGAAGGAAAAGGTGCTGGACCGCCGTCTGTTTTCCATGGCACACCTGTTGCTTGAGAGGTCGTAGTACCTGTAAAGGAGGCGGTAAAGCATGAACAAGAAAACCACGGGACAGCGACGCCCCAGTGGAGAAGTGCTCGAATTCGAAAGGGAAAGGCTGCTCAACTTGATCGACAGTAAAATCAGAAGAAAAGAGATGGATATTGCCAAGGGATTTGCAGAAGAACTCTTCATGACCGAGATGGAATTTGTGGTGCTCGAACGAATGAAAAAACTGAAAAGGTATAACAGCATGCTTCTGAAGATCATGCGCTCTCTTCTGACCGTTCTGTTGGTGTCCGTCACGTGCACGGTCCTGAACATCAGCCCGTTTATTAACCTCCTGGCGCAGATGATTACGATACTCGCCATCATCTCTGTCGTTGGTATCAACTCTTTGCTCATCAAGCGGTTTGGAAGGGCGATGAAGATGACGATAGAGGGATATGAGACGGTGCGACAGTCTTTTATCGACCGGCTGCTTGACAGTTTCTTAAACAACGGCAGTCCTGACACTGCGCTCAGAATGCTCGGCCCGACTGCGGTGAAAATAAGGAGCTGTCCTTGAAAGACGCCAGGGAGAACCGTCACACCGCCAGGAAAAAAATAAAGAAAGGGGAGGGTGCGTGAGATGCTGTTTTTCCTGGTCGACGACAACCACTTTGTTGTAACCGATGCCCCCGAAGAGACGCTCAGGGAGTTATGGAATTCCTACCATATGAACCGGTATGATTTCAATTTCAGTTTCTACAAGTTCCTCAGAGAAAACGGCATCTCCTTCAGGGTGACCTCAACGGAGTTGACTTTTTTTGGCCGCAGCATCGGTACGATCGAGATTTCTCTCAACTAACCGCTGTGTCAACTACCCACAACGGGGATAAAACTTCAGTCGGGGCTTCCCTGCTTCAACGATAGGGCTTGCCGCCAAGGCTGATGCGGGGCAGAGGCTTCCATCTCCACAGGCGTTTATTCCTTAGAAACCGGACCCAGTTCGGGATATACCGTCCCTACGATAAGAAAAAATTTCTTAACGGTCTTTTTTTTTTACGTTTACGAATGTCACCCCATGCAGGCACCATCAAAGGCGGCCGCCGCTTAGCCCCCTGTTTTTTCCTGCTCTCCCACTCCCCATTCGTGAAACGACCCCCATTCTCCTCCTCGATCTTCCGGAGCTCCACAGGCTCGCCGATCGGTATCTTGTTCCCCTTTTCGCCTCACAGGAGCGCGCTATTTTCACCTGTCTCCCGCTTTTCTGACAGCGATGCCAGCTGCGAATCTTCTTGGCACAGACTTTGCTTCATATATAAATGGAGGTTTGACATGGATAGACAAAAAATACGATTTCTTATCTCTACGTTGATCGATTCGTCACTCTATTTGACCATGCCGCTGAAGGACAGAATGTCTCTTTTGTCACAACTGACAAGGAGTTATCCCGCCCTGTTTATCTCGGAAGGGTTTGATGAAAGCACAGACGGGGACTCAGGGACAATGCTTGCATGAGACGTGGATAGGAGAATCTTTCACTGGCAAGAAGGTGAGATGACCGGGGTCATGGGTGATTTCGCCAAGGAGGAAAGAGCCCCTCCTCGATCTGAGTCTTATACGAATCGGCCGATAGGCAGAGATGAAGTTTCAGTGATATAAATCACTTTACACTGTTCTTTGAGAGTGTTATAACATCTCGTTTCCGAAGAGGTGAACCCTGGGTAACCAGGGGGCACAAAGCCACGAGTCCTTTCCCGTGATAGTTAAAAACCGGAGAGGATTGTCGGGCCGTCGAAGAAACACCCGTGCCTTATCCCAGGGTCTTTTGAAATAAGCAACCCGGAATCAACATTCTGGGAAAAAATAGAAAGGGGGAATAAGGTCATGAAAACCAATGTCACGGCAAATGTGTTTCGCGGGGAGAGAAGATCTGAGAAGATCCCGGCTGAAGGCGGGAAGATGTCTATAGGCCGAACTCTCGCCGTAAAACTGCAGTGTCCGGTATGCAAGGAAGTGCGCGATCTTTCGTTGCCTGAGCTTAACAGCCTTTTTATGACCCGTTTCAAGTGCAGCTGCGGCCAGCGGCTTGATCCGAAGAGGGATCTGGTTGCTGATGCTGAGCGTGGAAAAAATAAGAATGACTGATGAGCTGGCTCGTGCAGTTGCAGGTTCGGTCTTCGTCGAGTATCTGCGTGTTTTCGGTCGGCTCGTCTCTGTAAAGAGTAGTTTGGATTCTCTATAACTGTCGAAATTTATTAACTGTTCTAATTGTCTTCCTGCCGTAAGGTCCTATCCTGATAGCTTGTAGGTAGCGGGGGTACTGAATAAAATCACTGTTGATCGCAACAAAAGAGCGGAATAATACCGTTCCTAAAACCATGGACAACGATTCCACGACATCATTCCGTGAGTCTCGAGTGACACTAGGTGCGTCGACGTATTTTGGAACCGCATATGCATATTGTCGATATGAGTGTGGATAAACATTGTTCATGACCTGTCGGAACGGTTTTATATCTGAACCTATTGATAACTCAATTGCGCGGAACGCCCGATTTTTCATGAAAAGAATACTCAAGGAGTTCATCAATATTCTTGCTTCGCTCCCGTCCCTCGGCAAAAGTGACAGATTCCCTGCGCACATATTTTTTCACAGCGGGCGCATACCAGGTTGTGATGTGGCCCTTGGTAGAGTTAGCATTAGCGCTAGCACTTCGTGCCTCTATATCCCTCTCTATTCTGTAGGCATCAAAGGTTCCCGCGGGCACTGTCACTTTCTCCAAAGCAACAATTTTTGCCCGAACAAAAGAAGAATACGAGGCCCCATGATTATCAGACGTCTTATATTCCTGATTCCAAGCGTCACCAACGCTCATTGGGAACTTGTACTCTGGATAAAATGGGTCAAATTTCGTGTCGCCAACATCAACTGAATTCCATTCGCGGGTATAAAAACGAAGTGCCTTTTCTGATGAGTTCTTGTTTTGTAATTGAACGATGATTTCCTTATCATTCAAATTGACAATTCGATGAGAGAATTCCAAAGTCGTCTCATTTGTGTAACCGTCTATGGAACGATACTTCCAAACATCCCCGATGTGAACATCCGGAATGCCATCCAGACTGTCGGCCCATGAGGTCCCCAAGATCACGAACGCAGCCAAACTGGTGATAAAAAGTCTCAGTAGCATAATCACTCCGATTCAATCGGGGGAGAATCATTCTGCAAGGGATCGTGCACTTCAATTTCCTGCGACGATGTGCGCTCAGCCGATGCGTCCGACTTAGGAATAACTGGGGGGGGTACAGGTTTCCCAGATTGAAGGGTTTCATCTGGTTCAGACACTCTTGTTGTGGCTGGCAGCACTTGCCTCTCTGTCTGAGAGATGCAGCCCGATAAAAGAGGAAAGGCAAGCAACACGGCTACAGAACCGGCAAATAGTTTTACTCTCAACGGGTTATCGCAGGCTGAATTCAAGAAGCTCATCAATATCTTTGCTCCTTACCCGCCCGTCCTTACTGAATGTAATTTCGCGTTTGACGTAGCGTTTGACGGCGGGGGCAAACCAGCAGGTTTCGACCGTGGTTCCGGTAATTGCATCTTCGTCTGTACTGGTAGCATCCATCCCTATATTGATTTTATATGCATCGAACGTCCCGGCCGGAACAGTGACTTTTTCAAAGGCAACGACTTCTCCTTTCAGGGAGAATTTCCCGTGTTTTCCACTGGAAAACAGCATCTTGTCGGCTTTGCTGTCCCATTTCTTGCCTACGTCCAAGGGAAAGGCAAACAGGTTAAGATAAGGGGCATATTGGGCTGAATCGGTATCCACGGGATTCCATTCGCGAGTATACGTTGTTATGATGCTGCCAAGCCTCCCCTTCGTGCGCATCCGTGCCCTGATCTCATTGCCGGATACTTCGACTACGTCCTCGATTTGCGTAAAGTCCTTCTCGTTCGCCAGGCCGTTGATATGTTGCCATGACCAGCGATCACCCACATGGACATCGGGCCTGTCGGCATTCTCAGCAAAGGCATATGTAGCAAAAACGATCAGACCAATGAGCAACACTTTACAAAAATTGGCTTTCATCACAGTTCCCTCCTCTTTTTTCTCGATAGCAGAAATTGGCTTTCACTTCTGGGGACCCCCTTACGACTCTGATCATAAGGATATTTTAATCGTGTGAAGGCATAGTGGTCGTTTCCACATTACAATTCTCCATATAAAAAAACCGGACAGATCAAGGCTCACCTGCTTGCATCGATCCGGGTTCCCCGCATCCTTAATAAAGGTCAGTAAAATGCGCGGTTTTTTAGATATTTATACTCTTACAAATTTGCCCGTATTAAATCAGACTCTTTGTTACAGAGTAATGAAAAAGAGATTAATTTTTGGTGAAATTTAATGGGTGCCTATCGGACTGTAGCAAAAACTCCATAGAAGTTTCCGATGGAATTGCTCGGACAATACTTCAGTGCGATTACAAAAGAGGCCATTCGGAAAAATAGCCCCATCTTCTGATCTTAAAGCTTTCAACCGATAATCGCCGCAGTTCTTGCCTCCTTGCCAGTTTCGACGTGTGGCCGTAGCAAGCGGCATCTATCGTATCGTTTCTCGCCTTGCTTCCGTGGATGGTTTTCATGAATAACGGGTTAGCCAAGACAAAAGGAATGCTTTCTTTGTCGCAGAGATCCGCAAGCCAGCATCAGGTCAATATGCACTTCACGAAAACAGCCACATCTTCACGATATGGTGCAATGGTTTTCAAGAAGACTTCCGAATCTGCTTTTGAGGTAAAGAACGATGTTCCCTTCCTGATCGGGGACGCACGGATACATGCTCAAAGCATGCAGAGCGATACCACAGTAAATTTGTACGACTTGATGTAAAATCTCATTTGCGGCCTTTTTCCGAAAAACTTTTTTTGGTTCCTGAATCATACCTCTTTCGGGTATGGTTCAAGGCGGCCTTAATGAGTGTCAAATCTATTGGGGAAAGGCGTGAGACGGATATCCGAGAGCGAAAAGGAGGATCAAAACTATCAACCCCTATATTAATTTAGGCATACGCACTTGACTCCGGTGGACTCTATCTATATATTATAAATAATGTATCTCCGTACGGAGGATTATCCAACGACCATGCTTGTGCCGGAGAAGGGTTACGGGTTTTAGACGTTTGCTGAATTCAAAGGGACCATATAAAGTGATGTGTTGCCACTCAGCTATGTGAGGTTGGAATAAAAGTTTACAATGGGAGTTAATCTTAGTGAGGAGGTCAAAAATGAAACACAAATATAGCATCAGTCTTATGTTAGCTATAATCTTTATTTTTGCAATAGCTTTCGTGGCCAATGCTCAGACATATCAGTTTGAACTGATGTGGCTGCTGCCAAATAGTGGTGTCCCGAGTGCTCTTGTGGTGGACGCCTCAGGGAATGTCTATGTTGCTGATGCAGAAAACTACGTGATTGTGAAGTTTGACTCCAACGGCAACTATTTGAATCAATGGGGGTCATATGGAACTGGCAATGGACAGTTCAGTTATCCGATTGGAATAGCGGTAGACGCATCAGAGTATGTCTATGTTGCTGATGCATATAATGACAACGTCCAGAAGTTTGATTCCAACGGCAACTATTTGACTCAATGGGGGTCATATGGAACTGGCAATGGACAGTTCACTTATCCGGATGGAATAGCCGTGGGCGCATCAGGGGATGTCTATGTTGCTGATGCAAGTAATGACAACATCCAGAAGTTTGATTCCAACGGCAACTATTTGACTCAATGGGGGTCGAGTGGCACTGGCAACGGACAGTTTAGTGATCCAGATGGAATAACGGTGGACGCATCAGGGAATATCTATGTTGCTGATGCAAATAATGACAACATCCAGGAGTTTGATTCCAACGGCAACTATCTGACTCAATGGGGGTCAAATGGCACTGGCAACGGGCAGTTCAGTTATCCATCTGGAATAGCGGTAGACACATCAGGGAATGTCTATGTTGCTGATACAGGTAATTCGCGCATTGAGAAATTTACTTCAATGACGGTGAATCTTTGTGCCGCTACCCTCTCGGGTAATTTTACTCTCTCAGTGCCAATCGCGATCTATGCTGGACAAGCCTACTGGGCGGATTTTGCATATGTCCCGAACACGATGGATATTGCTCTGACAAATGTTGGAGCTGTTGCCGATGCCAGCCAGTTTAGCTCTTGCACACCAGCAACGCTATCAACAAGCTTCCAGCTTCAAATCCCAGTGATTCTTTTTTATGGTGTCTCATACTTTGGTGATTTTCAGTATGACCAGGGTGTGAATTTAACGTTGACAGGATACGGGGCGAATTAAATAACGTTTTTGTCCCAGATTGATAACAAAAGGGCTGTCTTTTTTAGGCAGCTTTTTTGTTTCTGCATTTGACGACTGGCTTGACTGCTACGCGCGGTTCCGCACCGCAACGCTTTCACAATGCTTCACCCCTCTGACCACCCTAACGCACCCAGCTAACATTTAGGAGATCAGGAAAAAACGGGGACTGAAAAACAGAGTATCTGGTAACCTTAAGGTACGATGGTCAAAAATAGAACGGGTCTGGTACCACGCCACGCAGGCGCCATCCCAGGCGGCAGTCACGCAGCCCCCGTTTTTTTCTTACTCTCCTAAAAGAAAGCTCTTTATGGTTGTCCCTATCCAATAAGTCTTTGAAGGATCGATAGCCGCCAAGAGAAAAGAGAGAACCGCCTTGGGAGGTTCCGAGATTTCACACATTTTTCATTGTACCTTCATCAAAATGTAACATTCACGTGTTACAGTAGACCATTACCGACGAACATCGAGAAACCCCAAATACAAATATCCATGAGAAGAGTATAACGGCCAACGATGGAGAAGTTAACGAAGATCATTGATTTGATTAGAGCCCTCATGGAGAAGAAATTCACTGGATACGTCAAGATTAAGTTCACCCGTGGAAGCATCTCGATAGTGGAGAGATTTGAAGAAATACTGAAAAAATAATAAAGTGATCGTGATTGTACAGGGTACTTAGCTGGCCTCCAGAGATATCTGTTGAGGCATCAGAAAGCCCGAATCAAGAAGTGTGTTTTTGTATCTTGATTCGGGCTTTTTTTTTGGGGGGTACTTGGCTGACCTGACAAAGGTCATGAAGGTCACAGAAAGCCCGAACTAAGAGCTTGTCGCACGCAGCGGCGCTTTTTCCGGAAAGTGCTGACGGGCTCAAGAAATCTGAAAAAAAAGGAGGTGGTAGGAAAAACTAGACGATGAGGGGCAATTTGGGTAGGATGCCGATTTAAGCCAGCATCCGACCTTCAGAATAAGGCCAAAGCCCGGGTAACCGGGTGACGGAACGCCACGGATCCACCACAGGTGGATGGCTGGGTTGCCTGAGGGAAATAATAACTTGAAAGATCAAGAGGAGAGACCATGAAGAAAATCATGATGCTTCTGGCAATCACCATGTTCCTGTTGGGTGTTAGCGGACAGGCCATGGCGACGTATTTTAACGATGGCGATTTGATCCGCGTTGTTTATTCGGCCACCGGCGGCATGGAAACCGCCACTGACCTGACCTCCGTTGCAAGTCTGACAAGCGCGAGCACAGTGGATCAACTCTTCAGCACGAACAACTTCAGTATTGGTGGTCTTGGCAGTGGTGCGACCTTTGCCAACTCGTATGTAGCCTACTATTCGGTTTCGACTCCGCCGAGCATGGCATGGGTCAGCGGCAATGCTGGTGGTCAGACGGCTAACAATCCCTCATTTCAAGGTTTCCTAAGTGCAGCAGGTCTTGTGAATGGCGCATACCAAGCCGCCGGCGGTACTTCGGCTGCTCAAGTTACGGTAGCAACGAGCGGTCCGAATTCGTATTATACAGCTCTGTCCAACGGTACTGGCCTTGGCGCTGGCCTTGGCGAGATGAACGGTTTTATTCCGGCCGGAGGCACTGAAACAAACTTGGCAAACCTTGCGAACGTTGGCTATGTTGACCAGTATCTTTACTATTATACCCCGGGCGCAAGGGGTACACCGACTGGTACGGAGCTTGTCGATATCAGGACCTATGCAAACGGTACTACCGAATTCAATGCCACTCAGGTTGCTACGCCACTCCCGGCGACGTTTCTGCTGTTCGGTTCCGGTCTGCTAGGCTTGGTCGGGATCAGAAGGAAACAGTCGGTGTAAGGTCAATGAACGTCTGTTGTAACGAAACCAACATAAACCATGAGAGGAGAAGATAACATGAAAATCAAGAAGCTGTTCACAATGGTTATCTCCAGTGCCTTCCTGTTTGCCATTGCTGGAGTTGCATCGGCGACGGTCTCGGGAGATATTAATATTTATGGCTCATCGGCACAGTTCAATTTCTGGAAAGCCGAAGCCCCCAAGTTCTTTTCAGCCCAGGGATGCACCGGGATTACGAGTTCAACATATGACAGCAAAGACGTAATTACCCAGGCAACCTGCGGCGGAAGTCCAAGAAATTTCCGCGTCACATCAAAGGCGTCTTGGGACGGCGTCCTCGCTATTGAGGGGAATGACACAAACGTGAACCTCTCTGTAGCAGGCGGTCCTTACGGATCAGGGAATGTTCAATGTGGTGGTGGCGGTCTTAATGGTGGCTGTGCTAATTACAACCAGCGGTGCATGATCGATGAAACCACGTGCTCTGGGGGATCCTGTTCAGGGTTGAAGTGTGTGACGGTGACTGCCGGCGCTTCCGACGTACAGGTAAATAGCTTTACCCAACAGACTTACGGTCAGCTGAAAGGCAACAACAACGGCGGCTATATCCACCGGAACTTCACAGGCGCAAACGGTATAACCCTGACCCCGGGTACTGCTGAGGCTTGCCGTGAACTGGTCGTGCCCTTTGCTTTCTGGGTGCATAACGATGTGAAGTTTAGTAATGGCTCGCTCGTTAATAACTTGACCACGGCTCAAATAAAACTGATCTTCTCTGGTCAAATCGAGGATTGGTCTGACATGGCTGGATTTACTGCTGAGCCTATTCAGGTTTGTTGGCGCCATGCCGGATCGGGCACCCTTGCTACGCTACAGTACGCCGTAATGGGATCGGCTGTTTTGCAAGAAACTGAGGATTTGACCGGACCATATCATTACTATTTCAACGACGGGACTTCAGATGAGATGAACTGTGTAAACCAGCTCTCTGGCGCTGTCGGTTTTGCCGATGCGGATGTTAATTATCCAACCGCCGCCTATGCCAGCGTGAACCCTGTTTCCGTAAACGGCTTTGCGGCCACCGCTAAGAATATCGCAGAGGGCTCATATGATTACTGGTCTATCGAGAACCTCTATACGGTGAGCCCGGTACCCTCCGACGAAGCCAATCTCTGTGCGTACCTTGCAGTCCCAGCGAACGTGGCAAACGCAGACCCATTCTATGCTGCGACATGCCAGATGGCATTTACGAGGACAAGTGACCAGGCCTATCTCACTTATTATGGTTCTCCTTGCGGCGGTCTGTAATCCGAGACGCTAGTTTTAGTTTTGTTCATCAATGAAAGTTGACTCTGTGTAGGGCCCCTCTGGGGCCCTACTTATTCTTCTCCCGGGGTTTCTGTTTCGAAATCCCGCAAGCGTTGCGGGGAACGCCCCGGTTTCCTATTTATTGAGTTTATTGAAGAATAACGATGTGAGTCTGCCCGGTTCTTTTTTAGTCAAATTGTAACTCTAGTGTAATGATATTTTAACAAAGCAATGCTAACATAACTGGCAAACAACCAGCCACAAAGAGGGGAACTCCGCACATTTTTTCCGGAAGGGGGATAAGAACGATGTCCATGGATAGGATGAAAAGGCTTATCGAAACGATCAGGACGCTCAGTGAAGAGGATTTCAACGGGCATATCAAGATCAATTTCAGCCAGGGCAGTATTGGGAGGGTGGAGAAATCTGAGGAATTCGAGGATGCCGCCTCCATGCCTGCGGCGGAGAAGAACAACGGTAAGAAAAAGGAGGAAATTTTCCGTGCTCAGAGTGTGTGAAATTCAGGTGCAAAAGACCGTTTTCGTTGTCGTGTTTCTGCTCTTGCTTGCCCTATCTGGCTGTGCCAGCCCCGGTAAAGTCAGTGTCGTGCAACCAGGAGACATTGCAGATATCCACTATCTCTGCACGCTTAAGACCGGGGAGATCGTGGCGGCCACAGACAGCGTGGCTGAGAATCAGCCGAAGTCGAATATTTTTATTGCGAGTAAGGAGCCGGGTCCTCTTTCGCTTAAGGCGGCTGGCCCCGATGAGTCATTGCCGGAAAAGCAGGATCCGTCTTTAGAGGAAGAAATTAGGGACCAGATTGCCCGAGTGGTGGTCGGCATGAAGGAAGGTGAGAGCCGTCACGTGGAGTTGACGGCGCAGGAGGCACCGGTGAGAGATGAAGAGAACTACGTCACACACTTGGCACGGGTTCGCAAAAGACCCAAGGAAATGAAGATGACGGTGAGCGATTACCGGCTTCAAACCGGTAAAGCTCCGGAAGTGGGACAACCCTTTACCCGTGAGCCGGCATTTCCGGGCCGGGTGGAAGCCGTCACAGATCAGGATGTAGTCATCCAGTTTTTTGCGAAAAATGGCGATGTCATGGAGACACCTTTTGGACCCGGACGCATTCATGAGGATGAAAATAGTTATTTGGTTGATATCGATGCCCGCAAAGGCAGCCTCGTCAGGACGGGTTCCATGGTAGGCCGCATCACTAATGTGGATGATAAGGTTATCACCGTCGACTACCGTAATGACTTCGGCGGTGAAACATTGACCTGTGATGTTGCGGTCAAGAACGTGAAAGAACCAGAATCGGTGAAAAGTGTGGTCGGAAATAGCGATAGGTGAACAATTATCGGTGGTCTTTTTGAGAAGTCCCTATGCTGCTGCGGTGCCCTGCGTCATTTATTTGGCGGAGACGGTTCCTCATGTCTGTAAATAGGGAAAATCCTCTGACTGCATACCTCTTCTGTCTGATGGTCATGCTCCTGACGTCATGTGCACTGATATCTGAAGTGCGCGCCTCTGAATTGGTCGTGGAAGCGGGTTTCGAGATCAAGGCCTTTGAGGTGAAAGGAAACAGTATTTTCCCGGCGGCGAAGGTGCAGGATGCAGTCGCTCCTTTCGCCGGATCCGGCAAGACAGCGACCGACGTGGAGAACGCGCGGGATGCTCTCGAGAAACTATATCACAATGCCGGATATCCGGCTGTTATGGTCAATATACCGGAACAAACCCTGAAGGACGGCGTTGTCAAGCTGCAGGTCATCGAGAGCCGTATAGGCAGGGTGAAGATTACGGGAAACCGTTATTTCACGATGGAAAAAGTGATGAAGGCCCTGCCGTCTTTGGCATCGGGCGAGATACTCTATCTGCCAAAGGTTCAGGAAGAGATCGGCCGCCTGAACAGAAACCAGGATATCAAGGTTGACCCGGTTATATCACCAGGAAAGGAAGTAGGGACTATCGATGTGGAGTTGAAGGTTGAGGATCACCTTCCCTTGCACGGGTATATCGAGCTGAACAACAGGGCCAGTCCCGACACAACTGAATTGCGATTGAATGCTATGATTCGTTACGACAATCTGTGGCAAAAGGAGCATTCTCTCGCCCTTCAGTACCAGATGTCCCCTCAGGACCCGAGCCAAGTGGAGGTGGGAGGTGTTTCTTACGTCCTGCCCGCACCAGGGCATGAGGACAACCAGCTTGCTTTTTTTGGTATCTGGTCGGACAGTAAAACAGCATTCGGTGAGGGATTTACGGTGGTTGGGAAAGGCCAGATTATCGGTACGCGTTATGCGATTCCGCTACCGCCATACAAGCTCTATGCTCACAACTTTACCCTGGGAATCGATTTCAAGCATTTCAATGAGGCCGTTGGTTTCACAACCCCAAACGGTCAGACAACGCAAACACCCCTCACCTACCTACCGTTTTCTTTTTCCTACAGCGCTTCCCTGCCTGATGAGAGGGGAGGGACGACCCAGTTCAATGCGGGATTGAATATGTCCTTCCGCGGATTAATCTCGGATGAGGGGGAGTTCGAGCTCAAGCGCTACATGGCGACGGCAAACTATCTCTACGCCACTATGGGCATCCAGCGCACGCAGAAACTGCCTTTGGGGATGAGCCTTTCCCTGAAAGTGGACGGGCAGTTGTCCGGTGAGCCGCTTGTCGACAACGAACAGTACGTTGCGGGCGGGATGGAAAGCGTGCGGGGATACAGGGAAAGCGAGGCTGAGGGCGATAATGCCATACACAGCACCGTGGAGCTCTCTTTTCCGAGCCCCGTTGAAGGGTCAAGGATAGGGAAGTGGTTACAGATGAACCCCTATCTCTTCCATGACATCGCTGTACTGACCATCAGGGATCCGCTGCCCGCTCAAGCACGCAGTACCACGCTCGAGGGAGTGGGGGCAGGCGTGCGAGGCTCAATGAAAAACTTCGAATATGAGCTGGACTGGGCTATAGCCCTGGCTTCGACGAGCCACACAGAGAGCAACGACGAGAAGGTTTATTTTAAAGTGAGAGCGGTGTTCTAAGGAGCAATGGAGGACCTATGAGAAACGGCGCTTTTCGTACCGAGCTTCTGCTGCTCGTTTGCGGAATGCTCTTGTTGCCCCTTTTCTGTCAGGCCGGATCCGTCAAGATACCTGGCTATAACGGATCGTCCATAGCATCCGTGGCACCTGCGACGCGAGCCGCCCTGCCTGCTTCGCAGTCGTCAGTCACGATCAATTTGCCCGGCTTTTACGGACCGACTGTGACACCGCCGGCGCCAAACGCACTTCCTACCAATCCGCAAATTGTACAGGGGGTCTCGCCGAACGGAATCGTAGAGAACAGTGCAAATAACCAGCTCACGATTCAGCAGGATCAGCCGCAAGCCATCATCAACTGGTCATCTTTTAACATCGGTGCAAATGCGACGGTCACGTTCGACCAAAAGACCGTCTACCAACAGCTCAACGGCACCAATAACACAGGATATACGAACTGGGTCGCCCTGAACCGGATTTTTGATAATAATCCCAGCATGATTTTCGGGAAGCTCACGGCGGACGGAAAGATCTATCTTATAAATCAGAACGGGATCCTTTTTGGTCCAGGCTCAACGGTGAACGTGAACAGTCTCATAGCGTCTGCGCTCGATATAAAGGACACCGATTTTCTAAGCGGATCGCTGAACTTCTTCTATGATGGAAACGGGTTCTCGCCATTCACTTATATAAATGCGTCGGGCAATCTTGTGACAGTCTCAAACCTGGGGCAAATCGACGCTGGAAACGGGGGATACGTATTTCTTATTGGGCCCCGCGCGGAGAATGTTGGCTTAATAAATGCCCCGGCCGGTCAGATCGGTCTTGCCGCCGGGACATCTGTGACGCTGCTGCCACCCGGTATAAACGACACGAGATCAAGCCTATATGTCCTCATTAACGATGATTTCAGCCACCCCGTAAGCTCTGATCCAACGTTCGGCGAGGCTGTGAACCAGGAAGGCGGCCAGTTGTTTGCCGATGGGGGCATAGTCGGCATCTACGGCAACAACGTCAATCAGTTGGGGGCTATTCGTTCCATGACGGCCTTTGAAAATAATCCAGGTCAGGTTGAACTCATGGCCGCGAGCCAGATCACAACAGGAGCGAATAGCAGCATCTCCCTTCCGGTTAACCCCTCCACAACGGAGACTATCAGCGATACCTTTAACATTCAACCGATTGTCAGCATCGGAGGGCTGTGGCAGCCTGCAACATGCGCTGGATGCAATCCAACAGTTCCGACTCCAGTAACGCGAATCGAACTGATGGGAACTATTACAGCGCCGACGGGGCAAGTCTCGCTGAACGCTGTTGAGCGCGTCTATATGGCGACAGGCAGCAGCATAGATGTAAGCGGAGTTGTCGCGGACCTTCCCGTACCGGTCATATCGAATTACAAGTTGAGTTCAGTCGATCTCCGGGATGACGATGAGCAAAAGGCAGGCTTATTGCTAGATCAGCCAATCACAACCTCTGTCGAGTCTGGTTCCTCAATCGGCGATCTCTCCCAGGTTATCCTGACGCGGGACAGGACGGCCCTCGAGCGATGCGTTGGCGGTGCGATGACGCAAGTGATCGACCCGACCACCGGGGCTATATCCTATCAAAAACAGGACGGTCAGATAAGCATCAACGTCGCTAACGGCAACATAATAGTTGAACAGGGGGCTACTCTCAATTTTTCCGGCGGGGCCATCCACTATACGGGAGGGGCTGCGGATACGACGCAATTGCTTTCCGGCACAAGGATCTATAATATCAGCAACGCCCCTCTGAATATTCAGTATGATGAGGTCGTGTCACAGTACGAGAGGACGTACAGCCGATTCGGAGTTAACCAATCATATAGTGGTCTTTACTATGGCGGCGCATCACCATTGGGCACTTATGTGAATGGCTATACACAGGGCGGCGATGCCGGCCAACTCACACTCACGGCGTCGCATGTCGTTCTCGACGGTCAACTCAACGGCAGTGTAACACGTGGCATCTATCAAAATACATGGACGACTACCGACCCCACTAGCGAAATCATGGCCCTATCCGTGGATCGCGGTCTCGAAGTGCCCAGAGCAGGAACACTCACAATCGGCAATATACAGAACACTTTTCCTGATACCACAGCTATTTCTGTCGTAACCGATACATCGCCCCAGCAGCAACTCTCGGGAGCCACACAGCTTTCCGCAAAAATGTTGAACGACGCGAACCTGGGCACTATTAACCTCTATGCGGATACTGTTCTTTCGATCGCGCAGGGTGTTAGTATCCAGCTCCAGCCGGGCGGCTCTTTTTCGGCTACAGCCCGCAGGATTGAAGAGCAGGGGGAAATAACAATTCCCTCTGGTACCATCAGCTTGATCACTGCGCAGAATTCTACGAGCCAATTGGATGTAAATGGTGAGCCCCAAGCAAGCTATGTACCGCTCAGTAAGCCGGAGATGATTGTCCTCCGGTCAGGGAGCCACCTCGATGTTTCAGGGGAAAAAATTAATAACACTCCGGCCGGGCAGCTGGCCAATCCGACCCCTGGTACAGGACAGATGGGTGGAGGGACTATCAATATTAAGGATGAAACGGATCTAGGACAGGGCGTCGACATTCAGACCGGGGCTGTTGTGGACGTAAGCGGAGGCTATACTATCGACGCGAAGGGCAATGTCACCGGAGGCAATGCCGGTCAACTTGCCATTCAAGGATTGAACATCACCCTGAACGGAGACCTCAGAGGATACGCCCTCGCCGATCCGAAAGGTAATGTCAAAGGAGGCTCCATAATCCTTACAGCAAGAGATATTCATGTGGTCTCTTCCTCTCCCCCCTGGTATCTGGCAGATAGTGGTGAATTTTATTTCGTCGATAACAGCCTTGACAATACGGGCTTTACGCGGATCACACTCAAAAGCATCGATAATATAGTAATGGATTCGAACACGACCATTACTACGTCTCTGGTGAGGCTTAACAATCCATCGACGAGCCAGGGGCCGGCTCCCGTGGGCAGCCCGCTCCCTGGCCAGCCAGACCTCATTAGTCTTGACGAGTCCAACGCCTACATGGCAGGGCCCTCGTCATTCACCGCCATCGCCGGGTCATATTTTGAGGGCTACAATAGCCATTTAATAGGCAATCTAAAAGCGACACCCGATACTCCCAACGTCAATGCGCAAATAATGATTTCGCAGGGGGCTGAGATCCAGACAGCGCCTGGAACGTCGTCCGTGACATCGAACATCTCCCTCACGGCACCATTCGTGGATGTGGCGGGGACGCTGGCGGCTCCAGCGGGAAACATCACTGTCGCGTCCACAGGGTTATCAGGTAGCACAAACAGCGCTAACCTGACCTTAGAAAATAGCGCTCAACTCCTAGCTGGAGGCTATAACCAGCCCGATCCGGCGTCGACGCCGAAGGGCTTTGCCGTAAACTACCAACCAGTCAACGGCGGAAGCGTGACTCTGTCGGCTACGGGCGGGAGCGGAAACATGAGTCTGGACGCAAATTCGATCATCGATGTTTCTGGTTCGGCTCCGGTCGAAAACACGGTACAGACCTCTAATAGCGGTCTCTATAGTTATACGGCTGCCAGTAATCCCGGCAGGCTTTCCCTGAACTTTTCCGGTAACCTGACCTGGACAGGGACGAGCAATGATGCCAAACCATTTTCCGCCATCAACGCCAGGGCGAAAATGAACGGCATTCAGGGAGGGACCCTCTCTATCAGCAACACCACTATAGGCAACAGCGGATTCATCGTCAGCGGTGACGATATGAATGGCTATATAACCTCCGGGTTCGACGACATAACCCTCAAGAGTTGGAGCTCCATCCAATTCAGCGGATCAATTCAGGAGACCATCGGCAGGAAACTGACCCTTGATGCCCCCGCGATCATGGGTTCGAACAATGATGAAGTCAGCCTGCAGGCGCCTTGGATTGTTGTTACGAATACGAATCCTTCATCGACATCACCACCATTATCGACATCATCGCCGACTGGAACTGCTCAACTGACCCTGGCGAGTCAGTGGATCGATGTGATCGGAACGACTCAATTCAGCGGTTTTCAGAATGTCCGTTTGCAGGCGGCCAGAGACATTCAATTAAGCGAAGCGTTATATAGTGGCAATAATCCAATCGGAACCCTATCTACGACGGGCAACCTGACTCTGGATGCGGACCGGATCTATCCCGGCAATTACTATTCGAATGTAAGCGGAAGTAATGTCATCTATCCGGACATATATTCCGACTATACGATTCAAGCGAATGGAAAAGTCACCGTCCTACATTCCGCTGCGCCTGTGGGTGGCCCTACCTATTCGGCGGGCGGGAGCCTAACCGTCATAGGTGATCAGGGGATCGAGATCGATAACGGCGGTTACCTAGCGGCCCCTCTGGGGAGCATTTCCCTCAGTGCACCGGGGCAACGGATCTATCTCGCCGCAGGCAGCGTTCTAACGACTGCAGGGAACACCGAAGTTCTTTATGGCGGCATCGATTCAAACAACGTTTGGGTTACCGAGGATAAGTCGGGCCCTACGGGCTTTGACTCAAGCTTAGCGTCGTCTTTTAATAGCGGCAGTCTTCCCCAAAAAGGTGTCTCTCTGAACGCTGATACGATTATCGCCATGCAAGGCTCCGAGATCAACGTCTCCGGCGGTGGCTCAGTGTTCACTTATAAGTTCGAGCCGAGTGTCCAAGGATCCAACGACCCGCTTGCTCAGGCCGGCAGTTACGTTGTTTTTAAGGATAATTCCTTTCAGATGCCGGGGCAAGCTATCTATTTAACGGGAGGAGGAGGACTCAGTGCTGGTTCGTACACCCTGCTCCCCCTTGGTCCGAATGATCCTCAAAATGCCAGATATGCTTTTATGCCGGGGGCCTATATCCTAGAGTTGCAAACAGGCACCGCCCTACCCGGATCCGGACAACCGGCCCTCTCGCAAAACGGATACCCTCTGACGGTCGGATATTTGGCCACGTCGGGCACATCGCTACAAAGCACGCAGCCGCAGGTCTATACCGTACAGACAGCGGGAGAAGTTCTGACGGAAGGGCAATATTTGCAACCAATCCCCGTCCTATCGGGCGGTGCGGGAAACATTTCAATCAGCGGCAATACGGCGATTGTCAATAGTATCCTCAATGCTGCAGCCATTGGAGGACAATTTCAGGGCGGTTTAATCGCTCTCAACGGGGCAAGTGTTTACGTCCAAGGATCGAATGTTTCTCTGCCATCTACCTTCGGTTTTGGGACTGACGTCCCTGGCAATCTCAGTGGTCTCCTGACCATTACTTCCTCCAGTCTCTCAGGGCAAGGATTCCGGGAAATCGACCTGGGAAATCAGACAACGACTAGTGTCACAATCATGGGAGGATCGGTCCTGGCAGCACCTATCATTTCCCTTACCGCGAATAATATGATTACCATTGGATCCGGTGCTCAGCTTAACGCCGTAGCTCAGAACGGACAAGGGGAAATCAACCTGACCTCGCCATCAGGGTCGGCCACGATCCAGGCGGGTGCCCTGCTTCACGCCTCACAGGCGATCGACGTCAATGTTGGAAATCCGGATATTCAGGGAAACCTGCAGATAGACCAGGGCGGCGCCCTGACGCTGCAGGCATCGAACATATTCTTCGTCCCTGCGGGATACACGAGCACGAGTCAGGGCCTTTATTTAACAGACAGTTTATGGAACCAGTTCAGATCTAACGATATCACACTCATAAGCCAGAATAATCTGACGTTTGAAGGCGAATCATTCGCACTTTCCGCCAACAGGAGCGTTTCTATCGATGCCGCTAGTATTGTTGGCCTGAATGCGGGTGTCTCGTTGACAGCATCGACAATCCATCTTTCCTATTCAGGGACTGGTTCTACTTCGGCGTCCACGGCACCGGTCTCGACGAATGCCGGTCAGATCACTTTTAATGGTGATACGATTTCGGTCGGCAGCGGAAACGTTCAATTTGCTGGCTTTCAGGGCGTTACATTCAACAGCCATGGAGATTTAACGCTGATGGGACAAGGAAGCCTGACAACGGGGAACGCCAATCTTAATATTAGTGCGGCCCGTATGACAACCGCCAGTACAAGCACGACCGTTACAAATACTGATGGCACAACATCTACACCTGTTGTTGCGGCCAATTTCCAGGTCGATGCCGGGACAGGCACCCTTAATATTACGAGCAGCGGAGGCGCTGCGGGGACAGCATCTGTTCCTGGGGGCATGCTGGAATTTCTAGCAAGCAAAATAGATTTGTCGAGTGTGGTGGAAATGACCGCAGGAACGATACAGATGATAGCGAGCGGCTCTGGGCAGAATGGCGGAATATCCTTGCATAATGGCGGACAGATTCTGGCGAGAGGCAACGACCAAGCACCCGGTGGCCAGGTAACCCTGCAAACTGACAGCGGTAGTATAACCATGGAAGAGGGCTCCGTTATAGATGTGTCCGCGGGTGCTCAGGGCGACGCGGGCACAGTGACTTTGCAAGCACTGAACGGAGGGATTACGCTCAAAGGCGATAACAATAATCTGATGGGGAAAGCCCAAGGGGGCATCGGCGGATCGTTGGTCTTCTATACTCAAAAGCTCGGGGATCAGGACATGGCAACTCTTATGGGGACTATCAAAAGGGGTGGCTTTACCGAATCGCTTGATATACGGACGCAATCCGGCGACGTTAACATTGACTCCGGCACGACTGTCCAGGCACACAGTTTTACACTGACCGCTGACGCTGGCAACATCGACGTTGAGGGAAATATCAACGCGTCAGCGGCTGAGGGCGGCAGCGAGGTTGATCTTTACGCGTCCGGCAACGTGACGTTGGGCGGCAAGATCGATGTGAGTGGCACGAAAGGCGATGCCAATGGCGGAGATGTGCTCCTATCGTCAGAGAATGGGTTTGTGAACCTTAATAAGGGCAGTTCTATCCTCGCTTCGGGCAGCGGCGCTGGCCAGGGCGGTGTGGTTCATCTCCGGGCATTGCGATACACGACGAAGGATAATCTGAATGACGTCCAGATGAATCTGAACGGAACAATCCAGGGCGAGTCAAGCGTCATAGCGGAGGCTGTCCGGGTTTATGATGGTGTCTCAAACATCTACCTGACTGCACCTCAAGACCCCACTCAGAGAATAGCGTCCGCCGGATACATCAGCGACTGGCAGACAGATACAAACACTTACATGGCAAACGCTACCACAATCATAAATCGCCTTCAGAGCGGCAGCCTGTCCAACCTGTCCGGCAAGCTTCAGCTGGTGCCCGGCATTGAGGTAGATAATACAAGCGGGGACATAACTCTGAATGACCCATGGCTGTTGCAAGGTTCGCTAAATGGCGTGGAGGCGGGCGCCCTCACACTCCGTGCATCGGGAAACATTGTCATCAACAATACCTTGGCAGATGCCCCCACCGTCATGAGTGGCCTCAACAGCCACACCGCTTCTCCTTCATGGGCCTTCAACCTGACCGCTGGCGCTGACTTCAGCAGTGCTAATTACCTTGCAGTCGTACAGGGTCAGGGAGACCTGACGATCGCAGGCGGAGCGGTCGTTTATACCGAGAACGCCCCCATCCGTTTTGCCTCTGGCAATGACACGGTGATAGGCTATGCGAGCCCGCAGAGTTATATGATCAATAGCACTATTGGTTACAATCTGGCTTCCTATAGCGGGTCTATCCAAGGATATGTGGGGAGAGATCTCAATATTAACGGCGGTGCCATTCAGACGGCTACGGGTGAAATCAATATCAATGTGGGGCGGGATATTGACCTTGGTGTGTCCAATGGCGCTCTGGGGACTATCCGCACGACGGGTGAAGACCCGACGGCCACAGGTCCCTCGACAAATTACTGGCAGTATACAAATGGCGGTAATATTAATCTTGAAGTGGGCCGGTATGTTGGAAATTTGAATAGCTCTGGGCAATGGGTGACGGCCTTAAGCTCTTCTAAGTCTGAGTGGGACAATTTCACCCTCGTACCAGTGCCGGGTGTTTCAAATCCCAGAGCTAAGAATGATGGGATAATGCAGTTCTCGGCCAATTATACGGCTGGCACGGCAGGGCTGGCCACTATGGGCGGGGGCAACCTAACCGTCCGCACGGGCGGGGATTTCCTTGCTCAGGCCGGTACTTTCGGCGCGGGAAACCTTACGATCTATTCAGGCGGTGACATCAAGGGGCGGTTCCTCAGCATGGATGGGCAGGGACAACTCAATGCCATGGGGAACTTCGGCAGTGCGGATGAGCGCCAGCAGATAGAGCTCTTTGCCAGCCAGATGACCGTGACCGCCATGGGAGATATCCAGATCGCCGCCGTATTGAATCCCTCTTTGGCAAGCGATAACCCGCAACTTGACACCGTTCGATCGGCATACTTTGAGAATTGCACGTACACGCCAAACTCGAGTATAACTCTCAATGCCGGGGGCAATGTGACGATTGCTGGAACTTCGCCTTTTTATACAAATAATGCGAGTTATCCTGATTCAGCTACACTGTACGAGACGATCCTGCCGGCCAGCGTAAGCGTAACTGCCGGAGGGAACATTTATCTATTAAATAACTTCACCCTCACATCGTCCTCTTTAGGAAACCTCATTCTCAGTGCCAAGGAAAATATAAGCGGATCTTACAGTCAAACCGGAGCTGCATCGATTCTGATGTCCGATATCGCACAAGATTACTGGTACGGCCCTATCAGGATCGCCAACAATCAGGACGAACTCAATGGCGGCTGGCTGGCTCAAATGACCTATAACAATCACGGTTACTTCAGGGCTCAAGATGCAGCAAAGCAGGCGGTGGCCACACCGCTGCACGAAAATGACTCTCAACCCGTCGAGATTCAGGCTGGCAATGATATCGAGAACCTGCAACTTTCTCTGCCGAAGAAGGCTGAGGTGACGGCGGGCGCAAATATCGTCGGTCTCATCTATGAAGGCCAGAACATCAATCCGACCGATGTATCGATGATCCGGGCAGTCGGCAATATCACAGAGAGTTACTTGACGACCGCAGAAACAACTTCCTCCTCCTCTTCTACCCTTCAACAACCACACGATGGCATCATTCAGGGCGGTCCTGGCGTCTTTCTTGTTCAGGCGGGAGGTTCTATTGACCTGGGAACGTTACAGGACGGGATTCAGGCAGTCGGCAACGGCAATGATTCCCTGCTATCGGCCGAAAAAAGCACTCTTCTTGTCGTGTCGGGTTACACATTCGACAAGACAGCCGCCGATATCAGCATCTTCTTCGATAAGATTCGCGAGGCGGGTGGCGAGTACGCCAAACTTGAGGCCGACGGCCAATTGGCTGCCGGAGCCAAACTCCTGCAATTGACCAGAGAAAAGACGATAATTCCCTTTTTGGGAACTCCGTCCGGCACCGGCGACATCGATATGACTTCTTCTCAAATCACAACGTCGATCGGGAAATCCGATATTTATGTCATCGCCAACGGCACCCTGGACCTTGGCAAAACCGCTTTGCCAATATCCGGCACAGCGAGTGCTACAACCGGTATTGCAACTGGCGGAGGCGGGGATATTAATGTCTATTCGAGGCTAGATATCAACGTCAACGAGTCGCGGGTCATGACCTTTTACGGCGGCGACATCACCGTATGGAGCGACCAGGGCAACATCAATGCGGGCAGGGGATCGAAGACGGCCGTCAGCGCCACGCCACCTAGGCGAGTGCAGACAGCCGGAGGCGGTTATGCAGAGGTGTTTACTCCCCCTGCCATCGGTAGCGGTATCCGAGCGGTAACTTACGGGCTCAACCCGCCGCCGCCGGGTAATATTTTTCTTTTTGCGCCCAGCGGGATAATCAATGCGGGCGAGGCGGGGATTTCGGGGGGAGAGGTCATATTGGCGGCGGTGCAGGTTCTTAATGTCAGCAATATCTCCTTTTCCGCGGGCTCAATTGGTGTGCCGAAACCGGTTGAGACGTCCGGCATCGGCACGTTGTCCGGCACCGGGGCAGTGGCGCAGAGCGCTCAACTGACGAGCGATGTGGCCGGCATCGCTGCGGCAAATGCAGCACAAGCCTCAAAGATGATCGAAGATATCATGGCGAAGTGGCTGGATGTGCAGGTTATTGACTTTGTTCAAGACGAAGACCAATAGGGAGGAATAAAAGGAACGGTGCGAATGGACAGAAAAGATTCTCTTTTGCCGAGGTGTTTGTTGACAAAAATGCTAGGAACAACCATAGGGCTCGTGTTTTTCTTCGCTTTGCTGTCCGTGCCGAATGCGCATGCGTGGTGGGACGGAAAGTGGAAGGAAAGAAAAAAGATCCAGTTTGATGCATCATCCAAGGGCGCCGATATCAAGGAAAACCTTACCGACGTGCCGCTGCTCATCCGCCTCCATACGGGTAACTTCAGTTTCTCCAGTGCCAAGCCTGATGGGTCGGATCTCCGGTTCGTAAGCGCCGATGATAAATCCCCGTTGAAATACCATGTAGAGAAGTTTGATCCCAAGGAAGAGATTGCTCTGGTTTGGGTCAAAGTTCCCAGAATATCCGGGGGGTCCAATCAGGATTTCGTCTGGATGTATTACGGCAACCCCTCCTCTCCGGACGGACAGGACGCCGGCGGCACTTATGATGTGAACCAGGTGGCTGTCTATCACCTGAGTGAGCAGAAGGACCTCCCAAAGGACTCAACGGCTTACGGCAACCATGCCGCTTCGTTTTCAGGAAAGCTCGCTCTGCCGTCCGTTATAGGAAATGGCGCCCAGTTCAGTGGAGCAGGTGAACAGATGACGATTGCCAAATCGGCATCGCTCAGTTTTACCAAGGGTTTTACCTTCTCCACGTGGATCCGCCTCAACCAGTCAGCAGGCAACGTCCACCTCTTCTTTTGGGACGACGGAAACCAATCAATTATTATCGGCCTTGATGACTCAAAGGCTTATTGCAGCCTAAGCACCGGTAAGGGGCAGGCGTTCATTACGCCCAAAACGGTGGTTTTGACACCCAAACAATGGCACCTCCTGGCAGTCACCGTGGAACCAGGCAAGCAAGTCACCCTGTATCTCGACGGCAATGAAGCCACGTCGAGCAAGTTCAAGGGGACGGTCCCGGTGCCCTCTTCGGACATCATCATCGGTGGATCGGCGAAAGGAGGTAATCCTTTCACGGGAGACCTGGATGAAATACAGTTGTCGAACACGGCCAGGCCGGGCGGCTGGATGAAAGAGGCCTTCCAGAGCCAGGGGCCGGACGGCGTGCTGACTTCCTACTTGGAGGAAGAAGCTGGCGGGGGAGGCGGCGAATCACTGACCATCCAGCTGATGAGGGTCATTATCCGGACCATCACCCTCGATGGATGGCTTATTATCGGTTTTCTGATCTTCATGGGATGTGCGTCTATGTTCATCTTCGTGCTGAAGATCACTACGCTCCGTCAGACCGGAAAGGGAAATGAAGCATTTTTTCAGTCTTTCCGGGGTATTGATCATCCCTTGGCCCTTCTTGAAAAAGATCAGGACTTTCCGGGGTCGTCACTCTACCGGGTCTATCAAGTCGGTTGCGATGAATTAGCAAACTGGCTCGAGAGGAAAGGTGAATCCTCAGGAGAAAATGGGATTTCAAAAAGAGCCATGAGCGGTTTCAAGGCAGCCATCGAGAAAGAGGCCATGTATGAAAGCAGAAAACTGTCCGCTGGTATGGTCATCATGAACATGAGCGTTGCGGGCGGGCCTTTTTTGGGTCTTCTGGGCACGGTCTGGGGCGTTATGAATACCTTCGCCAGCCTGGCGGAAAGCGGAGAAGCGAATCTCACGGCTATAGCGCCGGGCGTTGCATCCGCGCTTGCCTGTACGCTTGCGGGGCTCCTGGTTGCGATTCCCTCCCTGTTTGCCAGCAGTTACATCAACGGCAAAATCAAGGATATGAACGCCGACGTGAATGTTTTTCTCGATGATTTTATTCTCAAGCTGGAAGAGGAAGGAGGCGAGGCACCATGAGAAAGAATCCCTATGATGACATTAAAGTGTACGATGAGATCAACGTGGTTCCCATGCTGGATCTGGCCTGGAACCTCCTGCTGGTGTTCATGATCGTCGTGACGGCCTCAGTACAAGGGATCAGCGTCAACCTTCCCAAAGCGAGCGCTGCTGCCGGCAAAATTAAAGCCACAACGAAGGCGATCACCATCACGGCGGAGGGGACCATCTTTCTCGACAGTTTCCCCGTGACCATCGGAGAACTGGAGAACAGGCTCAGGCAATACAAGGCGGCAGACCCCAACTTCCCTGTGGTGGTCAGAGGGGATGAGAAAATATCATACAAGAGCGTCATCGAGGTCCTGGATGTGCTGCAGCGGCTTGAGATCACCCAGCTTGGACTCGTGACCCAGAAGCTCGTCAAGTGACGCGGCAAGAGATGTTTCGAAGAGACGGTAACCGTGTCCCATAAACAGGATAAAAAGACTCCCATTGTGGCATGGGTCCTCCTTGCCCTGATGGTGATCCTGGCAGGTGTGGTGGTGTATGTTGTAAAAGCAGTTTTGTCCGACGATAGCCCGCGGAGAAAACGCTTCGTTGAGACGGTTACCTTATTAAAGCCGCCGCCTCCCCCGCCGCCGATAAAGGAAAAACCGCCGGAACCGCCCAAGGAGATCCAGAAGAAAGAAGAGATCATAGAGCCCGGACCGAAGGACGAAAGCCCCAAGATGGATAAGCAGGACAACACGCCTGCGGGGGATAAGCTGGGTTTGGATGCGGAAGGAACTGCCGGAGGTGACGCCTTCGGATTGGTCGGCAACAAAGGGGGGCGAGGCATTCTTTCAGGAAGCGGCGGCGGTGGCCTGGGAAAGCTGTCCCTTCTGAGCAAATTCGGCGGGTACACCCATATTGCCGAGGCGGAAATCAGGAAAAAGGTCTTGAAGCGTTTGGATGAAGAAGGGGGGATCCCCAAAGGAAAGCTTAGCGCAGTCGCCCGGATAAGATTGGACAGCAACGGCGCCATCATTGATTGCAAGATTGTGGGTTCTTCGGGGAACCACAATATGGACGATGCGATTACACAGGCCCTCAATCATATGAAAATCAGCGAACCGCCTCCGGACGGGATGCCGCTGAAGATGGACATCAAGTTTTCTTACCAGAGCTGATATGTTACGAATGGTCTAGCCACAGAGACGGCGGAGCATCGAGGAAGACTTTTTTGCTCGCTCGCGTCTCAGACAATCTTAGCTATTCCGTCCTTCGCTCTAGTATGATGTTATACGTCACATTACATCCCTCTCTTTGCCTCTCGGATATATTCCTCAGCTTCTGCTTTCCACAATGCCTTACGATATTTGACCACTATTACAAAGGGATGTCCGATTTTGACAGTGTGCGGAGTGTGACCCCATTTTCATAACCCTTTTTGGACAGGGAGGTCAAGGTATTCCCACTGCAGCGACTCTGTGTTGAGAAAATTCAAGGAAATGTAACCATTTTGTAATAATCTTTTAATAAAGTGAATGGTAAAATTAACCTGCGCAAGAAGAGGAAACGCCACACGTTTTTTCAAGTAATCTGAGATAAAAGAGAGGTCATGTGGGCATACATCAAGCGATGCGGCAATGTTACTGCATCATAGTGGCGTTCGCGAGCATGAGACGATGTATCTGTAAGGGTATTTTGGCAATGCTCCTTCTGGTTTTTTTCGGATGTGCAACCGTTCCTCCGCAACCGGTGACGATCAAGCATGAGAGAACGCCATCCCAGTATGATGCTGCCATGGCCGGTCAGCGGTACTGGAAGGAACCTGTAGGCAAGTATGAGGGAACGTCATCCCAGAGCGATGCTGGCGCGTCCAATCAGCAGTCCCCGAAAGAGCCTGCCGATGTGAGTATTGCGGCCCTGGTGGATCTATTGAAGAAGAAGAATGTGATCAGTGCAGAGGAAGGCGACCGTATTATCGCGCAATCTGAGAATCAGGCCGCCAGCGAGAAGCAGAGCCTTCAGGCGCAAGTGAAGAGCGAAGTGCAGGAAGAGTTGCCCAATGAGGTTGAGAAAGTGGCGGCGGCCTCAGCTGCGCCCGAGTGGACCAAACGGATCCAGGTTAATGGCGATGTCCGCCTGAGGTATCAGGCTAATTACTTTAGCCAGAATAACGCCTCGTTTGCCGAGCCTAGCAACCCATCACAACTTATGAATACCACGATCAACGAGGATCGCTACTACTACAGGGTTCGTCTAGGGGTAGTGGCACACGTGAATGACCAGGTGGACGCCGTCATCCGCCTCTCCACGGGGAACCAGTCAACCCCCGTTTCAACAAATCAAATTATAGGGACCTATTTCAATCGGGGCGGTGTCATGTTTGATCTGGCCTATCTCCAGTGGAAGCCATGGGAATTCCTCACCGTATGGGGGGGGCGTATGCCCAATCCCTGGTTTTCCTCGCCCCTGGTGTGGGCGAGAGACTTGAACTTCGAGGGTCTTTCCATGACTGTGAGGAAACCCGTTACGGCATCATTGGTGCCCTTCCTCACGGTTGGCGCTTTTCCTTTGCAACAGAATGATTTCTCCCAGCACAATAAGTGGCTTGTTGCCGGACAGGTGGGTTTGGAAAATATAAACCAGAAAGGCGTTGCTGCTAAGTTCGGAGCAGCCTACTATTATTTCAGCAACATCACGGGCGTAGCGAATAATCCTGCAGATCCCGATGCGACCGACTGGACGGCCCCGCTCTATCAGCAGAAAGGGAACACCCTGTTCAATATCAGCGCAACCCCGAACGTCATCACTACGGCCCTTGCTGCAGAATTCAAGGAACTCAACCTCACAGGAAACATCGATATCGGTTTCTGGGATCCCTATCATATTCTTTTCCTTGGCAACTATGTGAATAACCTTGGGTTTAACCAAGCTGATGTTGCCCAGAACACAGGCAATCCAAATCAACCAAGGGATACGTTAGGTTATCAGGTTGGCATGGCAGTAGGGTATCCGGTAATTCAGGATTTCGGCCAGTGGAATGCGCAGCTCGATTACCGGTATGTGGAGGGTGACGCCGTCGTAGATGCATTTAATGACTCGGATTTCCATCTGGGAGGCACCAACGCCAAGGGCTGGACCCTGGAAACCGATGTCGGGTTGTTGAAAAACGTCTGGCTCATGCTTCGGTGGATGACGGCGCAGGAGGTCAGCGGTCCCCCGCTGTCAATTGACGTGCTTCAGGTGGATATCAATGCACGGTTTTAGGTGTGGAGGAATAAACTGAAAAAGCAGCCTGTGTTCCTTAAAATCATAATCCCCCTGGTTGCCTTGTCGATCGGTCTGATTATCGGTTTGGGCTTGGGCCATAGCAAGATGAAGACGGAACAGAAGGTTTTTCAGGACAAGATCAAAGAGGCTAACAGGAAAATCGCCTTTTTGCAGGAGAAGATGACAGAGGAAAAAACCGGGGCAATTTCCATAGAACAGCAATGTCAAGGCGAACTGGACAAACTCGATAAGCTCCAGAACGAGAAGAAGGCCCTGGGAGAACAGCTGGGAAAACTAAAGGAACAAATGCAACCGTTGGAGATGAAGGTCAAGGAGTCAGATGAAACATCTGCCAAGGCGAGAAAGTTGGAGATGAAGGTCAAGGAGTTAGATGAAGCATCTGCCAAGACAAAAAAAGAGCTCCAAGAGATGGAACGCAGTAGCAAGGATCTGGACCGCGAACTGAAAAAGATCACGGGGGAGAAGCAGACCCTTCAGGCAGAGTTGAAAAAGAAGGACCAGGAGTTTGGCAGTTGCGTGGCGAATAACGCTGAACTTTGTATCATTGCGGAGGAACTCCTCAAGAAATATCAGGATAAGGGAGTAGGAGCAGCCCTTTTGCAGAAAGAACCGTTGACGCAAATCAAGAAAGTTGAATTGGAGAAGATCATTCAGCAGTACCAGGAAGAAATCGGACAGCATAAAGTCAAAAAAAATGAAGTGGAGGGAAAAAATGTTAATAAGTAGAGTTTCGAGTTCCCGGACAATGGTGATAATCATTGGTATCCTCGCCATGGCCCTGTCTGCACAGGCTGAAGTAGGGAAGCCTCAGTCGGACGATAAGGTCGCTATTGTGAATGGCGCTCAAATCGACAGGGGAGAATTTGACGGAGAAGTTCTAAGGATGCAGAAGGCGCTCCTGGGATTCGGGAAGCCTCTCACCTGTAGCCAGCTTGCATCTGTTCAGACGGAGGTGCTCGAAAGCATGATCAGGCGGGAAATCCTTTACCAGGATAGTCGCAAAGTCGGTATTAAGCCCGATGAAGACGCTGTAGCTAAGGAGATGAAGACTCTGAGGCAGCAGTTTTCGAACGAGACCGAATATAAGAATGAATTGAAAAGGAGGAACATCTCGGAGGAGATGTTGCGCTCCCGCGTAGAGAAGAACAGTGCGATTCAACAGTATATCGAGAGGCAATTTACGGCAAAGATCACGGTGGCGGACAGCGATACAGTCTCCTATTACGAGAGTCACACGGACCTCTTCAAACAGCCACTTCAGATACGAGTCAGCCATATCCTCGTCCAGACTGATTCCAAGTGGGAGGAAGCCCGCAAGCAGGAGGCGCGGCGAAAGATAGAGCAGATTCTGAAGAGTCTGAAGAAGGGACAGGATTTCGCAGCCATCGCCCGGGAGCAGTCCGATGGTCCCACCCGAACGAATGGCGGCGATCTCGGGTATATCAAAGCGGGACAACTGGACAAACAGTTCGAAAGCAAGGTTTTTGCGCTCAAGACAGGGGAGACAACAGACATAATCGAAACGGACTATGGATTCCACCTGTTCATGGTAACGGATAAGAAACCTGAAACTGTGCTGGCTTACGAAAGCGTCAAAGAGAAGATACGACAGTTTCTCCGTGAGGAAAAAGCAAAGCAGGAAGCGGATCTCCAGGCCAAGACCCTTCGGGAGAAGGCCAGTGTGCAGATACTTCTGAATGAGGAAAAGGATCCGGCGACGAAGCAGCCCTGATCGTTTCCGGCATGTTGTTCCTGAAACCTGACAAGTCAAAGATGAACCTGTACAGAATAATGGAGTTCTGAAAGAGGGGGCCTCAGCCCTTTGAGTGACAGAACTCGGGGGAAAGGATTATATCTGTCCGTAAGTGAAAGAGGGCGCGCCGTGCGAATGAGGAGAGGGGTTCCTCGAGTGCCGAACGAAGATTGTCAAAGAAACACAATCAGCACGTATTTCTCGTGAACACTTCTCTCTCGGGCGAAGTGTGGGTGTATAAGATTTACGCCGATGATATCCAAGCGGCATCAGAACGGTTTTAACCCGTAATCGTTTATCCCGTTGGGCGTAAAAAGACTATAAAAGCGTTTTCCGGTTATGTTTTTTGAAGTTCTGTAACCGAGAAGGCGGAGCATTGCCAAGGGACTCGGGGAATGAGATCCCGATCCCCTCTATCCCGGACCTCCTGCAGGAGCGGGCTTGCCCGACCAAAATCCCTGTCAGAGACGGCGTGCAATAGGATCTAGATACGAATATTTCGGTACCATGATGGCATTTCCAGGAAATCCCTACATAAAGAAATTGGCGGTAGTTTTGTTTATTGTCCTCCTGATCGGATTCATCCTGTCTCCCCGCTATCTGGTTAGTTCAGGTCTTCCCATCAAATCCGATATCATTATTCAATTTCCCGTGCCGGAGATGGAAGAAATGCGCAGGGAGTCATGGCAGCTCGTTAAGGAAGGATATTCCGAGTACCTTTGCATTCCGACCTCGCTTAGTCTTTACCAGGCGAATCAAAACGGGGCGTTTCTTTCGGGCATCCCGTTTCCGGATATTGAGCCCGCAACCAAACTGCACCAGCTACGATCTGCGAAGGGGATAAGCTTCACCAACTTTAAACAGATCAGGACAGAGTACCATTTCCCTCATTATTACGAAAATACGCACGTAGAGATGCTGCTGGCGAAAAAAGTCATGGACGCCTATGGATTCAGGAAGGCGCTTTTTGTCAGTTCACCCTACCACATGAAGAGAATCAGGATCATGGCAGAAAGGGTGTTTGATTCCACCTACGATATCACAATGGTTCCGAGCCGCTTTGAAAAAAAATTCGAGACCCCTTTGCCGTCACAGCAGGACATGCGGCATGTTTTTACCGAATTGCCTAAAATGGCTTGGTTTATCTGCTATGACCTGTGGGACCGCTGGATAGGGGTAAATCTGTGAAGACATCTGGGCGACTGCCGGAGTGAGGATGACTGGCTGTTCACTGCTCTTTTGCGGGACTCAGCGAATTACCGATGACAGAAACTAAGAAAATTGCGGTAGTGTTCGGCACTCGGCCAGAGGCCATCAAACTAGCGCCGGTTGTCCTTGCATTAAAGGCTGATTCCCGTTTTGACTGCCACATCTGCGTTACTGCCCAGCATCGAGATATGCTTGACCAGGTCCTGAGAATATTTCATATCGAGCCGGATCACGACCTGAATCTTATGCAACCCAATCAGACATTGGCGGATCTTACTGTGAAGGCGATCAAGGGAATAGACAGCTATCTGAAAGAAGAAAAACCTGATCTAATTCTGGTACAAGGAGATACGACAACGGTTTTTTGCGCTGCTCTCGCAGCCTTTTATAACAGGATTCCCGTGGGACATGTTGAGGCTGGGCTGCGCACGCACAATCTCTATTCGCCGTGGCCGGAAGAAGCTAACCGTGTGATAACATCACATTTGGCAGCTGTTCATTTTGCGCCGACAGCCCTCAGCCGGAAAAATCTTCTTGATGAAGGCGTGCCCGATGACATTATTCATGTCACGGGCAATACGGTAATCGATGCCCTCCTTTCGGTTGCGGATCGCCTTGACGGTGATGGGACACTCCGTGAAGAATGTAATCGGGAGTTCGATTTTCTTGACCTTGCGAAACGATTGATTCTGGTGACCGGGCATCGGAGGGAGAATTTCGGCGAAGGGTTTGAAAACATCTGTTTGGCCCTTGCCGATATCGCTGCAGACAGTCCGGGCGTGGAGATCCTCTATCCTGTCCACCTGAATCCCAACGTCCGAGAGCCGGTACAGCGCATCCTGGGAGGAAACCGGTTTCGAAACGTCCATCTAATCGAGCCGGTCGATTATTTGCCGTTTGTCTATCTCATGCATCGTTCATATCTTATCGTCACCGATTCCGGAGGGGTTCAGGAAGAGGCACCGTCACTCGGCAAGCCGGTGCTGGTTATGCGCGACACCACGGAACGGCCGGAAGCTGTTGAAGCCGGGACGGTCAAGCTGGTGGGCACCAGGAGAGAGTCAATTGTCGAGGCCGCGCTGACACTCCTTGATGATCAGAATGTCTATCGTCAGATGAGCATGGCGCACAATCCTTACGGGGACGGCAAGGCCGCGGAGAGGATTGTCAGGGTTCTCTTGGATTTAATGCAGGCAGATGTCCCTCACGCAATTCGGTTTCCTGTTTCATGTGAGCATTAGAATTTTAGGCTCTTCGTGAAGTCGTGTGGGTAAAAAACAACGATCAATCTTTGCAAAACGGCTTTTATTAAGGGATTGAGGCTTTTAAAGGGAGTGAAAAATTTGGCATGATTATCAGATGGGGAAAAAGAGGCACTTATTGGACGAATATCGATTCCCCGGATTTCGTCCGAGAGCCAAAATTGAGGGGATATTCGGAGATTCGGGATCACGAGTTATTCGCCTTGAGAGACGCAAAAAAAAACGTTATCCGGATACTGTGGTACAGTCCATCGAAGTTATTACGACAAGAGAGAGCGGCGTATTCGGGATTTATCCTGCGGGGAAATGCGTATGTATCTGGCATTGGAGGTCCGGCGGGTATGGTGCCGGAAATGCATGAAAGTGAAAGTAGAGAAGTTGGAATGGTTGTCGAACAATCCTTTTTACACGAAGCGTGTTATACAGAGGCGGGCTTATGGATTGCGTGATGAGAATATTTACGGCTGAAAATTCTGACATGTATGATGCCGGAAATATAAAAATATGTTTGAAATCACCCACACGAATTCACGAAGACCCGAATTTTAGATATGTTTGAAGCGACTATAGATAATATGCAAATCCCTTACCGTTTATGGTCGCTGGAGCGAAAATATAAACGAAATCAGTGAAAAAAATTGCTTTTGTAACATATGCACTGAATGTTGGGGGAATGGAATCAATGCTGTTGACACTGGCACGCGGTCTGCGTGGATACGGCTTTGCTCCTCATTTCATTATAACCGACAATATCGGTGCATGGCATGAGCGGATTCGCGACGAGGGGTTCCCTGTGGAAGCGGTACTTCCTTCGCCATTAGAAAGTCGGCAGCGCCACGTTCGGCGGTTGGCGGCAACCTTGGCGGGGCATGATGTGGTTTTGTTGAACCACTCCCGCGCAGGGCAAAGTGCTATCGGACTCCTCCCCAATATGTCTGTGACCATCTCGGTCCTCCACAACAATGATGAGGATATTTTTGACGTTGGTCTCGCAAATCATACGAATATGGATGCCTTAGTAGCGGTTGGGCATCGTGTGCAAAAAGAGGCGGAAAAACGTGGTGTGCGCCTGGCAAAACTCGCTTGCATCAGGAACGGCGTCGAGATTTTTCCCTCTTTTCCCAAAAAAGAGGCTGCAACTGCCAATGATGGCCTTCTGAAAGTAATTTACCTGGGACGAATTACACACAAGCAAAAAGGTATTTTCTATCTGCCGCGAATATTGGCAGAGGCCAGAGCAAAAAGCGCTTCCATCATTCTTGATATCGTCGGAGAGGGACCGGACCTTGGAGTGCTCCGTAACCTTTTTTATGAGCATAAGAGCGACGACGCTGTAACAATTCATGGTCCGTTGCCTCATAACCAGGCTATGGATTTTCTCCTGAGTGCAGATGTTCTCATCATGCCATCACATTATGAGGGACAGCCAATAATACTGTTTGAAGCAATGGCGCGGGGTGTCGTGCCAGTAGTATCGCGGCTTAAGGGGATTACTGACACCGTCATTGAGGACGGTGTAACCGGTTTTCTAGCACCCGTTGGCGATGAGAAAGCTTTTGCAGACTCTTTGGTGCGACTAACGCAGATTGATTTCCGGAGAAAAGTTTCTCACGCTGCCTGGAAGACCGCTGTCAATAATTTCAGTGCGGAATGTATGACACGCTCGTTTGTTCATCTCATCAACCAATGTATCGAAAAAAGAAAGAAGGGTATGCTTCCAGAAAGGACACAAACAGTTGATATTTCTCTCCTAGGAAAGTTTTCGAACTTCCCTATCATATTTCAAAATGTTGGGAGCGAGTTGAAGAAAGTGCTCAGAGGGAGCGGAATAAAGGGCAACAAGCATGGGAATTGATATTAACGGCGCTAAATTTCTGATAGGTGTAGCCAGGAGCGGAGTTAAGTTTGATACCTGCGCGACGCTGGGGAGGCAGGAGATGCATGTTACTTCGCTTCAATTAGTCAAAGTTTTTCAGCAGTTTTCCGTGCCAGTCAGCATCGTCGAGGCGAAAGCGATTTTGGAAAATCATGGGGCTCAAGGCTATTCGGAAGCTTTTCTCGAACGATGTGGCGCCGAGGAGATTGTATCGTTTGATAATTCCGACTATGAGGGTGCAAGCGTTGTCCATGACATGAATCTGCCGCTGCCCGGAGAATATGAACAAGCGTTTGACTGTGTCATCGATAGTGGGTCGCTTGAGCATATATTCAATTTCCCTGTTGCCATTCATAACTGCATGAAGATGGTCAGGGTTGGAGGTCACTTCCTGTCCATGGCCCCATGCAATAATTTCATGGGCCACGGGTTTTATCAGTTCTCGCCCGAGCTTTTTTTTGGAGTTCTTTCAGAAGAAAATGGGTTTGTAATCGAAAGGATGTTGATTTTCGAATGTCGTCTGGATTCGCAATGGTATACCGTAGCAAAACCAGCAAGGCTGGGCGGACGGGTTGAATTGCTTAACTCGAGAAGAACCTATCTTTTGGTTCAGGCTCGGCGGAAAAAGATCACGTTACTTAACACGATAGCGCCACAACAAAGTGACTACGTGACAACATGGTCGATGGGGCATCTACCTCCGAAAATGGCAAGGGCAGGATCGGCAAATGCAATCGTGAGGTGGCAACGACTCCTGAGGGGTAAGATACAAGAGGCGATCAGGCTGCTACCTATCGAGACTGTGCGCACACCCTTCCGTAGACCATGGTATGAGCCCTTTCATTGGGCTAAAGCAAAAACACTCAGGTAATCGGATGTGAAGAAATTGATCTTCAATATATTGCGAAAAGCAGGGGTTGATCGGGCAATCAGCTATGGAATCTTCACCCGGGTCTGGGGCCTTGTTGCGGGTCCGGTGACCTTGCTGATGATAGCCACAAAATTAACGAAAGTCCAACAAGGGTATTTCTACACGATCAGCAGCCTGTTGGCACTTCAAATTTTCTTTGAACTCGGACTCAAGACAGTTATTTCACAGTTTGCCAGCCATGAGTTTGCAAACCTTACCTGGGGAGAAAAAGGAGCTATCAAAGGTGATGCAGTGTCACGCGAGAGGTTTATCGACCTCCTTTGCAAATCATTGAAAGGCTTCGGCATCGCTGCGTTACTGCTTATGATTGTGCTAGTTCCAACAGGGCTCTTATTCCTTGGTAAGGAGACCGCTACACGGGCAGATTTCGCCTGGCGCATCCCCTGGATTCTTATTGTCTTTGGGACAGGCTTCAATCTGTCTATCACACCATTTTATGCTGTCATCATGGGAAGCGGTGATGTTGTAACCGTGAATCACCGGGAAATGGCTGGAGCCATCGTTTCGTCGCTTATCGGCTGGGCAGTTCTAGGTCTTGGCGGCGGCTTGTATGCCGGATTTGCCATTACGAGCGGCAACATAATCATTTCATGGTCGTACTTGCTGTCGGAAAAACCCGAACTGTTAAGGGTAGTGTGGAGTAAAACATTTGGTAGAGATAGGGAGATAAAACCTGTGGCTGTTGTCTCATGGTGGGGCGAAGTGTGGCCGATGCAGTGGAAGATCGCACTTACGTGGATTGCCGGGTACTTCGTCTTTGAACTCTTTACTCCTGTGCTTTTCCATTATCAAGGGGCGATCATTGCCGGGCAGATGGGGATGACACTGAGCGCTGCCAATTCCTTGCTTGCGGTTTCGCTGATGTGGTCTTATACAAAAGCGCCCGAATTTGGAAAGTTTGTTGCTCGGCGAGAGTGGGCAAACCTTGATAGGCTGCTATGCAAGGTCATTATACAATCGACAGGAGTGGCCATTTTCGGTGCCGTGGCAGGCTGGGCGGCGATTATGTTTTTGCAACGTTTTTCACATCTCGGTCAAAGATTTATTCCAGCGAATCAGGCAGCACTTCTTTTTGCCGCTATATGCGCGAGTGTTCCCATAGCCTGTTTGGGGGCATATCTTCGGGCGCATAAACAAGAACCTTTTTTGCCACTGTCGATAACACTGGGTTTTGTTCAAGGATGGGCGACGTGGTACTTCGGAAAAAAATATTCGACTCTGGGAGTTACGTCTGGTTTCTTGATAATCATTTTTTTATTCTCACTGCCAGTTTCGGTTTATATCTGGAATCGGTGTCGTAGAAAATGGCATCCAGCTTCATGCCCGTCCGACAAGATGAGGTATTCTGCTGAAGTTTATTGAGCGAGCGGCTATATGATGTCGATCAAGTTAAATAAAATTCTTTCGCAAAAAAAATGTGCAAAGTGAGCGTAGTTATCCCGACGCGTAATAGGGCTACTTTGGTCCAACGCGCAGTCAATAGCGTCTTAACACAAACAATGCAGGACTTTGAAATTATTGTGGTGGATGATTGCTCTTCTGGAGATATCATCAGTGTGGTTAATTCTTTCAGTGATCATCGAATAAGACTCATCAGGCATAATGAGTGCAAAGGCGGTTCCGCGTCAAGGAATACGGGAATTGCCTCTTCACAGGGTGAATTCGTGGCGTTTCTGGACGATGATGACGAATGGTGCCGTGACAAACTGGAGATCCAACTGGATTTCATGGATCGGCATCGGGAATTGTCAATGGTGTACACTGGTTATTTCTTGATCACGCAAAATACAGGACGCATCAAAGAGGTTAATAGCCCGCGGAAGCGGCAGGATTTGGCTAAATGTTTGCTGAGGGAAAATGTGATTGGAACAACTTCCACGGTCATGATCAGGAGGGCGTGCCTCACCTCCGGAAACATAAAGTTTGATGAAACCCTGAGGAGTTGCCAGGACTGGGATGTTTATCTGAAGATAATAAGTGACTATCAAATTGACTGTATCAGTGAGCCGCTGGCGAGACATTACGAGCATAATGAGAGGATTACCGAGCGTTATGCCGATGTTATCCAGGGGCATAGAGCTCTCATGGAAAAAATTCACCAAAAGTATATTGTCCCTAAGAAAGTAACCGCTCATCACCATTATAAAATCGCAAAATTATTCCTGCAATTCGGAGACCACGAAAAAGGTAGACATGAACTGCTTCGGTCACGGGAAAAATATCCATGGTATCCAAGTGCTTATGTTTACCTTGCAGCAAGTTATTTGAAGACTTCCGATTACCGTCATCTGTCTGTCTGCTGGCAAGTCCTTAAATCGATTAGAAGCCGTTTTTTCTCGCTGAGAAAGACCAATTAGCAGAATGATTTTGTTATACGAATGGAGATATGTATGTCATCGGTTGGGAAGACCGCAATGAAAAGTTTCAAGATTCTGATGTTAGCGCCGTCATGCTTTTCGGCTGGCGGTGCGGAATCTTTTGTCAATGCGAACCTCGTTTCAACTATGCGTAACGCGGGATGGTCCTTGGATGTTGTGACAACTGCTGACAGGGCATATCACTGGTATCCGGAAAGTGGGACGTTGTGGAGAGATGTGGCTGCCTGTTCTCATATCATCGAAGAAAGACCGAGGACATTTTATGGAAAGCTCCTGAGTAGCCTGGAATATGGGCTGTTATCGGGTCAGGTCATGGGCGGCGGAAGATGGGCGGTTCCGGGAGCTCGGCGCGCCCTGCAGCTTGCTGCAACAAGACGCTATGATGTCATTTTGTCGCGCGCTATGCCGGCTGCTGCACATCAGGCAGCGTTCATTGTCGCTGGCAAAACAGGTATCCCATGGATAGCAAACTGGAACGATCCCATTCCTGATTCCATGTATCCTCCGCCCTATGTTGGTGGAAATGGGACCCGAACACGTATGGGATTCTGGGAGAGCAGGTACTACCGCGCAATGACCCAGCGAGCGGTATGGCATACCTTCCCCTGCGAGCGGCTACGTTCCTATATCTGCGGATATTTGCCGGGCAATATTATGGAAAGAAGTTCTGCCGTTCCTCATATCTCCCTTATGAGGCGCGAGAAAATAAACGGACGGCATCAAAGCTTCATCCTTTTACATGCCGGAAGTTTACGTCATCCCCGAGACCCAAGCGTCTTTTTACACGGGGTCAAACTGTTCTACGAGCGGCTGAGGCCCGAGAAACACTTCAAAGTTCGTTTTATCGTCGACAGGCCTGATGAGGTGATTAACGCGGCAAAGGAATATGGTATCGAACCTTTGGTACAGGTTGAACCAATAAGGTCTTATGCGGAAATGCCTCTGGCCTTGGCAGACGCTGCGGTCCTGGTAATTATCGAAGCGAAGCTGAAGGAAGGGATATTTTTTCCGTCAAAATTCGCCGACTATGTAAGGACTGGACGGCCGATACTGGCCGTATCGCCCAAAGTGGGCACCTTATCGGATATCCTTTCACAACACGGCGGCGGATTAGCGGTGGACTGTGCACGACCGGATGAGGTTGCAATCGGGATCGCAACGCTCTATAAGAGCTGGCGAGCCGGGACTCTTGATGAAAACTATGCCTCCGACAGGTTGATCAGACTGTTCGATAAGGATGTAATTTTGACGAGATACATTGAGATATTCGGCCGGCTGGGTATCCGTGGTTCGTAGTGAACGGGAAATGTATTGCAATGTGGCCGAGGTCCTAAATAGCTGAGACATAGAATGATGATTTCGGTTGTCATACCTCTTTATAACAAAGGCTCTCATATCGAGCGCGCGATCATGTCGGTGCTTGGGCAGTCGCATCAGGCTTTCGAACTTATCGTGGTGAATGACGGTTCCACAGATGTGGGACCTGAAATTGTCAGACAAATAATTGATGCGAGGATTGTTCTGATCGACCAGGGGAATGCAGGCGTATCGATAGCACGTAATCGCGGGATACAGGCTGCAAAGAGTAGTTTGATTGCTTTTCTGGATGCAGACGATGAGTGGAAGCCGGATTTCCTAAAAACGATTATAAGGCTTCATGATAGATATCCGGACGCAGGGCTGTATGCAAGCGCCTATGAGATCCTGAGCAGGCAGAACCGGATAACTAATCCGCGGTTCAAGGCACTTCCCTCCCCTCCCTGGGAAGGTATCATTTCGAATTATTTCCTCTCGGCGGCGCTCGGCGAGCCGCCTGTATGGACTTCAGCATGCTGCGTGCCCCTGCATGTTCTGGACGAGATGGGTGGGTTCAAGATAGGCAAAAGAATGGGGGAGGATCTGGACCTCTGGGGACGCATTGCGCTTCGGTATCCTGTCGCCTTCTCTTTCATAAAAGGGGCTGTCTATTATCGCAATGCGGAAAATCGTGCATGCTCGATCTTCGAAAAACAGGACGAACATCCTTTTGTGGAAACGGTAGAAACGTTGAGCGTTACGGAAGGCATTCCTGAGAAAATGGCAAAGGACTTAGAACTCTATATACACCGACTTAGATTGGAAAACATACGACAACATGTGCTGGCTGGAAACCTGGAAAGAGCGGGGGAGCTTGCTGCTCTAATCAGGGGCAAATGGACATTCCCCATACGACAGTTGTTATGGGGAAGCTGTTTTAATTCTATCACACGCTTTGTCTGGCGTTTTCGGCACCATATTTTGAATCCTCGCCTTAAGGGATGTGATAAAGGGCAACCGTATCAAAATTGATGAGGAGTTTAGCTTATTTTTTTGAAAGGTACTGCAAGGGAAACAGTCTGAGTCGCGAATCGTTGGTTTGAGACAGACAGTCATCATGAGATCAGCGCCAAGGTGTATCACGGGAGTAGGATAACGTATACAGACATTACCAACGGCAGCAATAATATCATTATGCGCAATCTGAAGATTGCATTTGGCTTGGTTCAACTCGCCTGAGACGAGTTAGGAATAATGCGTTTCAAGAATGTCGCCGATCTCGAGATTGATACCTGGTCGACGTTGATCGACGCGCTGTTTTACGGAATCGATTTGGAGTCCGCACCAGTACGCGACAGTGCAGGGATGCCAGAATACGGCGCGAGGAGCGGCGGGGGCATTTATGGCAAAGAGTGGTGATCCTCCGTCCAAAAAGTCCGATATCATTGTTCGGAATAATCGAATCAAATCCGCTGGTGACGAGCCCGGTGCAATGATTGTCAACGATGGGGGAGGATATGTTCTGGAGCTTATGACGCCACCGTTTCTTTGACCAGCACTATTATCGACAAAGCCAACCGCCCTGATTATGGCTGAAGTGGAAAGTTGTGCAATCCGCGACAAAATCTTTCCTGAGGTGGGTGCTATAGTTTATTTGCACTAATTGGGGGGAAGGTGAGGAAAAGTAATATATCCCTTAGCCCAAAAGTAGGTAAGGTGTTTTGTTCCCATTAATGGTCAAGTGGAAATGAATAGATGAAATGACGTCGAAACAGGACTAATGCGTGCAATCAGATTAATTATGACCGCTGCGGTTTCGGGGATACTTTTCATGTCCTTGCCCGCAACGGCGGAGAGGGTAGCGGAGGATACTGATACTATAGGCGAGGCGATACGGACTCCGCAGGCGCTTGATTTGAAGCCCTTTACAACTGTCCGCGACGGCTCGCAGATTATTCACCTGCCTGCCGGCACATATAGGATGTCAACGACGCTGCGACTGCCGTCGAACACAGTGCTGGAAGGCGCAGGAGACGCGACACTCCTCAAGGCCGACTCTTCGTTCAACGGTTCTCAATTGATCACAAATTCAGACTATGTCGGTGGCAATACGAACATATCCATTCGCAATTTAAGGATGGAGGTTACCTCACCTCTACTACCCGGGGATGAACCCGGAATACTGCGGTTTAAGAATGTCGAACAGCTTGTGATTGATAACCTCACGCTGCTTATCGAATCGCCGATGTTCGGGATCGATCTATCCGCTCAGATTAGAAACGCGACAGTGCAAGGATGCACGATCATAAGCACAAATAAGATGAGCGGCGGAGGTATTATGATCAGAAATGGCGACCCACTGCCCGCAAGAGCCACATCCAGCATCGTTGTTCGGCATAACTGGATAGAATCAGCCAGTGATGAGCCCGTTGCCGCTTTCGGCTGGGAGGGAATGGTAGAAAATGTACTCATAGAGGAGAACACGATCAAGGCAGAGGGTGCATCTTTCGGTATTACCACCTTTGGGATCGATTCGCGGAAGCAACGGGGAAAGATTCACGACGTATCGATCATTGGCAATCGAATCAGCGGAAGCAAAGTCGGCGGGATCGGAATAAAGGGCGGGGCGCGGTTGATTCAGGTTATCGGCAACTCGATCAAAGATACTGAAGGAGACGGTATCTTTCTGCACGCTGGTGGAGAGGGGTTGCCGGGCATCCAAGATATCCGGATTCTTCAGAATAAAATTTTGAATGCCGGGCGTCACTGTATATTTGCTACAGGAACTAATATACAGGTACAAGAAAACGAGATAACGCATTGCGCTCAAAACGGTATTTATGCTGCCGGAAATGTTTCCGTGGTCAACAATGTCATAAGCGACGCAAAGCCGGGAATCTTGGTATATGGAAAACAGGGAAACGACATCAGAGGAAATGAACTTCGTAATGCCGGTGGCGGAGTACTGTTTCTGAACGAGGATGTGCCCGCTTTGAAAGGAAAAGACGCCAGGTGATGTCACTGTCGGTAATACCTGTGAAATCAGTTCAAAGGAGACGGGCGTATGCGTGAGTTAACAGCGGCGATCGCCGGCTTACAGGAGCACGAATCCGAGCAAGTAAAAACCGATGAGGTGGCTTTTTTTCGGTGGGAACCGGTTATCTACTTCTACTGCCTGTACTTCAGTATCATATGGGTCGGCGAAATTGTCCACTTCAATGGAGCTTCAAGCCTCGGCGCCGCTTTGTTTCTGGTTTTCTTTTATGTCAAATATTGGCGTTTCCTGTTCAAGCTGAAAGCGGACCTGCTAATGCTTTGTATTATCTTGTGCCTCGTCTTGCCGCTGATCCCTGTTATTTCCTTCGATGAAACAATGATCATAAAGGCATATCAGGAGCTCATCAAGTACTATGCATTATATTTCATTATTCTGGTGGGTTTATCTCTGCCGCTAACCCCTCTCACGCAAGCGAGACGTACGTGGCTCCTATATAGTGTAATTCTCACTTTCCTTTTGACGGGGTGGCTGTCGGCCCCACTTCAGGTATCTGCTCCTGATATGTATACAACTTCAACGCGCGTCAAAGGATATCTGGTGAACGGAAACGTCTTTGCTCTGGTAGCGATGGTGCTCTTGTTTCTTGTCGATCAAGACCGGACTGGAAAGCTCGTCAACGGCATGAATCACGCGGTGATTCTTTTTCTGATTTACCTTTCCCATACAAGCGGAGCTATCCTGGGGTACGCTGTGGGAATGCTTTACCGGTTTATTTACGGCAACCGCAGATTCTTGATTGTGAGAGGGATGGCTGTTGCGGTAGGTATAATCCTGGCAGCCATCATATTTGTTTCAATACCTCCTAATACATTCAAGGTTGTGGACGACACGACGGAAAAACTGAATATCGCCTTTGATTATATCGATCGCGTGCGCGCCAATAACGTGATTGACTTCTACGGGATCATTGAAAGAAAAGGTAGGGATGTTACTTCGGCAGTGTGGCGGCTTTATTATTGGAACAATATTTTGAAAAAATTCTGGGATTCCAGTTTGGACAAAATCCTTTTTGGGTATGGAATAGGCACTATGGAAACTGTTTTGGGCGCAAAGGCGCATAATGATTATCTACGGTTCCTTTTCCAAACAGGGTTGATAGGCCTTGTTCTCAATATGACAATCTGGGGAATGCTCTATCGGCGTATGGAATTGAAATATCGATGGGTTGTCATCATGATAGCCGTCTTCTGTGTATCGGAGAACAACTACGACAACTTCCCGGCGATGAGCATGCTTGCTTTCTACATGCTGGGGGCACGACGGAGTCCTGAGGAGGAAATCGTTGCTTTGGGGGAAAGCCCATAACAGGAAACGACACGAAGGAGGAGAATATGCATACTGGGGAGAGGGCGAGGAAGCCCATCAGCCGGACATTGCTTGACAGCGGATTACTGTCTGCCGGCAACCTGAATCCACCACTGTTGGAACAGGCCTAGACCAACGAACTCCTGGAGCAGGTGCTGACCAGGATTGGTTCCTCCGGCCCCTGATGTCTCAGGGCGGTGCTTTCGATCCGGAGCACCTCGGTCACCCCGAGGGCACATCAATCCCCATCCTGTAAAAAAAGGTCTACGTATCCAGCAAATGCTTCTCGTCAAGCCTGCAGTGAACACGTCGGCTCTGATTATGAAATTGAACTTTTCTCCCTTTAGGATTGAATGATCTCCGTGAGGAATAGAAATAATGCCCAGACGATACAATGCTTTTAAAGCACTTCTTTCAAAATGTCGCCGAGTGTTCACGAATTTCTTTTTTGATCCGTGGGATATGCTCAAAAGGTGGTGCGGTTTCCATTATTTCATCCACAATGCGATCGCCTACACACGGCGGAACAGCGGGCATTCCTTTCCGATCTCTTTGCGCGATTTATACTACCATTCGTTCGATAGATTCGAGCCGGCCGGTTCGGTTTTGATACATTATTTTCTCCAGGATATATGGGCAGCACGATACGTTCACGATCATCATCTGACACATGTTGTTGACATCGGATCGCGAATTGACGGGTATATTTCCCATCTCTTGACCTTCTGCCGTGTGACCTATGTCGATATTCGACCCTTGGGTATTTACGTTGAAAACCTGGAATTCGTTAGTGGCGATATAACCTCACTCCCATTTAAAGACAACAGTATTGGCTGCTTGAGTAGCCTTCACGTTCTGGAGCATATCGGTCTTGGAAGATATGGTGATCCCGTGGATCCTGAAGGCTATCTGAAGGCGGCAAAAGAAATTTATCGAGTCTTGGCGCCTGGTGGTACGTTTGTGCTAAGCACAGTTGTAGGGCAGGAAAAATTATGTTTTGATGCTCACAGAATTTTTGATCCGAGTACGGTCCGTACCATGTTTAGCAAGCTGATGCTGGAGAAATTCAGCCTTATCGATGATGCAGGGGAAAAAGTAATTGAAAACGCGTCATTCAAGGATGCCAAGGCATGCAGGTATGGTTGCGGGATATTTATCTTCATAAAACCTAAGGGCCCGCTAACGTAGGATACGCGCTACCTGATCTCTACATACCCGGTCGGCCTATGCGGCTATTTTGATTTCACGACAATAGCGGAGAGGCCGCCTCATCCGGACCGGGGAACATTCGACGAGACAAGAAATTATGATAATTGTTTGGTTGACGGGCGGGCTTGGAAACCAGATGTTTCAGTATGCAGCCGCCCGACGCTTGGCTCATATCCATAAAACCGAACTGATACTCGATCTGTCATGGTTTAACAGAATAGCGCCAGGCGTTACAGTCCGGAAATTTGAACTTGGCCCCCTTAATGTGGATTTCCGCCCCGCTTTGCCCGGTGAGACGACAAAATTCAGGGGCGCCGGATTGTTTGGAAAAATCAAACGTCGAGTGACGAGGAACATCCGATTCCTTAATCGAAGATATCTTTTCGAGAAGTATTATCATTTTGACCCATCTGTTTTGACCATGAAGGACAATGTCTACTTGGAAGGCTACTGGCAGAGCTATCGTTATTTTGCCGACATTGAAGAGATCATCCGGAGAGAGTTTACGGTAAGGAAGGAGCCGGACGCCGTGAACTGCGACATGGCTGAAAAGATATCGCGTACGCTCTCGGTCTCCGTGCACATACGCCGTGGTGATTACTTATTGAAGGCCGGTAGCCATATGGGTTTATGCGGGATTGATTATTACCTGAAGGCAGTGAAGGTGATCACCGCCCAGGTGAATCCCCAGCACTTTTATGTTTTCTCAGACGATCCTGAGTGGGCAAGACAGAATATTGATTTTCTGAAGCCGGTTACAGTCGTGGACCATAATGGGACAGACACGGCTTATGAGGACTTGCGGCTTATGAGCTTGTGCAAACACCACATCATTGCGAACAGTTCCCTAAGCTGGTGGGGTGCCTGGTTGAGCAAATATCCCGAAAAAATCGTGGTCGCGCCAAAACAATGGTTCAATAATGAGAAAAGAAATACCAGCGATCTAATACCCAAACAATGGATGAGAATATAGACGGGAAGATTTCATCATCACCGTCCTAGTGCCTGTTTATAATGGCGAAACTATCTGCGTAAAGTCTTCGGAATGAGAATTTTTGTTTCAGGGACGATGGGCCTTGCATCCCCATCTTATGTACGGATGGCCTGAGTCGAAATCATTGATGTAAGACATATCGGTTAACAGAGAATATCGGAAAGGAGGCGTATATGCGCAGTGAAGAGAGGACAAAGCGGCCTATCGGCCGGATATTAGTGGATGGCGGGTTCCTATCTACTTACGACCTGAACCTTGCGCTGGCAGAGCAGACTCATACGAGCGAACTTCTAGGGCAGGTGCTGGTGAGAATGGGGATCCTTGACGCCACCGAAATCAATGCGGTGCTCTCGATACAGGAGCACCTCGGTCAACCCGATGACGCGGTCAAGCTCGCTACGGGCGTCCGCCAGATGCTCGGCTCCCTGCTCGTCCAGGCCGGGCAGATCACCCCAGAACAGCTCGAACAGGGCATTGCCGAACAGAAAAGAACGGGCGAGAAGCTGGGCGAAGTCTTCGTACGCCTTGGCCTGCTCGTAGAGCGGCAACTGAACAACTTGCTCGACTTTCAGCGAAACCAGGGCGGCTCGTGCGAATATCCCAGCCCGCTTAGGCTGGGGGAGATACTGGTCTCGACGGGCCAAATCACCCGCAAAAAGCTCGACGATGCCCTATCAAAACAGACGGTTTCCCGCAAAAAGCTCGGCGAGGTGCTAGTCGCGGAAGGCTATGTCGTCCCCCATCAGGTAAAGCGCAGCCTCCGCATCTTGCAAATGCTCAGCACATCGGTGCTCGTGGCCGTTGTTTCACTTGGGTCGATGACAGGCTTTGGAAGCGATGCGGCAGAGGCCCAAACCGGCAGCGCGACGTCGGATGTTCACGCGGCAACGATGGACGCATTGGCAAGCGGCCTTCCGGTAACTAATCTGGTTCAACTCGATACTAATGTTATCCATCTGGGACGCGGCACATATAGCATTTCGAAAACGATAGTGCTCCCTTCCAATACCATTCTCGAAGGCGAGGGGGATGAGACTATTCTTATGGCCGAGGACTCGTTTACAGGTTCCCAATTTATAACCAATTCAGACTTTATCAATGGTAACACGAACATCATTATACGCAATTTGAAGATCGAATTTACTCTCCCTCTGCTCCCTGGAGCGGAACCCGGGATACTGCGTTTCAAGAACGTCGAACATCTCGAGATTGACAACATCACAATGGTGATCGGCTCGCCGATGTACGGTATTGATCTGTCCGCTCAAATCCGCAACGCGATTGTGCAAGGATGCACGATTACGAACACGAACACGGTGAGCGGCGGAGGGCTCATGATCAGGAACGGGGATCCCCTGCCCGCAAACGCCACATCAGGTATTGTTGTGAGGAACAACCAGATTGGATCCGCCAGCGATGAACCCCTTGCCGTGTTCGGCTGGGAGGGGATGACGGAAAATATACAAATCGAGAAAAACACGATACTGGCCCAAGGAGCGTCCTTCGGTGTCACCGCCTACGGCATCAATTCTCTCGGGCAAGGCGGCCAGCTCCAAGGTGTGGAGATTACCGGGAATTCAGTGCAAGGGAGCAAAGTGGGAGCCATCGGCGTTATGGGCGGGGCCGAGCAGGTTACTATTTTCAATAATCAGGTGGGGGATACGGAGAGTGATGGGATATTTCTCGATCCGGGTGGTGATGGCCTGCCGGCTATCCGCCATATCAACGTGCGGCAGAACCAGATCAGCAACATCGGCCGTCATGGAATCTTTGCAGATGGGGCGAATGTCCTGGTGGAACAGAACGAGATCACGAACTGTTCGGGTAGCGGAATTTTCTCTGCCGCCGGCGTCTCTATGATTGACAATGTGATCAGCGTTGCCCATCCCGGGATTCTGGTTGATGGGCAGAGCGACGCAACCATCAGCGGCAACGTCCTCAATAATGCGGGCGAGATAGTTTATCTGCAGTGACCGGGACGAACGCCAAGGGAAAGGCTGCAAAACTGGCACAGCTTACACTCCCGTATTTTCGACGCACTGCTGACGTGACTCGTCGCACTATGAATTGACATATTTGAGCGACAGAAATGAAAGTCTTATTCATTAACAAGTTCTTTTTTCTTAATGGCGGCTCGGAAGCCGTATTGTTTCGAGAAAGGGATTTTCTGGTTAATCATGGGCACCACGTGATTGACTTCTCGATGCGTCATCAGGATAATTTACCTTCGGATTATAGCGAATATTTCGTATCAAGCGTTGATTATCATGAAAAAAAACGAACTCTTTACGGTGCAGCAAAGGAAGCCGTAAAGTTTGTTCATAATCAGGAAGCGATCAGAAATATTTCGAGAATTCTTGCGAGAGAAAAACCGCAGATTGCGCACCTTCATAATATTTATCATCAAATCACTCCCTCGGTGATACCCGCACTGAAAAAAGCCGGGGTTAAAGTTATCCTCACTCTCCATGATTATAAACTTCTCTGCCCCTCGTACTACATGCTCGCCAATGGGAGCATTTGCAGTGAGTGCGCAGGCAGGCATTTCTATCATGCTGCGCTCCGTCGGTGTCAAGACGGTTCATTGTCAACAAGCATCTTGCTTGCTGCGGAAGCCTATTGGCATAAAGTTTTTAAGCATTATGAGATGGTCGATTTATTTCTCGCGCCGAGCCGATTTATAGCAGATCTAATGGCTCAAAACCGTATTGATAGGAAAAAAATTGTGGTTCTTCCTAATGGTATTGATACCACAGAATATAAACCTTCACGGATCGACAAGAATTACATCTTATTCTTCGGAAGGATATCAAAAGTGAAAGGCATTAACACACTCTTGTCGGCTTATAAAGGACTAACGAGAAAACTACCTTTAAGGATTGTGGGGTCAGGCCCTTATAAAGAAAAACTGCAGATGCAGCATCCGGATGTCGAATTCATCGGTTACAAGTCCGGAGACGAGCTGAAGCAATTAATTGCTGAAGCATCGTTTTCCGTTGTACCGTCTGAGTGGTATGAAAATTGTTCAATGTCCGTTCTCGAATCTATGGCATGTGGAAAACCGGTCATTGGTTCAAATATTGGGGGGATCCCGGAACAGATTGCTGACGGCACATCAGGTTTCTTGTTTGAACACAGCAATGCGGATGACTTGGGAAAGAAAATGGCCCGCCTGATTCAAAACAAGGAGTTAAGACGAGATATGGGAGAAGCCGGCAGAAAAATCATCGAGAGGAAATACTCGCTCGTCGAGCACTGTAATAAACTGGCCGGTATCTATGAAGAACTCATCAATCAATAAGCAATGGGGAAGGGAAAAATGGAAGCTTGTTTAATCGTCACCTATCGATGCAACGCCAGGTGTTACATGTGTAACACCTGGCAGCATCCATCGCCTAAGGGCAAAGAATTCTCTCCATCGTTAATCCAAAAGATCCCTGGTAATCTGGATTTTATAAATATCACAGGTGGTGAGCCCTTTGTTCGAGAGGATTTGAAATTGATTGTAGATACTGCCTTAGCCAAGACAAAAAGACTGGTCATCAGCACGAACGGATACTTTACAGACCGAATCATCAGCCTCGTCGAACATTTCGGCAATAGAATCGGGATCAGAATTTCTCTGGAAGGGCTGCCGGCCGCGAATGATGAATTGCGCGGGATAAAAAATGGATTTGATCATGGTTTGAGGACCCTTCTGATGCTTCACGATATGGGTATCAAGGATATCGGATTCGGGATGACCGTATCTGATAAGAACGCCGGGGACATGATCGAGCTTTACCGATTGGCCAATGCCATGGGCCTTGAGTTTGCCACGGCAGTCACCCATAACTCTTTCTATTTTCATAAAGACGACAATACATTCTCGGACCGGGAAATGATTGCCGGCGAATTTGAGACGATTGCTCATGAATTGCTGAAAACGAACAAACCCAAGAACTGGTTCCGCGCTTATTTTAATATGGGTTTGGCTAATAAGGTAAGAGGCGGAAAGAGGCCACTACCGTGCGAGGTAGGCACCGATGTTTTCTTTCTGGATCCCTACGGGAACATTCTCCCCTGTAATGGTTCGGATTTGCCTTTAATTATGGGTAATATGCTTGACCAATCCTTTGAGGAAATCTGGGACGGGGAGCGGGCAGCGAAGATAAGAATGCAGGTAAGGAATTGCACGAAACAGTGCTGGATGATCGGGTCTGCCGCCCCGGCAATGAAAAAAAATGTCAAGATACCTGCTTTATGGGCCCTCAGAAACAAGTTGAGAATAATTACGACTAAAGGAAAAATTTCCCTCGATCAAGTTCCATAAGAAGCACGAATGCAGACCTTGAGAATTGTCACTGCGGGCGAAGTGAAGAAATCTTGTATTCCTCCGGAGCCGAGATTGTCCCCCGCCCACCGGGTCCTCACAATAGCAGAGAGAAAAAAAGGTTTTGGAGTTCTCTCTCCGCATTGGGAAGAACATTTCATATGTCTGATATTCTGCAAATTCCCGCTTTCGCGGATATGATAAATGAGGGAAAACAGGATTTGTTCCTTGAAAATTTTTGTTACAGGGACAAGAGGTATTCCCGGTATTCCCGGCGGGATCGAAAAACACTGCGAAGAGTTATTCCCCCGCATTGCGGCCAAAGGTCATGAGGTCATTCTCTGCACAAGAGACTTCTACGTTGTACACGGCACTGAAGAATGGCGCGGGGTAAAACTCATTCATGGGTATGCGCCCCATAAAAAGAGTTTCGAAGCTATCGTGCATACATTCATAGCCATATTAAAAGCGTATAAATATAAGCCGGATATTGTTCATATTCACGGCATAGGTCCTTCTCTCCTTACGCCATTCGCACGGTTTCTGGGATATAGAGTTGTTGTAACCAATCATGGCCCTGATTATGACCGCCAGAAATGGGGTAAAACCGCTCAAATCGTTCTGCGTTTAGGGGAAAAACTCGGAGGAATTTTTGCTGATGAAGTGATCGTCGTCTCGTCGGTGATTGCTGGGATCATCAAAGAAAGATGCCATCGCGAAGCAAACCTGATTTATAATGGTGTCCCATTGCCTTTGGTAAGTCAATCTCATAATTTCCTCGATCAGATAGGCGTCGAGAAAAAGAATTATCTTTTGGCGGTTGCCAGATTTGTTCCCGAAAAAGGACTTCATGACCTCATAGAAGCGTTTACAACGTCAAATACGACCTTAAAACTCGTTATTGCCGGTGAGGCGGATCATGAAGCTGAGTACAGCAGAAAGTTACGTCGCATGGCTTCTGCTGATCCGCGGATCATTCTGACGGGATATATTACGGGAGAACCCTTGAATCAGATTTACAGTCACGCGCGCATGTTTGTCCTGCCGTCTTACCATGAAGGCCTGCCCATCGTTTTGCTTGAAGCAATGAGTTACGGCCTACCTACTCTGGTTTCGGACATCCCTGCTAATAAGGAGGTGGGGTTGCCAGATGATCGATATTTCAGGTGTCGTGATGTAAGGGATCTGAAAGAAAAACTGTTTCAACTTCTGAAAAAAAACTTATCCATGGCCGATTCGGATAAACTTCGAGAACACGTAGAAAAAAAATTTAATTGGGACATGATTGCTGATCGCACAATCGACGTTTATCGGAAGGCGTTGAAACCAGTAAAGTCCGCTTGCAGCCTGGCCTCTCATGGGGCAGGAAGTATAAAAAAATAGGTCTGTAATTATGTCTGTGACGGAGAGCCTATGATCAGCCAACAAGTCTACCTTATTGTTAATATCATGATGCTCCTTGATGGTATTATCCTAATTGTTACCGGGCAGCTAGCATATTCAATCAGCCTTGAAGTGGTGTCAGACAGTAATGTTATGGCCTGGGCTGACTATATCGGGTCAGTGCTAAGCTTGATGTTCCTCAATAACTATCTCATGGGGAAAAATGAACTCTATTCCGTAAGACGTTTTCCCAGTTATCGGGTAATGGTTTATGCGCTCTTGAGGACAGTTACGCTTGATTTTATCATTCTTACTACCGGGGCCATGTTGATAGGAATTCGTCCTTTTCCCCGCTCGTTTCTAGTATCCTATTTCTTTCTTTCTTTGATTTCACTTCTGCTTATAAGATTGAGCCTTTACTATTACCTTGATCATTTTGCCCGGTCCAACTTTAATGCCTGGAAGATTCTTTTGGTCGGAAGTGAAGCCAGGATAAAGCTGGTTGCTCACGCTCTTGAAAAACAAAGGAGTTGGGGACATCACATTGTCGGCTGCCTGATTGTGGACGACAAAGATAGCCAGGAGCGTGGGAATTTGCGTAATTTAGGGGGAATTGAAGAGATCGACAGCGTCCTGCGCAAATACGAAATTGATGAGGTGGTCTTTGCGCTGCCAAAGGAATATCCGATTGAGCTGGAGAAGGTACTGCAAAAGTGTGAAGAGATGGGCGTTGCGCTCAAAATAGTGCCCGGCTTGTTTAATCCCGATCTTCCTCAGCGCTTGAGGGGTGAGTCCCTTTTGGGTATCCCGACTCTCGCCTACTATTCCGGGCATATATCCGCATCGGGTTGGTTTTATAAGAGATTGGTCGACTTACTGGGAGGACTCTTCGGCTTTCTTCTGTTGCTTATTATGTATCCCCTTGTCGCACTCATGATCAAGGTGGACTCTCCCGGCCCCGTTTTTTTCAAGCAGGAGAGGATGGGCAGGAACGGACGAAAATTTTACCTCTATAAGTTTCGGACTATGGTGGCAGACGCCGAGGCAAAACAATCTGAGCTTTTGAAAGAGAATGAGATGAGGGGGCCCATGTTTAAGGTGGAGGGTGATCCCCGGATCACAAGGGTCGGACGTTTCCTGCGAAAGACCTCATTGGATGAATTCCCCCAGTTTATTAATGTCCTGAAAGGGGAGATGAGCCTGGTGGGTACGCGTCCTCCGACACCCAACGAAGTTAAACAGTATGAAGATTGGCACCGAAGACGAATATCCAGCAAGCCGGGGATAACCGGTCAGTGGCAGGTTTCCGGGCGGAACAAAATCAATAACTTCTCTGAAGTAGTAAAGCTAGACCTGGAATATATTGATAATTGGAGCTTCAGTAAGGACCTCTGGATACTCTGTAAGACAGTCTGGGTCGTGCTGGCGAGGAAAGGGGCGAAGTGAATGGTGGAACTTCAGGGAGGGACCTCATGATGAAGGTGAAAGCAGCAGCACTCGACAGTATTTGGCTGAAGGCGTCTATTTTATTCGTGCTATTTACGGCAGCCTACTTCGTTCCAATCACGTCGATGGTGCATATCTGGTGGAATAACGACGATTATTCCTATGGATTCATGATTCCGCTCTTCGCCGGATATCTGTTATGGGATAGGCGAAAGACATTAAAGAATATCCAAGTCTCTAGTTCTTGGAAAATACTTCCGGGTCTTATTCTCTTTATAGTGATCTCCCTCTATGGAATCCTCGGTTCGAGCGGCAGTGCTTCAATATCCTCAATACCGGTACTCATGATACTTTTTGTTGCTTTTTGCTTTGGCATTGAGGCGGTGAAACGGCTGATATTCCCTCTCGGGCTCCTCATGTTCATGGTGCCTGTTCCGGATGTTGTAGAGAGGTACATGGGACTTTATTTGAAAACTATCTCCTCGAAACTGGGTGGGGCGATGATCGCCTTTTGCAATATTCCGGTTAATGTGAGAGGGAATGTAATTGATCTTGGGGTGACTCAATTACAGGTCGTGGATGCCTGTAGCGGTATGAGGTATATCTTTGCACTGCTGGCCCTGGGCACTGTCTATGCTTATTTTTTCGAGAAAGTGACTTGGAAGCAGATCATGTGTATTGCGGTGACGATACCGATTGCAGTCGTAACCAATATTTTGCGCATCGGCATGACCGGCATTTTGACGGAAAAGTATGGTGTCCGGATGGCGGAGGGCTTCTTCCATGGATTTTCCGGATGGGCTCTTTTCATGGTCGCCTTCGCATTTCTCTTCCTGTTTGGTAGATTCCTCACTCTTTTCCCACCAAGAAACCCCATCAGAAAGACGTTTGATGCTGATGATAATGCTTATAAAGCTCCATCGAACAGCGCTCGTGGCAGCGTTAATAAAGCCTTTTTTACTTCAATCGGCCTTCTCTTGATTGTTGGGACGTTGAGCATGAGCACAAAGGCTCTGCCTGCGATAAAGATTCATGGAACATTAGAAAAGTTCCCTCTCGAGTTTGCGGGCTGGAGAGGTCGCTCTGAGTTTGTGGACCCTGAAATCGTTATCCAGTCCGGCGCCGAAGAGTCATTCAGCGGCTTTTATACAAAAAACGATCGCGATGCGATGTCCCTGTATCTTGGCTACAGAAGCACAGCTTTTCTCTCCAATGAAAACTTTTTTCATAGCCCGGCCGTTTGCCTGCCGGCATCCGGATGGCAAACAATTGAGGAATCGACCCATGTAGTAACCAACCTGCCTTTTTTCGGAAAAATCAAGGCGGCAAAAATGGTTATGGAATATCTCGGCAGAAAAAGCATTGTCTATTTCTGGTTTCAAACGAAGGACAAGGCCACATATGACAAAAATGTGAACCGTTTCCATCTCGCAATCCATGCCATCAAAAGAGATAATACACATGATCTTTTCATTAGGCTTATTACATCTCTTCAGCCAGGTGAAAGCGTGGAAGATGCAGAAAAGCGTATGGACCAGTTTGCACGGGAGATGATGACGGAGCTGCTGCGGTTCTTGAAGGATAAGCAGTACGAAGAGTCATAAAACGACCTAGACGCCTGGTAATGCCGTGTATTTATTTGTAAAAAAATATGTTCGGCGTTCTCTTCCGAGAGCCAGTTTTTCATCGGTTCTTCATTAACGTGGAATAGTGGTTTAACAAAGACTTGGTAGTACAACAGGACTTTTGTTTATCGGATATTCCTCTCAAAAAACAAAAGTGCAAGAAGTGTTGACAGCGAGTGCTCTCACGAGTAATCCCACCCCTGAACTTTCATTAAATGTTCATGAAACTGTAACACGTTCGTAACAAACTCATGTCATACTAATAAACTCCTATGCGATTCTCTAAATAGGGTGGGGTCACTTAAAAATTACAATACGATTAATGTCGAGGGAGCATGATGTTCTTAAAACAAAGGATGTTCATAGGAATTGCGATGGTACTGTCCGTGGCGCTCTTAGCGGCCTGCAGCGGGCCGGAAGAGAAAAAGGTTCAATTTTATAATAAAGGTAAGGCATTGTATGCAAAGGAAGATTATGTAAAAGCCAGGCTGGAGTTAAAGAACGCACTCCAGATTGATATGAATTATGCCGATGCCTACTTCATGCTTGGGATGGTTGCATTGAAGTCAGGGGATCCCCGCGGGGCCTACGGGTGCTTCTCCAAAGTCGTTGAGCTCTCACCCCAGCATTGGGACGCCCAGATCCAGTTGGGCAAATTTCTCTTAGGCCGGGGGAAGACGGATGAGGCAATGGGCAAGGCGGAACTCGTTTTAAAAGCTGAAGCGAAAAACGAGGATGCTCTCATCCTGAAGGGTGCCGTACTATTGAAGAAGAAAGATATCGACGGCGCGAGCCGATTTCTGGAATCTGTTGTGGGACGGGATGTTCACAAACCCGATGGCTACTTGCTTCTGACTGCTGTTTACGTGCAGAAGGGAGATATGCAGAATGCCGAGAAAACCTTGCGTGAAGGGATCAAGTTCAATGAGAAATCGGTAGCCCTCTACCTTGCCCTTGCCGACCTTTGCTTGAAGAAGAAACAGACTGACGAGGCGCTGAGCCTTATGAGTAAGGTCATCGAGATAGAACCTAATGTAAGTCAGCACCGCCTAACTCTGGCGGGGCTTTACTGGGGTTTGGGTAAGGAGCAACAGGCGGCCGATGTTCTTAAAGCGTTCGTATTGGCCGAGCCGAAAAGGGAGGAACGTTGGATACAGGCGGCGGATTTTTATAATGCTAGGAACAGACCAGCGGACGCTGAGCAGCAGTTGAAGGAAGGCATAAACCAGAATCGGAAGAGCTTCCAGATCCGCTTTGCCTTGAGTGCTTTCTATTTTCGTACAAACCATGCCGATCAAGGTGTTTCCATCCTCGGGGAATGTCTGGGATTGGAGAAGGACCCGGCGAATCAGAATGTTCTCCAAACGAAAATTTATCTGGCGCAATTCTATTGTTCGCGAGGGGAAATCGACAAGGCGAAGAAGTATGTCGATGAGGTAATCAAGGAAAGCCCAAAGAACGTTGATGCCAATTACCTCGAGGGGACTATCTATCTCAGTAAGAAGGAAGCTGTGCAGGCTGTTTTATCATTCCGGACAGTTGTTAATGAAAGGCCGCAGTTCATTCCCGGTTATATCGGCCTTGCGAACGCCAACGCCATGAATAAGGAGTTGAACCTTGCTTTTGATACTCTCCGTGATGCATTAAAAATTGCGCCCGGTTCAAGGGATGTAACTCGGACGATGGCGGGTCTTTACGCAATGCAGAGAGATTTCAAGAGCGCCGAAGCCCAGTATCGTACGCTCCTTGATGCCAATCCAAGGGACCTGGAAGTCCGGGCAGACCTGGGGGATCTTATGCTGAGAGCTGGCGACTTCAAGCGGGCTGAGGAGGAGTACGCGGATATCAAGAGACGGGCTCCTGATTATCCCGCGGGTTACGTAAAGCTAAGTGCTTGTTATATGACGCAAAAAAAATGGGATAAAGCTATCGCCGAATTAGAACAAGCGGTGCGGATTCATCCGGAACTATGGTCGATAACGAATGACCTCGCCACCCTTTTGAGCGAACACGGCAGCGGGAAGAAGGACCTTGATCGGGCTTTTGTTCTTGGAGAGAAGGCGAAATCTCTCAGTCCCGATAACGCGACTGTCTTCGATACCGTAGGCTGGATTGACTATCGAAGGGGTGATATGAATCAGGCCTTCGATTGGCTCTCAAAGGCACAGGCGAAGGTCCCAGGGAATCCTGTGTTCAATTATCACCTGGGGATGGCCTATTTTCGTGCTGGCAATACCGCAAAAGCGAAGGAATATATCCAGATTGCTCTTGCTTCCAAAGTCAGTTTCCTAGAGAGAGACGAGGCGGAGAAAGCTATGGCCGGGATCCATTAGTAACATGGATCTCCCGAGGCAGCTCAGAGGCTAGTCTGATCTGCATTGTGTGCAATGGGAATACGCGCGCGGTGCCTATTCCCAAACTACCATAATGTGACGGAGGCGTGAAGGAAAAATGCTCCGAAAAACATTGCTTTTGATAATAGCAGGAATACTGGGATTCTCCTCTCCGGCGGTCATACGGGCTGAGAGCGGAGATGCTGCGCCGCTCGCAGAGACTCCCTCCTCAGTGTCTGAAAAGACTGTACCTAGTGAACCTGCACCGCCCGCAAGGGCTCCCGCTCCAGAGAATTACATTATCGGACCAGGAGATGTTTTGGATATCTCCGTGTGGAAGGATGAGTCTTTAACCCGGTCGTGCATCGTCTTGCCTGATGGGTTTATCTCGTTTCCTCTTGCAGGGTACGTCACCGCTGCCGGAAGAACGGCATCACAGCTTAAAGCAGACTTGGAAGCCAGGCTCACTCGGTACGTGCCGGGGGTTACCCTTTCTTTAGAGGTAAAGCAGGTCAACAGCTTGATCATTTACGTAATAGGCAGGGTGAACAATCCCGGCAGATTCATACTGAACGTCGATATCAACGTCCTACAGGCCCTGTCCACAGCCGGCGGGCTTAATCCTTTCGCGAATAAGAACAAAATCAAGATTTTTCGGGAGGGAAGCACGGAGACCACCATATACCCATTTGAGTACGACCAGGTCATCGAGGGGAAACGACTGGAACAGAACATCTATCTCAGAAGAGGCGATGTTGTCGTCATCCCCTGATGAATTATCGGTGGTTCTACCTCCCGTTTGTTCTCTTGCTGCAGTTTTCACCAACGCTTGTGTGGGGATTCGAATTCCATCTTATTCCATCCATGTCCATCCAGGAGGAGTACAATAGTAACATCTTACTTTCACCGATCAATGTCAAGGGAGACTACATTACCATCCTTTCTCCAGGTTTAGAAATTGTGGATCGGACTGAACGACTCAATTCGGACCTTTTGGTTCGATTGGATCAGCTTGAATATGCTGACAACCATTATCTTAGTGCGACAAACCAGACATACAACGGCACATCCCGATATCTTATCACGCCCCTGCTCGGTATTTCAGCCCAAGCCGGTTACATGAAGATTGCCAATCCGACCCTCGATACGGGGGTGTCTCTTTTTATACCACCTGGAACTATTATAACCCCCGGTCCAACTCCTCCTCCCTCGCCTCCCTCGCCTCCTTCGCCTCCTTCGCCTGGTCAGCCTGGTCAGCCTGGTCAGCCTGGTCAGCCTGGTTTGAGTGCCGCATTTCCTATCATATCTATACCTTGGCACCATATCAGCTCCTCCCTGTCTACGGATTATCAGTTTAGCGAAAAAACACAGGCTACGCTGTCCTATGTTTACGGCAGGGACTATTATGAAAGTCCGTTGATCCAAGACGATATATCCCATAGTGTTAACGCGGGTCTTGTCTATGATTTCGGTCAGTACCTCCCCACCGTGAAAGGACAGGTGAACATGGGGTACAGCTATTTTCATTATCCCGAGTCCCATAATAATACTGTCGCATTCACTGCGGGTTTTTCACGGAATTCCAATGAGCTCTGGAGCATCTCGGTCAATGGCGGTATCGATCGTATATGGTCAGAGGTGAATACAACGCAGGAAGTCCCGATCGAGGGTTCTACCAATTTGTTGGTGGTAACAGAACAACTGAACAATGCCAATTGGGGCTGGTTGGCGGGGGTGTCACTGAATTACAATGGCGAATACTTGCATGGAGCCCTCAGTTTGAACAGGGATTTTTCAGTGGCCTCCGGTCTTAACGGGGCGGCGGACCGCATTGCCGTAATGCTTACAACTCAATACCGGCTGACATATGAGTTGTCGTTCTTTCTGTCAACTGGTTATTCCACGTACAAGTCCAGCCCTTCAAATTATTCCGCAAACCTCGTCGACCAAGAGACCTTCTCTATCAGCCAGGGGGTCCACTACGACTTCTCACGAGATGTCTTCGGCGAGGCAGCTTACGGATATACCAGAGTTCAGTGTCCGGCATCGCCTACGCTTGCGCTTAGCTGTCCGGCATCGAACACGAAGACGGTGGCAGAGAGACATCTTGCCTCTATCACTTTACATATTCAACATTCCTTTTTAGAATAGTTCTGATGAGGAAAAAAGAACTGAAAGGAACGGACCTTTTATGAAGCAAGAGAAGATAGTAAGAATCGAAGATATCATCAAGATAATCAAGAGGCGTCGGTGGGGACTTGTATTGTCGGCGCTTGCCGTTGTCCTTCTCTCAGTGGTGGTCGCACTGGTGTGGCAGCCTGTTTACCGTTCCACATCCACAATCCTCATTGAAGAACAGGAGATTCCCCGGGACTATGTCATCGCATCCGTATCAACTTACGCAGAACAGCGATTGCAGAGCATTAACCAGCGAACCATGAGTTCATCGCGACTTCTCGAGATCATCAAGCGTTTCGACCTGTATGCGGATAAACGCAAAAGGTTGACGACCGAGGAGATCGTCGAGAATATGCGGAAAAAAGATATCAAGTTCCAGACTGTTACGGCGGATGTGGTCGATCCCCGGACGGGGAGGCCGACCGCAGCGACCATCGCGTTTACCGTATCATATGAGGGAAAAAATCCTGTGGTGGTTCAACAGGTCGCCACTGTCCTGGCCTCTTTGTATCTGGAGGAGAACATCAGGGTCGTGGATCAACAAACTGCGGGCACCACGAAGTTTCTGGAGGAAGAAATGAAGTCCGTCCAGGGCAATCTGGTTGAATTAGAAAACAAAATAGCTGCCTATAAGCAAAGAAATCCTCTTGCCATGCCTGAAGTCCTTCAGTTGAACCTTCAGACTCTGGATTGGAGCGAGAGGAATTATGATCAGCTGAACGACGAGCTCCGCGCGTTTAAGGAGAAGGAGAGCTACCTGCAGACCCAATTGGCCACCATGTCGCCTGATGCGGTGAATCAGGACAAAGAGCGGTTAAAAGAGCTCCGGATTATCCTGGGGACCCTCAAGGCGCGTTATTCTGACGAATATCCGGATGTAATCAAAACAAAAGCGGAGCTCGCTGAGCTCGAAAAAAAGGTTCAATCTCAGGGAAGTCAGCTAGCAATGGTGGTGGACAAACCAGACAACCCTTCTTATGTCGCGATCGCCGCCGAGTTAGCCGGCGTCAGGGCAGAGATCACATCAGTCAAACAACAAATCGAGGATCTTGATAAGAAGAGAACTGAGTACCGTCAAAGACTGCAAATGTCCCCCAGAGTGGAGGAGGGATACAAGAACCTGATGGTCGAAAGAAACGATACCCAGGCCAAATATGACGACCTCATGAAAAAATACATGGAAGCGAAGGTGGCTCGTGGGCTTGAAAAGGAACAAATGGGGGAGCGTTTTACGGTGATTGATCCGGCCAGGCTTCCGGAGAAACCGATCAGACCTAATCGACCTATTATTCTGATGATCGGGCTTATTCTCGGTCTTGGTGCGGGTATCGGAACAGCATCGTTGCAGGAGTCGAGTGATCATTCAGCCCGCCAGCCCCAAGATCTGACAATGGTGTTTTCTTTCCCTGTCCTCGCCGAGATTCCGGAGATTGTTACATTGGAGGATGAGTTGCGCAAGAGGAAAAGAGTGAAGGTGGGCGTCGGAATAGCGGTCATTTTACCTCTGATCGTTGTTCCGGTCATTCATTTCTTTGTGATGGATCTGGATGTCCTGTGGGCGCGTGTCCAAAGGCATTTGCCCTTTTAGCAAGAAAACGACATGAAAAGGAACGATTCAATGATGGACAAGATCGAACAAGCGATACCGTTTTTCAAACATGTGCTGAGGGGTAGAGCAAAAGAAACCATTCAGGTCTCTTTACCGGATGATCCCGAGGAAAAAGATAAGGAGAAATCTGGAACGGAAAAGATTGAAAAAGCGATAGAGTTTTTCAAGCAAAGGCAGAGGAGTGGAACAAAAGAAAGACCTGAGGTTCCTTCAGGAAATAATTCTGAAGAGACACCTGGGCTCTCTTTTCCGCATGAAGCCGAGGCAAGAGATAAGGAGAAACCCGGGACGGACAAGGTAGAGCAAGTGATACCGTTTTTCGAACAAAGGCAGAGGAGTAGATTAAAAGAAAGACCTGAGGTTTCTTTGGAGAATAATCCTGGGGAGACACCTGGGCTCTCTTTACCGAATGATCCTGAGGTAAGAGATAAGGAGAAATCCGGAACGGACGAGGTTAAGCAAGCGATACCGTTTTTTAAACGAATGCTGAGGGTTAGAACAAAAGAAAGACCTGAGGTTTCTTTAGAGAATAATCCTAAGCAGGCGCACGAGATCTGTCTGGAGAATAGTCCTGAGGAGCAAGATAAGAAGATAGGAGGATGGTTATCGCCGGTATACTCACAGTCCCGGAGCGTTCAATTAAATCCAAAACTCCTAGCAGAGAACCGGTGTCTGGCTTATCTGGACAATGTTCCAGAGGCGGAAGCTTTCAGGGTTCTGCGGACACAGGTCTTGCAGCGAACCAAGTGCTCTGGAAGCAACACTATCATGGTTACCAGCGCTTTGCCGGGTGAGGGGAAAACCCTTGCGGCCATTAATCTTGCCTTCACCCTTGCCCGAGACTTCCAGCATACGGTCCTACTGGTTGATGGTGATCTGAAAAAACAGAGTGTTCACAAATACCTGGGATGCGCCAGTGAAAAAGGATTAGTAGATTATCTTGCTGATGGCTTGCCTGTTTCGGAATTAATCACCTGGCCGGAAATCGAGAAAATGACAGTCATTTCCGGGGGGCGCTCTTTTCATGAAAGTGCCGAGATTCTAGGATCGCCACGGATGAAAGAACTCATAGCAGAAATGAAAAGGCGTTATCCTGAACGGTATATCCTTTTTGATGTACCTCCCATCCTTACCGGAGCAGATGCCCTGACTTTTGCCCCCCTCGTTGATCAGGTCATTGTTGTTGTTCGAGCTGGAAAGACCTCGACGGACGACGTAAAGAAGGCGCTCCAGTTTCTTCCGAAGGAGAAGATTTTGGGGTTTGTCCTTAACCGCCGTTAGTAACTGTAACCATCTATGTAAGGAAACAGAGCGGTCGGTTATAATTTGTGATATCGGAGGGATTCAAGAAGGGCGTTTTGAAGCAATCTCCAGACCGCCAGGGTTTAAGGACGCTTACATGGATGCAATAGTTTGTCCTTTGTTGGTTTGGATCTAGGGTTAACGTCAGCTTGACCTCCCAAGCTCTATCTTGTAAATTTGCATTTTAAATGCAATAATGTTAATCATGCCTGGCCGATATATTGAACGCTCCATAGAGCTTGTCCTTAGGCGGGCTCTAAAGGAATTCCCGGCCGTAGTCCTTGTCGGGCCGCGGCAGTCCGGCAAGACTACGCTCCTAAGGCATCTATTCGGTGAGCGGTACAAATATGTCTCGCTCGAACCGCCGGATGTCAGGATAGCCGCCGTGGGAGATCCTCGTGGTTTCATAGAAATGAATCCGCCACCCGTGATATTCGACGAGGTCCAGTACGCTCCGGACCTCCTTCCGTACCTCAAGGAAAAGATAGATGCGAAACGAGAGAAGTATGGACAATACATTATTACAGGTTCGCAGAACCTGCTTGTGATGGAACATAGTACAGAATCACTTGCGGGACGGGCTGCGATTCTTCGGCTTCTTCCGCTCACCCGGCGCGAGGCTGAAGGCCACCCTGGGAAGCGGTTCCCTTGGGAGTCCGCACGAAACACGGCTGAAAAGAAAAAAGTCTCCTCAGGTGACCTTTGGAAAGAGTTCTTGCGCGGAGGTTATCCTGAGCTCACAACACATCCAAAGAGGAATATAGCTCTCTGGCACTCGGCGTACATACAGACATACCTGGAGCGTGACGTGCGTCTCCTACGCCAACTGGGTGACCTTTCGCAGTTTCAGAATTTTCTGAGAGCCTTGGCCGCTCGTAGCGCCCAGTTACTGCATCTTTCTGACCTCTCGCGTGATCTCGGCGTCGCAGTGAATACCGCAAAGGCATGGCTTTCGGTGCTTGAGGCCACATATCAGTTAATAGTGCTGCGACCATACTTTGCAAACGTTGGAAAGCGGCTTGTGAAGACGCCGAAAGTCTATTTCACCGATGTGGGGACACTCTGTTACCTTGCAGGTCTCAGAGACCCTGATCACGCGGCCTCAGGACCGATGGGAGGAGCTATCTTTGAAACGGCAGCTGTCTCCGAGATATATAAAACACTCATGCACCGCGGCATTGAGCCGGAGATATATTTCTGGCGGACCTCGGCCGGTTCTGAAGTGGATATCGTCGTTGAATTTGGCGGCAGGCTTGTACCTATAGAGATCAAGCTTTCTTCGACACCTCGGCCGGCAATGGCCTCAAGCGTGAGGACATTTTTAGAGGACTTTGGAGAGAAGGCAGCTCCGGGATACGTACTACACACCGGAGACGTTCCACTTCCGCTTGGCTCAGGAGTTACTGCATTGCCATTCACCGAGTTGTGAGTACATAAACAAGCACCGAATGTGCGTCATATCAAAATCGCAATTATTCCAGTGGCTTCAGGGCCTCAATGCGAGCTTCGGTCTCTATAGCGCAGGCTTCGATACCCTCAAACTGCTGCCCACCAACGCTGCGACATATCATACCCATTTGATCAGAGGCTGGCAGTTCTAAGGATGTGCAACTCGACGATCTTAACGAAAACGTAATCCCTCTGTAATAATCGTGTAACGAAGATCATTTATTGTAGCAGTAATGTTGCTCTGTGACTTTCTTTTCCCCTTTAACCCTCTGCAGAAGGGGCTTCCCCTCCCCGATTTTTTCTATCCGTCTCGCGATACTGAAAAACCTTTGAAAGGACTCGCTGACAATCTTTTCCACAACCTTGAAAACTTCAGCAATCAGGATTATCCTGAGTACGAAATTATTTTCTCCCTCCGGGACAACAATAATCCTACTTATAAAATAGCCCGCAAGACAAAAAATCAGAATCCTCAACGGAATATCTCGTTTCTTGTTGAACGATGCAATGAAGGATTAATCGAAAAGGTGAACAACCTTATCCCTGCGTGCAAGATCGTAAAACATCAGCTGATGCTCGGCAGTGACAGTAACGCCATGGTCGCCGGGAATTACCTCAAGGAAAACACGAGACCGATGAAAGGATCGGGGGCGGTCTTGTGAGCAATCTCATCATGGGTGTCCGCGGTAGCTCTCTCGGAGCGGTCCTCGAAAATCTCCACATGAACTCGTTTGTTATCCGCAGCATCTGCTTTCTTGACAGGTTTCTGAAAACGCCTTGTATTTTGGTAAGTCGATGCTCATAAACCATTTCCTATCCTGCTGCAGGACTATATAAAAGACGGAGGAAAATCTATGAAGAAAATCTTTGTCCTCGACACCAATGTCTTAATCCATGATCCGGCTTCGCTTTTCAAGTTCGGGAACAATGATATCGTCATACCCTTTCGGGTGATCGAAGAACTTGACAGGCATAAGAAAGGGCATGGCGAAATAGCCGATTCGGCAAGACAGGTTCTCAGGACATTAGATGCCTTGAGGGAGAGGGGGCCTCTTCCATCAGGCATAACCATGGATTCAGGGGGGGGCATTTCCGTGAGCGTGCCTGCAGATAATCCTTTTGCGCAGTTTTCGAAGAATGGGGGAGAAGAGAACCAGATTATAAAGACCGCGCTCTCCATTGCGGAAAAAGAGATAAACGACGAGGGAAGCGATCGAACTCCCATTATTCTCGTTTCTAAGGATACGGCGGTGAGGCTAAAGGCTGAATCGTTGGGCATTCGGGTTGAGGACTACATGAGTGACAAGACGTCACTCTTTCAACAGTACGGTAAGGTTCTCACGAATGGCGACAACACGAACGGCATAACGTCCGTGAGATACCTGCAATCTGATATTAACCTCTACAAGTTAACAGGAACTGATAATCTGAGAGCCGTGAAGAGAGCTAAAGAGAGAATGGGTATCATACCCCAAAACAGTGAACAGGAATGTGCCCTAGATGCGCTTGCTGATCCTACAATAGATATAGTTGCATTAACCGGTAACGCCGGAACGGGCAAGACGCTCCTCGCGCTGGCCGCCGGATTACATCAGACCTCACAGGTAATCAAGAAAACATCACTCTATGAGCAGGTGATCGTTTCGCGGCCTATTATTGCGATGGGCAAGGACATCGGGTATCTCCCCGGTGACGTGCAAGAAAAGCTTACGCCATGGATGCAGCCGATTTTCGACAATCTCGAGGTCATCCTGAATACGCCAAAGGGCATCATAAAGGATAAAACCAGCACCGCGAGCATAAAGAGTTATCAATACCTTATGGATGCCGGTCTCCTGCAGGTAGAACCGCTCACGTATATCAGAGGGAGAAGCCTTCCGATGAGGTACTTCATCATAGACGAGGCGCAGAACTTGAGACCCATCGACGTGAAGACTATTGTGACGAGATGCGGTGAGGGAACCAAAATCATCTTCACCGGTGACCTCGACCAGATTGACACTCCCTACCTCGATAAAATGAGTAACGGTCTTGCTTACCTGATAAGCCACTTTATCAATGAGGAGAACTTTTGTTTTCTCAATCTCGCACGGAGCGTAAGGTCACGATTGGCGGAGCAGGGGGCTAGGTTGCTGTAAGGGAGAAGTAACCTGAAGCCATATGACGCATTTTTTTTTAGGAACAGGAAATGATCAGCCAATCCGACTCATTTTCACGGTGCACCATGATCATTACTGACTGCGGATTTTTTGAGCAGCGAAAGCGGTATGTCTCACCGCTTTTCATAATAGACATGCATGGAATGACCATACACCGGACAGCGATGCACTCTGCACGCAACGGATCTCTTTTATGCAAGCCGCCAATTGCATTTCACGAAGAAGACAATGATCCGCTTCTGAACGGCGAGATGGACACCGACTTTCCTTATGTATCTCCGATGTCTGACGGAATTGGGTTGCCTTCACGGTGTCTGCGAAAACTCATGTCTCCCCTGATCATGTCCTTCACATTGCGGCTGACCAGTATTGTCAAATAATCCTTTATCCGTGCTTTTTCCTTGAGACTGCAGAGCATCGTCTCATAAAGTATCTGTATTTCCTCCTCGGGGATACGTAAATCCCTTGCGAGCATCTGAATGGTTCGGGAATGCTGCTTCCGATCTGTATCACTCTCGTATAAGCAGGCAGTTGCCATCAGACCACCTTTCTTGAAAAGGCGAGCAGTAGGTATCTTCTTCAATAATCTGTGTCTACCGCCCGCCTCCAGCGCAACCCGCTGAGCCATAACGCGTTTATTTCGATTTCTTCCGCCTCGTCTTCCTTATAACGGCTTCGGCGAGCTCTCCTTTGGCAAAATGTGAGGAATGTGTCTCAGGCGATCTTGTTTCCAGACGTGACTTCGGAAAAGCGGCACTTCCGATCTCCTTTACGCCCTCAACAACTCCTACCAGCATGTCCCTCACCGCCTTTACCGCTGTGCTCCCGATGCCGCCCGCCGCTTCGATCGCTCCACCCACAGCAGCCTTGGCAACTTCCGTCACGTTTCCTCCGACTTCCTTCGTCGCCTCGATAACTCCGTCAACCGCTCTCCGTGCGACAAGGCCCACATTCGCGCCGACCTCAGCTGCCCCTTTGACCGCTCCCTTGACGGTCTGGCTCGCAACAGTAACAACATCGCCGCCGATGTCGCTTACTCCCATTACAATGCCCTTAGCCACACTCTTCGTGCTCAAGACGAGACTCGTGCCGACCTCCTCTGTGGCGGTTATGGCACCTTTCACAACGTCTTTTGTAATTGAGAGAGTCTGTCCTGCCACTTCTCCGCCTGCCCGAAGGGTATTCGATACGGTGTTCCTGACAAGGCTTACGATCTCTGCCTCAATCTCGTTGATCGCTTTCAGGCTGCTGATGATGCCTTCTTTGACCTCCGTTCCTGCCTTGCCGATTCCTTCTTGGTATTCCATGTCACTGACTGCCTTGGCGTTCATGATTCACCTCCACTTTCTAATGCTCAAATCGTTTATACAATAACAAAGCCGAGCTGCCCACTCCAGTTCCTCCGGCAGCTCGGCCATCTTCCGTTAAAAGACCCGCCGCTTTCCGCTCCCTCTTCGCAAAGGGTTTGGCTTTATCGGTCTCCTACTTTCAAACTACCACACCAGCAGACAATTTGCAACTTGGGGTTTTATGGTGTAATGGAGCAATTTTTAACGGTTTCGTGCTTAACCGACTGATATTGACAATATAAAGACTATGATCAAGACTTTTGCCTTTTCTTTTTCCTTTTTCTTTGATATTTATCTTCTATTGACTAAATCTTTTTCGCGTTTGTTCGGTATCTTTCACAAGATCAAGAGGTTACCTATCATAGTGTCTCTGTTTTCCACTGGCTTACCATGATACATCAACAGGCTAAAGGCTAAACCGATAAAAATTGCCATTACACCATACACCCGAAGTGGCATCATCTTTGAGACGACTCGGCCAGGAAACTTCAAATCGATCTCGTTGTCATGGCCTCCCGCGGGAAAAAGAGGGATGGACGCTTTCTGACAGGCAGTATGAGCCATAAATTATCTGGCCGAAGCAGGTTATCCCCGTCGCGCTTGTCGCGGACAGGAAAAATTAGGCATCCCGATTTTTTATTTTTTGATGACGAAAAAGGAAAAGCAAAAACAGTACCGGGACCAGGTATTGCCCGACGAGCAGCAGAGTCAAATCCAGTACTACGGCTGCAGTAGAATGGAAATAAGCTATTGATACATTATCGATTCTGTGAAAAAGGTGGATTAAAAACAGGAAGCCAAGACCGGCTGCGAGCCCCCTGATCTTCATTCCCGGCGATAGCGACCTTGTTGCGAGGACGAGCGATGCAAATACGACGATGCTGAAAGTTTCGTAGTAAACAGCAGTGTGCCGCGCGAGATTGATATGGTAATGAAACAACGAAAAACCGAAGACCATAAACCAATCGAGGAACCGAATATACCAATATTGTACCCTCATCCACACAAAGAACAGACATAGTGAGATCAGGGCAAAGCGGGCCAGGAAACCTGCTGACTTCGTAACAGCGCCCTGCTTCGGCTCTCCCTTATCGACCCATTTCATCCATAGCATACAGGTCAGAACGACCATGAAAATGGTAAACACCTGTCCCAAATAGACATGGGTTACCTCAAACAACTTCCGGTCATATCTGGTGACCATGAAAGTCGTTACGAGGCGGACAAGGTTGCCCAGATACAATACAGGGATTCCCATCAGGACTCCTCTTACCTTCTGTCTGACGGAGGCAGGATAGAAGGCTATGAAACAGATGAGGAGGCCAATCATAAAAAGAGCTGTGCACTCCGGGATTACCTTGAATGCCAATCCGCCATCCGATACGATATCTTTAGCCGCTGAGACCTGAATGCCGAGGGCGTTGAGGATCAGGCCCAGCGTCCATGCCGTATGCTCATCGAGAGGGTTTGTATATGACGACGGAAGGACTTGAATGCCGGCATAAAGCCCGATACATGCAATCGTGAAAACAGCCGTAAAACGAAAGCGATCGGACCGAATCAAGAACGATAGAGGAGAATCGTGTGCAGGGTTCTTTTTAGCGTTGTTCCGCTTTTTATCATCTCGACGTTTTGCTTTATGTTTGGCCAAAGTTTTACCATAGCACAGCCCGTGGGGAGGACCCCTCGATCCACGGGCTTCCCGGTTTGCTCTGCAATAACTGTCTCCATTATTCCTTGCTCTTAAATCTTATTCTTCCTTTTCAAGGCCAGCCCGAGTCCCAAGGCTGCTGCGACGAAACCCCATGGTCCCATTGCAGGACTTGATACCGGCGGTGTTGCCTCTTGAGAAAAGGTTGCCAAGACCGTGTGATCGGATGAAATATTATAAATCGTGTAGGTAAAAGTCCCCGACTGACTCTCAGTTGCGGCCACGGAGGTCCCGTTATCAGTGAGTCCGCCCAGGGAATAGCCGCCGGCCGGGTCAATTGTGAGGGTGACGTTCGATCCGTATGCTACGTATGAATTCGACGGTGTTATACTCCCGCTGCCGCTGCTTACAGAAGCGCTGACAGTATAGATATCGATGGCAAAGGTTGCAACTACGGTATGGGCAGAGGTAACGTCCGTGATTGTATAACTGCTGCCACTGACGCTGCTTGTTACGTTGTTGCCGTTATCAGTCAACGATGCCAGGTAGTAGTCGGCAGTTGGAGTGATAGTCAAAGTGGCGCTATCTCCGGAAACAACCGAGAGGGTTGCCGGGTTAATTGTGCCTCCGATGCCGGTTACAGAAGCTGTTATATTGAAAACCGGTATTACAGTGAGGTTCACTATTGTATTTTGAGTAATGCCGCCTCCAGAGCCGCTGACGGTCACCGGGAAAACGCCGGTGGCGGACGATGCACCGGCTGTAATTATCAGTGTAGAACTGCCTGAACCCGGAGAGGCGATCGTTGAGGGACTGAAAGCCGCTGTTACCCCTTGAGGAAGACCTGAGGCGGACAATATTACCGCACTGCTGAAACCGCCCCAGACCGCTGTATTTATCGTGGTTGTGACCGATGAGCCCTGGTCAACGGATGCCGCGGAAGGAGAAGCCGAAATGGTGAAGATCATCCAGTTGCTAACGAGCGCATTGGCATCTACCGAACCGAGGCCTGTGGCAAGGTCATAGCCTGGGGTGCAGGTGTAGCCTGTCACTCCGGGGACACTATTATTGCCTGAGGTTATGTCATGGAAAACCGCGGACCCTCCGGAGCCGTACTGCGCACTGCCGAGCTGGTAGAGGCGGACATTGGCGTTTCCCTGGCGCTGGCCTGTTTTCTGCACGGCAAGCGCCATAAGTCCGCCAAAGGAAGGAGAGGATGCCGACGTACCGCCCACAGCATAAAGGCCGCCTTGTATCACGACGAGATAACCATCGTGGCCGGCTGCGCTAAGGGCAACATCAGGAACGTAACGAGAATTTGCCGCAGGGACTCCGGGTGCTACCTGCCATGCCGGTTTGGCGTATATTGACGAAATGCCGCCGCCTGTGGACCATAGCCCAGAACCGCCGGAGACATCGCCGCTTTCGTTCCAGGCCACTTCCGGTATATAGCTTATGGCAGATGTGTATCCTGGACCGTTAGCCGTGTTCCAATAGTTACCCGATCCTTCATTGAACTCGTTCCCCCCCACAGCCACGTTGTAAGGGGTTGAAGCGAGTCCGTTGACCGCGAGTTGCGAGCCCGTTGTATCGCTTCCTGCATTGCAGCCTGCAGCACCTGCGTCGCCTGATGCGACGAAGGATGTGATGCCCTGGGTAGCTGCCTGCTGCCAGAGATTGTTGTAAAAAGAGTTCTCAGCCGTTCCCATATCCATCTCGCAACTGCCAAAGCTTGTGCTCATCACAGCTGCTAGGTTTTTGTCTACGATATACTGGGCGGACAGGTCCACGCCATCCGTAGAATGGGTTGACTTCGAAGTAACGAATAAGATAGAGGCATTTGTTGCCACAGCTCCCGACCATTCGACGTCAAGGTCGGCTTCAGTGTCCTCGGCTAAGCCCAAATCACCCGGATCGTTGCCGTTTACTATCACCTGGGGAGGATTGGCAGGCAGCCCCATCGTGCTGCGAAAAGTTGCCCAATCAGAACTCGCTGTAGACGGGTGCGTGCGGCCAACAATCGCAATGTTTTGGCCCGTGCCGTTGGTTCCGGAGCTGTAAAGTGTGGTGACGTCGTAAATGGTCGCGAAGTCGCCCGGTGACAGATAGTGCGTGGAGCCGGAGGTGTAATCAGGCTGAACCGTGTGAATCCCGCTATTCATCATCTTGCGTGGAAAGTCATGGAGAGAGACAACGCCTGCCACCAAATCCGATAACCCCCGCGGTATAGAGGGGTCCGTAGCGTTTGCGTGATAAAGCTGGCCATTAACATAATAATTGTGAATTTGCGTATGGAAAGCGTGTCCTATATCAGCCACTGTGCCTGAAAAATTTATCCAGGAGTGCCCTTTGGCAACCTCATCAACAACAAAGCCGTTGGAAACAAGCCAAGCGGTTATCGCATTGATATCCTCGGAAGAGGGGCCAAACCGCATGCCGAATTCCTCGGGAGTGAGCCAGTGGTGAAAATTGGGTGAAGCAGGATCATAGAGTTCGGTGAGGAGAATGTTCAGTTCGGCTTGCTTGCTGGCACTCAAATGTAAAGTGAGTATCATCCGTTCCATCCGCATGGATGGCTGCGTTGGCCCCTTGTCAAATTCGGGGCGGGCCAGCGGATATACATTCCCACTCAGGACGACGGTATCATTGTTATCGATCGCACGGGACGAGAGCGCAAGGGAAGGCGATGCAGGGAATAACATTGCCGAGCCGACAAGCATAACGATGCTCACGAAGAACCCTTTGATTACGCCTCTCATTTTTATCCTCCTGAGGGTTCAAAATAAAAAACCCGGAAAAGAACCTCACATGCTGGAGTCCATTTTCCGGGTTTTCTGGGGCCTAAAAAACGAATAAGGTCAGCAAAATACCTGTCATACTGAGTGGCGCTGTTAAAACATATTCTTATGACAATATGATGAAAAGAGTACTAATCCCTCCATGCACCCTGTGCTTCTCAAATACATTTTCCGGGCTCATTTTCATGTATTAAACCAGATCCTTTATTACATAATGATGAAGGTAGCGTTAAATGTTATTCTTCCTTTTTAAGGCCAACCGGAATCCCAAGTCTGCTGAAACGGAACCCCTTGGTCTCATGGCTAGACCTGATACCAGTGCTGCCGCGTGGGAAAAGGTTACTGTCTCGTAACCTGTCGGGCCAACGCTGTTCAAAAGGAATGAAAAGCCGATCTATGGTTCTGCGAGGTTTGCTCTCTCTCTCTATCTCCCGTCAGCATGTCCTCTATAGCTCTCCATCTATGTTCCACAAAGGTTTTTCATTACCTGTCTCGAATAGTGACCATCCTGAGGTTTTTCCAGAAACGGACGAAAAGGTATATTTCGAAAGACCTTGACTTCCGTGGGCGCCAAGCCAGGTTTTCCTCCGGCCACAGCGAAAGTTTAATCTTTCGTGGTCGTCCGAAGCTAAGCTCCCCCTGGTTTTTCGCGGTCTCCTCAGAGGTCAGTTGCATCTATCGTTTCATTGTTTTCATTATCCTATAACAAAGTTCAAGATTATTATGGGCCTGTGCATTGTCAGGCTCGAGCTTCACCGCAGTGGTGAATTCATTTACTGCATCATCAAGACGGTTCCGTTTTAGATATGAGGTTCCAAGATTATTATGGGCCTCTGAATCGCCAGGCTTGAGCTTCACCGCAGTAATGAATTCATTTACTGCATCACCAAGACGGTTCTGCTTTCCGTATGCGAGTCCAAGATTATTATGGGCCTCTGAATAGTCGGGCTTGAGCTTCACCGCGGTGATGAATTCATTTACTGCCTCATCAAGACGGTTCTGCTTCGCATATGCGGTTCCGAGATTATAATGGGCCTCTGCAAGATCAGGCCTCAGGCTTAAGGCAGCGTTATCTTCAATAATAGCCTCATCAAGACGGTTCTGTTTCGCATATGCTGTTCCGAGATTATAATGCGGTGTTGCCGCATCCGGCGACTTCCTCACCATATCGGCAAGAAGGATTAGATCATCTTTCCAGACGGCATTTCTGGTTACTGTCCCTACGGAATAGAGAGCTGCCACTGCAAGTGAAATGATAACCAGGCGAGAAGCGAGTTCCCGCTCGATGGTTTTGACCCATGAAAGTGCCAGAGCTATCAGTAGTACAAAGCCAAATGAAGGCAGATATAGATACCTTTCAGCAAAGGCGTTTTCGCCGACGGCCGGTATGTAAAGTGAGGGCAAAAGAGGTAATGCTATCACTAACAGACCGAAGCCGACTTTGCTTTTTTTCTTGAAAGCTATAAAGGTGACAACAACATAGGCTGTCGTGACAGTTAAGGACACGATCCCCATCGTCTCAAAAATGGAAGAAATCGGGTGCAGGACGTGAAAGGCATTCAGGTTCAGAGGTAGAAAAAATTTTTCAAGATACTGGATGAAAAGCGGAAAGGCGTTGATAATATATCCATAGGTGCTTAACACTACATAAGGTTTAAAGGGTGAAAAACCCCCAAGGGCATGGTACCTCAACCCCAGGTAAACCCCTGTAACAAGAAAATACGGGATGAATCTCTTAATGAAAGGCAGATATCCCTTCGCTTTCTTCCCAAAGATAGAGTCGTACGCCATGAGAATAACAGGAAGTATTAGCGCTGGCTCCTTACAGAATGCGGCAATAGAAAAGGATAGCACTGACAACGGATACATCCCCTTCGTCCCTTCTTCATATCTCATATAAAAGTGAAGGGAAAGAAGGAAAAAAAAAGTGTAGGAGAGTTCTGGCACTCCTGAAACCCATGCCACTGGCTCGGTATGAATAGGATGGGTAGCGAACAAAACGGCCCCTACAAAGGGCGGTGATAGCCATGATCCGACAAATCCTTTCTCCTTTAACTGGGCAGAATTTGATGAGGCTCTGAGAAGTCTCGCTGTAATGACAAAAACCAGGACGGATACACCCGCATGGAAAAGGATGTTCACCAGGTGGAAACCCCAGGGTCTTAAGCCAAAGACGTAATAATTGAGCATAAAGATAAGATGCATCAGCGGTCTGTAGTAGTTTGAGATTGCAGTCTCTCCCAGGAAACTCCATACACTTTTGGAAAATATGACCGGTATGTATTTCACATCTCTGATCCAGCGGTTCTCCAAAACCTGGCCTGTGTCGTCATAGAGGAAGTCATTAAGGAGGGTGTTAGAATATACTGCGCAAGAAACGAGCAGGATTAAAAATATCAAAAAAGGTACGATCTTTCTAGTAGGAGTGCGACCTGTTTCACCTTCCGATCTCTTTGCGTTCGACTCAGAGGCTTCACGACTTATCTTTTTTCTTGATGCCTTCCCCATAAATATAACTCTTCTCATTTTAGTTGTTCAAATTGAACAACAACTGATAGGTATGAAACCTGTCGAGAGTGTGTTTCCTCACTTACCTCTTATATGACCTGCCTTGAGAATGTGTATTTCGGACAGAAATAGCAGCATTAAACGGCCGCAAATCACTCTGATATACGCGGCTCGAATACCGCATCGCTAATCTTGTCGTGGAAGTGCCTCTGTCTTATCACGAGGGTCACCCTGGTTAGGGGCCTCATAGTTGTTACAAGGGTTCTCCACAGGACCGCTGTCCTGCCGAAGTTCACATCTTCCCATAGATACCGTTGTCTCTAGGGGCGGGGAAACGCTCCATCTTTTTTGGAAGCCCAGAAGACAACACCCCCAGTCGATTGCCGACACGTGTTCTGATTTTATGCCGAAAGCCTCAGGCCCGCAACGCCTCCTAAGATCATGAGAATATAGACGATCCGCCGGATGTCAGGCGGCTCACCGAGAAAGATCATCGCAATTGCGTTGCTGCCGACGATCGCGGTGCCGGTCCATATCGCATAGGCCATACCGACAGGCAGATACTTTAACGACTGCGAGAGGAAGAAAGCGGCACCGAACCCGCAGGTCACATAAAACACGAGCGGTACCATTCTGGTGAATCCCTCGGAGAATTTCAGACTAAATATCCATCCGATTTCAAAAAGTCCGGCCACGGCAAGATAGACCCAGTGCATTCTTAGCTCAAGCAGGGTTCGGTCTCACGCGGTTGTCTGCGGAGCTTTTCCCGAGCGCTCATTTCACTTGGATAGACCTTCTTGATCCCATCACCCATGGCCTTCTCGATATCCCTTATGTCTTTCACGAGACGATACATTCCCAATATCTCAACCGAGGCCGCTTGGTCGGTCCCCCACATCGAGCGGTCGAGCGTCACATGGCGTTCGACAAAATTAGCACCCAGGCTTATCGCCGCCCAGCTGGGCGCAAGACCGACTTCGTGTCCGGAATACCCTATCGGCGTCTCCGGATACTGCTTCCGGAGCGACTGGATCATCAGGAGGTTCAACTCATTCACACTGCAGGGGTAAGCTGACGTGGAATGCGCGATGAGGAGATTCTCCGTGCCCAGTTGATTTACCGTCTCCGTTATCTCTTGTGACGTGGACATCCCTGTAGAGAGGATAAGCGGCTTGCCCGTCGATTTCATCTTCCGCAGCAGGGGGGTGTCGGTGAGCGAGGCCGAGGGAGCCTTGTAGAGGGGAGGGTTGAACTGCTCGATCTCATCGACGGATTCCTCGTCCCAACATGAGGCAAACCAGTCGATACCCTTAGCCTTGCAGTAGGCATCGATCTGGGCATACTGCTCAAGTGTAAACTCCACCTTATGCCGATACTCGATATAGGTCATTCTCCCCCAGGGAGTATCCCGCTCTATATGCCGTTGGGACTTGGGAACGCAGCGCTCGGGCGTGCGCTTCTGAAATTTCACTGCGTTACAGCCGGAGAAGACTGCCCCATCGATCAACTTTCGGGCGATATCCATGGAGCCGTTATGGTTGATGCCGATCTCCGCGATGATGTATGCCTGCTCGTTGTCGCCGATAAACCTATCCCGTACCCTTATTTTTCTTGCATGTTTCATGGTACCTCCTCGTTCTTGTAAGAAATGATCATTTCCGCAAAATCGCGGAATGCACCGAAGCCACCCTTGTTAGTTGCTACGAAATGGGCTATCTTCCTTACTTGAGTAACGGCATCGGAAGGACATGCGCAAAGGCCGACGGTCTTCATCGCCTCGATATCGTTCATATCGTCGCCAATAAAGGCGATCTTTTCGGGGGTAATTCTTCTCCGCTCCATAATCTCCTTGACAGAGGCAGCCTTGTCCTGCACGAGAATATGCACCTCCGTAATCCCGAGTTTTTCCGCCCGTTTTATTACAGCTGCGGAGTTTTCGCCTGTGACGATCCCGGTCTCGACTCCGGCCAGTTCCCGCAGCCGCTCTACCCCCATGCCGTCTCTGAGCGAGAACCGTTTCATTACCTCGCCTTGCTCAGAATAATAGACGCCCGTGTCGGTCCAGACACCGTCGATGTCGGTGAGGAGAAGGCTGATCCGCTTCGCCCTTTCCCTCAGCTCTCCGTTCATATGATCGTCCATCCGCCATCTGCTACGAGGTTTTCTCCGGTAATGTAGCCGGAGGCGCCGCTTGCGAGAAAGAGAAGCGCACCCCGGTAATCAGTCCGCCTGGCCATTCTGCCGAGGGGCGTCTTCCGGGAATACTGCTCTATAAAGAAAGTATCCTGTCCGTTTTGGACTCCTCCCGGTGAGAGCGCGTTCACGCGTACCCCGGCCCTCCCCCAGTAGGCGGCAAGGTAGCGGGTAAAAGCGATAACGGCACCCTTACTGGCAGGATAGGCAGGAGACTTGAAGAAGGCCTGCTCGCCCGTCGGTGTGCGATAGAGCGATTGGTCGGGGGCAACAATGCCGTAGGTGGAGGCGATGTTTATGATGCTTCCTTTTCCTTGCCGCGCCATCTGGGTCCCAAACACCTGTGAGCAGAGGAATACCCCTGAGACGTTCACGTCCAGAAACTTCTTCCACAGCTGAAGCGGATAATTTTCGAACATCGATTCCTGAAGAGCAAGTATAGGGTCTTCGACCATGTCGTTCACACCTGCGTTGTTCACCAGCACATCCACGTGTCCGAATTCCTTCATTACGGAATCGAGAAGCGCATGCACTGAATGGGGATTAGTCACGTCAAGAAAACTGCCTATCGAGTGCGTCGAAAGGCCGTCAGCTAATTCCGCGCAGCGCTCCTCTTCTAGATCGGCAGCAACGACGTGTGCGCCGGCTTCCGCGAGGCAGCGGCAATGCTCCTGACCCAGAAGGCCCAAGGCCCCGGTGATAACGGCAACGCTCCCTTCCAGACTAAAAAGTTCAGTTATCATCTCGCTCATGAGGGTCTTCTCACAGGCTTCACGTTGAAGTTACCTGTCTTCCGGAAAACGGGTTCTACCGGCTCGCCGTGGAGACATCCCCTCACGTTCTTTTCCAAGACCGCCCGGTGGAGGATGGGGAGCGCTGCTTCATACACTTTGAGCACGTAATCAATGTCCTCATCGGAGTGGCTGAAACAGAGGTTGTGGAAACCGGACCAGAGTACGCCTTGCCTGATCATCTCCTGCTGCAGGAGAGACTTCATGTCGAGCGGATCCCCGGCAGCCGGATCGAAGGCGATGATGGTCCGGCAGGGGTATCCTTTGCACCGCGTATAGCCCATTCCCAATGCCTCTGCCATTCCGTTATATCCGTTCTTGAGCCTTTCGCCCTGCCGGGCCAGGTAGGCGGGAACATCCTTCTCGCGTATCTCCATGAGGGTCGCATGCGCAGCAGCAAGAGAAAGAGCTTCGCCGCCGAAGGTGGTGAAAAAGAAGACGTCCCTTTCAAGGAGGCTCATGATCTCTTTCCTTCCCGCAAGGACCGAGAGCGACATTCCGTTTGCCAGGGCCTTCGAATAACAGGACAAATCGGCGAGGACCGAAAAATATTCCTGTGCCCCGCCGGCCGCCAGCCTGAAGCCGGTCCACATCTCATCGAATATCAGGACCGTGTCGGTGGCATCGCACACATTTCTCAGATCCTGCAAGAAATCATCGCGAGGCTCCTCGAACACCACCGGCTCGAGAATCACGCAGGCCGTATCATCATCGATCGAATCGATCACCGAGCGTATATCGTTATAGGTGAAAGTGTGTGTCAGATCCTTTACGCACAGGGGGACCCCGCTGTTTCTGTCCGTGATGCCGATGTACCAGTCGTGCCAGCCGTGGTAGCCGCAGCAGAGGATTTTATTTCTACCCGTGAAAGCCCTCGATAGCCGTATAGCAGCGCTCGTCACATCCGCCCCGGTCTTACTAAAGCGAACGCCTTCGGCGTTCGGAATCATCTGCCGGATGAGTTCTGCAACCTCGACCTCGAGAGGATGCATCATCGAGAAGGTTATCCCGTCTTTGAGTTGCTCGCGGATTGCGTCATCCACCTTTTCGTAGCAGTATCCCAGGGAGATAGGGCCAACGCCCATGGTAAGATCGAGGTATTTATTCCCGTCCACATCCCAGACGTAGGCGCCTTTTCCCCTTACCAGGTACTTGGGGGCGACTCCCTTCACATACTGCCCGGGGCCTTTCGCGAGGGTTTGGGTGACGCTCGGTATAAGGCCGACTGCCCGGCGGTAAAACTCGTCAGATTTCGTGATATCCGGAAAGGGCTGCTCAAGACCCATACTATTAAGCATTTCTTTCGAACTCCTTTAAGATCGTTTCTGCGATCTTCTCACCCGTGAAGCCCTCATGGAAGAGGATGTCGGGAAGCGGGGCCGGCTTGAACCATCTGTTCTTCAGGCCTATAGGCATCACCCTGGCTGTAACGTGATGCTCCATGAGGAGCTCACACGTTATTGAATACAGCCCGCCGGTCTGGAAATGGTCTTCCAGGGTCACAAGAAGAGAACGCTCAGATGCCGCATGGAGGACAGCCCCCTCATCAATCGGCTTCAGTGTCCGGAGGTTCACAACCCCTGAAGATAGCCCGCAGGTGTCGAGCACATCCCTGGCGAGGAGCGCCTCTCTGAGAAGTATTCCGTAAGTGAGAATCGTCACGTCCTTTCCCTGAGAGATGACTTCGGCCTTCCCGATCTGAAAGTCCGGGTCATGCTCGATCACAGGCGGACGATCGTTGTAACGCATGTAGCAGGGGTTTGGGCTTTGGAGCATCGCCCGAAGCCCTATATGCATGTCCTCCTCATCTGAAGGGCAGAATATCTGCATCGGCGGAATCAACCGCATCAAAGCCACATCCTCAAGGGCCTGATGGGTAGGGCCGTTTGCTGTCGATAAGAACCCGGGGAAGCCGCCCACGAGTTTCACAGGGAGCCCTGAAATACCTATGTCGGTCCTTATGAATTCGAATCCCCGCATGGTGAGGAAGGCAGCCAACGCATGAAGCACCGGGATTCTTCCCCTCAAGGCGAGCCCCGCAGCGATGCCGATCATTGCCTGTTCGGCGATTCCGACGTCTATGAATCGTCCGTCGAGGCTATCCGTTATATTCCGTATGGCCGCACGGTTCTCGGCAGTGATCACCACAAAACGACTGTCTGCAAGGACAATATCCCTGAGACATTCCTCATAGTTTATGGTTTTTGTACACTTATCCATAGAGCTTCATCACCAGTCTCTCGGCCTCCTCCTCGGAATGATTGCAGAACCATTTGTCCGCACGGTTTTCCAGTTCCGGGAGACCCTTGCCCCTCACGGTCCGCGCGATCACCACATTGGGTTTTCCCTTTTCGAAGGGAATATCACGAAAGACCCTTTCGAGGGCGGCAAAGTTGTGGCCGTCCACCGTCCTCACTGCCGCTCGGAATGCAAGGAACTTTGCCGCAAGCGGCTCGAGAGGAATCAGCTCCTCGGTTGCGCAGTTAGCCTGAAATCCATTCCTGTCTATGACGATGATGAGATTGTGCAGCCTTTTGGCGGAGGCCACGAGGAGCGATTCCCAGACAGACCCTTCATTCAATTCACCATCCCCCAAAATAACTACGATCCTGTTCGGAAGATCTCTCATCGCGCAGTCAAGCGCCACCCCTGCGGCAACCGGCAGGACGTGACCGAGCGAGCCGGAGTGGAATTCGACTCCCGGGATCGAAGTATTCGGATGCCAGTAAATAGAATCGTCCGTCCCAAGGTGGTGTTCAAGTCTTGCGGGATCCAGAAGGCCAAGTTCGGCAAAGACGGCATAGAGCGCAGCCACGGCATGGCCTTTCGAGAGAAACAGGTAGTCACGGGTCTCCTCCCGAAGCGTCTCTTTTGAGATATTCAAAAAGCCTGCGTAGAGAAAGACCAGGATGTCGGCACAGGAGAGTGCAGAACCGACGTAGCAGCCTCCCTTGGCGGACATCCGAAGGACATGCTGACGAACCCTTATGGACGACTCCTTGAGCGGCAATGTGTTTATCTCATGCAGCTGCTCAGTCATGGAGCCACCTGCCCGGCCGCTGGTGCAACTACTACCGTCTTCAGTTCATCCGCATATTGTCTGTACCAGGTCACTCCCGTATGCCTTTTGTTGATCTCTTGGATGGAAGGATTCTGTTCGAGAAGGCTGAGGATGTCATCCATGCCAAAGGCCGGGTTCGCAGGGCAAAGTTCTTCGTAAACTTTACTTATAAAGTGATAGTCCTCCTCGTAATCGAGCACCCAGCGATGGCTCATCGAGTAGTCAAGGCCGGACTCCCACTCAACGTTTCCTATGCGGAACCGGTCAGGGTTATCCCAGATGAAAGGGGTGGTATGCTCGCGCTCGAATTCTTTCTTTGCTTTCTCCCATGCCTCTTTGAGAATGTGCATCGGGATGACCTCGACGTCATTGCCGTCAGGGTAGGAGGGCGGGTGAAGATTGCTCACAAAATCGAAAGCCCCTGAATCGAGTTTATAAAAAGCGACAACACGATCGATAATCTCAGGATCAATGAGCGGGCAGTCGGAGGGGATCTTCACAACAATGTCCGCCCGGAACAGAAGCCCTGCCTGATAATGTCTGTCAAGGAGGTCAGTTGGATGGCCCCGGAAGCAAGCGAAACCCTCTCGCCTGCAGAGGGACTCGATCACATCGTCTTCAGCGACCGTGGTCGTTGCGATGACGGTCTGGGTTATCAGCGACGACCTCTGCACTCTCTCCATGAGACGGACGAGGCCTTCCTTGCCGGCAAGCGGTCGCAGAACCTTTCCAGGAAGGCGTGTGGATCCGCAGCGGGCCTGAACGATGGCGAGTATCCTCATGCCGCGAGAAACTCCATGCATGTATGCGCGATGTTTTCGGCAGATCTGCCCCCGTTCTGAATGGGCATAAGGCGTTTCAGCTCTTCTATATCAAAATAGGAGTGGACCTCTTTGCCGAGGGCGAGTCCTGTGTAAGCGACCGAAGAATACTGCGTGATGAGTATATCGCAGTTTGCGATCATCGGGTTTATGTCACCGTCCTCAAAAACTATGGCATCGGGGATAATTTTTTTGATCTCCCGTGTGGCCCGATCGGGTTTCTCATTAGGATGGAGCTTGAAAATGACGGACCTGCCCCCCGAGAGCGAGAGCGCGTTTTTGATGAATCTGCTTCTCATGTCCGGCTTGAAAGTCTCCCTCGAGTCCGAAGTCGCAACAAGGAGGTAATGCTTGTGGGGGAAGTCGTTGACGCGGTGCCTGTTGACGTTGTCGAAATTGGGGATGCCGGTCACTACGATCCTCTTCGGATCCACGCCTTTCTTGATGAAGTGGTCCCTGTATCCCTCGGAGGCGACGCAGAACCTCTCGTAGGCGTGGGAAAGCCCTGTCATTGAAGTGCTGGCGAGGTAGCGTGGGAGCTTGAGTGTTCGCACGAGATAGTAGATGAGATTCTCAGGGTCGGTCATCCCTTCCTGTACCAGGACAATTTTCTTCTTCCGTATATTTTTTTGGATGATGAGATCCTGGCTTGTCACCACGAGGTCGTAGTCGCATGTCTCGCCCCGGTAATCGACTTTCAGGTCATGCTTCCTCAGATGTTCCTCGGTCTGCTCTCTGAACCGTCCACCGAGCGCAGTGAAATCGAGCATGCCCCTCTCAGTAAGCGCTTTTACGATACCGTCTCCATAGTAGGGGGTGAAGGAGCATTCGTGATTTTCGAGGTGGTTCGCTATCTGGTGCATGATAGTGGTCTGGTTCAGCGAGCCACAGATGAACAATATCTTCTTTCCCCGTTGTTCCACTTTTTAAAGAATATCAGAGAAGTGTTAAAAGAGAGTTAAAGGAATATTACGGTTTGATGAAGTTTGCGGAATCGAAAAAACCAACATTCTGACAGAGCAGCTTCTAAAATCGCAGTCTGGAAGTAACGATGTCTGTAACACCAATCGAATATTTCCTTTCTAGCATGGTCACAGCGGCATGCTAACTTGTTCGTGTTCATCATGATAGAAAGAGAATTCGTCGTGAGTTGCACACATTGAACGTGGTTCAAAATACTCATAGAGAGGATAGATGAACATGGGTGATAGATTATGAGTTACTGATCAGATTAACGAGGTCTCGATGAAAAGTTTACGAAGCGAAGAGTCAGCATTACTGTTACAAACGTGCATTCGATACCAGATACCCTGCTTTTCAGCTGCCGTTTTTTTTCTGCTCTCCCTATTGTGTAGCTTTACCCGATTTTCTGAATGTGTTCATATAATGCGGGCTGAAATTCAGGAGTTATTTCTTTGTTGAACTGGATACCCATAAAATAAATATCCCCTATGTTTTTGGTATATACTACAATTCCGTCAATAGAATCAGTTTTCATGTCATCTGAAGATATGAAATGAACGGTTATTGATACACCCGTGTCGTCTTCTATCGGGTCATCGGCATACAAGCCGATTCCTCCTAAAGAGATATTACTTGGCAGGGCCTGAATTGATCGGAATTCACCCTTGTCTTGAAATTTAAGTGTGACAGTTCCTGTTATCGGAACTCGCTTATGTCGACGTTGGTTTGTCATATTTTTTCACTCAATGTAACACATCCTCGGGGCTAATTCAATCGATTGATGCGCGGACAATAGTATACCATATTTTTATCGATAATCACGTGAAAGTTTCAATATCTGAAATAAGTTCTTTACCTGAGACTAAACCGGAAGAGGAAGGAGCCGATGGAGGCCGATGCCGGCAAGCAAATGGTCAAGTTTCACCCTGTACTCTTGCCGCAAAGCGGCATGACACTGTCAAAAACGAGTACGCAGGATAGCAGTAAAAACGTTCCAATTCTTCCCAACATGATCTCTCCTTATTCTGTAGTGACTATTTTCAGTGTATCAATCGTTTTTCAGTATTTGAATTTCAGCAGTGAAAATGGCAATTCAAATTCTTTTGACGATACATAACTCAGTTATGTTTCCACGCAGTCTTCTTTAAGTATTTTTTTGAGCAGTGCGAGGGTATTTCTGTCGGCTTCCTATAGGGAGGGAATCGACCTTAAGAAATTGTTATAAAGTGCGACCTATCCATGGTCACAAAACCATCACGGAAAGATAACATTTCGGTCACAATGTTTCATGTCAATTTCGGGATATGCTATTATGGTATGCGTATAATAGCAATAGCCTGAATGCTCAGGGAGCAACACGCATGCCCCGCAGAATCCTTATCATTGAAGACGATAGAGATATGGCCCATCTCGTTGAGTTCCATCTGAAAGACATGGGATATGAGGTGACCCTGGCTCACGATGGTCATGTCGGTCTCGATGAGGCCATCTCGAAACCCTATGACCTGATTATTCTGGATCTCATGCTCCCGGAGGTGGACGGGCTGGAGATCTGTCGGCGCGTGAGGGCGGCGTCAGTCTACACTCCTGTGGTGGTGCTGACTTCCAGGGCTTCCGAACTGGACCGGGTTGTCGGCCTGGAAATCGGAGCAGACGATTACCTGACCAAACCCTTCAGTATCCGAGAACTTCTGGCGCGGGTCAAAGCGCTGTTCCGTCGCGTGGAGGCGCTCAAGTCGGAGGCATCTTGGAAATCACAGAGACTGATTCAGGCGGGTGACCTGATTATAGATGTTGAAAAGCGGAGCGTCACGCTCCTCGGAAATCCGGTGCCCCTGACCGCCAAAGAGTTCGACCTTCTGCTCCACTTTGCCAATCACCCCGGGAGAGTGTTTACACGCATGGAACTGTTGAAACAGGTATGGGGGTACGGCTACGAAGGCTACGAACATACTGTGAATTCTCACATCAACCGGTTGAGGGCAAAAATCGAAAAAGATCCTGCCAGGCCTTGTTACATTTTGACTGTCTGGGGGATCGGTTACAAGTTCTCCGATTCGGAAAATTGTTGAGGGGATAGGTTGTATGTTCAGGACTCTTTATTACAAGCTGGCTGCTGTCCTTCTGGGGCTGTTCTGCCTGATCGGAGCCCTTAATATTCTGCTGACGCTCTCCACCACCCGTCTGTATTTCCAGGAGGTGAATCAGAAGCTCAATCGTACACTGGCTCAGAACTTGGCTTCGGAAACAAGCTTGATGAAGGACGGCCGCGTCAATGAAAAAGCTCTTCAGGATATTTTTCATATGATGATGGTCGTCAATCCAAACATCGAGGTTTATCTTCTCGATCCAAACGGCAATATTCTGGCCTTCTCCGCGCCTCCTGGAAAGGTGAAGAGGCAGAAGGTGGCGCTGGAGCCCGTGAAAAGCTTCCTGAATAAGACCGATGCCTTTCCTATCCTGGGTGACGACCCGCGTAATCTAAAACGCAAAAAGGTGTTCTCCGCGGCACCAATCTCTCCGAAGAGTCAAATTCAGGGGTATCTCTACGTTGTCCTGGGCGGCGAGGAATTTGACACGGTCGCCGAGATGCTCCAGGGCAGTTATATCCTCCGATCAAGTATAGGGATTGTAGCGGGAGCCTTGTTATTTGCCTTACTGGCCGGACTTCTCCTCTTCTTCCGAATGACACTTCGGCTCCGCCGGCTTACTGCCGACATGGAAACTTTCAGGCAGAGTGATTTCTCAGAGTATTCTCATTCTTTTCACTCCTTGAAGGGCCGCTCCAGGGACGAAATTGACCGCCTTGGTTCGATCTTCACGCAGATGGCTGATCGTATCATTCGGCTGATAAAGGAACTCAGACAGGCCGATACCCTTCGGCGCGAGTTAGTGACCTTCATCGCACACGATCTTCGAACGCCATTGGCTTCTCTTAAAGGATACCTTGAGACCTTACTTCTGAAGGAGGGGAGAGTTGAGCCGGAAAAACAACGGAGCTTTCTTGAGATCGCTATTAAAAACTGCAATCAATTGTCGAAGCTGATCTCCAATCTCTTTGAGATGACGAGACTGGATTCACCCGATGTTCAGGTCCATATGGAATCGTTCTCGCTGGGTGAACTCATGCAGGATATCGTGCAGAAGTTTCAGTTTGTTGCTGAGACGAAAAAGATCAGACTTCAAACAAATTTTGTGAAGGATCTTCCCTTTGTGTTCGCAGACATCGGGCTTATCGAACGGGTGCTTGAGAATCTCATTGAAAATGCTTCCCGCTATACACCAAAAAGCGGTGCTATTACCATCTCTGTCGTTCCTAAAGAGGAGAGGTTGATAATACAGGTTTCTGATACCGGTTCCGGCATGCAGCCAGAGGATCAGCTACATCTATTTGAGCGCTCTTATCGGCTAAAAAGGGAACGTCGGAAGGATGCGGAGGGGACAGGGCTTGGTTTGATAATCACCAAGAGAATCCTGGAACTCCACGGAAGCGACATTAAGGTCGATAGTGTGGTCGATGTTGGTACGACCTTCACATTCACCCTGCCAATTTATAAGGCTTAGTCATGATCTCAATAGGTGAGTGCTAACAAGTCAGTCTTCGCGGTTCATTTTTTTGTCCGTGACAGAATTGTTATTCTTTTATGACACTCTTGTGATTTTTTTTCTGCTAACCTGAAATGAAGGAGTACCCCCTAACTCCGTACAGATATCCACTTCCAAAATTCGCATAGGCAGCAAGCTCTAGTGGACTCAGACGCGCTTCTGGCATTAGGCACGGAGGCATGCAGGTCATGCAGTTACGAGAGAGACGAAAAAGGAGGTGATGAAAAAAGAGATGGTTAAAGGATGTGCAAGCGACAAAGGACATGAATAAGGATGAAAAAGGAGGTGAACAAAGAAGAAAGGACTTAAGAAAACATCCGCTTAGTCCCTAAAAGAGGGTATAAAAATCGAAAGGAGAACTCAAATGAACAAGAAAATACTGGTAGCTATTTTAACTGCAGCAATACTGATGATCTCGGTAGTCGGCGGCTGGGCGTGCGTAGTCGGGGCTGTATACACCATGACCAACGCCCCTGCCCCTGCGGGAAATGAAGTGGTTATTTTCAATCGGGCCGACGATGGCCTTCTAACAAAAAAAGGGTCGATATCAACGCAGGGTCTCGGTTCTGGCGTAGGGCTGGATACACTGGGATCTCAGGGGTCTCTCGTGCTCAGCGGGGACCACTTATGGCTGCTGGCCGTTAATGCAGGAAGTAATGAAATTTCCGTCTTCCAGGTTTTGCCGGAAGGACTGAAGGTGGTTGACAAGGTTGGTTCAGGAGGAGTATCACCTGTGAGTTTGACCATCTTCCACGACCTTGTCTACGTCCTTAACGCGGGATCGCCGAACATCGCTGGTTTCAACCTGAGTCACAAAGGTCAATTGACCCCTCTTGCCGGCTCCACTCGAACACTCGTATCCACCGGAACGTTTGCCCAGGTGGGGTTCGACCCAAGGGGTGAGACACTGGTAGTAACAGATAAAGCAGATAGCGAGATTCTCGTCTTCTCCGTACACTATGATGGATTGCCGAGCATGAATCCTGTAACTTCGCCGTCCAACGGTGTAACCCCCTTCGGGTTCATCTTTGACCAATGGAGGCACCTGGTAGTCGTTGAAGTAACCACTGATGCGGTCTCGTCCTATAGTATTTTGAACAATGACGCATTGAATGCAATAAGTCCGTCGGTGGTCAACGGGCAAAAGGCGTCCTGCTGGATAGCCGGAAATGAGATTGGATACATCTTTACTGCCAACCCTGGCAGCTCGACCGTTTCCGCTTATAAAATCGATGCCGAAAACGGCAAGATAGTCCTGCTCAACGGGACGGCCGGCGGTGGCAACAGCCCTCTCGACCTGGCCATTCCCGTGGATGGCCGGTTCCTATATGCTTTGGATCCCGGTAACGGAGGCATAGACATGTTCCAAATCGAACTCGACGGCAGCTTGACCAGTTTGGGCACTGTCGCTGGGGGACTCTCCATTTTTGCGCAAGGTATCGCTGCACGCTGAAGCGGATATTTAGTTTAGGGGGACTTGTCGAATGATGACCGGTCCCCCATTCACCGGAAACACAACTGAATTGCTCAGGAGTGTCTTCAAGGGGAGAGACAACATAGTAAGTACAATGAAGGGAAGGTTATTAATTATATGAAGAACCGAGTCACTCAGTGTTTCACCCTTTCTGTTTTGATGCTGTTTCTTTTTTCAAGTTATGGGGTTTCTCTCGCACAAGATGCTGCAACAGCTGAGGTGATCTTTTATGTTAAATGATTTGACGTTGGCAAGGAGGCCCTGGAAGGGCTGAAGGGAGTGGAAAGAGTCGAAAAAGGCTTTCGACTCTTTAAAGAGATAAACACAGTTTATTATGATCCAGCAGTAATTACGATTGAAAGAATGGAATCGGCCTTAAAAAAGGCCGGTACTTACCTAGGAACAGTTAAATAAGTAAAAACATCCATGTTTTCAATACGGAATTAAATTTGCACATATCGAATGTTCTCTATTGATTCGCTATACCGTATGCGGTTGCTATACTCATCTTGAAAAAGAGATGCGTTGATCAGTAAATAGGGGGCAAAATGCCATTTCTCGAATGCCGAGCAAAGGGACCTTTCCATTAAGAACCTGATTCAAGAATGTGGAAATGATTAAACGAGAATTTGCCATGGGAACGATGTTTTGTATGAGTTGCGGTAATTGTCTCCACCATAGTTCTGGCTCTCCCTATGGCCCAATTTCGCACAAACGGCAGAAAAGATAATGGACAAAGGCAGGAATCCCCATCTTTCACAAGGAAGTTATTCAGATCATTTCCTGATGGGGGCAAAGGGGGTTTAACTCCGTGAACGTAAAGGGAACGGGATAACCATGAAGGACCCGACGAGGGTCGATTAGGAGGCATCAAATGAAATACGCAGTTTTATTCGTGGGGCTCCTGCTGACGGGACTCATCGCCGGCGGTATCGTCTTATCGGGCGGCTTAGGAAGGCCGGCGCGGGCGGACAGCGTAACTGCGCCAGCTCAAATCAGGGTCTATTCGGCTGAAAAAGGTGGCTATGTTATGAGCGAAACCGTCTTTAAAACCAAAGAAGAGTGGAGAAAACAGTTGACACCGGAACAGTACCATATCCTGCGGGAGAAGGGGACTGAAGCGGCCTTTACCGGAAAATATGCCGACCATCACGATCATGGCATCTACCGCTGCGCGGCCTGCGGGCTCGATCTGTTCAGGTCGGAAGACAAATACGATTCCGGTACCGGCTGGCCGAGCTTTACGGCGCCTATCGCTGCGGAGAACATCAGTACTAGACCGGACAACAGTTTCTTCAGTCGCCGCACCGAGGTGCTCTGCCGCCGTTGCGGCGGTCACCTCGGCCACGTTTTTAACGATGGTCCCAAGCCGACAGGGCTGCGCTATTGCATGAATTCTGCTGCCCTGCAATTCGTGGCAACCAAGAAATAGTCTAGTTATCAGGGAGGGGATACAATGAAAATGCTTATGATCGCAATGACGGAACTATCAGGAGACCAAGAAACCCGGGGGAGCTAGCTTCAAACGACCCACGAACAATCAAACTTTCTGATTTTTTTCCGGCCAAACGGACGATTTATTTATGAATATGACTTTACCGGTAATTGGAAACATCAACTCAGATTGGAAGGACTCCCTTCGGGAGATCCCCGCCAATTTTACCCCACCTGTGTTGCCAGTAAACGATTAGCCCTGTTAGAGGGCTAATCGGGCCGACGCGGGGTGCCCGCCAAGTTCTTTGCCGTCCCCACATTGCGTTACACGTTTGAGTCGTGACCTCACGGCAGAGACTTGAGTAACTTTTCTCTTACCTCCCTATTCTGCTCCTGATCCCGACTAGCCCCATAAGGCCGGATCCAAGTAGCCAGACTGCGGCTGGGATCGGGGTCGAGGTGGACTGGGCCATCATTGGAGTATCGATAACTGAACCGTTAATAATATTGAGGCTGGTGAAGCCGCCGGTGTTATTGGTCGAGGCGGTAAACGTCAGATTCATATCGTTTGAACTCACATCTCCCATCGGTATGCCATAATAGTTGTAAACAGACTGATTGTCGGTCGCCGCTAACTGAGCGCCAGCTATAGTGAACTGATAACTTCCCGACCCGAGTGCTTGGACAGTCGCGTTCAAGAAACTTCCGGTAAGTAAGGTGGAACCGTTCGCTACACCAACTATCCCCGGTATCCCGCCTTGCAAGGTAATCTGCCCCCCCGAGTTGCCATACCAATATTGTCCAAACTGGTTAGTCCCTGTCTGAGTCAGTGCCCCAGATGAGAAGTTCAGAACACCATTGGTAATCGGAAGCGCGCTTCCCACTCCTGCGTTCTGGGGGGTAGCAAGACCGTAAACGTCAGCCAAGGCAATGTTAGAACCGGTAAAATTGCTCATCGTTGCTGAGCTAATGGCAACTGAGCCAGACGTGCCAGTATCGTAAACTATAGACATGTCCGCATTAGCGGCTCCTGTCGATGAAATCAGGGTCGCCATGAAGAGTGAGGCAAGTAAGAGATTCTTGAAAATGTTCATTCTTTCCCGTTTCATATCCTGTTCCCCCTGTTTAACTTCTGTTTCCTCATTTTTTTTCTCTTTTACAATTCTCTGTCTGTTCATTTTTTCTCCTGCTCTTCGTCATGTGTGCTGACTGCAAAAATGAAAAAGCCCTCGGAAATAATGGCCGCAATGATACGCCACCATGAATCCGAGGGCCTTCGATCCCTTCAAAAAGGTCAGCCGGGTACCCGTTATGAATTAGTTAAATATTTGTCCTTGAATACAGAAGTCTTATGCAAATTGCCGAACATTTCTACTTCTTCTATTAAATCATATTACTATTGCAAGATGATGACGATTCTGTTACATTTCGGTTAAGATTTTGGATACTGCAAAAAACCCGGGGAATTAAGCTGCCATTTTCGTCGTTTCCCGACTTTCTCAAATCAAGGACACCACTGACAAAATGCGACGACAGACCATTGGATTACATGGCAAGATGACCTTTATATGGAGAGGCTATAGGATCTTTGGAATCATGTATTGAGCGAGTCTATCACAAAATCTGTGTTCCCCGGTTTTTTGCGGTCTCTCCATCACTGTGGAATAAGTATAGCTACTTTTCGGATACTTTCTTCGGAACAGGGCGGCGCGCCATTAGCGCAAGGACAAAGATTGCAGGCTATTACAGTGAGATAATCGTAATATTCTAAGACTCCAAGACTGATCCATGGCTTTCGGTCGGCCACCAATCCAGCCGTTCGGTTGGCGAGTCTATCTACTGTACTCCGCTATCTTGTCAGCCGATACTGTGTCGCCGCCTTTTTATGTTTTTGCTTGGAGCGAGATGATTTTGATAATATATGTAATGTCAAAAACAAGGGGGTCGACAGTGCAACGTAATTCATAATGACTTCCTGTTCAGGCGGAGATCGTGTCCTTGGTGCTTATACGCGTTCTCGCATCCGTCTTTTTTTATTTAAGGTATTGTGTCGGCCAGCTTACGTCGTCGTTGTCCTTTGGGCACTGATTCAGTTTATCTATGAGCTCTTGAGTACATGGGGGCATTGCCTGGTTCGCTCATCTCGGAGGTTTGTTTTTGGAATTGTTTCAGTAAAGCCATGGTTACAGTCAAAACAGGTTATCAAGAAAAATTGAATGCCTCTCATTGAGCTCTCGCGACAGCACGGAAGTTATAGGTAGAGACCCGAGTAGCTTGAACGCTGAGTACTAAAGACGACAAGAATATCTCATGAAGATCAAGAAATGTTTGTCGAGGATCGAGGAGTTGTTAGGTTTCGACAGGGAACTTACCAATGAGGAATCCTGCCTTTTGTCCGACTGCCTCGGGACAGCCCTAGATCTTGGCGGGGAAGACGATGTATTACGCATGCTTAGAAAGGCACACAATAGCGAGAGGGCGGAAAAAGTCGAACAGGAACTCGACGAATTGTCTCATACCTTGAGAGACGCTCTAACAGATGCTGAATCCAATCTTTATGATATCTCCGCATTTGGGATATACTTCACTATCGGCGTAACAGATAATCGGTGGGAAGATTATGTCAATACCGAGGGATACGAATTACCGGACATAGATGCTCTAACGAAAACCTTCCGCAAACACCTCCACCTCCGCGAGACTACCAGCGTCGTCCTCGTTAATAAACTCTTACATCCGTATTTCTTTGAGCCGGTGACCACCGTGCAATGGAGGAAAAGCCTCAAGTCGGTCCAAGGCTTTTTTCAGAACCTCGGTCAGACAATAATACTTCCCAATAACCATGTTATACCGTCAAGCAGCACCTGGGAGAAAGACTCACTGTTCATATTCGTTAGGGCAATAGTTGGATTTATTGTTTACGAGGATATTGACGAGTACGATAGGACCTTCTTTGCTGACAATTATGGAAGCTTGTTTGAATCCATAGAGTCCGTTCTTAAATCAGATCTGGAGAAAATAGCCCCTGTTGAATTTGTTCTGATTATGAATGAAATCGTCCCAGCGCATTCGATAAAGGATCGTATACAATATCTCTCTGAGGAGTTATCTGCTAATCTAGCAGTAACAAAAGGCACTCTTAAAGTTCATCCTTTTTATACATTTAAAAACTGGTATGAGCGCTTCAAAGATTCTCTGGAAGGTGAGCCAATAGAGACCGTCAGTGAGCATTTTCGCTCTTTTCTGAAAAGATGGCATAATTCTGTTCAGTCAGACATAGACAGCGATAAGGATATTCGAATTACCTATGCGGATACGCCTGCCATGAAGGCTTCCATAAGAGAGAACACAGGAGAAGCCAGCCTGAGCGAAATAGATGAATCTCTGTGGCGGGAGGCGGAACAGGTGATGGACGAGATAACAGAACCGTTAATAGAGCAGCTATCGGCCCATAATGTTCTTGATGAAACTGAGATAAACAGCGATCATCAGGCCACAATAGCTTTTTACGGACTCGGTCAAGGTGACGAATCACTCGCATACATTATAGCCACTATTCACAAGGCCGACGGCAGGACCCTCAATGCATTTGCATTGTGGAATACATTTGATGACCCCGATGAGTGCATTGACGCCTTACTATCCGAAGTGGAAGAGTATGGAGTAACCTCCATTGTCACTATAGAGGGACTTTTGGATATCGAGATTTGCGAGCACTGCATGAATGTTACCGGCAGAGTGGCTGACCGAGCGATGCCTGCCAGCGCTAGATCAAAGGTTGGGAGAAATGAGTTATGCCCTTGCGGGAGTGGCAAGAAATATAAACGATGTTGCGGCACTTGATACAAAAAATGATAATGGAATAAAAAATAGGGTAAATTTTCGACGAATCACGCAAGGGCAGAAAGGGTTATCCGACGAGTAGACACCGCAAAAAAGGAACGATCTGCGATTTCTCCAAATGATACCGAGCCCTGACTGGGCGCGTTATTCACAGGTACAACGACACCGCCTGCCCTTGATACTCACGTTTAACGTAAATATAACAAAGCTGTCATAATGCTGTAACTTAAAAAGTGGTTTAATTGAGCTGTACTTTTTAAGGGTACTTCGCTGACCCCCTGTAGGGACCAGGAAACCCGGACCGATCTTCGTGATCGGTCCGGGTTTTTTTGTCACAACTCAATAGCAGGATGAAGCAGAGCCGAACCCACTGCAAGGTGGGGACGGAAAGCCACGGATCCTTTTAAGGATAGGCGGGTTGCCTTTCTCTTGTAAAAAGAGAGTGCATTTGGCATTTGTTTGTTTGAACCAGCGAATAGCGGACGAGACAAGAAAGGAGATGAAATATCGATAAATATAAGCATCACCAGATGCGGGGAAGTGTAACCACAGTAGTTACGATGCCGTAATTCAAAAATTGGTTAATTAGGTGTGCACTTTTTAAGGGTACTTTGCTGACCCCTGTAGGGACCAGGAAACCCGGACCGATCCTAGTGATCGGACCGGGTTTTTTTGTCCTAACTCAACAACAGGATGGAAGTAGAGCCAAACCGACCTCAAGGTGTGGACGGAATGCCACGGGGTCCGCTACGGACAGCCGGGCTGCCTTTCTCTGAAAGAGAGAGTATGCGGTTTTTCATTTTTAAGGCTGCTAACAAGCAGTCAGTAGTCAATTAATACTGTATATGAAAGGAGGTGAAGCATTGATGAAAAAAAGTCTTGTTGCTCTTGTTGTAATGTTTGCGGCTTTGGCAGGAATTGCTTTTGCAGAGGACGTCAGTAATGTCATGGAATTTTCAGCAAGCAACGGAACTGTGACCTTTAATCATTTGAAGCACGTGAATGAAGTCCGGAACGATTGCGACGTCTGTCACAATGGAACTCCCGGTCAGATTGCAGGCTTCGGCAAGGACTATGCGCATGATACCTGCATAAGCTGCCATTCGAAGCCGGGAAATTCCGTTGCTCCGACTACCTGCGACGGATGCCATAAACAGTAAGAAGTGGTTTTGTACGAAAATGAAGCAAAACAGACTGAATGAAAAGGAGAGGATATGAAAAAAATATTGACCAGTTTAACTTTCGTGCTGGCCTTTGCCGTATGCAGCCATGGAGCTTATGCCGGCATATTGAAAAACCCGTACCTCATCTATCCGGGAAATAACACGACGATGCAAGTGCTCTGGCAGGACACTGCGATCGAGGCCAACAACCAGCTCTGCTGGGGCACCGACACGACTTACGGCACATGCGTAACGGTACCTGAGAACAACACAACCGACAACCAGCACATCTTCACAATTACCAACCTGACACCGAACACGAAGTATTATTACGAAGTGGTAGATGCGACCAACGGCGTCTATGGCACCGGTTCGTTCCTTACCGCGCCTGCCGCCACCGCAACTTCAGTAAAGTTCCTCGGTTTCGGCGACACCAGGACAAATCCGACAGCCTATGATGTTGTCCTGGCAGAGATGAATAAGGTGATTGCAAATGATGCTGGATACCAGGGTCTCACTGTTCACGCAGGGGACTGGGTGAGTACGGACGGCGAATCCTACTGGACAGCAGAGTGGTTTGCGCCGTCGTTAACGGACGCGATCACCTTCCGGGCCAACAGCCCTATCAATGGGGTCAAGGGCAACCATGAAAACACTAATGGTTACAGCACGTACTATCCGAAATACTATCCCTTTCCTTACCAGAGCTTAACTGCCAAAAGCGGTTCTACCGGCGTTGATCTTCCCTATAGCAATTACTGGTGGTCCTTCGACTACGGCCCCGTTCACTTCACCATTATAGACCAGTACTCTAATGATCCGGTAACCGGCAAGCTCTCTTATTCTGTTCCCAGCTCTGCTCAGACCCAATGGATTATCAACGACCTGACTGCGGCTAGTGCCAATCCAAACACGCCGTGGAAGATAGTTATGTACCATGAACCGGCGTGGACCGGCGGCGACCATACCGACAACGTCACTACGCAGCAGTACCTTGATCCTCTCATCCGTCAATATGGTGTGGACCTTGTCCTTGCGGGCCACAGCCACAATTACGTCCGCACCGGGGTCTGGAACAGCGCTCAGCAAAACGGCGACAGCATTGTTATGAATGTTCCGTACATCACCAGCGGCGGCGGCGGTGCTCCCCTTGGTGGCGTTAATCTTACCAATAAGAGCTCCTGGACGCACGTTATCGTAGCCGATAACGATTTTAATTACTCGACCTTTAATGTAAATGGTAAAACCCTCACCATGCAGTCGTTCCAGGTCAACAATGCAAGCACGTCGCAGATTCAACCGACGACCAGCTCGCTAATCGAAACATTGGTACTGAATCAATTCACCGACGTTACATCGCAGAGCAGTGTGGCCAGCACAGCGTTTGTTTACAGCCGTGCAACCAAGCTTTACACAGGCAACCTGACCATCACAAATAACGGACCTGCTGCACTTACCGGCACGATTGACGTTGTCCTGAACGGCATCCTTGCGCTGCAGAACGGCAGCGTCGCGGGCGTAACGAACCTCAATCCCTCGACAGCCGACCCCAATAGCAAGAACAACGGTAATAGTGCAACTACAACTATCGCTGCGAATAACGGCCTGATCACAAACGTCACGCTGGTCAATGCAACCGGCCAGAATAACGGCGCTCCGATGATACAGGTTTCGACCAGCGGCCTTGCTGCCGGAGCCTCGATCACCGTTCCGCTCCAGTTCACCAATCCAAGCAATGTTCCAATCACATTTACTCCTGCAGTATTGCAGGAATAGGAGGAAAACAATGAAACTTTTAAACATCAAACTTCTTGTCATTGCCTTTGTTTTGTTGATCACCGGTTCAGCGTTCGCTTCGCTCAGCTACGACGTTACGGTGGACACTAGCAGCCTCAACGGCCAGGGCGGCTATCTCTACTTGCAGTATGATCCCCTTAACGGCCTAGCTTCCACTGCGACGGTTTCCAATTTCGCAACGAACGGCACATTGGGTGCTCAGGACACGGTTGATGTTGTGAACGGCAGCGCGGTAACAGGCACTTTGCCTGGGTCGGTTACTTTCGCCAACACGAATGGCGTCAACGATTACAATCACGCCATCACATTCGGTAGTTCGCTCAGCTTCCTGCTTTCATTTAACTCTACTCCGGGCGCTCCCGCAGGCGGAGTGAGCACATTCTCTCTGGGCTTGTTTGGTGATGCATTAGGCAGCACTCCGTTGATGAATACAAACGGAGGAAATACGGCGCCGGGCACGGTGATTGATGTCAACCTGCAGAACGACGGAACCACATCAGTTGATCAGTATGTGCAGCAGGCGACCGCTACGCCTACACCTATCCCTGCAGCGGCCTACCTGTTTGGTTCGGGGCTCCTGGGATTAGTCGGAATCCGCAGAAAAGCGAAGAATTAGTACAGTGACTTCTCTTGATTAACGATGGGGGCCTTCGGGCCCCCGCCCTCACCGGGAGTTAAATAAGGATAATCTTTTTCTGCTTATGCTGTCCGGAAAACTATGTTTATTATGTATATCAGTATTATTTCTTTCAATAACACTTCCTTTTTTTGCCGCTGTAACAAAAACATAATGTTACTGTAATATGCCCGTAACAGAAAAGGGATAACATATCTTTCTAAAAAATGGAGGAGGGAGGGAATGAATGACAACCATATCCGTTATGACGCCGGCGAGACTCGTTGTCACCGGTCTCACTAAGCTCGCTTCGTTGCTTATCCTGACGCTCCTCGGGAGTATGTTCTGCCTGCCCCTTACGTGCTTTGCGGGCCAGGACAGCCCTGAAGTGAACGAGTTGAAGCAGAGGGCCCAGAGCGCATTTATCGAGGGCCATTACGCTGAGGCCGCCGCCATGGACCTGGAAATCGCCGAGAAGTACCCTGGAAACCAGCAGGCGCGCCGCTATGCCGTGCAGATGCTGGGGACACTCTATGAAAACAACGTCGTCGACATAAAAAAGGCGATCAAATGGGACCGGGAATTCCTGAAGGAATATGCCAATCCAAAGCAGGTCTCTTTTTACCAGGAGAAAATAGCATCTCTCGAAAAACTGTTAAATCAGGAGCAGGCCTTCAAGATCTATCAGGAGATCCGTTTCGCCAGGCAGAGTGATGAAGTCATGGTGAAGAGGTTCGAGGCGTTGCTTAAGGAGCACCCTGATTTTCTTTTGAAGGACAAGGTCGAGAGAGAACTTGCCTATGCCTATGCCCGTCTGGACAAGCGCAGGCAAAGTGATCAGGCATTCCAGGCCCTTTCCCAGAGCGAAGGAAAGAAACTCTCTTCAAGCGATCAGCTTGCATACGCTACGGCCAATCGCTACTGGCAAATGACATCGGTCTGGGGATGGAGTGCGTGGGGAGTCATAGCGATTCTATGGGCTGCTGTCCTGCTGATGAAGCCCTGGAAGCGGCTTACCCGGACCTCGATCAGAAACTTCGTGGTGCTGGCTGCAATCTGGGTGCTGCTGGCCGCTGCCAGCATGCCGCACTTCTACTCCATTAACACAGATGCCGATGATTACGTCCTGCACGATAAATTAGTATGTATTGCCGCCGGCCTCAACCTGATAATCCTCGTGTGGCTGCTGCTTCTGACCAGAGGCGAGTTCTGGCAGTCCCGGCGTCGGGCATTGCGCTGGCTTGCCCCAGTGCTTACGCTGCTTATGACAACAGCGGTCTTCTACTTGCTTATTATCCACCAGGCGAAAGGACCGGAAATCATAGACGTCTTTGCCGACAGGTACGCAGACTGGGCCGAAGACTTGCATATTGCCAAATAATAAACTGGGTGCATGGGACCGATTCCGGACAAGCCGGAATGACAATAAAGTAAGAATACGTATGAACGTATCAGACATAAAGGAAGGTAAGAGATAATGAAAGGACGAATTCTGAAGATCAAGACCGGTTATAACCCGAACTCCAGCAGCATCGGAGTAGATATGATAGTTTTTTTCACCGCCGGAGCAGCTGTAACGGTTCTTTTCAATACTATTGCCGCGATAATCTCTGCGAGGAAGGCCCAGCAGCGTATTCAGCCGGAAGAGATAAAAGAAGTGCCCGTGCTCAGCCAACTGGAGTAGCAGGAATGAGTATTATGAAGCACCGGCTGGAGTCGTTCGGAGGGATACTTGCTCTCGAGAATCCCCCTATGCTGGTACATGTGGATCAGGACTTCATGCGCGGTCTGGGTTATCAGGATAGCCCGTTATGGGAAAAACCGGAGGTCGGGTTCCTCTCCGCTCCACTGGAGGTGCATCTTTCGGTGACCAACTCCTGTTCACTTCGGTGCGGGCATTGTTACATGGATTCCGGGGAGAAGGATGCGGGCGAGCTGTCGGCTGAAGATTTCCGAAAGGCCGTAGACCTTCTGGCCGACATGGGTGTGTTCCATATGGCGCTGGGGGGTGGAGAGGCGCTGGAACGGACCGACTTCTTCGAATTGGCTTCATATGTACGCGCCTGCGGCATCGTTCCCAACCTGACCACGAACGGATTTCTGATGACCAGGGAGACCGCAGAAAAGTGCCGCATATTTGGCCAGGTTAATGTGAGCGTCGACTGGATCGAAAGAGGAGCCTGTGAAGCCGATACGCTTCTATGGAATGTGAGAGGGGTAGATTTGCTGCTGGCGGCAGGGGTCAATGTCGGCCTGAATTGCGTGGTGACCAGACAGAACTTCGATCAACTTGCCGGGGTCTTCCATTTTGCGCGGGAGCAGGGACTTACCGACGTGGAGCTCCTTCGGTTTAAGCCCTCCGGACGCGGAAAGCTGGCCTATTTTGAAAAGCGATTAACGCAAGCGCAGAACCGGGAATTCTATCTGATGATCAGGCGCCTGTCACAGGAATGCGGAGTGGCAGCCAAGATTGACTGTTCGTTTGTCCCGATGTTCTGCTGGCACCGGCCTGACAAGACCATGATGGAGCAGTTCTCGGTCTACGGCTGTGAGGCGGGCAACGTCCTGCTGGGTGTTCGCTCTGATGGCAGGTTTGCAGGCTGCTCCTTCTTATCGGGTGAGGAGAGCATTTTCGAACTGCCCCGGCTCTGGCGCAGCTCGGAACATCTCTCTCGCCTTCGTAACTGGACCGAACAGGCTCCGAAGCCATGTCGGGCATGTGACTATCTTGATATCTGTAAGGGGGGGTGCCGTGCCGTGGCTGAGTTCGTCTCCGGCGACAGCCACGCTCCCGATCCTGAGTGCCCGTTCATCGACGGGGTGGAGTGAAGCTTTCGTGCGCATGCTATTGGGAAAACTATTTCTATTCGTTATAACAGGTTTGTTCCTTTTAATAACTATTCCTCTTTCTGCTCACGACCTGCCAATGGGGGCCTCGAGGTGGTGTTTTGGTAAAAACAATATTGTCGGCAACATAGATCTTCGCTCATCCCTATTCGCGGAAATAAAAGGAATAAAGGAGGGACATTATGACCTTGATTCAATTTCCGATAAGCAACTGCAGCAAATTGCAAGTGATATACTTCAACCTTATATAGACAAGAAACTTTCTATAACAGTCGACGACAAGACGTATCCTGTAAAGGTAAATAAGGTAGTCAGAAATGAAAACAACACTTATACCATATGGCTGTCAGTAGATAATATCACCTTTAAAAACCCTGTAAACCCAGTCAGGATAGATTACACTTTACTGTTTGAAGAGACAAACAATGCGCATGTGAACCTCGCCTACGGATATTTGTCCGATGCTACGGGGGATGCACTGCAAAAGGTTTTTGATTTTTCCCCGGCTGTAATGCAAAACACTTTTGATTATAAAGCTCCGATATGGGAGTTCTCTATTAATGGTACTGCACCACCCGTGCCTGCTCCAAAGCAGAAAACCGAGAGTCCCGTTGTAAGCGGCAGTTCAGACAACATGAAAGATACTGCAGCACTCAAAAGCACCGCAGGTAATCAGCCGGAGTCCGGACCAGTCCCCAAAGGCGACCAAAGCAAGCAAACCTTAGCCAATACGCCCGCTGCTTCATCGACACCTTCCATGCTTGCGTCCTCTTCCCAGGACAAACAGAACGGTTCTCTATCTTATACCCCCTCGAAGAGTTCTATATGGATCACTATAGGTGAATTCTTGGTGCTTGGTATTGAACATATTTTAACCGGGTATGACCACATAGCATTTCTCCTTGCATTGATTGTAATCGGACTGTCAATCAGGGAAGTTCTGAAGATAATCACGGCCTTTACCATAGCGCATAGCATAACTTTGCTTTTGGCAGCCCTGGAAATTGTCAGATTAAATTCACGGTTCGTTGAATCGGTGATAGCTTTTTCAATTTGTTATGTTGCGCTTGAAAACTTGTTTAAGAAACGAGTGAATTATCGTTGGCTTATAGCTTTTGGATTTGGCCTTGTTCACGGATTCGGCTTTGCAAGCGCCCTGCAGGAGTTAATAGTGGGAAAATCAAATTTGCTTCTTTCGGTGCTCTCCTTCAACCTGGGAGTAGAAATCGGACAATTGATGATATTCTTCGTTATGCTTCCCATTTTATACCTGGTTAAGAAGCAGTTTGGATATAAAATAATAACAGCCGGAACATCTGCAACTATCTTTGTAATAGGTTTTGCCTGGCTTATTGAGCGGGCGTTCACCCTGAAGCTGTTATGGTTCTAATACCTTGACACTCTAGAATTTTTTGGTTTCATCGCTTGGGTTTTGTTCAGGCATCCTTTGTGGTACATTGCCGGATCTTTATACGGTGGGTAGTGATATGCAGCTTATTTTTTAAATTACTATGATAAGAAATAGACGCTCACAAAAAAAGGAACGCGTATCAAAGAAAGTACATGATGAGCAAGAAAAGCAAGGTTTTATATGTTTGCCTTGTCTCTGTGCGCTTATGTTCTTCTCTGAGACTTCCATTGGTTAATTATTAAAAATACTCCGCGGTCTCTGTCACGGGAACCTTGGGTTGTCGGGGTGCAGGGCATCGGAACGGAGCGAAAGCCTTGCCGACCCAGAGGGTTAATGCCCTGTGGTGTCGTGATTTTATTTCCTATTGGTAAGATTAAACATTTTTATAACCGGAGAAACAGATGAAAATCATGACCATGCTCGTCATGCCGTTCATATTAGTATCTTTTTCAGCAAGTGCGTTTGCTCAAACGCTGGACGAACGAGCAGTCGCACTTAATGAGCAGCCAAACTTAATCGCTCTGGTTGATGCTGTCCCTGGAGCCACCGACGAAATCCGGGGAACGATCAGGGACGCCCTGGGAAGACCCCTGTCCGGGGCAAGTCTGATACTAAAATCACTCAGTGAAACTGTCATAGCCGGGACTAAGAGTGATGCCGACGGCCACTTCGTGTTTTCGAGTGTGAAGCCTGGCACCTATGCGGTTCTTGCGGAAAAGACCGGCTTTCAAACAAGCACCGTTATCGTGACAGTAACGGCCGGAACAATAGCCACCGCGACTCTTACCATGGCCGCTCAGGAGGCACTGGAGGTGTCAGTCGAGGCGGAGCGCTTGACCCATGCTCGAAACAGCCTGTCACCGAAGACAGGAGGCAGCCTCTACAGTTTCGACCAGAATGATATTGATGCCTTAGCTCAGGGGGATAACACGCCCTTCAACCAGGTATTGCTCCACGCGCCCGGCGTGGTCAATGACGCGTTCGGCCGTCTGCATGTTCGGGGTGACGAGAATAATATTCAGTACCGCATTAACGGTGTCATCCTCCCCGAGGGGATTGCCGGATTCGGCCAGGCACTGGACACCCGGTTTGCCAGTCGGATCGACCTTCTGACCGGTGCATTGCCGGCCCAATACGGTCTACGGACGGCGGGCGTCATCGAAATAGAAACCAAGGCCGACTATGAAACAGGAGGGAATGTCGAGATCTACGGAGGAAGCCACAACACCGTGCAACCGAGCTTCCAGCTCGGAGGAAGCTCGCAGGGGAAACTGACCTACTATCTGACCGGTTCCTTCCTGACGGACGACTTGGGCATTGAAAACCCCACCTCCGGCCCCAACGCAATCCACGATCACACGGATCAGATTAAGGGCTTCGGGCACCTTTCATACTACGTCAATCCCACGACGCGGTTAAGCCTGATGGGCGGCAGCTATGATGGTTGGTTTCAAATCCCCAATTATCCGGGACAAACTCCAAATCCGGCCTATCTGGCTGGGGCGGGCATTACCGGCTTTGACTCTACCGCATTGAACGAGCGGCAGTACGAGACCAATCGTTATGGGGTCTTAGCCTTGCAAAGCTCCATCGGGTCGGAATTCGATTATCAATTATCCCTGTTCACTCATTACTCGAGCTACCATTTTACACCTGACACCATCGGCGACCTCGTTTTCAACGGGGTCGCATCGGATGTTTATCGCAGCAGTTTAAGCAACGGATTACAGGGTGACGGAAGTTACCACCTGAACGATGCTCATACGATCCGCATGGGCTTTTTTGCGAATGACGAGGATATCACAAGCGACAACACCTCCACGGTTCTTCAGGTGGACGTAAACGGAAACGTTACCGGCGCGCCCTTCGCGATCACAGACAATAACCCGAAGAACGGCAACACCACCTTGTCATTCTACCTCCAGGACGAGTGGAAGCCGATTGAAAAATTGACGGTGAACTATGGTCTCCGGTTTGACTGGGTGAACGCCTTTGTGGCAGCCAGCCAACTGAGTCCTCGTCTGGGACTGGTTTACAAGGCCACGCCAGAGACCACGCTGCACGCGGCCTATTCCCGATACTTCACACCGCCGCCGACCGAGCTAGTCTCGACCAAAACATTGGACCTGTTCGCAAACACCTCCGCTGCGCAGCCGGGTTTGAATTCGCCCGTCGAGCCGGAACGGTCCCATTATTTCGACGCCGGGGTCACGCAGAAGATCACCTCCACGCTGACCGCGAGCATTGATGGCTATTACAAGATAATCAAGGATCTGTTCGACGAGGGCCAATTCGGCCAGACCCTGATCTTTACCCCTTTCAATTATGACAAGGGGAAAATCTATGGCGTGGAGCTGACCGGCAACTACCGCTCAGGCAATTTTGCCGCAAATGTGAATCTTACCCATACCGTTAGTATGGCCAAAGAGGTTGTGTCGGCACAGTTTAACTTCAACCAGGATTTGTTGAACTACATAGCCAACAACTGGGTGCACTTAGACCATGACCAGAACTATACCGCTTCAGCCGTTATCACCTATCGCTGGTTGGGAACTCTCTTCAGTACCGATGCCACCTACGGAAGCGGTTTACGAGGAGGATTCGCCAATCAGAATGTCCTGCCGAGCAACTTCCAGGTCAATGTCGGGGCGACGCGTAAGGTTGAGGTCGGGAGCTTTGGTCCCGTGGAGGCGCGTCTGAGCGTCATCAATCTTTTCGACAAGATCAATATAATCAGGGATGGAACCGGAATCGGTGTGTTTGCGCCCCAGTACGGGCCGCGGATTGGGTTGTACGCGGGCATCACAAAATATTTTTGATGCTTGACAAAGGGGGAATCTTTCCCCTCCACAAAAATCCATTCGAGAGAGAGGCTTGAGATGCAAGACATGCATATAGCTTTGGAAATGTTGAGAGTCGGCGGCGCGATGATCTATCCGCTGTTGATTTTAGGGGTGTTAGCTCTGGCAATTATTCTTGATAAGACGTACATCTACCGGCGCTATGTAACGCTGCCGGTCTCTCTGCAGGCACTGGTTGAGACCTATGGGTTTGCCTGGGCGGACCTGCAGCAACAAACGACCTCTCTTGTCCCGGGGAACTATTTCGGGCGTTTCTTCCGAGTGATTTTCGACAACCGCAGGCATCCCGCATGGTGGGTGGAATCCCGCGCTGCCGACGAGGCGCAGTTGATAGAGAAGGCCTTAAACAAAGGATTATGGGTATTGGAGACAATTGTTACCGCGGCACCGCTGCTTGGACTCGTCGGTACCATAGTCGGCATGATGGAGTCATTCAAGTTGATCGGAGGCAGTGGGCTGGTGAATCCCACCGGTATCACAGGCGGAGTGGCACAGGCACTCATAGCAACTACCCTTGGTCTTATAATTGCTCTTATCGCCCTGTTTGCATTTAACTTCTTCTCTCATCTGCAATCCAGGATCATGGATGAGATGGAACGCCTCGGCACACGTCTGGTCGATCATATCCGCATGGATCAGGAAAAAAACGGGACTATATGAAACTGCGCAGGTCTCGGCGGTCCCGGCGGGGACGGATAGAAATTATCCCTATGATCGATGTGATGTTCTTTCTTCTGGCGACATTCATTCTCGCCTCGCTATCTTTGCAGAACCTCCATTCCTTGCCGGTCAATCTGCCTCGGGGCAAATCAGCACCAATACAGGCGAGAACTCCGATCACTTTAACCATCACAAAGGAAAACTCAATTCTGATAGACAGCACCCCGGTGACTCTCGACGATTTGGCAGCAACATTAAGACCCCTACTGAAGGATCTGCATAAGGAGGTTATCGTTGCTGCAGATAGCGTTGCCCCAGAGGGCACCGTAGTACAGGCCATGCTGAAAGCGCGCAGCGTGGGAGTTGAACATTTTCTGATTGCTGTGAAATATAATGAGTAGAGGCTTTTCATTGCCTCACATTGCCGACATTGATAACCCCAGACGTCGCCTGCCCTGGACGCTGCCGACAGCCCTGCTGATTTGGGCGGTGGCGTTATGGGGGGCGGCGTATTTTATGGAGAAGCCTATTCATCGGACAGTGGAGTTGTCTCCCATCGATGTGCAGGTGATTGGGCAATCCGCTGCGGCTGGGACACAGAGCGTCCAGCCGGGACGACCTGCCGCAGTGCGTAGGCCTGGGCCGAAGCAGCCTTCTGTGATCCCTCAGGTGAGCCCCCGCGCCGAGCAGAATCCGGCAGACCAGAAGGCGGAAGTGACAACTAACACCGTTGCGGCGGTACCTGCTGCCTCAACGGGTGGCGCCCATGCCACGCCGGCTGAGGGGCAGGCAACGGCTGAGGGGAATACCGCCGCGAACAGCGGTACCCCGGCCGGGTCGAATGAAGGAGAGGGCTCGCCTCGGGGTAACATATACGAGAGCAGCGGAGCCTGGGCAACTGTGCGACCAATGCCGGAAATTCCGGATGACCTGCGGGAGGAATTGTTCAATTCCGTTGCGCTGGCGCGCTTCAATATTGCCGTCGATGGCAGCGTAAAGGTGGAACTCGCTAGACCGACGCCGAATCCACATCTGAATAGGGTTCTGCTGGACAGCCTGAGGAAGTGGCGGTTTATTCCGGCGATAAAGAACGGAAAGCCTGTGGCCTCGACAGAAGAGATCATTGTCAAGATACAGGTCAAATGACTTCAAGTAGCCTTTTAACGTGAGATAAGATGCAAAAAGTGGACACCAAAGGATCGGTTAGATTACGAGACGGAGGTGATTCAAATGGACAGATTGCCAAGAGGGCATTATACGAAGGAATTTCGACTGGAAGCAGTAAAGCCGGTGATAGAGGGCAGAGTATTGGTAAAGGAAGAACGTCGAAGGTTTGTAGCAGGCGGCAGCCTGCACAAAAAGCCTACGTGGCTTTCTTAGTTCATTGAAGGAGTAAGCGGATGCGAGTAAAAACTCTTGCCTCAGAAATTCGCACCGTCTTCATGATTTTTTTTGTAGTTGTTTTTGCAGGTTCGGCCTATGCCGAGGGCATCCAGACACTCGATGTTGTGGAGGTGACCGACACGAGCGAAAGCCTGGTCGGCACGGCAGAGTCGGCAAATGAAGGGACCGCGCCGGCGGAGGAAGTACAATCCCGGCCCTACTACCGAGTGG
>JBEKCV010000005.1:0-104181 GCA_050014695.1 Thermodesulfovibrionales bacterium
ATAAAAGAACCGAGGCTCAACTATTGGGGTGGGTCCGAATTCCGGTGCCGCTTCAATCAGTCAACAACGACAAATGGGTCCATATTCCGTCGGTGGGTGGGTCCGTCCTTAGCCGGTCGTACCAGACCGGGCAAGAAGTGAAAATTGGGCAGGGCGAAATAAATGGACCAGCAACGCCTTCACCTGAAACTAGCAAATGATGGCAGCTTTTTTATCCTATCATCGAGAGCGTCCCGGGGTGAGCAAGTAATGGCCGAGAAAAAACACGAGCCCCTATATCACTATACTTGCCAAAAAGGATTCCTCGGAATCATAGAAAACAAAGAAATGTGGGCAACCAATATTTTTTTCTTGAACGATAGCACAGAGTACCTTTATGGCGCTGAGCTAATAGCTAAAATTTTGGAAGATTATTTGGAGAAGAACGGCTTCTCGTCGAACCCATATAAACGCTCGAACGTGCTCGGTTTTTGGCTACCTGAATTCATTGATCCAAGACTTTCTTACGATGAAGCCCAGTGTGTCTTTTTAGACAAGATCCGCAGCGCGTTTGACGACGTGAGCGCGTTTGACGACGAGACTAAAGATAAGTCCCACTTATACCATATTTTTGCACTGTGTTTTAGTTCGAAGGGAGACGATCTTAGTCAATGGCGAGGATACTGCCCGCACGGAATAGGTTTTTGTCTGGAATTTGAGCAACAAGGGTTGATGAAACAGATGGAGAAAGAAGGGTTGGAGGTCGTAGAGTGCATTTATGAAGAAGATAGGCAAAAAGAGGAGATAGAAAAAAAAAGAGAAGAGGCATTGGATGATTTTAAAAAAGCCTACGAAAATGATAAAAGGGACCTAAAACTAACAATGAGTTGGCTCAAAGCTTATGAGAAGTTCAAAAAACTCTTACCGAGATTGAAAGACAAGGTTTTCAAAGATGAGAAGGAATGTCGCTTTGTCATGGCATTATCTGAGTTAGATGTATCCGAAATTTCATTCAGGGAAGGCAAATCTATGGTGATCCCCTACGTTAAGGTTCCGCTGGCAGCAAAAACGGATCCGATCAAGATTATTAAGAAAATAATAGTGGGTCCGACGCCCCATGGAACACTGTCAAAGAAATCCATTGAGGTGTTGCTGAGAAAGCATGGAGTTGAAAAGTGCAAAGTCGAGCTTTCGAAAGTGCCTTACAGAACCTGGCTTTAACTGAGAATAAATGGTTGGTCTCCACAAGATAGTTATTGTGGATTTTTGAAAGTCCCGAGGCCCCGGCTTCACCGCCTCACGCAAATAGTCTTCGTCGCCTCAAGTCCACGTTCCAGCGAGGGGACCATTCGAAAAGAAAACTTCTCTATGTGTAGTAATTCAACTCCTTATTGTCGGAAATGTGGAAGGGAGATCTAAATAATGCATGAGGACTCCATTCCCAACAGAAGCCTATCTCGTGATCGTCGCCAAGGATGTCTTTATATTCGACGCGTCCATAACAAAGCAATTTGAGTCCTTCAGATTCGATCTCCTCCCATTTTTTATCGCTAAACGAACCGTTGGCCTCAATTCCGCTTTTTTCATCGCTCTTTAGAACGTAACCTCCGGGCGGAATTTTATTATCAGAGATATTGCCAATGTCTTTTCGACTCGGATAGTTTTCCATGGGGAATGCGGCAGTATTCCATCGGGTCAGAATGGCTGGTGTTTTCCCTGCATTCCAAAGCTGAACTGTCAAAGCAATTTGCTGAGTGCCTTCTTCCGAGGGATCCCTCCTCAACCAATCGACAGACTCTACAAACACCCACGCTCTCTCTATCAAGGGGAGAACTTCGGCACTTTTCTGGGCAGCGTCTGCTGCTTTTTTTGTAGCCTTCCCGGCAAAGAAAGTAGCAATCCACAAACCAATTGTAGAAAAGGCTAGGACGCCTGTAAAAATCATCAGCCAAAAAGTATATTTGATTATTTGATCATCCTTGACAGGACTAAGCTGACTATCGCTGTTTGGCTTGATGTTTTTTTCGGTTTCGGAGTCTTTGGTGGAGGTTGTTTGCTCTTTTTGCGTGGCTATTGTGTTTTGGGAAGCATTATTGCGATCCTGGGCTTTTATATCGCTTTTTTGCTTGGACTTGGAATTGAGTTCCGTTGGTTGCACTTGCCCTTGAGTAACTGATGGAGGTGGTTTTTGTGACTCAGCATACACAGAGCCAGCGATCAATGAGACAAAGATTACTAAAACAATTCTGCGCATATTCGTACCGTAAAGGATACTAGTTATCAGTATATCATGGGAGACACAACATATAGGGGCTTTGAAGACAAATTGTAGATTCATCGGAGAGGTGAGGGCTTCTATTGTTCAAGATCACAGGAAAAGCCTTAAAGAGCATTCTTAATAAAAGGCTTTACCAATGGGCTTGAAAGAATCGCTTCTTTAATTTTGTTTTCTAAATCGGTCGAAATAGTGGGCGCTATAAGCTGACAGCCATGTGAAGGATGGACTATATTTGCAAATTCTTGTTTGAGTATTATTTCAGCCTGATTGCATTCTATGATACTTTCCTCAGTTAAGAAATCGAGATCAGTAGTATCCACTCTAACAAGACATGTGATCGCTTTCTCATTGTTAGCTCGATGGTAATACCATATTTTGTTTTCAATTTGCTTTGTTATATGGCATATAACTATTGAATCCTTATTTTTGGTTGTTATTATGACGTGATAATGCGGGGATTTAGAATGCACATGAGCAATATTTCGGAATTGACAAATGCAGGATTCGGTTATGGTTTCAGCAAGAACACTTAAAGGGATATCCATTCTCAGTCATATAGTCCGAGAAGGACCTTTTTTGAATCTTCGAGATGCTCAGGAGGCACAGAAAGGACATCGTTAGGAAGAAGAGACAATAATTCCTCAGTTTTAATGCGAATTCTTTTTACAAGGCGATTCTTCAGCAGGTGTTCATATTGCTTCCATTCGGGATAATCATGTGTATAGTCTCTCAGCTCCCAATGTCCGATATGAGCAAACTTATCAATAATAAAGTCGAGAGCTTCTTTGTCAGTGTCCGATAACATCTCAAATTTACATTGCCCGCCTTCTTTTGATGTAAACCAATTTTGGTCTCCCCCTCTCTCTATGAGAGATTCCAGATAACTTCTTTCATCTTCTGTAAGATAGATGTCATTAAAACTGAGTACATCTTTTAATGTTGAAGCAACTGGCCCATTCTCCATCGCAAAATACTCGTCGCCAGTCACTGTTCTTCCATAGCGGAGTAAATGATATTTATCTGCGAGATAAACAAGTTTAATTAGCTTTATTTTATCAGCAGGACCTATTTTTTTGAGAATATAAAAGATGGTTTCAATGGCTGTATGGGTCTCTAACATAGCCCACCTATTTCCAAGAGAAGCTGCACAATTTTATTCTATCACACTTGTTTCACAATGCAATAGCTTTTTCTACCTAACCCTCGTTTTACCTATCGGCATGATTCAAGGCGAACTTTAACCATAATGCCCCTAGCACGCCACTGTAGACGCCCAGGATCGATTAAAAGAGGGCAAGAGGCAGCAGATATGGCATGACTTTGAAGAGATGTTGACTACTCTTTGAGCGGATATTAGGGTTTTATCGTTTAGAAATTATGATGTAACTGGTTGATATTTAAAGAAAGAAGATGGTAGGAGATGCTGGTTTCGAACTGGAATACTCATGGGAACCTTAACCATTCGTTCCGAAGAAGCGCGGAAGGACATGACACTCCGTATTTCTGTTGGGAAGCCTTATCACCGCAAATTGGCACAGGATCGATGATCGGAAAATCGGACCTGAACATGGAAAGTCATCCGGAAGGATCAGGACACCGAACACCATGTGCAACCGCACAGCCTTTCCAATTCCGGATCTATCTGCCTCATGTCTCAGTCTGCCAGTCCACCGGCCAGAAGGATCTTAAGCTTCTCTTCCGGCATCTTCCTGCGCCCACTGCGCTTCCCGTTCGGCCTGTTGTTCCTTCTTGAACTTCTCGTAAGCTTCCTCGGGACTCATATCATCCAGGCCCAATCTCTTTCTTTTCTGCTCATAGGTTTCGACCGCCACGTTGACATCAACCTTGCTTTGTAAGTGTCCTCGGAGCTTTAAACCAGTTTCAAGATACTTATGACGCGCCATATAATCATCTACTTCAATGAAGTCTTTGGTCATAGAATCCGCTTCCTTCATCCCGTCTTTCTCGTCAGCAATACTACTTGGATCCCCCTTAATCACCATCGCCGAGATAACCTTGGTTGCACCTAACCCCTGACCAAGAACTTCCACCAAACGATCATCTGTGATGCCTTGCCGATCCATTATCTCAGTAATTGCCTCTTTAACCCGACTATTCCCGACAATGCGCCCCGGGTGATCCCGAATCGTTGATTCTGCATAGCCAGACGCCCTCATCGCTTCGGAAAGTGATTTACAATTTGGGTCCTGCAGGTTCTTTATAAGGCGGCGTTCACGGAAGGAAAGTTTGGATTGCTTTCTTTCCTTAGTGGGGGCAGGTATTTCTATGACCGGATTCGCAGTGCCGTTTTTCTTATCCTTGCTCAATCTCGAAGGCTCCATCTGTCGTCAAATTTTAAGCAATTTAGGTCACCACTCTGTAACTCGTAATAATGTGAGTAATTTTTAGATTTCAGTCGTTTTCGATGGATTTTAGCAGTCATTCGACAAAGCAGCAACCTTGCCAGGCGGTCAGCGATCTTGCTCCGTCTTATAGCAAAAAGCCTTTCTTTGGGGGCAAGCTTCTTTTCTTTAAATGGATTCACGGCGTTATTTCCTCTGCCTCAGGATCTTGGTATCAAAGAAAGCTCCTTTTATTTCTTCGTTCTGAACCATGATTGCAACACTGTTAGATTATAGGTGAACGACGGTTCACTGTCAACCTCACCTCAATGGTCCTCTGCTCAAACCGTATTCGTTTTTCGAAGTCCCACTAAGCGACAGGGTAAGAGGGAGGATGCTGTATCCCTCTTCTGTGGCGCTCTTTTAAAAAGCCTTTGGCACTGTTTGGGCACCACAAGCTTTTTTAACTTTTGTAGATCGGCTTCCAGAGCCGTTCTATGAGGTTTGACGCTTTATGAGATAAAAACCTTCATGGTAAAATATGGGAAAATTGGCACTGATGATTTCCCAGGCTAAATTATAGAGTTTTAGAGTCTATTCTCGCAGGATCGCAGCAGCCAAAAACACTCAGTAGTGACGGTATAGTGACGGTCGCAAAAAAGAATTATGATTCAGTGAGTTGCAAGACTGAAAAGCCAGAAATGGCTTATTTAAGCCATTATCTAACTCATTGGAAATAAAAAGAAAATGGTAGGCGATGCTGGTTTCGAACCAGCGACCTCTGCCGTGTGAAGGCAGCGCTCTCCCGCTGAGCTAATCGCCCGACCGAAAATAATTATATACCACGAAGAGAACATAGGTAAAGGGACACAACCGCGGAGGAACTGGTCAAGCACCAAAACGTCATCAAATCCTTCCGATGCTAACGTATTGAAACTTGAGCTTTTTCATCTTCGCCGGTTCGTAGATATTTCTCAGATCAAAGAAAAACCGCTGTTTGACGATGCTCTTTATCCTCTCGAGGTCAAGATTTCTGAACTGATTCCACTCCGTTATTATGACCACTGCATCCGAACCCTTTGCGGCATCATAGGGATCCTTGCAGAGGGTAATCTCAGGAAAAATCGACTTTGCGTTATCCATAGCTGCTGGGTCATATGCCCTAACCTTCACGTTATTCTTCAGAAGGTTTTCAATAATAGCGACTGACGGAGCATCCCTCATGTCATCGGTATTCGGCTTAAAGGACAACCCGAGAACCGCCACAACCTTGCCTTTCAGGTCACCCATAGCGTTTTTTATCTTTGCGAAGGCGACCTTTTTCTGATTTTCGTTTGCCTGGACCGCCGCCTTAATAATGTTCAGTTCCGAGCCGTGTTGTTCTGCAATCTTGAGAAGGGCCTTTGTGTCCTTCGGGAAACACGAACCTCCAAAACCAGGACCTGCATGGAGGAACTTTGAACCGATCCTCTGGTCCAACCCCATGCCTTTCGCAACCGTATTCACATCAGCGCCGACCCTCTCGCAGAGATTGGCTATCTCGTTAATGAAGGATACTTTGGCTGCGAGAAACGAATTGGATGCGTACTTAATCAGTTCAGCCGTCTCGATATTTGTTATCACAAAGGGGGTTTCAATGAGATAGAGTGGTTTATAAAGATCTTTCAGTATGGCTATTGCCTGCTGACTTTCCGTACCGATCACGACCCTGTTGGGCCTCATGAAGTCTTCTATGGCCGCCCCTTCTCTGAGGAACTCAGGGTTGGAGACGATATCAAAATTATTCTGCTCTTTGAGATTCCGGGCGATGATCTGTCTCACCCTCTTTCCGGTCCCCACGGGAACTGTGCTCTTGGTGACGATGACCTTGTAGCCGTTCATGTTCGTGGCTATCTCCTTTGCAACTACATCGATATACTTCATATCAGCAGAGCCGTCTCCCCTTGGGGGAGTACCAACCGCAATAAATATGACTAGCGAGGAATCAACCGCCTCGCGTATCTTTGTAGTAAATTCGAGCCTGCCTTGTTTCATGTTCCGCTGGACGAAATCTGCAAGTCCCGGCTCATAAAAAGGCACAATCCCTTTTTTTAGGGACTTTATCTTTTTTTCATCCTTGTCAACGCAGGTGACAAAAACACCGAATTCTGAAAAACACGCACCGGTCACAAGTCCCACGTAACCGGCCCCTATTATTCCGATGTGCATCTGTCCTCCGTCGTTTCCGTTTTAGGCGTTGCCATTATTCATCACCCCGTTCTGAGTGAACCAAATCCCGAGCCATCTCTCCCCATAAGGCTTTATACCCTAACCCAGAGGAGATGCTTCAGAGACTGCTTCTGCCCCTGCTTCCAACGGTTGGCTCATTCCCCAGGAACAATTTTTCATACATCCCCCAGGTGAGACCGGCGTTCCCTGCCTGAAATTGAAACTCAGGGCAATGCCGGTTTCCATTTCTCAAAAAAACGGTCCATAGCGGATGTTCCGCCAATGGGGATATGCCCATACAGTATGAAGAGCTGTTTACTCGCCTCTGATTTGGGTTCATTATCTACGATTACCTTCCACATTGCCCCAACAAGCCCTGTCCGGTCGGCACCACTCTTGCAATGGATAAGAATGGGACGAGGCGCCTCCCTGAAAACCGTTAAGAGCGTCTGCACGTCTTGGCTGTCGGGCTCATGAGTCGCCGATAACGGTATATCATAGTGAACCAGATGATGATCCATAGAAACCTTGAGTTCATCTTTATACCACGACTCACCGCTATTTTGTCCGCGAAGATTCAACACGCTCCTGATGTGATATTTCTTGATATAGTACTCGAACTCGTCCCTATTCAGTTGGGCAGACCTGTATGCTTCACCTTTTGTAATCTCGTGAAAATTGCCCTGTTCCCATATGGTCAAAACATAGCCAGCAGGAAACAGCAATAAGAAAATAGCGGCAATGAAAACCTTACGTGCCAGCGACATTCTTCGCGGCCTCGGATTAGGCGACATATTGCACCCTCCATCCGTGACAAATGCGGTACAGCCATACTATAGCGTTTCGTGGAGCAGATTTTTGCACTTTGTGTTCTCTTCCTTCCTGAGTAATTTTACCGTAAGGAGCCGAAAAATAGAAAGAAGCTTCTTCCCTTGGGACCTTTAACCGAAGAAACAGAACCCTATGAGGAAGCAAATCCGGAAGCACGCCAATCCTTAGTCAAGAAGGTCATAGAATAGTTTCTCTGTCTCGCGCACCATCTTATCTATGGCGAATAAATCTCTTACTTTCTCCTTGCCTCGCGCTATGAACCTATCTCGTATTCCTTTGTTTTCCATAATAATACGGATTTTTTCAGCGAGATCCTCGCTGTTGCCGGACCTGAACAGATAGCCGTCCAGACCGTCTGTGATTATCTCTCTAATCCCCCCGCTATCAGCGCCGATGCAGGGAACCCCCGCGGCCATGGCTTCTATTATCGCTAGCCCTAATCCCTCGTTGGGCGAGGGCAACACGTTTAAGTCCATAATCTGATAGAATGGCGCCATGTCATCTTGGAAGCCACAAAAAGTAATCTTATCCGTGTCAAGGCCATTATTCTGAGCAATCACCTTCAGACTTCTTATATCCTTCTCTCCCACAGTCCCCAGTACGAGCAGGTTGCAATCTCGTCCGAGCACCGCAATTGCCTTAAAAAAAACTTCATGTCGTTTCAAGGTGGGTTTATCTGTTCGAAAGCCTTTATATAACCCCAGGCGTGCCACAATCCCGATATTAAAAGTCCCGCTCCTCGCATACTTTTCTCTGAACCAGCGCACTTTATCTGTCGGGACATTCTCAAAGTTCTCTATATCCACTCCGCCATACACTGTGATAACTTTCCGCGGCCATATGCCGCCGTCTAAGAGACTTTTGCGCACTGTGTTGCTCACGGCGATATTCATGTCCAGCATTAGATTATAGAAAAGCGCTCCCACAAAAGGGGCTGAGCCTGAAATGCAATGCCTTGTAAATACCGCCTTTGCCTTTAACCCGAGGAGTCGGGCCGCTACGAGCATATGTCTTCCGTGGGAGTGATGGACATTCACGATATCTATTTTTTCGTCCTTGCAAAACCGCATAAAAGCGGGCAGTGGGGTCATATCCATATTCCCCGAAAAATCCAGGGTGTGGATTTCCAGTCCCGCCGCGTCTGCCTCATCGCGAAGATGGTACTGGGAAGGGCAGCCCCATATCACCCTGTGACCGAGGAGCCCGAGTCTCGCACAGAGATCCAATGCGAGCCGATCCGCACCTCCATACCCCGTGTCGGAAACAAGGTTCATGATAGTGAGAGGCCTACCCTGCATATACTGCCTTCCATAGCGTGAAATATTCCTTCATTGAATACCGCATAAAACCTTCTGCATATTGTCCTGCGCCAGAGGTTATCGCCCTGTATCTATTGAGCGACACCGCGGCGTCAAGCCAGTCTTGAGAAGCAAGCTGACTCGCATATTGGGCTAATGCTTTTTTCTTTTCATTCATCGTTGCAGTGATATCCACGATCACATTCGGTACCAGAGCTGTCCAGACTTCATATGCATAAACCGTAAAATCATATCGATATTTTTCATAAAGGCTTGACAAATAATGGTTTATTGCAAGATGGTCATTATGTCGGTCGAAAAGTGACGGAAGATAGACGATCTTCGGTTTATAGTCAGAGATGACTGCCGAGAGGCTGTCGGCGATCTCCGGGTGCTCAAGCAAGGTCTTTGATCGGTACTCGAGAAATCTCAGTTGGTTGAATCCGATGATGTTCGAAACAGCTCTCGCCTCTCTTCTCCTCTCCTCGGTACAGTCAGCAAAATAGATCGTTAGTACATCGTTTCCCAGTTGAACATGTTTTCTAAGACTGCCTCCGGCGCCGATGATGTCATCGTCTATGTGCGGAGCAAGGACAAGCACACGACCACTATCGGGTGTGTCGATCTTCAGAGGACACGCTTTCAGGTGCGGCGCTAACGTCTCGTAAAGCTTCCTCACGTGGGACCACTTTATCCTCTCAGGGAATTTCATCGGATTACCCCAGCACCTTCATGCACTGTTCACCAAAACCGTTCCCTGTTATCGATGCTTCGAACAATCGTCTGAAGCACCCGCTCAAAATGATCTCCCATTGCCTTATCAGAAAACTTATCCTCCACTGACTTGCGGCCCTCCAGTGCAACCCTGTCCGCAAAGGTACGATCATCCATATATCTCAAAATGGCATGAGCAAGGGCATTGGTATCCTGCGGCGGCACGAGAATCCCGTTGACCTCATTCTCTATGACTTCGGGTATTCCTCCCACGGCAGTCGCGATAACCGGTTTACCCATTGCCATTGCCTCGATAAGTACCATGCCGAAGGCCTCCTGACACGAAGAGGGAAGGACAAAAATATCCATTGCTGCGTACATCCGCTCTATGTCCTTTCTCATGCCCGTAAAGATAACCCTGTCTCGCATCGATAAACTCTCCGCTTCCTCCTCAAGCTCATTTCTCTCAGGCCCGTCGCCCACGAACATAAGCTTAGCCGCTGAGTACTTTCCCATGAGATTGTGGACAGCAGAGAGCAAGTCAAATACTCCTTTCCCAGGATTCAGTTTTCCGGCGGTGCCCACAACAATAGTGTCGCTATCAATACCAAGTTCCTTTCTCACAGCATCCCTGTCGATCAGATCCGGGCTGAACCGCTCAAGAGCAATAGAGTTGTAGATCACCTCGATTTTTCCCCGAGATACCCCGCTCTGTATCAGGGCTTTTTCCACGGCGCTGCTCACCGCAATAACCTTATCCACGCTCCTATTAATGAGCCAGCAAGTAGTCCTTTTCAGTCTGTCCACCTGATGCCGTATGAAAATAAGTCTTGCACCCGTTATCTTTGCTGCGACGGCAGCGGGCCAATACTCTCTGCCTCCATTCGCTATGATCACGTCAACCTTTTCCTTTAAGACTGCCCATATTATTTTTGCAATAGCCCGAACATCCCCAGAGTTTGCGATCCATATCTTTTTTGAAGACAGGACAATCCCTCCAGCCACTTTCCTCGAGCCTTCATCCCAGCAGCCCAAAACGACCGCATGCCCCTTCTTCGATAATAATGACCCCAGAGTATCAGAATGGGACTCAATACCGCCCCATCCTCTCCCAAGAGCCACGTTCAACAAGAGGATATTCACATTCTCCTCCTTCCTTTCCGGTCTTCATAGGAGGAGTGCAACTTGAGAAGAAACAGAAAGGGATGGGTGGTCAACCTTATAAATGATCGTCTGAGCTCGAATGGCTCATCCCCTCTGTGAATAAGACCGCGGTTCATAGTAGCTGCACCAAGGTAACCAGCCTTCTTAACTGTAGCGACTGTCCTTTCATCGTAATTGCCATAGGGGTAACAGAAGAACTGAACCGGGAGGTTCAGTCTCTTTTCAAGGGCAATCTTCGCGCCGAACAGTTCTTCTTCCATCACCTCTGCGGAAAGTTTACTCAAAAAAGGATGTGTCCTCGTATGTGAACCGAAAACAACATGATGATCTCTCATTTCGATGATCGCATCCCAGTCAAGAAGCCTTTTCCTAATATTTAACTCCTGATAATCCCAATGGTTTTCCTTTCCAATAAAATCTGATACAAGAAAAACCGTTGAGGGAAACCCATACATCTTCAATACAGGATAGGCATTATCATAAAAATCCTGGTAACCGTCATCAAAAGTGAGTGCAACGAGCCTCTCACCGGAAGTATCCCCCCTCATAAAAGAAAGAATATCATTGAGGGAGACCACCCTAAATCCGGCCGCCTTTAAATACCACATCTGGAATCTGAACATTCGAGGAGTAACATAAAGACTGCGCAATTTCCCCTCCCTAGGCGGTATCCCGATATTGTGGTACATAAGAACCACAGCCTTGCTCATCAAATCACCTCTGCAGTTAATAAGGCATGATGCCTTTGAGATTTTCGCTTCTCCTCAAAACATTTATAATACCTGAACTGGGCTACTCGCGCATAGTAGTGATTGGCCTCGCAGAAGAGGCGAGCACTATTTTTCTGCCACGAGAACGAGCTCTTCGCCCGCAAGGGGAGAGAAGAAAAGATATGCCCACTCCATTAATGCCATGCCCTTGGCCGCTTTTTTCAGCAAGCGTGGCTGAACACTTCCCCAGACATACCGTTGCGAATGCTTTATATGCCTACTTGCGATGAACACATTGCCCGCCTCCCTGATCGTGGTGAAGACCCTCTTCTTCTGAAAACCAGCCCGATCGGCAAGCGAAGAAAGGGCCTGAGGAGAAAAAAGGTGGAGGTGTCGGGGAGGGTCCAACGGGAGCCATGCCGCTGAAAAAAGCCTATGCCCTATGGAAGCAACGTTGGGAGTCACGACTGCTATCCGCCCGCCGGGCTTGAGAACTCTCCGGCTCTCAAGGAGTAGGTGAAGCGGGTCATGCACATGTTCAACCAGATGACTCATGGTGACAGCGTCGAAAAACTCATCCGGGTAACGCTGTTCCTCCAATAGCCCCTGCCGAACATGCAGTCCCTTTCTTCTGGCGGCTTCGACAGCTTCAGGATCAAAATCCACTCCCTCAACGACCCAACCAATATCCTGTAAGGCCCTGAGATTATCTCCGCCTCCGCTCCCAACCTCGAGAAGTCGCCCCCCCGGCTTCACGGGCAAGTACATCGCGTTGAAATCAAGAGCGGCCTTCTTCATCGGTTGAAGAGACCGGTAGAGGCCTAACAGCCAGACCCAGGCCGGGACCACTCCCGCCCCGGAGCAGTACTTGCGAAAAAGATAACACCTATCCCAAAAACGTGACATCCGCCGTCTTAATGAAGGAGGTTTCGGCGCTCCTTCACCACGGTGGGTATAGTAGTCTTGATACGCTACCAGGATATCCTCCTCTGTCGGCATTGGGTCTAGCCATACCAGACCACAGTCCTTGGCAGGACATTCCTTCAGGCTCCACTCACCAGGAGCGCTGAAAATACGGTCCCGAAGCCTATGATAGACGGTAATACCAGGTGCACCGCACAGGAAGCAACCGTGATGGGGACAGGAACGTATTCCGCCGAGAGCTTTTTGTTCTCTGTCAGCCCTCAGTCTGCTATTGTCCGTAGTCATTTTTCATGCGCCCCTAGTGTTCATAATTTCCTTGTATTCCTCAGCTTGCGGTAGAATTTCAAAAAAGGCTTGTAGATCTTATATAACGGATAGAGTAAAAGAAACTGCACGTGTCCGTATCGGGCATCAACTTCCCTTATGGCGTGTTCTTTAGAAATCTGTTTGGTAGTATACATTTTCCATATTCTGTAGATGTTGTCATACCGAATATATTCCTTGTGAAAGGCCCCGATAGTTATATACGGTTTATGCATATATTCTTCGTAAAGGAGGAAAATATCTTCCAGCGCGGTAAAGTTCTTTGTGTTTTTCTGTGTCTGCTGAGCAGAATGAATCCGAAATGAGGAGAGCGGCTCATCTATGTAGGCGAATTTCCCCTTCTCTAACAGGTAAAACCACATTTCCAAATCGACGATCTGTTCATACTGGAGCATGAACCCTCGTTGCGCATCCCTTTTCCGGAACATGACAACGCTTGGTTCTCCCACAAGGTTCTTCTGCTCGGATAGACAGCGATTAATAACGGCAGTTCCCGGCAGAATGCCGCTGCCTTTGAAATGCGCCAGCACCTTCGTAATTCTGGACTGTTCATCGATAAGATTCCTTGCGGAACCCACAAGCGAAATATCCGGATGAGAGTCAAGAAGCGAGACCATCTTCTCCAAGGCTTCATGACGAAACAGAAGGTCGTCACCGAAAACGGGCTTGATATACTCGCCTCTAGCCTCCGTCAGGCACAAATTCCAGTTGTTCACCATTCCGACGTTAACAGGATTGATCTTGAAGCGTATTCTTTTGTCCCTGCCTGCATAGACTTCGAGCAACTCTGCCGTCTTGTCATGAGAGCAATCATCAACAATCAGTATCTCATAATCAGCAAAGGTCTGTCTGAGGACGGAGTCAATGGCCTCCGGTAAAAAGCTAGCATAATTGTATGTCGGAATACAAACACTTACCTTTGGTCTGTTCATGGCCGACATCTTCTCAACCAGCAGCAAATCTGATCCATGCCCCGACCCTCTTCAAAAGTACCGCAATCGTCCATCGATCCACTTTTCTATGAGGGTATCGTCGTACAGCGTTTTTTCCCATATCCGCCACCAGAAGGCCTTCACCTTGGTACTTCTTCTCTCAAGGAATCTTTTCCAGATTGTAAGCCCGTATTTTTTGCGGAAATAAACGCGATTCTCATGTTCGTAAGTCCGTGAGGCCCTTTCCCCACGGATTGAATCTTGGGTGACCGAACCAAAATGATGTATGAACGAACGACCCGTCGTTCCAAGGACGAAGCCGGCGAGCCTCGCCCGGCGAAAGAAGTCAGCATCCTCGAACTGGCCGAATTTGAAGTTTTCATCAAACATGCCAATCCGGTGAAACACGCGCCGACTCACCATGAAACATATCCCCTGAGCAACCCCTATTCGCGCCACCGATTGCATTCGCTTGACAAATTGTCTCGAATACTCGGCGATGTCATAGTTATATTGTCCTTCCCGAAAGGCGGGGCTCACGATGTCCAATTCCCTCTCTCTCGCAAAGTCAAGGATTCCTTCCAGCCAGTTTGCCGAAAGGATCAAGTCGTTATTCAGCATGACAACCCACGGAGCATGCGAAGCCTTAACCCCCTGGTTCCATGCAGCCGCGCATCCCAGATTTTCCTTATTGGTAATAACGTTTACATTTGAACACCCCAGCAGATATTCGGCAGTGCCATCTGAAGAACCGTTATTAACAACAATGATCTCGCAGTTTCCGGGGAGTGTTGCCTGGAGGCTCTCTATACATATTTTTGTGAAGTGCACCTGGTTGAAAACAGGGATTATTATGCTGACATCCATTGAAGCACCTCAGCTTGCAGCGTCCAGGCCTTTCACAAAAAATGAAGAGGAACCCATGACTTGCCCCTGGGAGTTACTGTTTATTCGCACGTTGGAGTTCAAGAAGCTTTGCATATTTAAAAAACGACCCGCCCGCTTTTAATAGTGCTGTAACGAGACCATCGATCCCGTCAAGGAAACCTCTTCCGATGACATAAATCTTCAGGAACATGCCGATCCCGTGATAGAGAGGTGAGACAGGGTTTGTTCTGATCCCCGAAGCATACAGTTCTCTGGCAATAATCGAAGAGTAGTCATTCAAAGTCATGAGCATGTCAGAATAATTGGAGAACGCGTAGTGTTCGATATGCGCATCCAGATCCTGGACAATCCCATCCGACTTCCACCTCTCATGGATAACACCATGGAACGATCCCTTGTCCTTCTTGACCAGCCGCGTCTGCCGGTCGGGCCAATACCCGGAATGCTTCAGCCATTTGCCATGGAGATAGTTTTTCCTTCTCAGCGTGTAAGCAACGGCCTCCGGTTTTTCGAGAATCTTCAGAATCGCCCCTTTTGTCTCTGATGGCGCGCGCTCATCAGCATCCAGGAGAAGAACCCAGTCATGCGAGCATTTATCGACTGCGCTGTTTTTCTGAGGGCCGTAGCCCTTCCATTCCTCAACAAAAACGCGGCAGCCGAATCCCTCTGCGATCTCCACCGTCTTGTCCGTGCTCCCTGAATCGACGACCACAATGTCGTCCGCAAAGGAGACGCTTTTCACGCAGTCGGCAAGATTCTTCTCCTCATTTTTTGTAATAATGGCCACAGACAAGTTATTCTTCCTAGACATCTATCGCCCCGGCAACCCCTGCAAAGAGTGTAAATGCCATCGCCGTCGGGAAAGGGAGGATCTGGGTGTCTGTGAAGCTTCCAAGGGTTAAGACAAGAGTGAATGCAAACAATGCGAAGCCCAGTGGGGTATCACGCCCATTCCATCCTTTTTGCAGCATGACAAACAGAAGCCAGCAAAGGGCAATCAGGCCTGTTACGCCAAAGCTCACCAGCACATACAGAAAACTGTTATGCGGGTGATCAAAAAAAGGAAGTGATCGATCGCCTTTGTTCATCTCCCATAACTTTCTAAACCCGGCAGTTCCGATGCCGAGCAGCGGATTCTTTTTTATTTCCGATATGGCTATCTTCCACATATGAAATCGTAAGCCGACGGAGGTATTGATGTTTCCTTGCTCGTACAGCGATATGTCTTTCTCGACCGCTGCAAACCGGGATTGCACGATCGGGAAGGTGAAGAGTATCGATACCGCCAGTACGCTGAAAACTACTATCATCAGGATATGCCTCCTGCCGATGATATTGTAAACGAGCAAGGGGGATAAAAGGATAAACGCTACGTAACCGCTCCGTCCACCCACAAATCCGATGGTCACGAAATAGAGGAGCATGAGGAGAAGGGGCAGGAATCGTCCATTCCTGTTCTCGGCCCTTTGGAAATAAAAGGAGGCTATAAATATGCCGACCGTAAGCAGCAGTGAATAGGTTATCCATGGAGAACTTATTCCTAAAAGGCCACTCGGCGTACCATATCTCAGCGGGAAGATGCCGCCGATCTGCATGAGTGATACAAGACTATTCAGAGCAAGCCCGGCCAAGAACATCCTGATTATGAGATCACGACACGTCCGGGTCTTCAAAACGGTTATCATTGCCATACAATAAAGCCAGTAGTAACCTTTCGAAGCCACGTGAAGACCATCCGATAGCGCCGGAGTATACGCGAGCCCGACCCATGGAAGAAGAATCAGTGCGATTACCGGCACTGCGGTTGCCGAATGCAACCACGCCGGGACATCCGTCAAGAACTTGCCGGACAAGATCCAGGCAGCCAGTACAAGGGCACCGCAAATCTCCACCGGCGAATTGGCCAATGGCACAAAAAAGAACATTCCAGAAAATCCTGTCCAGATGAGCGTGTCCGCATTAATTTTTTTTAACAAGTCCATTCTTACAAAAAAATCCCTTTGTCGAGAGGGCCGTTACAAGAAGTTGTTTGTTCCCGCCGATCATGGTTTTGTTCGTGGGATGCGAGAGATGGAAACATACTGCCATGAATTGATGGACCTTTTTCAAGAGTCCATAGTTAAAGAATCTACAGGCCAGATCGGAGTCCTCATTCCCCCATCCCACGTAATCTTCATTGAAGCCGTTCACAGCGAGTATATCCTCTTTAAAGAAACTCATATTGCATGATTTTATTCCCTTGAGTTTTCTGTTCTTCACGGCGGGACACCCGGTAAGGCGAATGAGATGATGGACATTAGAAATTGTGCCTGTCAGGGCCATTTTGAGTAATGTCAGTGGCGAATTGGCATAGCCATGATGAAAATCTGTCACGGCGCGCCTGTGAACGTGCATCCTCTTGCCCTGTATAAAACATCCCTTCTCCGCAAGTGATAGGTGGTCCGATATAAAATACCGATTCACAATGCAGTCGCCGTCTAACAGAATGACATAGTTCCCTTTTGATCGTTTTATTGCCTCGTTACGGATCTTTGCAGCCCTAAAGCCTTTGTCCTCCTGCCATACATGGAAGATAGGGGAATGTGCTCTTTCAGAAAGATCTTTTACCAGCGATGCGGTATTTTCGTCAGACCCATCGTCCGCTATGAGTACCTCATCGGGGAGCCGAGTCTGGTTTCCTAAACTTTCAACAACTTTCCGCAGGGCAGAGGGATTGTTGTATGTTGTAACGACAAGCGATACGTTCAATAGCTCCCCCCGACAAGATAAGCCGTTATAGAGCCCACCTTGACCTTCGTCTTCAGCTTCACCGGGATACGCTTTTCGTCATCGGTAAGCCAGATGTTTATCGTTCCTTTCCGCTCAAAGATACCTTCAGATTTTATGAGAGGTCTCACAACAACGGTATTGAATTCACCAGCGGGCACCTCGACCTTCTCCTTTCTCAGCACCTGGACTTCAACATCCTGGATCTTCCTGTTGTCGAAGACCGGAACATAAACGGATTTGCCGACCTCGAGATCTCTCGTCCTGAGGTGGAAAAAACTGGAGAGGGGATCGAAAACAACGGAAGGCACATCAAATGCCTTTTTTTCGCCGTTCAGATAGTCGATGTAGATGGCCTTGGAGGCGTCGCGTGCAAAAATCACTTCTTTGTTTTTCCGGCGCCTTCCTTCTCTTATCTTAAGCTTGTAATTCACGGGGTGTCCTATGGTCTTTATCCTTATGTCCCCGGTTAGCCTACTTTCGGCCCAGTCATCGACCGTATAGAAAAGTGATATCCACTGAGCTGATTTTGCCGTGGAAGTTATGATGAGTCCCCCATCGCTCCCTTTCACCCTGAGGGAGGCTTCGCCAGCCTTGATCCCTGCCCATGTGAGATCATAGAGGAGGGTTTCCGGAATTTGAAAGGGAAACACCTCTCCGGAAAACGACAGAGAAAAGAGAAGAACAAACATACAGAGGCTGAAGATGTTTTTTCCTCGCTGAAAAAGAGACGGGGGAGGACAGAAATCTTCCCTCCTCATCTTGCGGATGTTCTTGAAAAGGTATTTATCTGACATACCGGTCACGCTCGCGGGTATTGCAGGACACAGAGCAAGGGATTCGGAATGAGAGACGACTCGGCTCCGAGATCAATCATGGTGCACTGCTAGCACGTGTCTGTATTCTGCCTCGCTCAAGGGTCTCTTGACGTTATCTGTTTTTCTGTCCGCTGCTTCAGCAAACGGTGCGCGTCTTTTGCTATATTAATACATGTATATAATTCCTGCAATAGACCTCAAAGGTGGAAAATGCGTAAGGCTCCGCCAGGGAAAAGAGGATGCGGTAACCATATATTCCGATCACCCGCCCTCTACTGCAAGGCTTTGGCAATCCTTTGGTGCGCGGTTGCTCCACGTGGTCGATCTCGACGGTGCATTTACCGGAAGTCAAAAAAACCTTGAAGCCATCAAAAGAATTCGAGAAGCAGTGGTAATGGACATAGAAGTTGGCGGAGGCATAAGGGACCTGCAACAGGTCGATGAGCTGATGAGCATCGGGATCAACAGGATAATCCTGGGAACCGCTGCCATCGATAACGCCTCGCTGGTAAGCGAAGCGTGCAGGCGATATCCAGGGCAAATTCTTGTCGGCATTGATGCCCGAGACGGAAAGGTTGCGGTAAAAGGCTGGGTGCAGATTACAACCGTGGATGCCACCGATCTTGCAAAAGATTCCGCTGCCCGAGGCGCAGCCGGAATCATCTATACTGATATCGCAACGGACGGGATGATGACCGGCCCCAATGCAAAGGCAATAGAGGAAATGGTCCGCGCTGCAACGGTCCCGGTAATAGCCTCCGGGGGTATCTCTTCCCTCCAGGATATTAAGAGGCTTACGGAAATAGAGGGGCTCTGGGGTGCGATTACCGGTAAAGCGATATACGAAGGGTCACTTGATTTGAGGGAGGCGATAATGATAGCAGAGGATACCCCCCATGCTCGCTAAGAGGATAATTCCGTGTCTTGATGTTCAGAATGGGCGCGTCGTAAAAGGAGTCAGCTTTGTTAATCTCAGGGATGCAGGCGATCCTGTCGAAAATGCAAAGTTCTATGATGAGCAGGGGGCCGATGAACTCATCTTTCTCGACATCACCGCATCGCATGAGAAGAGGAAGATTATCATCGATGTGGTCGAAAAGACCGCTGATGATGTCTTTATGCCGCTGACCGTTGGCGGCGGCATAAAGAGCCTCGACGATATCAGGGATCTCCTGCGTGCAGGCTGCGATAAAGTCTCCATCAATACCGCTGCAGTGAAAGACCCTCACTTCGTCAGCAGGGCGGCCGAGCGTTTTGGAAGTCAGTGTATCGTGATTGCCATTGATGCAAAGAGGGTCGACCGCACTTCCTCTGATGCAGCCGGGGAGAATTGTTTTGATGAACCATCGTTCAGGGACGTCCGCCTGCGTCTGCCAGCAGATGCATTGACCTGGGCAATCTCGACACACGGCGGACGAAAAATGATAGGTATCGATGCGGTACAATGGGCCAAGGAGATGGAAGACCTCGGTGCGGGAGAGATCATGCTTACGAGTATGGACAAGGACGGTACAAGGGACGGCTATGATATACAACTGACAAAGGCTATTTCAGAGGCCGTATCGATCCCTGTTATCGCGTCAGGTGGTGCGGGAACGCTGGAGCATCTCCATGAAGGGTTTGTGCATGGAAAGGCAGACGCCGTCCTCGCAGCTTCCATATTTCATTTCAGAGAGTATACGATCAGAGAGGCAAAAGAGTATCTCAGATCAAAAGGCGTCCCTGTCAGGTTGACACCTTAGAACCGGCGGAATCCGTTCGGTGGCATGACGTCTTTGAGATCCTTCCGTGCCGCTCCGCGAACTCCGGACTGCAGATCCTCCTTTGACCTTCACTACGCGGTAGTATCCCATCATGGCATCGGTCGCGGGAGAGACGGGTATACTCCAGAAATCTCCTGCCTTGCCGACCGTCACTTCAACTTCGGAAAGATTCCTTGCATCGGAGTAACGTGCGCAGAGGGAGGCGGCGAGGGTTATGAAATTCACCGAATCATGGCCTGAAAGAAAAACAAGGGGGCTGCCGACACCCTCGACATGGAGAAGATACCCTTCTTTCTCAGCAAAAGATGCAATCGCTTCATTGTCTTTTTCGTCTCTGCCGACAATCGCCTTGCACCCGGGCGAGAATCTGAAGTGCCGGCCGAACCGCAATAATCTCAGGTCGTCGAGGGAGGGGTTTGGATCGTGTCCGAGGAGTTCCTTGAGACGGTGAGCGTAGTTGGGCTCGGTCAGCAGACACCCCCCTGCCGGGGCAGGGAAGTCGGTCAGCCCAAGCTTTTCCGCAAGGGCCATCTGCGGCCTTCTCGACCGGCCGCTCATGGCGTACAGTCTGTCCCTCTCCACGAGCCCTTCTTTTTCCGGGACCGTCGGAGCAAACAGTGTTGCGCTGAGGGGGCGCAACACATACCCCTTTAGACCAGCCTCTCTGTCGATCACGTTGAGCGTGTCCCGCCGTTGGCTCATTGGCCTCTGACCGAGCACCTCACCAGTAACAATAAAATCTGCGCCGATCATTCCCATGAACTCCTTTGCCTCCCTGAGCATGAGGATCCTGCAGTCGATGCACGGATTCATGTTCCTGCCATGACCGAAACGCGGGTTCTTCACAATCTCGATGAATTTCTCTGCGAGGTGACAGAGTTTTACCCTGAAACCGAATTTCTCAGCAGCCGGGAATGGATTTCTTGAACAGGAGGAACTATCACTGATGTCGCAGCCAAAATGGGTAAGGAATGTCACGGCGGTCACCTCTATCCCCTGTTGCAGCATCACTAGGATCGCAAGCGTGCTGTCAAGCCCTCCCGATAGTAACGCGACGGCTTTTGCCATGAATCAACACCCCCTCAGAAGGGACTCACTCAGCTTTTCCGGGGTTACGACAGCAGTCCCAACCTCTCCGACCACCAACCCTGCCGCGTGGTTCGCGATCGCGGCCGCTTCCTGCATTGATGCACCAGCGGCATAAGCCAGGCTGAAAGTTGCTATCACGGTATCCCCCGCGCCTGTTACATCATAGATATGCCGTGCGACGGTCGGTATATGGGTAACTCTATCCCTTTCGAAGAGACTCATCCCTTCCTCCCCTCTGGTTATCAGGACTGCGCTACAGGAAATTTTTTTCATAAGGGCTTGCCCCGCTTTAAGGAGGGACTTTTCGTCCCTTATATCAATTCCGGAACCGCTGGAGGCCTCCATAAGATTCGGGGTAATAAGAGACACCCCTTTATAACAATGGAAGTGGCCAACCTTTGGGTCAACGGCGACCAGTTTGCCCTTGGGTCTTGCAATGCTCAGGATATTTTTTATCAATTCCCGGGATACCACACCTTTTTTGTAATCAGAAACGATAACGGCATCATGTTCGCGAACGGCATCCTTTATGATGTTGCGCATTCTTTCAAGAACCTTGCCGGTTATCCTCTCCCTGCCTTCCCTGTCGAATCGCACGACCTGCTGGTTATGGGCTATCACCCTCGTCTTTATCGTAGTAGGCCTGGAATCTTCAACAACCGCACTCGCGACTCCCCTCTCAGCAAGGAGATTCCGAAGGACATCGCCGGCTCTGTCCTTTCCGACAATACCCGCTACCGTTGCCCTCCCGCCTAGAGCGATGATATTATGGGCGACGTTAGCCGCCCCCCCGAGCACGAAGTTGTCATCGGTCACCTCGACCACGGGAACCGGTGCCTCGGGTGAAATCCTGCTCACCTTCCCCCATATGTACCGATCAAGAATAAGATCACCGATGACCAGGATCTTGCCATTTTTAAATTTCTTCAGAAAGCCCTTCAGGTTCACTGTATTACGATAACCGACAGAAATTGAAAAAAGCAATTAATTCGCATACCGTATATCGCCCGATCCTCACCCTGTATTTTTAGCTCGACAATGTCTATAATTACAAATATAATATAAGCTACGATCTATGGCCAGAAGGAAACCTATAACAGATTTAACCGATGAGGAAAAGAATCAGATGCCGCTCTATCCCATCGGGATTGTTTCGGAACTCCTTGGTACAACGGACCAGACTTTGCGGCTTTACGAAAAACAAGGGCTAATATGTCCTGCCCGCCGCAATAAAAATAGATTTTATTCCGAAAACGATATCAAATGGATCAAGTGTCTCAGGGACCTCATCCATGTGAGGAAGATAAGCATAGAAGGGATCAAAAAGCTTCTTGAATACGCTCCGTGCTGGGAGATAACCCATTGCCCCGAGGACAGGAAAAAAAGATGTTCCGCCTTTATTGATAAGACCAAACCGTGCTGGGAGCTCAACCGCATGATCTGTAACAAGGAATCGGGGAGAGAGTGCGATGATTGTGTTGTGTTTCTCGCACACAACAAACATCCTAAGAATTAGATAAGCTTTGCCAGTCGCTCTTCTACCAGCCGCTGTATCCTGTTGAGAGACTCCCTGTTCTTTGCCTCAAACCGGAGGACGATAACCGGCTGGGTATTCGATGCTCTGATGAGGCCCCAGCCGTCATCAAACTGTATCCGAATACCGTCAACATCGATGAGAGGATAGTCAAAAAAAGCTGCCTTTGCCTGCTCAATCACCTTGAATTTTGCATCATCAGGACACGCAACCCTTATCTCAGGGGTAGCAACGACGGGTGGGATATCGGAAAGAAGGCGTTTAAGAGAATAGGGGGGGCCCTTCAGAGAAAGTATCTCGAGAAGCCTGAGGCTCGTGTAGATGGCATCGTCATAACCGAAATACCGGTCGGCAAAGAATACGTGGCCACTCATTTCACCGGCCAGGAGAGCCCCTGTGTCCTTCATCTTACTCTTTATTAAGGAATGCCCAACCTTCCCCATGATGGGATTGCCGCCAAGCCGCTTCACCTCGTCAAAGAGGATCTGAGAACACTTAACCTCACCGATAACCGCGGCACCGGGATACTTCGCCAGTATGTCCCTGGCAAACAACACTAAGAGCATATCGCCCCATACAACGTTACCGTCCTCATCGACAACCCCGATTCTGTCGGAATCACCATCGTAGCCGATGCCGATATGGGCCTTTTCGACCTCAACCCTGCCGATAAGATCCCTCATATTTTCAGGGACAACGGGGTCGGGATGATGGTTTGGGAACCTGCCGTCAGGCTCGCAATACAGCTCCACGACGTCACAATCGAGCGACCTCAGGATGGACGGGGCAACAAGCCCTCCGGTTCCGTTACCGGCATCCACGACGACCTTGATTCCCTCAAAACTACCGAAAAGATTTTTTATATAGGCAGAATACTCGGGGATTATGTCATAGCTCCGCATGTTTCCAGAACCGCGGACACCTTCACCCTTCTCGAGTATCCTCCTCAGATCCTGAATCCTCTCCCCAAAGAGCGTCTCTTTGCCCACGCTAAGTTTCAGTCCATTGAACTCCGGAGGATTATGGCTTCCCGTTATCATGATGCCGCCGTCAACCGGAAGGCGGTGTAATGAGAAATACTGGAGCGGAGTAGGGCATGCACCGATATCGATAACATCCAGACCGCTAGCCATAAGTCCATCAACGAGACTACTGAAGAGAGCCGGCGAGCTCAGCCGAACATCTCTCCCCACGGTGACTGTAAGGCTGTCTTTCATAAGATGTTTTTTCAGATAGAAGGAGAACGCCTTAGCGATGGCATTGACAGCCGTCCGGGTCAGGTCTTTTTCCCAGACGCCCCGTATGTCATACTCTCGGAATATCCTTTGTTCGATCATTGGACTCCCCCACGCCGCGCCACCTTCGGGAGCTTTCTCGGTCGTATACTCAATTTCTCCCTTGAAGGCCAGATGATTCATAGGGCCCGTAAGCTAACGAGGGAATAAAGGACCCCTATACTTATCTGCTTTTTTTGACGGTTCCTTTAAATTCAATCGACTTCGGCGTGAAATTTGGGTCAATGAGATACGCCTCCCTGAAATACCCTATCGCATCTTTCCTATTTTTCAACTTATAGTTCGCATAGCCAAGGAGATAATAGGCGTCTGCATCAGGGTTCTGAGCCACGTACTCTTTGAGATATTTCACCGTGGTCTTAAAGTCTTTCTTCAAATAAGCGCGCAGCGCCTTGTCATAAGTTTCCTCCTGGGCATAGGCCAGGGAGGTCAATGCTATGACAACGGCAGCAGCAAGCAGGATGATTCTGCAGAGACCTTTCAGAGACATAGTGCACCTCCTAATCGAAATCTAATCGTGACGGTTCCTTAGTCTCCCAACCCGAGGGTGGTTTAACGGGCGAGTATTCCTTCGGCTGGGTTCCAATCTTAAAATATTCCTTTACGCCGTACGTCTCGTCCCTCGCGAGAAGGCCGTTGGTCGGATCTATCGAATAATTGACAATGCCCTCGGGTACCGTAAAACCCAGTGATCCACCGGGACCCATACCCTTCATAAAATTCACCCAGATAGGAGATGCGGCCTTGGCCCCGGTCTCCTGGTTGCCGAGAGAGCGCATGTCATCGAACCCCACCCAGACACCGGCAACAATCTCCGGAGTATAGCCGACAAACCACGCATCCTTGTTTTCGTTGGTCGTCCCTGTCTTGCCGGCAACCACTCTTCCGAGGGCCTTTGCCCTCCACCCTGTCCCGTAGTTTACGACGTCCTCCATCATGGATGTTACCAAAAAAGCACTGCCGGGGCTGATCATCTGCTGACCTTCGGGATCATTGCTTTCAAGGATCCTTCCCTGTGAATCCGTTATGTATTTCACTGAAAGGGGGGTCATCCTGACCCCGCCGTTGTCAAAGACACTGTAGCCGAAGACAAGCTCCAGGGGTGTGACGCTGATGCTGCCGAGGGCTATGCTCAAGTTACGAGGCATGTCCCCTTCAATTCCGATCTTCCTCGCAAAATCAATAACCGTATCAACGCCCAAGGAATCTACCAGCTTCACGGTAACGACATTCCTCGAATAGGCCAGCGCATCCCGCAGTCTTGTCAACCCGTAATGCTTGTGGTCATAATTTTCAGGGCTCCAGTCGCCCTTGGGCCCTCCTTGGTAAGTGACGGTTTCGTCGTCCACCATGCTGGCGGGAGTGAATCCATTGTCCATGGCAGCTGCATAAATTATCGGTTTAAAGGCAGACCCCGGCTGGCGCTTCGCGAATACGGCCCTGTTATATTCGCTCTTCGCATAGTCATAGCCGCCGACCATCGCCCTGATGAATCCCGTGCTCGGTTCTACCGCAACGACAGCTCCTTCCACTTCGGGCTCCTGTTCGAGGGAGAGTTCGACGGTATCGCCCCGTACCGACTTGAAGCCGACCTTGACAACATCTCCCACCTTCAGCACATTATCAAGCGAAAAACTTTTTATCTGGGATGCCCTGCCGCTCTTCGGATCGATCACCCTGCTCGCCCATTGCGCTGCATCGAGGGATAGTCTTCCCACAACCCCCCTTGCCTTTATCGTTGCCTCTTTCGCGCTCACCCTAAGGACAATACCCGGGACGATATCGCCGCTCACGCCGGTAAGAAACTGGCTCGCATCTTTTTTCTTCAATTCCTTTTCAGCATCGACGTCCCGGTGTTCCAGAGGCCCTCTCCAGCCCCTTCTTTTATCGAGATCCCGTAACCCTTCCTGAAGGGCACGAGCAGCGGCAGCCTGCGCCCTTCTGTCGAGGGTCGTATAGACACTGAGGCCACCTTTATACACCATGTCCTCACCATACTTCTCTTCAAGATATTTCCTCACATATTCGACAAAATAATTGTTCGCCTCGATCCACCTGCGCAACGTCGAGAGGGTGAGTGGCTGCCTTAACGCCTTTTCTCTCTCCGGGGGTTTTATGAAGCCTTCTTCTTCCATACGAGAAAGAACCGTCGCCTGCCTCTCCTTAGCCTTCATCAGATTGTTATAAGGGGAATAAACAGAGGGCGCCTTTATCAGTCCTGCCAGAAGAGCTGCTTCAGGGAGGGTCAGATTGCCGACTGATTTACCGAAATAAACTTTTGACGCCATTTCCATCCCATACGCGCCATGGCCCAGATATACCTTGTTGAGATAAAGTTCCAGGATCTCTTTTTTCGTCATGTTTTTTTCGATCTTCATCGCGAGGGCAAACTCCCTGACCTTCCTTTGCATCGTCCTTTCAGGGGTCAGGAAAGTTATCTTGGCGAGTTGCTGGGTTATAGTACTTCCGCCCTCTTTAATCCCGACATGGACCACATCCTTGACTGCGGCCCTCAGGATGGCAATATAGTCGACTCCCCCGTGTTTCCAGAAACGAGAGTCCTCAACGGCAAGAACAGCATTGATCAGGTACGCTGGCATCCTGTCGAGAGGCACGTAAACACCCTTGTCTACCTTCAACTCGCCTATGAGCGTGTCATCATCAGCATAAATCTTTGTGCCCGGAATCGACTTATATTGTTTGAGCTCTTTGATAGACGGAACACCCCTTGCAACGGCAATGTAGCCGCCGCTCAAGATACCGGTCAAGATCGCTGCAACAAGGAATGTGACAGCCCAAAGGACTTTACGACTCTTCATTTCTATTAGGTCTCCCGAGAGTTACGGACTTTGTTTGATTATATCCCTCACGAAGCGTATAAGTCAAAAGCAGATGCTCTTGTGCGAACGACCCTTGCATGGTTCCAGGAACTATTTTTCTGTCACGGAAGAAGTCTTGTGGTATCCTGTGACAATGCGATGGCCAAAAGATGTGGCAGAGGCAAGAAAGATCCAGGATGCTATCAAGAAAAGGGTAAAAATCACCCCTTTAAGAAAAGTTCCGCGATGTGTTGCAGGGGTCGACGCGGCGTTCTCCAGGGATACAGTCATCGGGGTGGCCAGCCTTTATGAGTACCCCGAGATGATTCATATCGAAGATGCGCATGCCACCGCCGCGATTCTATTTCCATATATGCCGGGGTATTTAACCTTCAGGGAAGGATCGGCCATTATCGACGCAGTCAAGCAATTGAGAAGAAAACCCGACGTCATCCTTGTTGACGGCCACGGCATCGCACATCCAAAGGGAATCGGCATCGCATCTCACTTAGGAGTGCTTCTCGATATACCGACAATCGGGTGTGCAAAGTCGAGGCTTATCGGCGAGTACGAAGAACCGGGGCTTTTGAAGGGAGACTGGTCTCCTTTAAGGCATTGCAATAAAATAGTCGGTGCGGCGGCGAGGAGCAGGGAAAACGTGAAATCCCTCTTCGTTTCCCCCGGTCACAAATCATGTTTGGAAGATGCCATCGAGATTATTCTTCAGTGCGCAACGAGATACCGAATCCCTGAGCCTCTGAGGAGAGCGGATCATCTCTCAAAAGTTGCAAAAAAGAATGATAACTCATAATTACGTGTGCGAATCCCATAGAATTTTTCTATGGATTGCCCTGGACGGTGCCAACCTAATCTTGACATATCAGCGAACACCGTGTTATTAATGTTAACCTTTTCAGTTTTTTGTCACAAAAAGCTTTTATGCCGAAAGGGAGGAACCGGTAATGGGTCTATCAACATTCAGAGGTGGCATACACCCTCCTGATAAAAAGGATTTATCGAAAGACAGCCCCATCAGACCGGCAAAGGTCCCGCAAAGAATCGTCATCCCCCTCAGCCAGCATACGGGAGCGCCCTGTAAACCGATCGTCTCGATCAACCAGGAAGTTAAGAAGGGCGAATTGATCGGTGAGCCGGGTGGCTTTGTCTCGGCGCCTGTCCATTCGTCCGTTTCCGGGAAAGTGGTGGCCATCGGCGAGTTCCCTAACCCCATGGGGAGGATGGTAAATTCAGTTGTCATTGAGAACGACGGTAAGGAAGATTGGACTGCTTTAAAGGACAGCCCTCATTATGCCGATCTGTCACCGGATGAGCTGAAAGAGAAGATCAAGGGTGCTGGAATTGTGGGCCTCGGCGGAGCGGCATTTCCCACATCGGTGAAACTCTCACCGCCGAAGGAAAAGCCCATAGATACGGTAATCATTAATGGCGCAGAATGTGAACCCTATCTCACAGCGGATTACCGCTTGATGATAGAGAAGCCTGCCGAGATTATCGAAGGGCTCAAGGTACTGATGAAAACACTCGGCGTGAACAAGGGGTTTGTCGGGATAGAAGACAATAAACCTGAAGCCATCGAGAAGATGGAAGAAGCAACAGAGGAATACCGGAATATTGAGGTCTGCACCCTTGCAGTAAAATATCCCCAGGGCGCCGAGAAGATGCTCATTAAGGCAACCACCGGCAGAGAGGTGCCTCCCCGCGGGCTGCCCATGGATGTGAAGGTGGTTGTGCAGAATGTCGGAACAGCACTTGCCATCTTCGAAGCCACACGGTATGGAAAGCCGCTCATAGAAAGGGTTGTCACGGTAACCGGCGAGGGAATAAATTCGCCTTCAAACTTACTGGTAAGGATCGGCACACTCGTCTCAGAACTCATTGATGAATGCGGCGGTTTTAAAGGTGACGCTGGCAAGGTTATCGCAGGAGGTCCGATGATGGGCTTTGCCCTGGCTTCCTTGGATGTGCCGGTGACAAAGGGTACGTCAGGGATACTAGTCATACCCGAAGAGGGGGTTTTGCACGCTGAGGATTTCGGACCCTGCATCAGATGCGGCCGGTGCATTGACATATGCCCCATGAATCTCATGCCGTCCCTGCTGAGTGTGTTTGCGGAAAAGGGGCATTATGAAGAGGCGAAGGAGTATAACCTCTTTGACTGTTTTGAGTGCGGTTCGTGCGCCTTTGTATGCCCTTCGAAAAGGCCCATGGTTCAACTCATTAGACTGGCTAAATCCATGACGAAGCCATGAGTGAAGGGGAAAAACGTATGGATGAAGCAAACAAACACAAACCACTGGTCGTTACGGTCAGTCCTCACATAAAGAGTGAGGAGTCGGTAAGCCGCATCATGTGGACGGTCAACATCAGCCTGCTCCCCGCCTTTATCATGGGTTTTTATTTTTTCGGTCCAAAGGCCCTTTGCGTCACAGCCCTCTGCATTATTACCGCTGTTCTTTCAGAATATGCGTTCACGAAGTCCCTCAAACAAAAGGCAACGATCAACGACGGAAGCGCATTCCTGACCGGCCTGCTCCTCGGCATGAATCTCCCGGCTTCTCTCTGGTCCTTCAATCCCTTTACCATTCATATACCGATTGTTGCTTCGGTAGTCGCGATAGTCATCACCAAGCAATTGTTCGGAGGACTGGGATACAATGTCTTCAATCCCGCCCTCGTCGGGAGAGCCTTCACCCTGATTTCTTTTCCCAAGGCGATGACCATATGGATTGCACCGACTGCCGCCTTCCTCTCCATCGATGCAAAAACATCCGCCACCCCTCTTGGGGTATTAAAAGAAGAGGGCATGGGCAAACTGATAGAAATCTTTGGCGACAAGGGCAACCTGTATATGCAACTTCTCCTCGGACACAGAGCGGGATCCATTGGTGAGACCTCAGCTATAGCACTGCTGATAGGCGCCGCGTTTCTCCTCTTCAAGAGATACATTACATGGCATATTCCCTTTTCTTTTCTCGGAACCGCGGCACTGCTCGCATGGGTGTTCGGCGGAAAAGACCCTCACACGGGAAAGATGCTCTTCTTCGCCGGCGACCCGCTCATTCATCTTATCAGTGGCGGCATGCTGCTCGGTGCCTTCTTCATGGCTACCGATTATGTTACCTGCCCCTCTCTGAAGAAAGGCCAGATCCTCTTCGGTATCGGTTGCGGGGCTTTGACTATGCTGATAAGACTGAAGGGAGGCTTCCCCGAGGGCGTGATGTTTGCAATACTCATCATGAATTGTTTTGCTCCGCTCATTGACCGGGGCTTTAAGACCAAGGTTTTCGGCACCGTCGAAACGCAGGGGATGAAGAAATGACGGGCAAGGATATCATAAAGATAACCCTGAACCTTGTCATCGTCTATCTCGTGGGCGGACTGATCCTTGCTTGGGTCTATGCCAAGGCATCGCCGATCATGTTCGCAAAAGCTGCCATCGAAAAGGAGCAAGCACTCAAGAAACTCATGCCGGCCGCAGACAAAATTGAGAAATTAGGGGACTGGGAGATACATGAAAAGCACGCCGAGTATTACGTAGCCAAGAAGCAAGGCGAGGTTATCGGCTATATCATCGAGTCCTTCGGCAAGGGATATTCGAGTTACATCGATACCCTGATCGCAGTGGATAAAACCTTCACGGTGCAGAAACTCGATATCCTTCACCATGCGGAAACGCCGGGGCTCGGAGACGAGATAGAGACAGACTGGTTTAAAAATCAATTTGCCGGCAAGGATGCCGCACATCTTAAGGTATTGAAAACCGACACGACGGAGTACATTCAGGCCATATCGGGAGCGACGATTTCGAGCAGAGCGGTCACCGAAGATGCCGTGAAAAACGGCGTTGACTTCCTGAGAAAGACCATAACCGAAAGGGGAGAGGACATTGGCAAGCACCGGCGCGGTTAGTTATTGGGAGCTTATAAAAAACGGCATCATTAAGGAAAACACCATCTTTAAGCTTGCACTCAGCCTCTGCCCTTCCATCGCGGTTACCAACAACCTGAGAAACGGCGTCTTGATGGGGGTTGCGGTCCTCTTTGTCCAGACGATGGTCAACATTACAATTTCACTGATGCGTTCATTCATCCATCCGAAGGTGAGGTTGCCGATCTTTATGCTGGTCATATCCGGTTGGGTGACGGTCACCGATATGTCGATGGCTGCTTTTGCCCGTGAAGCCTACAAGCAGATGGGACTCTATATTCAGTTGATCGTTGCTTTTGCCTCCATCCTCGCCAGGGCCGAGATGTTTGCGAGCAAGAACAGGATTGCGCCTTCCATGGCTGACGGCATTGGCATGGGGCTTGGATTCTTAGTCGCCCTCACGGTAATCAGTTTTTTTAGAGAATTACTCGGCAAAGGGTCTCTCTGGGGCATGCCGATCATTCATACGAAGCCCCTTCTCATCATGGTCCTGCCCGCTGGTGGTTTTTTTGCCGTCGGGATACTCATGGCCTTTTTCAACTGGATCGCCATCAGGTTCTTTCAGAAACAGTCTGCGGGTCACTAAGGGCATTAAGGAGGAATAAATGAGCAGTGAATTTACGAAGCTTTTCGAACTCTTTATCGCGGCATCCCTCATAAACAACTTTGTCTTTACGAGATTCCTCGGACTCTGCATTTTCTTTGGTGTCTCGAAGAAGATGGAGACCGCCGTGGGCATGAGCATCACCTTTACTGCGGTGATGATGATCAGCGCCTCATTGAGCTGGGTCATCTTCAGATTCGTCATGGTCCCCCTGGATATTACCTTTCTCAAAATCATTGTCTTTATCGGCATCGTGGCCGGCTTTGTCCAGGCATCTGATACCATCATGCGAAAGGTGGCACCGGGGCTTTATTACAAACTCGGCATCTATCTTGCTCTGATATCGACGAACTGTATTATCCTCGCTGTCCCTTTGATTAATGCGGGTGAACACTACAGCTTTATTCAAAGCATTGTCTTCGGCCTCGGTTCGGGGGTTGGCTTTGCCTTGGCATTGATCATCATGGCAAGCATCCGTGAGAAACTAGAACTCGCGAATGTGCCTGCGCCATTTAAGGGCTTGCCACTTGCCTTTGTGGTTACGGGACTGATCGCTCTTGCATTTACAGGGTTTTCCGGGTTAATAACCTTGTAATGTGTCACGATGAAAATTCCGTCTCGGAAATGTTAGGATATAACCATCATGACTGACTCACCTGGAGGACCTCTCGGGACTTTTCCCGTGAATCCCTTGCGAAGAAGTGAGTGAGATACACAACATAAGCAGGATCATCGTGGATATTCTCGGATTGCTTCGGTTAACCGATGTATCTCATTTTCTCATACCTCATGCCGGTGTTGGCGGGGGAGTTGAAGCACGGGAGCATGTTGAGTTGCTGCCGCTGTTGGAATTCACCGCAATCTTCCTGGCTGGTGTTAGCACCCTATTTGGTCTCGGTCTTGCCTTCGCGGCAAAGAGATTTTCCGTCAAGATCAATCCGAAAGTTGAACAGGTGAAAGATGTTCTTGCTCACGCCCATTGCGGCGCGTGCGGGTATGCGGGCTGCGAACAATACGCGGAGGCCGTCGTGAATAATCCCGACGTTCCGCCAAACCTCTGTACCCCGGCCGGGGCACGGGGTGCTGAGGCAGTTGCCCTCATCACGGGCAAGAAGGCCGACGCCAGGGAACCCATTTTTGCGAGAATTATGTGCCAGGGCGGGTGGTCGAAGTCTGTAAAAAAATTCAAATACGAGGGGGTTCAGGATTGCCGTGCTGCCGTGCTTGCAGGCGGCGGTGACAAGGCATGCGGTTACGGCTGCCTCGGTTATGGCACCTGCGCACGGGTCTGTCCTTTTGGCGCAATTTTTATGGGCGACGACCATCTGCCGGTTATCGATATCGTAAAATGCACTGGGTGCAAAAAGTGCGAGCAGGCGTGTCCGAAAAGGGTTATCGAGGTTTTACCCGCCTCGCGCCAGGTGCTCGTTGCCTGCCATTCAAGGGATAAGGGCCCTGAAACAAAGAAAAACTGTCAGGTCGGGTGCATTTCATGCGGGAAGTGTGTGAAGGTGTGCCCCTTCAATGCTCCGGCGATCTCAAATAATCTGTCGAAGATTGATCTTGAGAAGTGCAAGGTGTGCGGTTTATGCGTATCGCCGTGTCCGACCCGTGCGATTGTCGATTTTATCCCCAAGAGGCCCAAGGCAGTGGTCTTGGACACCTGTATCGGCTGTCAGATATGCGCGAAAGTTTGTCCCGTGAATGCACCGTCGGGGGAGATCAAGAAGAAACATTCCATAGACCAGGTTGCCTGTATAGGCTGCGGCATCTGTACTGCTAAATGTCCGGTTCAGGCAATTGACGGCACGTTCAACGCTTCCGAAGTCTTCGCTGCTGCTAAAGCGAAAAAAGCGGCGAGGACGGCGGCGGCTTAGAAGCTCTTGCCTTCATATCCTGAGGACCTCCTTTTCATTGTATCCTGTCCCCGTCGTATACATGGTTCCTGCTGTCATGTCCCTTTCTGTCCTGTTCGCTAAGGGGTCCGAACAGGAGGTGTGCCGGAAATGGAACTTCACTAAATGGATACCGATCCCCAGAAAATGCAATGCCGGGAGTGATAGCCCCCTTGCTATATGCCATGTTAGGCCGAATAGGTTTACATAGGTTTATTGTTGTCTTATCGGATCTGCCCGATTTCAATCTTATAGAGTTGTCGTAAGCCAATTCCGCAGTTGTTTGCCTGATGGTATCCGGATACATTACAATAGAACTGCATGCGGACCTCAGAGTATATCGCTGAACTGTCAAAATGTGTCAGATGCGGAAGTTGTAAGGCCTTTTGCCCGACATACGATGAAGACTTAACAGAGCCTTCGAGCGCACGAGGCCGCCTCACGCTCTTGAGAGCCTTACTGGATGGGCGGATTGAGCCTTCCCCCATGCTCATCGACCGGGTTTTCAGCTGCATTCTTTGCGGTGCCTGCGAAACGCTCTGCCCACCTCGCCTGAATATTACAGAAGCCATGTATCATGGCAGGAATTTTTTGAGGGATTTTGACCGCAGGAGAAAGTATCTCAGGCTGATTACCCGTTTCTCCCTCAAAAAACCGATGCTCGGTTACCGGGTTGCAAAGATGTTGCAGCATGTAGCAGCCCCCTATCTCTTAAAAAAGGGCTTAATTCCCTATCGCGTACCGATATCGTCTCACCCTCTCAGGGATGATCAGCAGGTATATAAACCCGAAAAAAAAATTGGCCGCGTAGCCATTTTTACCGGGTGCAGCGTTAATTTTGTTTACCCACACCTGGGGCTCTCCCTTATTCGTGTTCTTTTGCGTCTCGGTTTTGAGGTAGTCCTCCCGCGAGGGGAAGTCTGTTGCGGTGCGCCCTTACGAAGCCTCGGGCTTGAAGAAGAGGCCTTTGAAATGGCGAGGAAAAATCACAGGATATTCAGCAAATTGAATACGGATGCCATTGTGAGCCTGTGCCCGACGTGCGTCGTCTCTCTCAAGGTCCATTACCCGAAGCTGATCAGTGACAGTCTTGCCGATGTCCAAGACATATCGAGCTTCCTCTCAGATAAACTCGGGGATGGTCAGCAGCATCCTCTCCGTTCTTTTACCTCGGTGACCTACCACGACCCCTGCCACCTGCGGTATTCCTTGGGAGTGCGGAATGAACCGAGGCAACTCATACGGAATACCGGAGCTGAATTCATTGAAGCGGGGGGAGAGGGCTGCTGCGGATTTGGTGGCGTGTTCAGTCTTCAGTATAGGGATATCTCTCGGAATCTCCTTAAGAAGAGGATTGAGGCCTACACCGTGACCGGCGCCCGTGACATCATTACCTCATGCCCCGGTTGCATGCTTCAGCTGAGCAGCGGGTCAAAAGAGAGTCAAGTGTTTCATATCATTGAGCTCATGGAGGATGCACTCTGTTGAGCATTCCTTTCATTTGCTCCGTGATTCGACACTGCCCGCTGAGTGGCTGATTCGGAAGGAAGGTTACTTCTGCGGGGAATACCTGTTATAATTGTACGTAGGAGTGTCTTTGCCCGGGAGAAGTTGCCCGCACCGCCTCAGAACTCTTACAGGAAAAACAGCGGTGTTGCGCAGGGGCAATGCGGGTTTGTGAGGAGCATCTCCGAGGTGTCATGCGTAATCCTCTCTGAGCTGATGAGGCTGAACAAAAAAGCGGCACCGCAACGGATTCAGGTTTGGAGGAAATATGCCGATATATGAATACAACTGCAATGCCTGCAAAGAAGATTTCGAGAAGCTCGTGTTCGGAAGTCAAACAATACAATGCCCGAAGTGCGGTTGCGATGATATCAGGAAGAAACTATCGACTTTTGGTATGCGCGGGGTCGAAAACCCGGGCTCCTCAGGTTGCAGCTCTTGCAGCAGCGGTTCTTGCAGCTCCTGCCATTAGCGAGGCGAACGCAGTTCGCAAAAAATAAGGAGATTTCTTTACCGAACTCCTATCGTTCAGGATATTTAAAAGGGTTTCCCCGCAGCACCTTGCTGAACTTCAATGGCTGGCCTTCAAAAAGGAAGACAGCCATCCCCCTCTCCGCATCTGTTTCTCCTTCAACAGTCCAGGTTCCTTTCCATGCCACATTCAGCTGAACCAACGATTTATCGATCTCGACCCATTTTGGCGTGAATGTCAGTTCCACAGAATCAAAATGTTTAATTGAGTCGATGATCTCCCGGTAACCATCCGCGGTGGATATCTCCTTGATGGCAGGAAAATCCTTTCTTACGTATGCAGCCCTCACGCCCTCTGCGACGGAAAAAGCCTCCAGCGTGAGTTTACTTTCCGGAGACACCTGCTTAACCTCCTTCTTGCCGCTGCACGCGAGGGCAAGAACAAGGGCTAAAAGGCACAGTGCAGACACACTGAAGCGCAGGACCCTAGCGTTCACGATTACCACTTTCCCTTTCATACCGCCTCCAAACTCATGATTGGAACCAATATAATAATACTTTTTATCTCCCTTTTTTTTCAATCCTTCTTCCTTGGTGTCGCGGAGGAATCGCACCAGAACGATTTTGTTATGGAGACACGATTATGCAGAATTGGAGAGTCCGCGTCGGTAACCAGTTGGCCGCCATCGTGAACCGTCCTGCTGTGATCTCTTCGAGATCCGTCTGCCCCACAAAGAAGCGACAAAATCGTACCACAAAATTGTACTTACTAACAAAATTGTATCAGTTTTAGCAAGCGATTTCATTATGAATCAATACCATAGAGCCTGGCGTGGTCTTTGCACAAAATTGTAGGGTTCGCAAATGGGTTCTCTCAAGGACAGGATCAACGAAATGGAGAGAGAGGAGATATTGCATGCCCTCAAAGCATGTAACTGGGTAATGGCGAAAGCCGCACGGCAACTCGGGATAACCGAAAGGATGATTGGTTACAAAATTAAGAAATACGGAATTGAGAAAAAAAGCAGCACCGGCTAAGGGCGGTAAGACCAGACAAAGATGCCGCCAACAATATACCGAAGAAGGGGGATGATGAAAAGAAGGTTTTTTGGCAGTGCTTTTTTTGTTTGTGATGTTTATGAAGTAGTGGTGAGAGTGCGGGCTGAGGAGGTCACTCCTGCAATCAGGCTGGTCGAAAACTTCATATCGGGGCCTAAATACCGGCTTGACCGGTCGAACAAAAAGGAATTCCCCAGCAGACAAAGCAACAACGTTAAAAAGAATCAAGACACGATTGTATTGGGTGTCATGCGCACCTGGTAACTCATAGAAAACAGAGGAGAGACGATATGAAAAAATTCTTGAGTGCAGCAACCTTGTTCGTTATCTTGATGAGTTTCTGTTCCGCAGGCCTGGTACTTGCCGAGGAGCAGGCGACACCTGCCGCCCCCTCAGCTGAGCAAACGCAGTCTGTTCAGCCGGCTCCGGCAGCTGCACCTGCACCGAAGATAGACACTGGAGATACGGCATGGATGATCGTCGCAACAGCTTTGGTGATGCTCATGACGCTTCCCGGCCTGGCCCTCTTCTACGGCGGCCTGGCAAAACGTAAGGACACCTTGAATACCATGGCGATGTCCTTTGTGACATACTGTATTGTAAGTTTCCTATGGATTATCTATGGGTATACCCTCGCCTTTAACACGGACATCGGGGGGATCATCGGGAGCCCTGCGAAGATGCTCCTTTCGGGCGTCGGCGTCAACAGCATTTCAGACCTCGCGAAAACGATTCCCGAGTTTATTTTTGTGGTCTACCAACTCACCTTCGCCGCGATAACCGTTGCCCTCGCCAGCGGCGGCTATATAGAAAGAATGAAGTTCTCAGCCTGGGTGCTCTTCTCGATTCTCTGGATGACCTTGGTATATGTTCCCATAGCCCACTGGGTCTGGGGAAACGGCTTCCTGGCAAAACTGGGTGCCCTCGACTTCGCCGGGGGAACGGTCGTCCATATCAATGCAGGCATAGCGGCGCTGGTGGGCGCGTTGGTCCTCGGCAAAAGGCGCGAGAAACCGATCATACCGAACAACCTGACCCTTGTTCTGACCGGGGCGGGTCTTCTCTGGTTCGGATGGTTCGGGTTCAATGCCGGTTCAGCACTGTCTGCGAGCGGTCTCGCCAGCGCGGCCTTCATCAACACAAACACCGCAACCGCCGTGGCGGCGCTATCATGGATGTTCACTGAGTGGCTGCATTCGAAGAAACCGACGCTTCTTGGTCTTGCATCGGGCGCAGTTGGCGGCCTCGTCGCCATCACGCCTGCCGCAGGATTCGTGAACGTAACCGGCGCCATCGTCATCGGCATTGCGGCCGGCATCATCCCTTTCTTTGCCGTCGCGGTGATGAAGCCGAAGTTCGGTTACGATGATACCCTTGACGCCTTCGGTATTCACGGCATCGGAGGGACAATCGGTGCAATCCTGACCGGAGTATTTGCCGATCCTGCAATAAATGAGGCGGGACGGGGTTTCCTCTACGGAAACCCCGTACAGGTTCTGAAACAGTTGATAGCCGTAGGTGTTACCATAGTGTATAGCGGGATCATGACCTTCATAATATTTATGGTCATAAAGGCAGTCATCGGACTTCGGGTTGATCCGGAAGAGGAAGCTGTCGGGCTTGATGAGAGTCAACACGGGGAAAGGGCTTATACCCTGTAGGCAGGAACTGAAAACAGTGAACAGGGAAATGGTTCTTTTCTGATTATAGTTCGCTGTTCACGAATGCCACATAACAAGGAGGCAAAATATGAAAAAGGTGGAAGCGATCATAAAGCCCTTCAAGCTCGATGATGTGAAGGACGGACTGAATGCGATCGGGGTCCAAGGTATGACCGTGACCGAAGTGAAGGGATTCGGGAGACAGAAGGGACATGTTGAACTTTACCGGGGGGCTGAATATGACATAACCTTTATCCCGAAGGTAAAGTTGGAGGTTGTGGTACCTGACAGCCTGGCACAGAAGGTTGTTTCGACCATAGAGGAGAAGGCGAAGACCGGGAAAATCGGAGACGGAAAGATATTCGTTCTTCCTATAGAAGAGATCGTCAGGATAAGGACCGGGGAAAGGGGAGATGCAGCCATCTAGCATGGTTCGGCAGGGGTTGGCTTCATGCCGGCCCCCCGCCTAATACTACAAAAACGTGCCTTCCTACATAATTGTATGAATATCCCCTATCCTCCTGTTCTGAAAGGATGAAGGGAAGTCTCGCACGAGCCTATCCTACAAAATTGTAGCTTTTTCTTTTTTCCACCTCTTCCTGTTTCATTTCTAATCAAAGACTTGCCCCCGGGCATATTTCTCGCTATGGCTCACGCGCATATTTGAAGTCATAAAAAAAGAGCTTCTATCTTGATTCCTTGCTGAACATTATCAAAGGAGCGTTCGATGAGAAAATGGATACTTCCTCTGTTTAGCGGCGCAGTTGTTCTTTCATGGCCCCTCAACGGGTATGCCCAGATTTCCAACAAGGTAGATTCCGGCGATACCGCTTTTGTCCTCATCTCTGCCGGTCTTGTCATGCTCATGACACCGGGTCTGGCCCTGTTTTACGGGGGGATGGTCAGGAGAAAAAACGTGCTGGGGACGATCATGCAGAGTTTCGTTGCCATAGCGATTGTCAGCATCCAGTGGATTCTTTTCGGCTACAGCCTCACCTTCGGACCCGATGTTCATGGGGTCATCGGAAACCTTGCTTGGGCAGGGTTGCACGGCGTCGGCATTGACCCAAATCCTGATTATGCACCGACCGTGCCGCATATCGCATTCATGATCTACCAGGCGATGTTCGCGGTCATAACGCCAGCTCTCATCACCGGCGCGTTTGCCGAACGAGTAAAGTTTTCTGCATTTTTCATTTTTACCTTACTCTGGTCGACAATCGTGTACGACCCCATCGCCCACTGGATATGGGGTGCCGGCGGATGGCTGAAAAATATGGGAGTACTGGATTTCGCCGGGGGTATCGTCGTGCATATCACATCGGGTATCTCCGCGCTGGCTGCCGCTTTGGTTATCGGGAAAAGAAAGGGTTATCCGCATGAACAGGTCTGGCCCCACAACCTCCCCATGACGGTTATCGGTGCGGGGCTTTTGTGGTTTGGCTGGTTCGGTTTTAATGCCGGCAGCGCCCTGTCGGCAGGAGGGCTTAGCGCAATGGCTTTTGTGGCGACCCATACTGCTGCCGTCTCCGCAACACTAATATGGGTGGTTATCGAATGGCTTCACCGGGGGAAGCCCACTATGTTCGGTGCGGCTACGGGATCTATTGCAGGGCTTGCGACCATAACTCCAGCCTCCGGCTTTGTCGGCCCGATGTCAGCATTGATTATCGGTTTACTTGCGGGAGCCCTCTGCTACCTGGCACTGAACATGAAAAGCCGTCTTGGCTATGACGATTCCCTCGATGCCTTCGGAGTCCACGGGATCGGTGGCATCATCGGAACTCTAGCGGTCGGATTGTTCGCCCAGAAGCTTATCAACCCGTCAGGAGCAGACGGGCTGTTCTTCGGAAACTCCCGGGTGGTCATTTCTCAGGCTATCGGGATACTAATTGCAGCGGTTTACTCATTTGTCTTGACAGCCCTACTTCTGAAGATCCTTGACTGGACTATCGGTTTACGGGTGAGCGCAGATGATGAGGTTGAAGGCCTCGATCTGAGTCAGCACGGAGAAAGCGGGTATACGCTTTAGCCTCTCGCCAGGGTGTCAGGATCCGACCGGATAGCCTTACTCCCTGTGCGTCTTGACTCTTCCAAGAAGGATTTTTTTGTTTTACCGGATTCAGCTCATCCATGGTATAATATTTCATTACCTTGGGTAACGACATGACCGAATGTAAAAAGGAGTGAGACTATGAAACGTTTCTTGATTTCAGGGGTAGCGGTTTTATTTCTGGCGCTGCTCGTGGTCGGACAGATCGCATACGCTGCTCCCCAAGAGGAGGCGGTGATTTCAGGCAAGGTGGTTGAAACCATGGACAGCGGGGGGTATACCTATGTCTGCCTGGAGAAGAACAATAAAAAAACATGGCTTGCTGTGCCACAGATGAAAGTGGTCAAAGGCAAGAATATGTCTTTCCAGCCCGGGACCGAGATGGCAAATTTCGAGAGCAAAACCCTTAAGCGCACATTCGATAAAATAATTTTCTCCGGCGGGCCGGTCAATTAAGCACGTCCAGGAAGGGAGACGCGGCGCTTAGCGTTCTTCAGGAGAACCTCGATCAAAAAATAGAAAGGATTGTGTTTATCATAAGGGCCTTCGCGCGATACACTGCCTCAATATCGGATATTGCGTTTTCACCGCGGAACCTTAAGTTGATATGAGGACGTTGTTGTTTGTTCTTCTGCTGGGTCTGGTTTCCGTTCTCGCAGCATGCGATGCGAAAAATCCCGTAGAGCAATATGATTCGGCAGCCGTCAAGGCGTACAAGGATACACAACAATTTGGCGGTAAAGCGGACATACACAACCTACAGGAGGCTATCAAGGTGTTTCACGTCGCCCATGATAGATACCCGAGCGACCTCAAAGAACTGGAAGATTTCACGGGAAGCCCATTGAACAGTGGCAAATATAATTATGACGCTTCGCAGGGAACCATAACTCGGAAAGAATAGGGCACGGCAAAAAGACAATTTGGGGAAATGCATGACGGACGCCATTGGCTTAACGTATTTCGCCTTGAACAATCAGGGATGCCTAACTCATCCTAGGCAGGATGCCGGGGTGGAGAGTTAGGCGTCCCGAGTTTTCTCAAGGCCAGGCAGTTCTCTAGAGTGTTTCAGGATGGAAAGTGGATCGCCACCGGCCGATAGAATACCGTAAGGCCTATACCAAAGACAGCTTCCCCTCAGAATTTGCACGCATTTTCGTTCGAACGCTTTCTTATCCGACGAGAGGAAGCGATCTCCACGGGGGGAGGACTCTCTTTCGCCTGTGCCATATCCACGTCAGTGCCATTACCGAAAGGAAACCGCCATCATACCCGCGGGAGCAGCTCGCTGGTCGGAGGATGTGATGGATGCTCCCTGCACTCCGCTTACCTATTAAGGCTCCCCGGACTTGTAGACCCAACGCATTGGTTCAACATACGCAAGGATTTGATCGTGGGTCAGCACCTCTTTGTGCGGTTGCGCAGGCCCCCCGAATCACACGCACTATATCATGCGCGAAATCGGCGAGCGTCTCATCGCGCGCTCCGAAAACCACCAACGTATCCCATTCACTGGCACGCTCCAAAATCTTCTCCCTTCCGTCGACAACCTCCACAGACCTTCCTCCTGCTCTTATGCCCTCGGCGAGGTCATGGCTTGAGATGTCTCTCATCGCAGTGCCTCCCGCATAGAGGATAGGAAGCAGCACGAGATGGTCGCCATCCCGGAGATTCCTGATGAAAGCCTCTACATATTCCTTCTTCATCAACCTTGTCGGCGCGAATCCATGGGGCTGAAATATATAACAGACGCGATCCCTCGTATTCTTTACCGCTTCCATGAGAGATGAGATCTTGTGAGGATTGTGGGCATAATCATCAATAACAAGGTGTTTTCCATCATCGAGGAGAATATCAAAGCGTCTTTCGATCCCCCGAAATTCGGGCAACACACCGGCAAGCTTTTCGAGGGAAACTCCCATTTCAGACAGCATGGCTATACATGCAAGAGCATTGTGGAGGTTGTACTTCCCGGGCATTGAAAGACTGCACCTTGTTCCGCGGATCGTGAAATCTGTGCTGAAGGGGTGATACACAACACTGTTTGCTCGATAATCTGAAGGATTCTCTATGGAGAAGGTAATTGCCTCCTTTGCCTGCAGTCTCGTCAGGTTTTTATCATCGGCATTCAGCACGACCATTTCTTTTGTATTGCGTATGAGGGTCTGGAACATCCCAGCAGTTTTATCTATTGTGTGGTGATCGAGGTCAAGGTTCAAGATCGCCGAATGGAGCGGTTTATAGTTAACGATGGTGCCGTCCGATTCACACGCCTCGATAACGAGATAGTCGGAATCCCCTGTTATAGCGTTGCCGGGGTTGGCTGCTGTCCTGAATTGCTTGACTCTCCCGCCACCGATAAAATTAGGCCTCAGCCCCAATTCTTTCATCGCAAAAGAGATCATCCCTGATGTAGTTGATTTTCCGCTCGTTCCCGATATGGCAATGGTTTTGAATTCCTCTACGATTTCGGCAAGATATTCAGGTCTTGTCTTTATGGCGACACCGAGTTCTTTCGCCTTTATGACCTCAGGCCGGTCGGGCTCCACTGCGGTACTGAAAACTGCACAATCAAAAGATCCATCTAGACCGTCTCCGTCCTGTGGCACGATAGTGATCCCTTTGCACTTTAACAATTGATATACCGAATGCCCCTCATTCCGATCAAATGTCCTATCAGAGCCCACAATCACATGGCCCTTATCGGCCATGAAACTCGCTATCGCAGACATCCCGCTTCCCCCGATGCCGGAGAAGAATATTCTTAGTCGCTTGCGGAACATGTGGTATTATAGCAATATTTGACGTATTCGGATATGCAGGAACGAATAAATGACATCCTGAAATGCTTTGCATGCCGCCAGCCATATTGCCCGACACTGCAGCTTTGCCGATAGAATATCAAAAGCCTTTAGGGATAAGGGGGCGATTCAACATGTTACAATAAACAATGTTCGGCTATGCGGGGAAATGCCTTAAGGTGAACCTGTCGACCAGGGACATACAGGTGTATGGCACTCGTGAAGAGCTCTGCGATGAATACCTCGGCGGCAGAGGCGTTGGGGTGGCTATGATTGCCGATAGGATTACCCGAGAGCATGATTCTCCCGAGATGCCTCTCATTTTTGCGACGGGCCCGCTCGTTGGCACGTCTGCTCCCACGTCAGGAAGAATGTCTGTGATTTCCCGGTCACCTCTGACCAAAACCGTGTTTGACTGCTCTGTGGGAGGCAAGTTCGGAACCGAGCTAAAAAAGGCGGGTTTTGATCTCATAGAGATCACCGGGGTCTCGGACAAATGGGTTCTTTTACATATTAAGAATGATCGCGCGTTCATAGAGGACGCCGGTGCGCTAGCTGGCAAAAACACCTCTGACGTGATGGAAGGAATCGGGAGAGAAGGATCTCATGCAACCATCGGCATAGCGGGCGAAAAGCAGGTGAGATTCGCTTCGATCGTCTTCGATGGCCATTACTTGGCCGGTAGAGGGGGGTTGGGGGCAGTAATGGGCGCAAAGAGGCTGAAGGCGATAACCGTAAAGGGCGGGGGAAACAACATCTCTGTCGCCGATCCCGAAGGCCTCAAAGCGGCCAGAGAGGAGATTATGAGGCTTCTGCGGGCATCTCCTGCCGTATTTGGCGAGTTTGGACTTTCCGACTTCGGGACGGCAGCTCTTGTTGATCTCATTCACGCCCGCAGGATGGAGCCGACGGAGAATTTCAAGAATACCTTTTTCCCTCACGCCCCGAGTTATTCGGGTTATGCCATGAAAACATATTACAAGACGAAAAAAACTGGTTGTGCTGGTTGCCCCATTCTCTGTAAGAAAATCGGCATGCATGGAGAAGTTATTCCTGAATTTGAGACTGTTTCCCATTTCGGCGCTCTCAACGGCTGCGGTGATTTGTCGAGCATCGTCGAAGCAAATAGGATATGCAATGAATATGGTCTTGATACCATAAGCGCAGCATCCACCATAGCCTGCTTTTCTGAAATACAGGGGAAGAGGCTTTCGGCCGAAGAGATGATTTCTCTGCTCATCAGTATCGCACGGAGAGACACACGGATAGGTGAGTCCCTTGCGGACGGATCACTGAGATATGCAACATCTATGGGACATCCGGAATTGAGTATGTCCGTCAAGGGCCTGGAACTCCCGGCATATGATCCGCGCGGTGCCTACGGCATGGCTCTGGCATATGCCACGTCGAACAGAGGCGGTTGCCATCTCAGGGCATATCCCATAAGCCACGAAATCCTCAGGAAACCCGTTGCCACTGATCGTTTTTCCTTTGAAGGAAAGGCAAGAATAATCAAAATAGCAGAGGATTTAAATGCGGTGGTTGATTCCCTGACGGCCTGCAAGTTTGTTTTTTTCGCTGCAAGTCTTGAGGAATATGCAAAGGCACTACAGGCTGTTACGGGGAACGACTTCGACGTGCAGTCACTCCTCAAAATTGGTGAGAGAATCTGGAACCTCGAAAAAAGACTGAATGGGTTGAACGGTTTCACCTCATCTGATGATGATCTGCCAGAACGGTTTTTTAAAGAGGAGGGGACATCGAGCGCCAATATAAGGATTCTTCCCATCGACAGGGATACCTTTTTAGGAGAAACAAAGAACTATTACCGTATCAGGGGCTATGAAAGAGGTGAATCGGGGGATAGGGACTTTCCTAAAATGGCCTCCTGAGTTCCTAGCTTTCATAGAAAAAATTGTAATGAGTGTGATTTCCTGCTATTCTATGAGTACGAACAGCAGTTCTCTCTATGCTCGGTGGTATTCGAACGATAATAAAATTTATTCCTCAACGTTTTGAATGTTTCAAGAGGTCTCCGCAATGAATGATGAAGATAAGCCAAGAGAGCAGCTCATCCATGAACTGGAAGAAATGCGCAGGGCGCTTGCTAAATCAGAAGAATCTGTGAGCGAGGTTAAAAAGACTGAAAAGGAGTTACAGGGAAAACTTTTTGAATATGAAAAGTTGTCTGCCCTCGGAAGACTTACGGCAAATGTTGCCCATGAGATAAGAAATCCAATAACCGTCATTGGTGGATTAGTGAAACGTTTAGAGAAAGGCATGCTCCCGGGAGCGCAGGAAAAAGAATATCTGGATCTGATTTCTTCGGAGGCAAGAAGACTCGAGGGCATTCTGAGAGATGTCCTCGTTTTTTCCAATAAGGCTTTTTTCCACAGGGAAAAACAGGGCATCAACAAAATAGTTGATGAAGTTTTGGATGTGCATGACGTTACCTTGAGGAGTCAGTCGATACAGGTTCATAAAACGCTTGGCGCTGTCTCGATGATTTATATAGATACAGGACATGTTAAAGAAGCAATCAACAACCTCATCTCAAATGCCATCGATGCCATGCCGAATGGAGGGACATTGACTGCCACTACCGATGAATACAGTGTCAATGAGAAGCACTATGTGGTCGTTAAAATAACAGACACCGGGGCAGGCATCTCTGAGGACAAAATTGGCTTGGTTTTTGAGCCTTTTTTCACCACAAAAATAACAAAAAAAGAAACTGGACTGGGCCTTCCCCTTACTAAAAAAATTGTGGAAGGTCATGGCGGCTTTATTAGAATAGAAAGCACCGCCGGGAAGGGGTCCACCTTCAGCCTCTATTTTCCTTTCAGGGAAGGATAGCACATTACAGCGCAGAAGGAAGACGCCGGAAATCCAGACTTGAAATGTGCTTCAGTCAATCCGGCAGGCAATCGGAGAGTGAATTAATCCGTGCACACCTCTAAGCACGCTTCGGGCACCGGCCTACCGGATATACGCCTCGGTAACGTACCTCCTCATCATCCGGTGTGAATTAAAGTAGTATGCATTCTTGCCAATGGCGTTTTGCATGATCCGCACCCAGGTACGCCGATCATTATAGAATGTCGGGATTATGATATTCTCGAGCTTATCGTAGAGGTCTTCTGCATCCTGCATGTTATCCGCAGCCGTCTCCGATACATTCCCCTCCGAAGGATAAGGGCCAATTGCCCAGCCCGTAAACCCTTCGATGTGCCCCTCAATCCACCACCCGTCAAGAACGCTGAAGTTGGGGACTCCATTGTGAGTCGCCTTCATGCCGCTTGTCCCGGACGCCTCCAGCGGCCTCATCGGCGTGTTCAGCCACACATCAACACCTGAGACCAGTTTAAGTGCCATGTCCATGTTATAGTTCGGAAGGTACGCTAGAGGGATAACCCCTTTGAGCTTCTCTTTTATCACAAAGATTTTCTCTAACAGCCATTTCCCCGCGTCATCCTTCGGGTGCGCCTTTCCCGCATAGATTATCTGCAATTTTCCCTTAGCGATTCTCTGGAGTCTTTCCAGATCGGTGAAAAGGAGGTCTGCCCGCTTATATGCAGTCGCCCTTCTCGCAAACCCCAAAGTAAAGATCTCTGGATCCATTTCAATTCCGGTCTCTGCTCGAACAAAATGCATAAGGCCCTGCTTCGCCTGCATATGCGCTGCCCATATCTCTTCATCGGGAATGCGCCCCACCCTCACGAACAACTCAGGCTCATTCGCCCAGCCGGGGAGATATTTGTCATATATCCTCTTGAAACTTTCACAGGTCCACGTATAGGAATGGACACCGTTTGTCACGGAATGTATCTCATATCCGGGAAACATATGCTGTGAGACCTCACCGTGCTTTTTTGCGACTCCATTGACATAGTTACTGAGATTCAATGCCAGGAGTGTCATGTTGAGGTGGTCTTGCCCCCCCAGATCCCTCAGCACGGAAAGCGGCACGGATTCGCCGAGGACCTTTGACACAAGCTCATATGGAAACTTGTCATGTCCTGCCTCAACAGGGGTGTGCGTAGTGAAGACGCATAAATCCTTCACCTTCTCCACATCCCAAACAAGGCGTTCATCCCATACCTCTTCTATGTCCCTCTTATGCTCCTTCAAGAGTTCGAGGGAGAGGAGACTCGCATGTCCTTCGTTCATGTGATATTTTTTTATCATAAACCCTAATCTGTTGAGGATCCTTACCCCGCCTATTCCAAGGACAATCTCCTGTTTCAGTCTGTATGCCTTATCTCCGCCATAGAGCTGTGCAGTGATCTCCCGATCTTCCGGCCTGTTTGTCGGGATATCAGTATCAAGAAAAAACAGGGGCACGCTGCCGCCAGTCAAACTTTTAACCTCGTAGAGCCATGCCTGGACATGGACATCCCACCCCTCTATCTCGATGGTTATTTTCTCGGGGAGGAGTTCCATGAATTGAGATATTTCCCATACCTCACGCTCTTCCGTCTGCCGTCCCCTTTCATCAAGGATCTGCCGGAAGTATCCGTTTTTACTGATCAAGGTAACCCCAACCATAGGAAGCTTGAGGTCTGCAGCGGATTTAATGGTATCACCCGCAAGCACCCCGAGACCACCACTGTACGTAGGCATCTCTCTTCTGATCCCTATCTCCATAGAGAAATAGGCGATCTTTGGCTCTTTGGTAAATTGCCGTAATCGACTGGAATCGGGTTTCATAGCACTATCCATTGCTGCGGAAGGAATAAGCGCTCATAGGTTGCCATGGCAAACCTGTCTGTCATTCCTGCAACAAAATCGCAAACCATCCTATGCTTATTCACTTTCTCGTCTGCCGGTATATCGATGAAGACCTCCTCTATATGTTCAAGGTAATAAGCATAAAGATCACGGAGTATCTTTCTTGCCTTGTTGAATTCGGTCATGATCTTCACACTTTCATAAACTCGTTCTGAGAGAAATGCTCTAAGTTTATATATCATCATAGAAACCTCCTCGCTCAACGAAACAATCTCCATGCCAGTTCCGAGGGAATGACGTATCACGTCCTTGACCATCCTGTCTATCCTCCCCGAATGGTTGTTCCCGAGATTCTTGATAACGTCCTTCGGGATATCCGTTCCGGTGATGACCTCAGCCCTCAGGGCATCGTCAAGGTCATGGTTCAGATAGGCAATGATATCCGCTATCCTGACGATGAGTCCCTCGAGCGTCTCACCCCTCTCAGAGGATTCTTGAGGCAGTATCAGTCCCTTGCCCTTGGAATGGGTCACAATACCATTTCTCACTTCATGAGAAAGGTTTAGGCCTTTTCCCTCTCTTTCGAGAAAGTCAACAACCCTGAGGCTCTGTTTGTAGTGGTCAAAGCCGCCGGGATGGATCTCTCTCAATACGGACTCCCCTGCATGGCCGAAGGGTGTGTGGCCAAGATCGTGACCCAAAGCTATCGCCTCTGTCAAATCCTCATTCAGCCTTAGCGCCCTCGCGATTGTCCGGGCGATTTGTGCTACCTCCAACACATGAGAGAGCCTTGTCCTATAATGATCCCCCTTCGGCGCAAAGAAGACTTGTGTTTTATCTTTCAGTCTTCTGAATGCCTTCGAATGGATGATCCTGTCCCTGTCTCGCTGAAAGCATGTCCTGATATCGTCTTTTCGCTCCGGCCTTGACCTGCCTTTGCTCTCTGAACTAAGACAGGCCTTGGGGTGGAATGTCTTCTTCTCTATTTCCTCTGTCTGTCCTCGGATGGTCACGAGACTCCAATCTTCATGATCTATTATTTGTGCCTATGCTCTGCCGAGAAGAGAGTTCCCCTTGATAAAGACGAGCGTTTCCGTATCGAGGATCACCTCACCATATGATCCGGCATGCCCTTCATCGATCACCTCAGCCCTCTGCACCGCGTCTCCCTCACGAATAATCCGCTTCAGCCTTCTTGCCACGCCATCCGCCAGTCGCACTCTCCTCTGCTTGGGACACGACACCGCGTGATAATTGCATGAGTATACCATGTTGCCAGTGTTCGTGTACCGTGATAAACGTTGCATCCCTATAGCATACACCCTGGAGCACCACAAACGCCTCTGCTCTTTCTTGAATTTGCAGCGAAAAGCAGCACCGCTTATCCCGCAAACCATGGGCGTCCGCAAAAACGACGATGCGGGCCTTCCCACAACAAAAGTCGGTCTCATCCCTTGAGTGGCGCAAATGCAGCGGACCAAGACATATCATGTCTTTCCGTTAAAGGCATATCAATGACCATCACTCCTTTCGCTTTCTCCATCAAATTCCTTACGGCTTGTCAACATCTTTTTGCTGTGCACTGCGCCGTTAGACTCATCCAGAATCAGGAATCGCTTTCGCGAGATTGTGGTTCTTGACCATGCCCCCTATTAATATTTTCTTCCTGTATTTGACACGCATAACGAGGTTGAACTGAATAGCATATACTGAATGACAACCTTTAACCAACTTGCATTGCACGCTACATTGTAGCAACATAACTTATTGTCCGCAAGTGCAAACTGCGTGGCAGGCAATTCATCCTCCACCTTTCATGCAAGCATGACGGATGGGAATTTTTTGCCCTAAGATATTAAAGTTTCCAAGACAAATTGCCGATGAAATATGTAAGGAGCATTAATATGGATCCGACGAAAATGAAAGAGATTGTAGGCATATTGATGGAAAGTACTTTTTACTTCGAGCTGAGTCTCAGGGAGAGATACTGTCTGGTACAACGTATTCTTTCGATGTCATCCTATGGGGCCAGCTAAGCCGTTTGCACGTTAACGCCGCACCTGAAGACGAGGCAGACCCGATCTTAATTCTCCTGCCCGTTTTTCGCTATTTTCATGACCTGTTTTTCCCTTGGAAGGAGCACCGCCCAAGGCTAGGAAGAAGTCAGAAGAGTGTTTTGACATGAGTCTTTCCGCCCCTATTATCCTGTCTGTTGCGGACAGACAGCAGCATTTGTCACCTCGTGAGTTTTGGTCTGGATGACATCCTGCAACCAGCAACCCACACCTATCATTGAGTCTTAGCAAGCAACTACCTCCAGCAAGGCTCGGAGAGGGAAAAAGCGGGAGACGCCTCATGCCGCCTGGCATCTCCCGCTTTTTCCCGGGATGGAGAGTGTGGCGTCCCTCTTGTTGAACGCGAGAAGAACTCCCTCAGTTGATCCAGTCTTCCTTTCACGCTCTGGCAACAAGATATGCCACCTGAAGCGGTAATACAATTTTCCGCGCCCTAGCAAGGAGAGACTGTTCTTAAGCGATCTTCGTCTACAAGTAAATATGTTAAACTTATTTCATGAAACAAGGGAAAGGCAAGGTCTATCTCGTTGGCGCCGGACCTGGCGATATAGGTCTTCTCACAGTCAAAGGCATGAAGTGTCTCCAGCGGGCGGAGGTCGTCATCTATGATTTGCATCTCAATGCACAGATATTAAACTACATCAACCATGCCGCTGAGTTTATTTATGCAGGGAAACGCGGTGGGCACCATGCGATGACTCAAACGGAGATAAACGCTGTACTTGTCAGAAAAGCACGTGACGGAAAGATCATCTGCCGGCTGAAAGGAGGGGACCCCTTTGTCTTTGGTCGAGGCGGAGAAGAGGCGGAAACCCTCGCAGAAAACGGCATCGAGTTCGAAGTCATCCCCGGGGTAAGTTCATCTGTGGCAGCACCCGCCTATGCAGGGATTCCTCTGACACACCGGCTATATTCATCTTCCTTTGCGGTGATCCCCGGCTACGAAGACGCGACAAAGGAAGACTCAGCCATTGATTGGGCAAAACTCGCAACAGGCGTCGGCACCCTGGTAATTCTTATGGCGGTAAAAAACCTGGATATGCTTGTCAGCAAGCTCATGGAAAACGGCAGAAGACCCGAGACGCCCGTGGCTGTAGTGAGGTGGGGGACAAGGCCCGACCAAGAGACCATCGTGAGCACCTTGGAGAAGATCACTTCTGAGGTGAAAGATAAGGAAATAAAGCCTCCTGCTGTGGTTGTGATCGGTGAGGTGGTGAGGCTGAGGGAAAAGTTGAAATGGTATGAACACAAGCCCATGTTCGGCCATCGGGTACTCGTCACGAGAGAGCATGCGACTGGGTTTGCGACGCTGGAGGATCTCGGAGCAGAAATACTTGAATTTCCCACCATCGAGATTGTCCCCCCCAGCAGTTATACGGAACTTGATGCTGCCATAGAAAAAATCTCCACCTATACTTGGTTGATATTCACCAGCGGAAACGGAGTCAGATATTTCTTAGACAGGTACTTGGGTCTGGACAGAGATATCAGGGATTTGAAGGGTATCAAGATCTGCGCCATAGGCACGAAGACCGCTGCCGAGATAAAAAGATACGGAATGAAGGTCGATCTTATACCAGACGAATTTCGAGCGGAGGGCCTAATTGAGACATTCGCAAGAGGCTTCGATCAACGATCCAGGGGCAACACTCTCCTGGGGATGAAATTTTTGTTACCCAGGGCCGAAGTTGCGCGGGAGATATTCCCGGAGAGGGTAAGGGAACTCGGCGGTGAAATCGATGTCCCCGTCGCGTACAGGGCGATCAGACCGGAACTTCACGGGAAACGGCTCAAGAGATTCTTACAGGAAGGGCGGATTACAATTGCAACGTTCAGCAGCGCGGCAACATTCACGAACTTTATTGAGATTATCGGCAGTGAGGCCTATGCCCTCTTAAAAGACGTCATCATAGCGGTCATTGGCCCGGTGACAGCAAAGGCCGTAGAGAAGGCAGGCCTGAAGGTCGCTATCATGCCTGAGGAGCCGACCATAGAGGCGATGGTGGCTGAGATTATACAGAAGACAGCCCGCGCGAAGCAGTAACGGATCAGTTGCGGATCACAACTCTTTTCACTTGCTGAAGAGCTGAGACGTCATCGGGGATTCTTCTCACGCAGGTCGTGTCCTTGAAGGAATCAGTCATATGATAGGTTGATTCCGAGTGCTCCACGTCCCGCTCGTAGTTTATACTTTCCATCGTTGCTCCGCATGTCCGAAGTACTGATGATATTGACTCTTCAATATCGCTGATCATTGTGCTATGGTTACCTTATAGAATCTTCTTTTGCCCACCTTTATGATGTGCTCACCTGCCCTGAGCTTTATCTCGGAATCTGTCACCGTCTCGTTATCGATCTTGACCCCGCCCTGTTGGATAAGCCGTATGGCCTCGCTTGTGCCTTTCACAAGACCGGTATCCCTCATGACTTGGGGAAGCCAGCTCACTGCAGTTAGGGTGATTTCCGGAATGTCCTCAGGCAGTTCCTTGTCTTTAAAAATATGCTCAAATCCCTTCTTTGCCTGAAGCGCTGCATCCTTCCCCCAGTACCTCTCGACGATCTCAGATGCGAGGTCTTCCTTTGCCTTTTTGGGGTGAATAGTTCCATCGGTTAAGCCCTGTCTTAAGGCAGTGAGCTCTTCCATGGATTTACGACTCAGAAGCTCGTAATACCTGAGCATGAGGTCATCACTTATGGACATTACCTTGCCAAACATCTCCCCATGGGGCTCATCGATGCCGATATAATTTCCGAGACTCTTAGACATCTTTTTTACTCCGTCAGTGCCTTCCAACAGCGGCATCAGGACAAGGCACTGAGATGCCTGTCCGTACTCCCTCTGAATCTCTCTGCCTACGAGGAGATTGAATCGCTGGTCGGTCCCGCCGAGTTCTACATCGGCCCTCAGCACTACCGAGTCATAACCCTGCACAAGCGGATAGATGAACTCATGGATACTGATGGGATTCTGGTTTGTGAACCTCTGTTTGAAATCCTCCCTCTCGAGCATCCGCGCGACGGTATAATGCCCTGTCAGCCTGATGAGATCCTCAACAGTCATGGAGGACATCCATCTCGAATTAAAATCAATCAGGGTTTTCCCAGGGTCAAGGATCTTGAATATCTGCTTCTTATAGGTCTTGGCGTTTTCCATGACCTCCTCTTTCGAGAGAGGTTTCCTCGTCTCGCTCTTTCCCGATGGATCACCAATCATCCCAGTGAAGTCACCGATCAAGAAGATCACTTCATGCCCCAGTTCCTGGAACTGCAGCATCTTCTCGAGAAGCACGGTATGCCCAAGATGGATGTCGGGAGCAGTTGGATCGAAACCAGCCTTAATCCTCAGCGGAGTATTCTCTTTGCAAGCTTTCGTAAGCTTCTGAAGGAGATCCGTCTCAAGGATTATCTCAACGACTCCCCTCTTGATTATTTCTAATTGCTTTTCTGGTTCTACCATGGTTGATTATGATAAACTGGACGGGAGAGTTACGTCAAATGAGCTAATTTGAATTGATGACAAGAGATCTCAAGATCACGGTTTGCTCTCGGGGCGCCCTTTTCAATCCGAAACGAATTGCGGAGGGAATAGGCGAGAGGCTCCCATCGCTTGATGGAAACCTTCCGTTCGTGACTTCATGAGCGGGAGACGGCTTCGGTACCCGCTCTGTCACCCATGTCATTTCAGAGGGCCCGTATCCCGGCGCGAGATGTTCATCGATTCTGACCTCACTCGGCAAAACCATAGGAACAATGGTCGCTCGGTGGTATCCCACGGTGAGAACGATATCTCACTTGCCTGCTGCCGCGGAAACCGCATTGATCAGACTATCAGCCTGGGGATTCGTCGCATCCCTGCGGACGAGGATGTCCGCGGGGCTGACCCGCTTGCCGTAAAAACCCGCATTCAACCCGTCCCTGACCTCCACGACCGCTCCGTCAAGCGAAATACCGGCAAAAAGCCCTTTTGAATGCGCAAAACTGAGGATATCTGCGCTGAGATTGGCAGTCGCTGCCGATGTGCCAGCCCCGACCGGCCCCATTGCGACGCCGACGTCGGCGCCGAGCTTGACACTGCTTGCCAGGAGGGCCGTGACACCCCGTTCGGTCATCGCCAGGAGTATCACTTCAGATGCCTCGCCGCCAATCTGAAGGCCGAAGCTCGCTGAACCGATAGTATAGAAAGCAGGCCCGACCCAATCCCCGGTCTTCTCATCCCAGGTCAAAAGCACTCCACTTCCTCCTGACGCGCCGAAGATGAAGGCACCTTTCAGAATTTGGGGAGCGATGAAGATGCCCCTAGCTTTTTTCAGGAGGCTGCGAAAAGCATCGTTGCCCTTGGCAGTAACAAAACTGTCAAAGGTAAGCTTCGCCCTCTCGACCAGTTGTTTGCTATCTGTGGCGTCGTCAGCAGCTGCGGGAACAGCACTGAAACCCGCCATTCCCGTAGTCAAGAAAATTGCAGCTATAAATATCAATGCAGTGATTTTCGATGTGAACCATCTCTTCTTTTCCATAATCCCTCTTTCTTATTTGTCGTCTTGCATCTGTTTCAGACTCAGCCCGTTTCACACGGGCTAAAGGTTCAACTGAGGTGGCTTAGAATCCACCTCGTGCATTACAAAAACTGTCACCTCCTTTTCTGTCTGTTTTTTTTCGTTACCGAACAAACCTTCAAGATATTGCTTCCATCTCAATAATCTCGAACAGAGCTTCTGACCTTATGATATCAAAGAAAAAACAAGTTACAACTTGTTTTCACGCAATAAAATCAAACTGTTACAAAAGAATCAGCAAGGGAAAGGCTTTTTCTTATCTATCATTATTTTCGGTAAGATCAAAGGAAGCCCCATTATGAACGCTTTCTTCTGTCTAACAGATCCAAAGATTGTTTCATCATTTCACCTGTGACCCTTGTTTCACATCCCTGTCGGGGGTGAGGAAAGAGCAGGTTCCATCTTCATCCGTTGCTGCCAGAAGCATCCCCTGCGATTCTATTCCCATCAGTTTTGCAGGTCTGAGATTTACTACGATAACAACCTTTTTCCCGATAAGATCTTCGGGGCCGTAAGACTTTCCGATCCCTGCAACAATCTGCCTTTCTTCACCGATATCCACCTTAAGTCGTATCAGTTTATTTGATTTCTCCACCCGCTCAGCGCCCATCACCTTGCCGACCACTAATTCGACCTTTGCAAAATCTTCTATGCCGATTGGTTCCTTCGTCTCTTTCTCGATCACCGGAGTTTTTCCTTTCTTCTGCTCTCTCTCCTGATTTTTTGCCTCTCTTTTTTCTATTCTGGGGAAGAGTTGCTCTCCGCCTTGAATCTTGACACCGTACCCGGGTTTCCACTGCCACTGAAAAATGACGGCATCCCTGGCAGCCTCTCCCGTGAGGGAGTTTAGACCCAACTGTTTCCATATCCTTTCAGAGGTCGAGGGCATAAACGGATGGACAGTCAGGGCAGAGAGTCTCAACGCATTCCATATATGTGTCATGATCCCCTTCACCTTACCAGGATTGTCTGCAAAGATTTTCCACGGTTCGGTCTTCGCGATGAGGGTATTTGTTTGACGGATAATATCCCAGATGCTGTCAAGAATTAAATTGAACTGCAGGGTTGACCAGAAACCATCCTCGTCAGAAAAGAGCCTCCGGCACCTGTCAACACAGACACTTCTGTGGATGTCCAGTGCCCCGTTTATCTCGCTACCGTCATGGGCATGAGAATATTCCAGATCCACAAGGCCTGCACAATACTTTTCCGACATGGTGAGAAATCTGCTGAGCAAATTCCCGAGGTCATTGGCAAGGTCAGTATTGACCCTATTGACAAGCGCCTCTTCAGAAAAATCTCCATCGAGTCCGAAAGGAACCTCCCTGAACAAAAAATATCTGAAGGCATCAACGCCATATTTATCAACAACGGCACGCGGGTCCACAACATTGCCGAATGACTTCGACATTTTTCTGCCTTCAACCGTCCACCATCCATGCGCGAAGATATTCTCAGGCAGGGGGAGATTAAGAGCCATGAGCATCGTGGACCAGTACACAGCATGGGTTGTAAGGATATCTTTTCCGACGAGATGCAGAGACGCAGGCCACCAGGATTCACCGAGCCCCGCCCGTTCGGCAGCAGGGGCAAGATACCGCGTCGCGGAAAAATAATTCACCAGCGCGTCAAACCAGACATAGGTAACAAAACCCTCATCGAAAGGGAGGGTGATCCCCCAGGAGAGCCTCTGCTTGGGCCTTGAGATACAGAGATCTCCGAGCGCATTGTTTCGCAAGAAACCAAGCACTTCATTCCGTCGGGTGTCAGGCGATATGTAAGACGGATTGTCTTCTACATACCTGATGAGCCTTTCCTGATATTTCGACATGAGAAAAAAATAGTTTTCTTCATGAATCTGATCAACGGGCCTCCCGCAATCCGGACACCTGCCTTCAACAAGTTCCTTTTCCGTCCAGAATCTCTCGTCAGGTGTGCAGTACCATCCGGAATATGCCCTCTTTTCTATCTCCTGCCTGTCCCAGAGCATCTGCAAAAGCCCCTGCACGGTTTTCATGTGCTCACTATCCGTCGTACGGAGAAAGGCGTCATTGGATATTTCTAATGTGCGCCAGAGTTCCTTGAAATTCTCCACCATGATATCAGCATGTTCCTTAGGGGTACGTCCCTTTTCAGTGGCTGCTTTCTCTATCTTCTGGCCGTGTTCGTCGGTCCCCGTCAGAAAAAATACCTTCTTGCCCAGCAACCTGTTCCGTCTTGCAAGGATATCAGCGGCGATGGTTGTATATGCATGACCTATGTGAGGGATATCATTCACATAGTAGATAGGGGTTGTCACATAAAAAGTTTCCGTCATTTCCGGAACCTTCTCCCACGCCGTTTCCGCTTGTGAAACCTTTTTTTATCGCCTTCTTTTTCACCGGCTACCGTCTCTGTTTTCCCGGATTGCCCTGCATCCGTTGGAGCCTTCTGCGCTACCGTATCGCTCGCGCCTTGCAAAGTCTCAATCCGGCCCTGTTTCGCGGGGCTCTTTTGCTTCTCCGCTTCACCCGCGGACACATGAGGGGTTTTATGCTCTCTGCCTTGCCCTTTGCTCTGGCCCGCGCGTTCATTGGTACGGTCTTCAAAGGCTGCCAAGAGATGCTCTTCACCAACAGCAGCACCCTCCTCCACGTCTTCACCACTCAGAACCGCTGCCTCGCTCTCCTGAACATTTCCCGTCGTAGTGTCGCTATCACTGTATTCATAACTCAGGCAGCACATGAGCCTCCCGCAGACACCTGACAGCTTGTTCGCGTTGAGCACCAGTTCTTGGCTCTTTGCCATCCGTATGGATATCGGTTCAAAAGAGGTGAGGAACGTCTTACAGCACAACTCTCTTCCGCATATGCCGAGTCCGCCCACGGTCTTTGCGGCGTCTCTCACGCCGACCTGCCTCATCTCAATGCGTGTTTTGAATTTGGCCGCCAGGTCCTTAACCAGTTCCCTGAAGTCTATCCTGCCGTCTGCGGTGAAATAAAAAATGAATCGCTTTTTATCAAGGGTCACCTCGGTACAAATCATTTTCATGGGAAGGCCGCGCGCCATTATCCTTTCGATACAGTAAGCCATGGCCTCTTCCTCAACAACCTTATTCTCGGATTTTTGATTGAGATCCTCTTCTGAAGCCTTTCTTAAGACCCTTTTCAGCTCCTTCGTAACATCGGTGCGAGTCTGTCTTTCAACTACAACATTCCCCATGCTTAATCCGAGTTCAGACTCCACAACAACAAGATCTCCCTTTACGACTTCAAGCCCGTTGACCTCGAAGTCGTATATCTTCCCACAATTTTTAAATCTAATCCCGACAACATTGGGCATTTTCAACTCCTCAGACGGTCAATGCTTGCCCGCCACCTGCTCTATTCTCCGTCATACATTACTTACCGCCGCCCTCAGGAGCGACGCGGTATAGTTCCAGGTTATCGATTTGTTCAGATTGAAATCCAATTTTCCCTTCAGCTGGATTATGCTCCGATACGCCTTTAGTATGGACTGTATATCAGTTGCTTTGCTCATTCCCAATAGGGTTTTCTGAATGTCAGCATTGAAAAGGGCCCCTTCGTCATCTGTTATCTTTCCAACTGCCATATCTCGCAGGAAAATACCTGCCATATCAAGCCACCGCTCCATCTCCTCCCTATCTGCCCAGATTTCACTGTCGCCTTCAACCATATTCCGGAGAAGACTGAGAAAACGCTCCCTTTCCTTCAGTGGTTCGGAAGAGACAGCAAGGCCGGGCCTTCCCATGGAAAGTCGAATGACGGTCGACAGTTCATGATTAACGGTCGCCGGTCTTTTTCTGTCTCCGCCGTCGACTGTCAAATGTTGACTATTGACCGCTTGAATGACTTCCCTGCATGCCTCAACAGAAAGGGGCGTGAAATGAATTCTGGAGCATCGTGACCGAATGGTCTCGGGTAGCTGGTCAGGGTTGGATGATATCAATACAATGAGGCTCTCAGCAGAGGGTTCTTCCAGCGTTTTGAGAAATGCGTTAGCAGCAGACTGGTTCATCGTATCAGCGTCATCGATGACAACAACCTTTCTCCTGCCTTCATAGGGCATGTATGAAAGGGCGTCTTCCACCGCCCTTATCTGGTCAACCCTGATCTCTCCTTTTTCCGGAGTCATTACAATCAGATCAGGATGAGTTTCCGCATCAATCTTCTTACAGGAATGACACCTGTCACAGGCGTCCGCTAGTCTAAAGTCATCTGCCGGGGGGCCCTCATGTCTTTTTTGAGCATCCTCACCTCCGCCATTGGGTAACTGACGACTGTGAAATGCCTCGAGACAATTTACTGCCTTGGCAAGGTTGACCGCGGTAACCCTTTTCCCTATGCCCGACTCTCCGCTGAAGAGATACGCGGATGGTAGCCTTCCTCTGTGGAGTGTGCGAAGCAGGATACCAACCGCCCTGTCCTGACCTATAATGTTCTTGAGCGCCATAGTAATATCAGGCAACAAAACACTTCAATTCCGGCACGTTCGCTTCTCAGCCGACATGCCGCTGAACCCTGTCAGTCACGCCAACCGTCGGCAGGAATGCACGTGTCAGACCGGTTCCTTTTCTCCCTGCCTGCGGGTTTGCAACCAAGGTCCGCGCCGCCTTGCCAAAAAAAGTCCCATATTGAGTCAGAACTCTCTCTTCTGCCCCGTGGCGGCTATAAGGTCCTGACAGGTGCATTGCTGTTCTTTCCGGTCATTCACCGGCAACTGCTCCGATGGCATTGGCAACTGGCCAAGCTTCCACATCCGCCAATCCCGTCTTGGATGCTATCCCCTGCCGTTCTGCCCATACACCGAGTTTCACGTCTCTATATTAGCATAATCGCGTATAGTAGTATCCGCGAAGGCGCATCTTATAGTCTCTTACCGCTGAATTTGGACAATTCTTTCAGTCTCCTTACAACATTTGCAAAGTCTTCAATCCCAAGGGACTGAGGCCCATCGCATAATGCCTTCTGCGGGTCGGGATGAACCTCGACCATCACTCCGTCTGCACCGCATGCCATAGCTGCGTAACAGAGGGGAGGTACATAATTCCGTACCCCGCTCGCATGAGATGGGTCTACGATTATCGGCAGATGAGATCGCTCGTGAATGACCGGGATGGCCGAAATATCCAAAGTGTTCCGAGTGGCATTTTCGAAGGTTCGGATGCCCCTTTCACAGAGGATGACATCTTTACAGCCCTCACTGAGAACATACTCGGCAGACATGAGAAATTCTTGGATAGTGGTAGACATCCCCCTCTTCAACACAATGGGCTTTCCGAATTTACCCACTCTCCGGAGCAGCGGAAAGTTCTGGACATTCCGAGCCCCTATCTGCAGAACATCAGCATAATCACCCACCATCTCAACATCCTCCGGATTGATAACCTCGGTTACAAAAGGGAGGCCGGATTCTTCTCTTGCCTTGACGAGCAACTTCAGTCCTTCCTGTTCCAGGCCTTGGAAGGAATACGGAGAAGTCCGCGGTTTAAAGGCTCCTCCCCTGAGCATCTTTGCCCCTGCCTTTTTCACCCCTATAGCGGCTTGGACGATCTGTTTTTCGTTTTCCACCGAACAGGGGCCAGCTATTATCCCGAAATGTGGGTCGCCGAACAGAGCACTGCCCACCTTGACAACCGTCGGCTCTCTTCTGATCTCCCTACTGGCGAGTTTGTAAGGCTGCAGGATAGGAACCAATTTGTCCACGCAGGGATACGCCTCCAAAACCTCAAGCATATGCTTATCCCGGTCATCGCCCACCGCACCGATAACGGTTCTTTCCACACCGAAAATCGCATGGGGCGTGAATCCCAACTCCCTTACCTTCCTCATGACGGCTTCCACACTCTTCTTCTTGCATCTCGGCTTTAAAACAATAATCATCTGACCTCCTCCACAATGAAAAACCACAGGCTCTCCCGCCACTTATGGCTTCTCTTAACTTCATTACTCATGAATCATTGCAAGTCCAGCGGAACTCCCACGAAGTAACAAAAAAATCGAGAAAATCATCGGCATGGATAAAGGAGTAATCGTGAATACAAGCAAACCATCCGATGCCATCCTATCGTGGTCAAAAGACCACAAGCATCCTGGCAGTTCAGGATGGAAACTCTTTGCCGGCTGTGTTTGTCAGCAGTGCCAGCAATACTCTCGTATACACGTGCAGGCAGACCGCATTACGCGGCATACAGTGCGCACTGTTGCTCGCTGTATACCTGAACAAGGTTTCACGCATACCGCAGGCTCTCTCCAGTATGCAACCCCTTACCCATATTATGTTAAAAAATGGGGGACGTGATGTCAATAAAAAAACAAACTATTGCTAAAAAAACAGCTGAATTACCTTGATGACACTCTGTGTCCTCTTCCGCTTCGCATCAGGACATGGATGACACGGGACGGATTCCAACAGGTTCGATGAGAGATGCAGGATGAACGGAATCACTGTCCTAGTCACAATAAAAACAGTTCTCATCGAAAGGCGAGAACGCACGACATTTGCCCCGTCGGCCTTGATTGCCTTTTGTGAACTGCTTGCCGGTGTGTTTTGAAGATACTATAAAGATTTCATACTGCTCCAGAGATTTGTGGCGGCTAACCCACTCGTTCCTTCATTCATATGATCAACAAAAGCGATTGCAACAGAAAAGATGCTTTGGAAACAGAGATCCGATTAGTCCGGAAAAAAATGTATTTGCAGATCGAAAGATAAGAGATTAGCTTCTGGGCTGCTTCCCTTGACTCAACGCTAATTTTTCTTTAATAAGATTTTGAAGCAAAGGATTCTGGTCATCTGAAGTCATATTACGTTGCTCAGCCAATATATACAGCAAAACTTTTATGGACAAGCCATCCACTTTTTCTTTGAGCTTCAGCGAGTATATTTCATCAATGTTCTTTTCGGGCACATCCGAAAATTCTTCTTTAATCTCGTCAATCCAATATAGATTCATCCAGTCACTATCTGCCATTTTTCCTAAAATTGCCTTATCTGCCGATTCCAGTCTCTCCATACGGTGAATATAGCATATACGGCCTGGAATTGTCGCTACAGTCTCGGGCTTTTTATTGACTCTTCACGGGAGGAGCCTCTTTGACCGTCGAACGGTTTCTCAAGTAAACCATTCCGCCTCTTAGCAGGTGAGGTGCAGCGCCGCTATGACCGTCCTTCCTTTCTTCGGGCTGTTATAAAGCTCAACAGCCCTTTCCGTCCTTTCGACCCAGATCTCTATCCCTTTCGAACCGACGAACCTGATCGTCTCCTCCGGTACGGTCATGACTCCTGAATACCCTGTGCCGACGATCAGCGTATCGGGCTTTGCCCCAATGATATCGGCAAGATCAACCGCCTGGAGATAGTGGCCTTGCTCTCGCCACCATGAGGCGTCCACGCGGCCAGGATAGATGATGACGTCAGAGGTGTAGGTTTTGCCGTCAATGACTATCTTTCCGAAAGCATAATGCTCGATCTTCATATTTTTATTGTATCCCTGAAATGAACGGCTGACTTCCGGCTTCTGCCCTTTACAGACTGTCAATGAAGTCTCAGGTTCAGGCCCAGCTTCCTGGAAAGCCCCTCCAGGTCGTGGGCGACATACAGAAAGGCCATCCAGCAGTGTTCGCCCCATCTTGTGATGCCAGCCTTCTTGACCTTGTCTATTACGTCCCGGCTCCGGACAGGCTTTTTCCTCCAGAAAAGCGTTGCGAAGACGTCGGCGCTCCAGGCGTCTATGGGGAATCCCGGATGGGGCCCTATTATATCCGCCGAGTAATCCCCGATACCCGGGAGTTCGAGGACTTTGCGCTTTGATTCCGCAGGGGGCATCTTTGTCAGTTCTTCGAGCGTCGGGAAGTCTCCTTTACCAAGGATTGTGGCGGTTCCGACAAGGTGTTTGGCCCTGTAGCCGAGCTTGCACTTCCGTTGGAGTTCGCCCGGGGCAACTGCGGCAATCCTTTCAGGAGTCGGCCAGACAAGGACCTTCCTGCCGTCAAACTCGGCGACCTCTCCATAATTTTCGATCACACATTCCCACATCTGCTCACTTCTATTGAGAGGGGCCATCTGAAGCAAGATGGCCAACGTCGCCTCGGCAAAAATATTGGCGGTACCAGTATCATGCATTCCGTAAAGGTCCCTGACAGCATGTTTGAGGATGGAATCTTTGCGTGCCATGCGATAGAAGGCCTCTACATCCTGGTTTGCACCGAGTTTGGCAGAGAGGGTCTCTCGTATGTTCTTCTTCTGATCGGGTGTAGGAACGCCGGTCATGAAGACCTCGACAAAAAACGCCGGGTTCTCGGTAGTCCCCCTGTTCTTGAGCTTCAGCCCCAGCAAGGTGCCACTCACGTGGAGCGCTGTCCGGAAAACTCCCTCGTCATAGATTTCAAAAGGCGTAAACAGAGGCCAGCCTGCCGGCTTATGCACCGTAAGGGCGTAATTGTACGGAGCCCGCGGCCTGATGGAGAACCCGAATCTGCGCTCAAGCTTCACAAAAACATTATAGCAAACCGTAAGAAATGTGCTTGGAGCGTTTCCGAGATGGCGGCAAGGAGTTTGAGGGCGTTTCCTTATTGGCAACCGGGAATCATGCACTGCATAGGAAGGAACGTTCCCACCAAGAAAGCAGTGCGAAAGGCTTTCTTATAATTATAATTCCTGCACCAGTCTGTATAGTGCTGGATATTCCGGTTCCAAAGCAGCTAAGTCTTCTCTTAAGAGTCTTAGTCCTTCTTCAACATGCTTTAAAAAAAATCTCTTGCCTTTTACCTGCGAAAGATAGCCGTAGGCCCCCAGCGCCTGCATATGCCTCTGGAGGCGGCAGAGCAGCAGCGATGTCATCAGGGTATCTTCATCAAAGGCCTGTTCCACATTTTTCTTCATTTCTTCCATGTAATAGCGAAGGAGTCGTGTTCGCATCATTCCCTCGATGCGGCAATAGGGATCCCATAGCAACGAGGCAAGGTCATAGGCCGGGGGGCCAGTCCTTGCCCCCTGGTAATCGATTAGCCTGGGGGTTCCACCTGCGATCAGGACGTTCTGTGACTGAAAGTCTCTGTGAATGACGGTCTTGGGAAAGACGTCCACTCTCGTGGCAAGCCTGTGGAATTCCTCCTCCAGGGAAGATGTATTTTTGATCCTGAACGCCCTGACACCTTTGACAAATCGTTCAAGGAAATAATTAGTCTCCCACCGCAAATGGTCATAATCGAATACCCTTTCCTGCAGGAGGGCGCATTCCGTAATGTGTTCAGTTAAGACCGTATGGATGGTAACTGCAATGTCGATAACTTTCCTGTATAGCAACTCCACCTCATTTGTCCGACGTCTGCACTTTAGCCAACTGTATAGTGAAAGGTCTCCCAAATCTTCCAGGAGGGCCTTCCTAGTATCAGGGTCCTGCTCGAGCAAGGTTGGAACGGGGATATGGTATTTCAGGAAAAAATTCGTGTAGGAGATATGTCGATCAAAATCGGGGTCATCTCTGTCAAAATAAACAATCACGGCGGACCTCGACCCATCCCGCATTCTGAAATACCTTCTGTTTGATCCTCCTGTGCCGATAGGGATGGTCACATCACCGCCGGATACGCCAAGGATTTCCCGTTCATCGAGAGGAACAGCAAAATCGGGACCAATGAGACAATTTTCGAAGGACATGTCTCTCTTCAGACAGCTTCCCGGCAGGGTGATACAATTTCTGATGGTGACACCTTTCCCTAATAGGGATTTCTCCTCGATCGCCACAAACCCGTCCATCGCCGCTTGGCCGCATTCTTTGACCGATGGGTGAATATAGACCATTTCTCCCTCTGTCTTCAGCGTGTAGATGACCGCCGCGGCGTAGGAAGATGGGGTGCCGATGTCATTCCAATAAGAGCCGCTGATGTCCACCGTACCGATACGGCATCCTGCAGCGGTTGCCCCAAGCCAGGCATCGACAACAGATGATACGCCCCCGGGGAGAAATTCAAGGAACTCGGAATTATACGCGGCAATCCCTGCAAAGGCCACCGCCTTTTCAAAAAAGGTCTTATCGTTCGGTGATCTCCCGATGCCCTTTAGAAATCCCTGACTATCTATGAGAACGTTATTGAACCGTGGAAAGTCGTGCACCGCAAGAGTGACAAGATTTCCCGATGACTGGTGGGCGGCAATAAGTCTCTCGAGGTCTATTTCCGACAGGATATCTGCGTTGTGCACGAGAAATGTGTTGCTGTTGCCGGACAGGAATGACTCCGCGTTTTTTAAGGCGCCCCCCGTTCCCAATATCGGATTCTCCTTAAAGAGAGCTACCTCTTTGCTAAAGCGTGAATTGGTTATCCAGTCAGCGATGTCCTGGCTCTTGTAATGAAGATTCATCCCGATCTTGGACGGATTGAGAGGGATAATTTTTTCAAGGAGGATGCGAAGTAACGGTTTCCCAAGAATGGGCAGGAGCGGCTTCGGGATATGAGAGGTTACGGGCCGCAGTCTTTCACCAAGGCCAGCAGCCAGAACAAAGACAGAGAAGGGTTCAGGCATACATCAAAAACCGTTTTCTCACCGTTTTCCGGAACTGAAGGCACTCCTCTTTCCACCATGACTCCATACGATCAAGGTCTTCACGTTTGTCTATCTCTTTTCTGATCCTGTCAGTTCCGCAAAGGATATCAATAGGCATCTTTTCGAGTTCGTACTCGTAAGGGGGATTTTTCCAGAGCGGCCTTTCGGGATAAAGGTCATGCACCGCCTTGAGCACCGCTACGCCTGTCTTAAAGGGGTGGAAGCGCTCCCTGTCTATGACATGAAGCTGTGCACCTCCACAGAGCCTGCCTGCATGCTTCTGGAAGGTAGGCTGAAAATAGAGAGGTCTGAAGGCGACGCCGGGAAGTGAGAACTCCCTGAGTCTTTTTACCAGAGCTTCGGGATGGATAAAAGAGGCTCCGCATATTTCGAAGGGTCGTGTTGTGCCTCTCCCCTCGCTCAGCATCGTGCCTTCAAGGAGACACATGCCAGGATAGACGCAGGCGGTCTCGGGCGTTGGCATATTCGGAGAGGGCATTATCCAGGGCAAGCCCGTGTCATGAAACCACATATCCCGTTTCCAGCCCTCCATCGCGACGATATGGACATTGAGGGATGGATAAAACATATTTCTCAAGTATTGTCCGATCTCTCCCACCGTCATACCATGGCGGACGGGAAGGGGCCGCTGGCCCACAAAGGAAGCGTACCGGGGGCGGAGTACCGGTCCCTCCGTGATAGTGCCTCCAATGGGGTTCGGCCTGTCCAGGATGATGACGGACTTACCCGTCTCAAGGCAAGCCCGCATGCAAAGTTCCATGGTCCATATGAATGTATAGTAACGTGAGCCGACATCCTGAAGGTCTATGACCAGAGCGTCAAGATTTTTCATCATGGCAGGCTCAGGCTTTCTCACGCTGCCGTAAAGACTGAACACAGGGAGTCCTGTTTCTGTGTCAAGAAAGTCGCGCCATTCAATCATATTATCCTGTGTCTCTCCACGGATCCCATGCTGGGGACCCAGCAGGGCGGTCACTTCACACTTTTTCGATTTCCGCAAGATCTCCACAGCGTGCTGAAGGCGTGCGTTCACTGAGGCGGGATGTACCACAAGACCGACCCGTGCGCCACGTAACCCGCCAGGCCAATGTTTCTCAACAAGGTCAAGACCGATTTTTACAGGCATACGGTTACTCCCAAACGTTTAATGGCTCAAGAAAGCGGGAAGAACATCCAGGGCGCGCAAAACTGGAAGTTGATCCCAAGAACGTTCCCATGTACACCTCATCAATAGAATCATGTTCCGCTTCCGCGAAGCGGTACGGTTCCATCAAAGCAAAGTTGTATTCGAGGGTTGCACCTCACGGCATCAAGATCTCACCTGCGTCTCTGGCTAAAGCAGGCTGCGTACGATATTATCACAGGCTCGGCTAAGAGTTTTCGGATCTCTTGCGCGTTTCCCGCCGCCTCACTTCAAACGTATTTTTAATTATACATCATATGAATGATACCGAGCATCCTCGGCGAGGGACAGTGCGCTAGCGGGGATGGTTAGTCTATCATACTTTCTTAGCCTTCCTCAGTGGTATGACAGGCTCAGTGTTTTTCACAAAAGGCGACCGCCTAAGGAATCCATGGGAGAAGCGTTCCTAAGGTCTACTCGGGCAAAAATGATTTGACAGGATCCAACTCTCTAATTATCCAATTTCACTTCGGCCATCTGCTTCGTTAACAAAGCAGCCTTTTTCGGTTCCATGATGGCCATGATCGCACCCGCCTTCTTGCTCTTCATCATGCGCATGATCTTCACCGCCATGCCCTCGTCGAGGGCATTGAGTCTCGCCGCCGCCTCTTCCGGTGACATTGCGTCATACGCCTTGACTATATGTCCCATCCTTTCGTCTTTGACCTGCTCCGTTTTTTTCAGCGTATTTTCGAGTTGGGTCAAAAGTTTCGTGTATTTCTCTATCTTATCTTCCACGTCTTTCTTGAGGATATTGAGCCTCTCCTCTTCTTTCTTTAATGCTTCCTCTTTCCCCTTGATCTCCTTCTGCTTGTTTTCCGCAATTCCCGCCGTGTCGTCTTGCGCAAAAGCATTGCTCGCGGGCAATGAACAGTGAATCGGCAACAGAAGGAAAAACATAAGACACGGAACACAGAACACGGAAAAGCGACTTCCCTGAACTCTCCGTTTCGTTTCTTTCCCCGACTCTGGATCCCTGACCGCCGACTTCCGAGTTCTCATTTCCTTGTACTCCTTGTGACAAAATCAAAGTCCGCATCTTTCTGCTCATTGTGAGCGGTCTCCCGCATCTCGTCTTGGAGTATCTTGTCATGGAGAATCTCGAAAACCCTTTTTTCTTTATGCGCCTCAATCATCGCCTTCTGTTTCATGTCAACATCCACGAGTTTCTTAACGATAACCTGTTTCTGCTGCGCTATCTTTTTCTTGAGATGCTGGAAATACTTATAGAAAATCTCCAGATCCCCTGCTCTTACCGGCCCACTCTTCTGCTTATCATTGAATTCATCAATCGCCTTCTCGAAGGAGCTTTTCATCGAGTCGAGTTTTGCCCTTTCACCGTCCAATTCATCCTTGCTTTTTTTGACTTCAATCTCGAGTTGCTCCTTCGTAAAGCCCTTCAATTCCAAAATCTTTGCAATCCTCTCGAGGGTCATCCTTTAATCTCCTTTCCTTCGAAGAGAAAATAAAGGCCCTGCAAACTATCAGCAAGGTCTCGCCTTTCATGCATGCCCTGTTTCAAGTATCCTTTGAGGCTCTCAAACATCTTTATGGCATAATCCACTTTCGCGTTCGATCCTTCCTTATATGCTCCGAGATTGATCATGTCCTCGAATCTCTTGTGCACGGCAAGGGTTTCGATAAACTTACCGGCGAGCTCCCTGTGTTTCGAATCGGCTACGTCGGGCATGACCCTGCTTATGCTCCGAAGGACATCGATTGAGGGATAATGGTTTTCCATTGCGAGCTCCCTTGACAGGACAATGTGCCCGTCCAGAGTGGCCCTTGCCGAATCAGCCACGGGATCCGATAGGTCATCGCCTTCCACGAGAACGGTATAGATGCCGGTGATGCTCCCGCTGCTCTCTGAAGTACCAACCCTCTCGAGCAACTTTGGGAGGAGTGCGAAAACAGACGGTGTATATCCCTTGGCTGTCGGCGGTTCACCAACGGCAAGCCCTATTTCCCGCTGAGCCTGAGCAACACGGGTGAGGGAGTCCATGAGGAGCAATACATTCTCGCCCCTCTCCCTGAAATACTCTGCAATTGCCGTTGCGGCCAGAGCTGCTCTCACTTTTGCCAGGGGCGGCTGGTCTGATGTCGCAACAACGACCACCGATTTTTCTCTGCCCTCTTCGCCGAGATCCTTTTCTATGAATTCCCTGACCTCTCTGCCTCTTTCACCGATGAGGGCGATAACGTTGACCGCTGCTTCCGTATATCGAGCCATCATTCCGAGCAGTACACTCTTGCCCACGCCCGAACCAGCCATGATACCAATCCTCTGCCCTTTTCCACACGTAAGGAGCCCGTTGATCGCCCGTATGCCGAGATCTATGGGTTCACCTATCCGGTGCCTTCTCAGGGGATGTGGTGTCGAAGAAAGGAGGGGATAATCACCTCCCCGAAGGGGACCTTTTCCGTCGATGGACTCCCCCCGGTCATTGACAACCCTACCCCTCAGTGAGGGAGAGACCCTGATGGAAACCTTTTTGCCGATAGGGAGAACCCTACTGCCCAATCGTATGCCGCCAAGATCTCCAACAGCCATGAGGATCACCTTGCCGTCCCGAAAACCAACGACTTCCGAGTCGAGGGCGAATGCATGGTCAGAAAATATCTTGCAGGATTCCCCGATACTCGCCTTTACACCGGTCGCCTTGATAATAATCCCAGCGATCTCCACAACCCTACCGTAGACCTTCACGGGTTCAGTCTTTGAGACTGTTTCTATATAAGGAGATAGATTAATCGCCGGCAAGTCGATCTCCCATATCCTTGATTATGTTCCTCAACTGCTCATCCAGATCAGTCACGATATCCTCAACAGGTCCCCTGACCACGGACCCGTAACGGGATACGGAAGAGTCCACATCAAAAACAATATCATTATGGATGGTGAGGAGATCCGGTTTATGTTTCATAAAGAGGTCATACAGAGCGGGGTTTATCTTTATGACGACCTGGCCGGTCCTCTCGATTCTCGACAGCGCCTCTTTTGTCATCTCAACGATGCTCGCAGGATCTTCCGTCAGCTCTTTCAGGAGGATCTTCTTTGCCGTACTGATGGCAAGTTCGACGATTTGGGGCTCAAGTTCCCTTACCAGCGTCTCTTTCACCGTTGTGACCTCCTTGATGAGAAACTCAAGCCGTTCCACCAAGAGCATTGCCCTCTGCTCGCCCATGGCGAATCCTGCTTTTTCTCCCGACTCAAATCCCTTTTCGTAAGCATCCCGCTCCCTATTTTCCTCATCCTGGTTTAAAGACAGATTTAGAGCCGTTCCGCTCATCTCGCATAGGGACGGCATAGTAAAGAGGACGGTGTCCTTTGCGTGCGCGAGCCGACTTTTATTCAACAAATTCTTCGCCGCTCCTCCCGGAAAGGATAAGCTTCCCATCCGCCTCTAGTTTCCTCGCAACCTTTACGATACTCTGCTGCGCTTTCTCAACGTCGGACACCCTGACAGGACCCTTCGTCTGCATTTCCTCCTTGAGTATCGTTGCAGCTCTCTGGGACATGTTCTTGTAAATTTTATCCTTCAGAGCTTCGGAAGCGGTCTTGAGGGCGATGGAAAGATCCTCGGTACTGATCTCTTTCAGTATCATCTGGATTCCTCTGTCATCCACCTTCGCGAGGTCATCGAATACAAACATCATCTGCCTGATGGTGTCCGCCAGAACATCGCTCTGCGCTTCTATTTTCTCGAGGACCATCTGTTCCGTTGTCCGATCGATGTGGTTCAGGATTTCGGCCATGGTCTTTGCTCCACCCACTTTTTTCCCTTTTCCTTTCCCTACCTCCAACTGCCCCTTCAGGACCTCGTTCAGTTCCTCAACCGCGCTCTCAGGAATCCTCTCAGTCGTTGCTATCCTCATCGCGACATCACTTTTTATTTTTTCAGGCAGGGCAGCGAGTACCTCAGACGCCTGTACGGGTTCGAGGAGGCAGATGACAAGGGCAATGGTCTGGGGATGTTCTGCCTGGAGGAAATTGGATAATGTCTTGGAATCGATCCATTTGAGGGAATCCAGGGGGCCGTCCTTTGTCGCCATTTCGAGTATCTTCACCGCACCGTCCTCCCCCAGCCCTTTTGAAAGGACCTTTCTGACATAGTCCTCTCCCCCCACGTGAATGTCTCCTTTCGACAGCATGTCTGCCGCCTCTTTGAAAACATTATCGACGACGGCACGACTCACCGCCTTCATCTTCGACATATGCGTCGTTATCTTTCCAATATCCCGCTCATCAAGGACTTTCAGCACCTCTGCAGCCGCTTCCTCTCCGATGGAACTCAAAAATATCGCCGCTTTTTCATATCCGTTCGCGGGCATTTACTTCTCCTGCATCCAGCTCTTGACGAGATTGGCGGCCTCTTTTGGGTTCTTCTTTGTCCACTCGATCAAGCGGTCGCTGGAAGGCCTGTCAGTCATCTCCAAAGCCTTTTCTATCTCGGCCACCGTGTGGGGCAGCGCTACGGGCGACTGCCGGCCTGCCGATGGAGCTGTGAGCACCTTCATAAGCGGCTTCACAACAAAGAACAAGAGCAGGGCGATGCCTAAGAGGGGAACGAGATATCGTGCCAGCGTGATGATAACTGGCATTATCTCCCTCTGCGGTTCAGCCAGTTCCTCCTGGGGAGGCGAACCCTCAAAGGGCATATTCACAACCCTGACATCATCGCCTCTGTCTGCGGAGAAACCGACAGCGTTTTTCACCATATCCTCAAACTTTTTTATCTCCTCCTCGGAGCGGGGACTGTATTTCTTATCCTTAGCGCCCTCTGGGGCAGCATAGGTGCCATCTACAAGGGTGACCACGGAAAGTCTCTTTATTTCCCCCGATGAGTTTATGATATGGCTTGTCACCTTGCTGATCTCATAATTTACCGTATCGTTCTTCTTCTCTGATTGAACCTGGGAAGATGCAGTCTGAGTCACGGTCTTTCCGGGAAGATTCGACGAGACACCGGGCACTCCCCCTGTAGTGCCGTTCGCAGACTTCTCCTGGTTCCTCTGTTCGCTCCTTATTACCTGACTGTCGGGGTCAAACCTCTCTTCTGTTTTTTCAACCTTCGTAAAGTCGATGTCCGCGGCGATCTTTGCCTTTACCCTTCCCTTGCCCACAACAGGCTCGAGGATGCTCATCACCCTTGTTTCCAGCTCTTTTTCGATGCTCTGCCGATACTCCATCTGAGTGCTCGTCATCGCCATCGAGTCATTGGCAGCTGAAGTCAGCATCTCTCCACTGCTATCCACGACGGCCACATCTTTTGCGTCCAGTCCCTCGACGCTGCTTGACACAAGGTGAACTATCCCCTGCACCTGACTCTGAGAGAGTCTTCTGCCCTGACGCAACTTAACGAGAACCGATGCCTTCGGCCTGTCTTCTTCCTTTGCAAAAAGAGACCTTTCCGGAACGGCAAGATGGACCCTGCACTGATCCACCTCCGCCAGCGATCGGATGGTCCTTGACAGTTCTCCCTGTAATGCCCGGCGATAATTCAGCTTCTGGACGAAATCAGTCATGGTAAGGCTGGTTTTGTCGAACACCTCAAACCCGATGCCACCTCCTTGAGGAAGACCCTGGCTTGCGAGCTGCAGCCTGAGGTCGTACACCTTGTCGGAGGGCACCATAATTCCCCCTGCGGATACCCGATAAGGAACTTTCTGTTCCTGTAACTTCTGGATAATTGATCCGGCATCCTCTTCGGAGATATTTGCGTAAAGGATCTGATAGTCAGCCTTCTGAAGCCATGAAAACAAGAGAATCAGGGCGGTTATGCTCAGAGCTATGACGGACAGCAGGCCGACTTTCTTTTGTACTGACATTGTCCTTACCTGTTCGCTTATGACATCAATGCCGGCCATTAGACTTGCATCCTCGTTATCTCATCATAGGCGGTCAACAGCTTATCCCTTACAGCGATCATCAACTGAAAGGACATGTCAGCTTTTTCCATAGCGACCATCGCCGCTGTCACATCCCCTCCAGAAGCAAGTTCTTTCACCGCCTTTTCCGCGTCATTCTGCACCTGCGAAATCTTTCCCATGGCCTCTTTCATGACCTCATCAAAACCATGGGTTTCCTTGTCGCCGCTCTTAGGCCGCAAAAGTTCCTGCCCTAAATTTGCCCCGGTAATTTTCATGTCACTCATCGGTTTTCCCCTATTTTCCTAGCTTTTTCCTAGCTCAAGAGCCTTCTCAACCATCGCTTTGGACATATTGAAAGCAGAGACAGACGCCTCATATGCCCTGAAGGCCATCATCATATTCGTCATCTCTTCCACGATATTGATATCGGGCATTGCCACATACCCCTCCTTGTTCGCATCAGGGTGGGAGGGGTCATACACCATCTTGGGAGGTGTATTATCAGTTATAACGTCATCAACCTTGACACCGTACATATTTTCAGGGTTCGATTCCACTGTCATTGCAGCAAAGACGATATCCCTTTTCTTATAGGGGCCCCCTTCTTCAGTCCTCGTGGAATGGACATTGGCCATATTGGATGCTATTACATTCATCCTCTTTCTCTGCGCCTCAAGGGCTGAAGCGCTCACCTTGAACATACCAAAAGAATCCATAACTACCTCCCTAGTGCATTCTTATATAGCTTGACTTTTGTTGAAAACAGGGTCACCCCAGCCTGAAACAGGAGGGCATTCTCTGTCATCTTCTCCACCTCAACGTCGAGTTCGACGTTGTTTTTGTCGGCCCAGGGCTCGGTTGTCTCAATCGTGACATCCTCGGATCCTCCTGAATTACCGCCTTTCAGATGCTGTGCGTGGGTTGTCTTGAGCTGTATGAAAGCATCATCGAGCGCGTTCCCGAAATGTACATCCTTCGCTTTGTAGTTGGGCGTGTCAACATTGGCGATATTGGACGCGACAACTCCATTGCGAATGACCGCCTGCCGTATCAGGCCCTCCAGTATCTCAAACCCATCGCTCATAACAACCTCTCCTATCAATTAGCGTACCAGAAACCCTCAAACGGGAGAGCTTAAAACCTTTTGTTTTCATGCCCTGTTAACCACCTCACCCATGCGTACATGATTTTCCCCGGCATTTCTTACCCAGGAGGAAAATTTTGCCCATATTCATGCAGTTTGTTTCGAATGGTTCTGACGCTAACACCGAGTGCCTTCGCGGCCTTTGTCTTGTTTCCCTTCACATCCTTCAAGGTCTGCAGTATCAGCTCCTTTTCCATATCCTTTATCCTTCCGTTGGCCATCTCCTTGGTGGCCCCATCTTCAAGCATGAGGTCCCCTGTTCCGATCGATCCGCTCCGGCAAAGGAAGACCGCCCTCTGCACCACATTTTCCAGTTCCCTCACATTGCCTCTCCAGTACCTCGTTTTCAAGAGATCAAGGGCATCATCCGAAAAGCCTTTGGGACCTTTCCCCGCAGTCGCTGAGAATTTCTCTGCAAATTGCTTTGCGAGGAAAGATATGTCTTCTGGCCTTTCTCTGAGCGGCGGCACCTTCACCGGGAACACATTCAGCCTGTAATAGAGGTCTTCTCTAAAACGGCCTTCACTGCATTCCCGGTACAGATCCCTGTTCGTCGTGGCAATCACCCTCACATCAACCGGTACCGTTTCTTTCCCGCCGATTCGATCGATTTCCCTTTCCTGCAGTACCCTGAGGAGTTTTGCCTGGAGTGTAATTGACATCTCGCCAATCTCGTCGAGGAGGATGGTACCTCCGTCGGCGAGCTCGAATTTTCCCATCTTCCTGTCAGTTGCGCCGGTGAACGCTCCTTTCTCATGGCCAAAGAGTTCCGACTCGAGGAGATTGTCGGGTATGGCAGCGCAATTTACGGCGACAAATGGTTTTTCAGCCCTTCGGCTCGCCCTGTGTATATACCGCGCAAGAAGTTCCTTTCCCGTTCCGCTTTCACCGTGAATCAAAACGGTGATATCATCGCCCGCAAGGTTTCCGGCAAGGTCCACCATCTTCTGCATCTCGGGGTTCACGGTGAGGATCTCCTTGCCAAGTCTATTCCTGGCCATAATTGCGTCTATGGCCTTTCCAAGGGCGTCACAGGAAAAGGGTTTCATGAGATAATCGGTGGCCCCTTCCTTCATGGTCTCCACAGCGTTCTCGATCGTCCCAAATCCGGTGATAACAAGGACGGGGAGGTTGCCAATCCGCCGTCTTATCTCTTTCAAAAACGTGAGGCCGTCCATCTTCGGCATCTTCATATCGGTTACCACCAAAGAGAAACTCTCCTGGTGGAGCTTTCCCATCGCGTCGAGCCCACTGTCACACACTGATGCGCGATAGCCAAGTCTCTGCAAGGCCTCCCTCAGTGCAAGCCTCATTTGCGGGTCATCGTCAACAACAAGAATCGGTTTTGTTTCTTCAATCTTCATGAAACCTCCCCCCAGGGGAACCAGAGTCCGAAGGTACTTCCCTTCCCTTCTGCACTGGAGACCATTATATAGCCTCCATGCGACTGCATGATTTTAGATGCAATTGCGAGGCCAAGCCCTGTGCCGGCATCCTTCGTGCTAAAGAAAGGATCGAAAATCTTTTCCACATTCTCTGTCCGTATGCCTTCGCCGCTGTCCGTTACCTCAACAACCACGGACTCGGGCTCTCTCCGCATCACCACCCTGATATTGCCGCCGTCGGGCATGGATTGGATCGCATTGATGGCGATGTTCATAACGACCTGTTTCATAAGCTCTCCATCACCTGAGATTTCGCATTCAAGGAGTGACATCTCCAGGCTGATGTTCCTCGATTGCATGAAGGCGACGAATAGCTGAGAAGATTCCTCAACCACCTTATCCAGCCGTATGCGTTTCATCGCCGCTTTGTGTGACCTCGCAAAGAAAAGCATGTTCGTGAGTATGTTGTTGAGATTGCTGATCCCTGTTGAAATCCCCCGTGCAAGTTCCCTCCGGGCTTTATCCTCAGGCTCTTTTTCAAGCATGCTCGAAAACAATTCTATGCTGCAAAGGGGATTTCTTATCTCATGGACTATTTTTGCTGCCATCTCACCCATGGCTATCAGTCGCTCGTTTCTTTCATGCCGAACCTCTAGATCTCTCAACGTCGTAACATCCTTAATGAGTATTACTTTTCCCCTCAACAATGCCTCAGAGTCAACGACGGATGAATGAGAAATGATAACGCAGTACTTTTTCCCATTGGCCAGCAGAACGGTATCAGCGCCCTCCTGTGTTACGGAAAAATCCAGGCCGGTGAAGTCCTTTCCGATGGCATCGACGTCCCGCAGGCCTAGCAGTTCCTCTGCCGACTTGTTCATCAGCGTTACCTTGTCAAAGGGGTCTAGAACGATAATCGCCTCCTCAAGGTTATAAAGAATCGCATTTAGATAGTCTTTATTCCTTTCCGCATCCTCAAGCGCCTCATTGAGCTCGCTGTTTTTCTTCTCAAGCTCTGCGGTTAAGTACCTGACCTTTTTCTGCAAGAGGTCGTAGTATGACTCAAGGCTCTTTGAGGCGTTTGTGAAATTTTCGAATGCCTTATTCAAAAGCTCAACATCCATCAGAACACCTTACCCATCTTTTCTGATATATTCCATTCCTTTACCCGTGCAACAGCCACCCGGCTCATGAGTTCGCTCCCTTTCTGAGTCTTCGCCAGCGCATCCACGGATTCCTGATCCGGAGCAAGCATCGAGATCCGGTAATACGCCCATGCCGTATCCACACCCTCCGCGCCCTTCCCAGACTGTTTTAGCGCAACGCCCTCCTTGTAATATCTCAGGGCATCCGTCTTTCTTCCCATTTCCGCGAGTTTATCTGCCAGGGCGATATACGCGGATGGAAATCCGCCGACCCTGTCCAGTGTCCTTTCGTAGAAGGCCACGACATCCTGGGCATTGTTCAGTGACGTCAGCAAGCCTGAAAGGAAGACGATATCATCCTGCCTTGCCGCTTTGATGGATAGGAGGGCCTCTGCAGCCTTGTGATCCTCCGAATTGAGATGATACATCTTGGCCTTAATGCGGATAAGGTCGTCGCTCGGTTCCTTTACCCGTGCCCTCTCAAGGTATTTTGCCGAAGCAACCGCATCTCCCATATCGGCATAGTAATCAGCGAGAAACAGACTGCAACGGTTTTTCGCGTCGTCCGAACCATATCTGAGAAGCCATTTGCACACTTCGGTGAATGCCGGCCCGTTATTTCTCAACTTGTCCGAAACCTTCAGAAGGAATTCCGACCGCGACGGATCCAAAAGCCAGTGCCCGACAGCTTGCCAGAGATGCAGGAATACCTCCGTATCCTTATCTTTTGCATCGATCAGTATCGCCTCAAACTCATCAAGGGCTCTGGGATCCGGGAAACGCCTGAATACGAGTTCTTTGAGCACTTCCGTGGCCTCGTGAAATTTGGCGTCTTTTTTATAAAGCCCTGCGAGCATAAAGAGCGCTGAGTCATAGTCTTTCCCGTAAGGATATTTATTCCGTATTTCGAGAAGGTTAGACTCCGCGTCTTTCACTCTTCCGATATTCATATGGACATTGGCAAGGGAAAGAAGCGCCTTGCGCCGCACCTCCTTTTCCCGCGACTGCAGTGCGGCGTTGAAAAATCTGATGGCAGGTTCAAATTGAGACTGTTCCGTGGCGATCAGTCCAAGCGCCAGAGCCGCCTTACATTTAAAGGTTTCTTCCCTTATCGAGGTGAGATAGCGCTTGGCATCATCGAATTTTCCCATGAGCCGGAGGTTCTCACCGATGTGATACCGCGTCTCATGTGATGACTTTACATATTGCGGATCCCTGCCGGACAATACCGTGTAAAGATCATTTGCCTCCTTCACCTTTCCTAGTGCTTGAAGGGCATTGGCCTTTCCGGAAAGCGCCGAAGAAGTATCGCCCGCCTTCTGATAGTGTTCTACGGCCTCATTGAAAAAGCCGGCCTGATACAGAGACTCGGCCAGGCCGTAATGTGCCCTTTCAGAAAGTGAGGAATCAGGGTATATTTTCAGGAAGATTCGGAAGCAGTCAGACGCTTCGACATAGTTCTGTAACGACAGATAGGCATCTGCTCTGTCGAGCAGGGAGTTTTCCTGCAACTCGCCTCGAAGAGAAAAAATATAGGCCAATCGCAAATGCTCTATGGACTCGTATGACCTTTTTGAAAGGATCAGTGCTTTTGCCCATGTATAATGGTAGAGAGGAAGCTCCGCCGACGCTGGTCGATACGCTGAGAGCAGTCCGATAGCCTCTCCGGGCCTACCGGAGTTCATCAATTCCTTTGCCTTCTCTATGGGTTGCAGATGAGCGGTGCTGTTGGCTGATGCACCCTGTATTGAAATGAGCAGTAAAATCGCAGTGAGGAATAATTTCATGCCGCTATCGAAGCAACAACTATGCCTGGATTAACCTCTTGTATCTACGTGCTTAAATCTGGGACTCATCTGTCATATAAATGACGACCGCTGACCGTTTGGCGAGTTCTCGATTATCCAAGAAGGTATTCACCCCGTGCCATGCATTGCCGAAAACAAATAGAATAACCCCTAAAAAGATAGGCCTTCTTGGGGAAACGGCTCCGGGTGGGGAACTTGGCTTGAGTGGAGCTACCCTTTTTGCAGTTCGATGCCCATTTTTTTTATCTTCTCAATAAGGGTCGTCCTGTTCAGGCCTAAAAGACTGGCAGCCCTGCTCCTCACTCCGCCTGTCTTTTCAAGCGCCCTCAGGATCATATCCCTTTCCATGGTGTCGACCATCGAATTCAAGTCAATCCCATATTCTGGGATTTCAACGCCGGTAAGGGTCATCCTGCGAAGCTCAGCACCACCCGCAGCCTTGGGAGACACCTGGTGTAACTTTTCGGGAAGGTCCGTCGCTTTGACGATATCGCCGCTTACGAGGATCGTAAGTCTCTCCACGAGATTTTCCATCTCTCTCACGTTGCCAGGCCACCCGTAATGTAAAAGCAATTCCATTATGTCCGGGGGGAATTGCAGGGGTTTCCTGTTTCTCTTCCGGCTAAATTCGCCAACAAAAAAATCTAAAAGAAGCGGAATATCCTCGACACGTTTTCTCAGCGGGGGGAGAAGAAGGGGTATAACATTCAACCGGTAAAATAGATCTTCCCTGAACTTACCCTCCTTGGTCGCCTTTTCCAGGTCCTTATTGGTTGCCGCGAGTATCCTCACATTAACTTTAATCGTCTTGATTCCACCGACCCTCTCAAACTCTCTCTCTTGGAGGACCCGCAACAACTTGACTTGCAGGGACGGATCCAATTCTCCTATTTCATCGAGGAAAAGAGTCCCTGTATGGGCGAGTTCAAATCGGCCGATTCTTGTATTCAGGGCACCGGTAAAGGACCCCTTTTCATGCCCAAAGAGCTCCGACTCGAGAAGGTCCTTGGGGATTGCGGCGCAGTTAAGGGGGACAAACGGTTCTGGGGAGCGGGAACTGTTGTAATGAATCGTCTTTGCTACGAGCTCCTTCCCCGTCCCGCTTTCGCCAGTTATCAAAACCGTGCTGTCGGTGTCCGCTATTTTCTCGATCAACTCGAAAACCTGCTGCATCTGGGGAGAATCACCGATGAGTCCGGTAAAGTTATACTTCTTCTTGAGCTGCATCTTCAGCATGAGGTTCTCTTTCTGTAACTTCGAAACGCCCAGGGCCCTCTCGATAGTCATGATCACCTCATCAAGGGCAAAGGGTTTTGTGATATAGTCGAAGGCACCAACTTTCATAGCTTCAACAGCGGTTTGGACGGTCCCGAAGGCAGTGACTACGATAACAGGGGTGTTCGCCTTTATGGCACAGATATCCTTTAAAACATCCATTCCACTGATACCGGGCATAACGAGGTCCGTTAACACGATATCAACATCCTCTGCCCTGATCAGGTCCAGACCGGCCTCACCGTCTTTCGCCACGGTGACTTCGTATCCGTTGCCCCTCAAAAAAGTCGTCAGGACATCCCTAACAGTCTCATCATCATCAATAACAAGGACTCTATGCATACCCCATTGTAACCAATTAGCATAAAGACGTCAATAGATTGACAGATCTTGGGCGGCCGTTATCCGAAAACAACCATACGCAAATGCATGCACGGATAGCTTTGCCCTCGGCTATGGGCCAAACTCGCTGAGGGCAAAAAAAGAATTCGGAGTCCAACCGTGCCTTCTGCATTTCTCTCACCTTCCGAAAACAGGCCTCAACTGTTTTCTTGGCGGGGTCCCTCCGTGCAAGGCGATTCACAAAGCCATTATCATCCGCATCCGTCTCCGAGCGGCCTCACAGTCAAATCCGTATCCCTGCGAACGCCAAAATCGTAATCCCCACGTGTTGATCGCACCGATTAACTGCAACCGCATGCGCCCGCCAAAATGCATTGAAAAAGAGGCTGGCAAACAAAAAGCGCCGGTGTCTGATGAGCCCGATTCATTTAATGTTCTTTATGAACTCATCCACCGGGACTGCCGCAAGGGTGAGGAGCTGAGCAGACCCTCTTGAGCCAATCTCCACGGACATCCTCATGACCGTGTTAAGATCAGGTGCCTCCACAATGTTCACAAAATCATACTGACCGATTACGGCGAACTGATTAAGAATCTTCACGCCCATGCGCTCGATCTCCTTGTCTACCTCTAGGATCCTCTCTGGTTTTTGCTTGATAGTCTTACGGCCTTCATCGGTTAACGTACTGAGAATTACAAAATAGGGCATACCGTCCTCCTTCATATGGGGTAAGAGATATTCCCCTACCCTTGTTTATGAGATATATCCTCTTCCTCGTCTTCGCCTAAATACCTTATACCGCTTTTGCATGATGTTGTCAACGTGCAGATCACCATGCTGAAAAAAATAGACCGAGAAAAATGCCATTGCGAGTTCGCCTGGCTTTCCGATGAATCCGTAGCGGTGACAAGAAGTCTCGCTTTTGCAGCGATGTGATTGCAAAAAACTTGACAAGCATTATTTTTGTGATATTATTTTTTCGGAGTAGATAGTAACTTTTTATAACAAGCTTTTCATGCTCTTGCTATCATTATCATAAAAAACAAGGAGGTAGAGAAATGAGTGAGACCAGTTGCGGGGTTAGGGTTGGTCAGTCAGTGCCGGATTTTGAACTTGAGACTTTTGAGCCAGGGAATGGAAAATTTTCGAAATTCAGCCTTTCGGGTGCGAAAAAGAACGGGAAATGGACTGTGATGGTATTTTATCCCGCTGATTTTACCTTTATCTGTCCGACAGAACTCGCGGATCTCGCCGAGGCGCACAAGGATCTGGCAAAGCTTGGCTGTGAGGTCATATCGGTAAGCACTGATACCAAATTTGTTCACTATGGATGGTTTCATCAGGAAAAGCTTCTTGAACAGGTGAAGTATCATATGGGAGCTGACCCCAAAGGTGCTGTGACAAGACTCCTTGGAGTCTACGATGATGCAAGCGGACTTGCCCTCAGGGGGACCTTCATTATTGATCCTGACGGCATCCTCGTCGGGTCAGAGATCAACTATTTCAATGTCGGGAGGAACATGGATGAGCTGATGAGGAAGATGGAGGCATTTGTTTATGTGAGGAAAAGCCCGGCTGAGGTCTGTCCGGCGAGATGGAAACCGGGCGAGAAAACCCTGAAGCCGTCGGAGAAAATGGTCGGAAAAGTATATGAAGCGTTGAAGTAAACCCTCTGACGACGCGGGGTGTGTATCCAGCCAATCATATCGACAGCATGGTTGGAAAGGCAGAGATAGTGAAGCTTGCCAAGGTGAATCCCAAGAAATATCTTGAGGAAATTAAGAAGCGGGCTAACGGCAGAATGGAGGAGAGGCTCTCTCAGGAAGAGTGGAGGAAAGCGCAAGACGGGAAAATAGTCCTTACCTGAGGAGAGATCCGCAGTCAGGCGGGAAAATCGAATCGGGGAAAGAGCCCTGTCTTTTTTTCAGACAGGCTTCTTTCCCCGAGCACTCTGAAAACGGCTCTTTAAATATCGTAATACAGGAAAAACTCGTACGGGTGCGGTCTCAGTCTCAGAGCATCGACCTCCTTGGATCTCTTGTAACTTATCCACGTCTCAATAGCGTCCTCAGTGAAAACATCTCCTTTTCTCAGGAACTCGTTGTCCGCCTCCAGATTGTTGAGTGCCTCATCAAGACTTGCAGGCATGGTTGGCACCGCTGCCAGTTCCTCGGGACCAAGTTCATAGATATCCTTATCAAGAGGTTCGCCCGGATGGATTTTGTTCTCGATACCGTCCAATCCAGCCATCATCATCGCAGCGAACGCAAGATAGCCGTTACAGGAAGGGTCAGGGAATCTCACTTCCGCTCTCTTTGCCTTGGGGCTCGGCGAATAGGTCGGTATCCGTACGCAGGCAGAACGGTTTCTTGCAGAATACGCAAGATTAACCGGGGCCTCAAAGCCGGGTGTCAACCTCTTATAAGAGTTTGTGGTCGGATTTGTCAAGGCGGCAAGGGCAGGGGCATGTTTGAGGACTCCCCCGATATAATACAGTGCAAGTTCGCTCAGACCTGCATAGCCGTTTCCCGCAAACAGGGGTTTCCCGTTCTTCCATAAACTCTGATGGGTGTGCATACCAGAGCCGTTATCCCCAAACAGGGGTTTCGGCATGAAGGTCACTGTTTTACAGTGCCGTTTTGCGACGTTCTTGATGATATATTTGAAGAGCATGAGGTTGTCCGCCATCTTCACCAATGATTCGAATCTCATGTCAATCTCAGCCTGGCCAGCGGTGGCAACTTCATGATGCTCCTTCTCAACATAGATGCCGCACTTCAGCATCTCCATGACCATCTCTGTCCTCAGGTTAACAAGGCTGTCGGTAGGCGGTACAGGGAAGTACCCTTCCTTGTGCCTTGGCTTATAGCCAAGATTCGGCCTTTCATCGCGGCCTGAGTTCCAGATGCCTTCGACGGAATCGAGGAAATAGTAGCCACTGTGCGAGTTTTGGTCAAACTGGATGTTATCGAAGATAAAGAACTCCGCCTCGGGACCGAAATAAGCGGTATCTCCTATCTTTGTCGACTTAAGATAATTCTCTGCCTTTTGGGCTATGTACCGGGGATCTCTTGAATAGTATTCCTTTGTGATTGGGTCCACGATATTGCAGATCAGGCTTATCGTCGGATACTCCATAAAGGGATCGATAAATGCTGTTTCAGGATCGGGAATGATCAGCATATCCGATGTATGGATCGCCTGCCATCCCCTGATAGAGGAGCCGTCGAAACCGAGCCCCTCTTCAAATACCTCGTCCTTCAGTTCGGCTATCGGTGCAGCAAAGTGCTGCCAGATCCCTGGAAAATCAAGGAATTTGAAATTGACCATAACTGCCTTGTTCTCCTGGGCCATCTTAATAACATCTTTTGGTGTCATGCTATTCCTCCTTTATTTGTTTTTTCAGTTCTCGGATCTCCGTTTTCAGTTTTTTTTACCGAAAACGATATCGACAACTGCATTTATAATGCGGATTCTCCGCGCTCTCCGGTCCTTATCCTTACGACATCCTCAATGGGGTAAACAAAGATCTTGCCGTCTCCTATCTTGCCTGTCTTTGCTGCCTTCTCGATTGTCTCAACGACTTTTTGTATCAGGCTGTCCGAGGTCACGATCTCGATCTTGATCTTTGGAATAAAATCGATCACGTATTCAGCACCTCGATAGAGTTCCGTATGTCCCTTCTGTCTGCCAAAGCCCTTAACCTCGGTTACAGTCATCCCCTGGATACCGATCTCATTTAAGGCGTCTTTGACCTCATCGAGTTTGAACGGCTTTATGATCGCCTCAATCTTCTTCATATCTCACCTCCTCTTATCTGGATAGTTTGTTCGAAGACTCATAACACGATATCCTTTTTACCCATCATGCCGAAAGAATGCCGCGTAGAAGTTCATGGCCCTGCTAAAGTAGTCGGCATAAATGGCCTCGGTTTCTTTTCGTATCTGATCGAGATCAACAGGCTCATCCCTCAACCATTCATAAATCATTTCTTTCCTCACCTCTATATGGAACTGCAATGCATAAGCGGTATTCCCATAACAGAACGCCTGATTCGGATAGAGTCCTGAACTGGCAAGTCTCCTGGCACTCTTCGGTATGTCAAATGTCTCGCCATGCCAGTGAAAGACTTTGAATGTTCTCCTGAGATCGCCGGCCATTGGAAGCACCGCAAGCTTTTTCATCAAATGATCCCTGAGCCCCTCCTCTGTAAGTTCAATATCGTACCACCCTATCTCCTTCTGCGGGCCGATATAAACCTTTGCGCCAAGAGCCTTTGCCATAATCTGCGCACCGAGGCAGACGCCAAAGACCTTCCTGCCCGATGAGATAAAATCTCTCACCAATTCCATTTCCTTCGTTATATACGGATATCGTTCTTCTTCATTTACGCTCATCGGGCCACCCAGCATCACAAGGGCGGTGAAGTCTCCTGTCCCCGGTATCGCTTCTTGAGCACAATCTACCACCCTGTGACGAATTCCGCCTTCACGGAGGAAGTCCTCAAGAGTGCCGGGACCCTCAGTCGGGGTATTTTTCAAAATCAGGATCGACATCCGTCATTCTCACTACAATAAATATGCCACGTGCATCACGCTGAAAAATAGTGTTTTCCCCTGAATAGGTCCCATGCTCATGCCTATTCTTCAGGCAGGGCCTGACTAAAAAATGTGCAGCGCCCTAACAGCACTTTCCTCCGGGACATTGTATCAGGCCGTAAGAACGCCTTCTCCCGGGAAGCTATTCTTATCCGAAATGTCCGATCTATTTGCATAAATACTTGTATAGAACATCGTCACGGAGTATATGTCCTTGTCTTTCAGTGGAGTCCGTTTCACTCGTACCATCTGTAAAATACCCTATAGTCTGAAGAATTCTATACTTCTCTTCATTACAACTATATTCACTGTACACTACAAGTTCTATAATACGTTTGGAGTCAAATTCTCTTGGGATCGAATACCTATATTTGACCCAAACTCTGTTCACAGTATCCGAAATATGCTCGAGCTTTTCTCGGTCAACAAATACATCCACATCTCCCGATTGACCTTTCGTAATGAGTGTCCAGTCTGCCCCTTCCGTAACTACCGGGATAAGAGAGAACCCAAGAATCATAAGAGATAAAAAAAATCTATACATGAGCCTCCCCACCGGTGCCACAACGATATCCATCCCACTCTTCGAGGACCGTTTGCGTCAACAAACGTAATCATTCTAGCAGGTTTTATGGATAAGGGCCACCGAAAAAAACCGTGTAGCAGATTTCATCCCTGAAACTGACTTATCCAGAGTTTTTTGCCGAAGTGGCCGCGATGATCTTGGTAGGGTCATACCGCCGGTTTTCTCCCGAGATTCTGCCTTGACACAGAATCTGTCCGATGGTACCGTCAAACCGAGAAATCGAAAAAAAACAAATGCGGATCTTCCGATGCCAACAATCATGCCCTTTGAAATCCCCACAGACAAAGGGCAAAGAGTTTTGCTCTGATCTCTTCGGTTGGGAAATAAAACAAGCGGCCGGGATGGACTGCTGGTTGTTCGCCCCCGGCCGGAGGAAGAACGGTCTGAGGCAGGTTCACAAAGAGGCCGCATCTCCAACAGACCATCGCCGTCGATATGGGCGACCTTCCGACGATGCATCTGTCGCAAAAATCACTCAGTCAGACAGCAAAACAATCGTCCCTAAATAAAAACGGCGCTTCCTTTGCAAAATCGAATACGTCTTTTCTTGCTCAGTTGCGGGGGATTCTCTGCTATCCGTATTTCATTTTAAGAATCAGGACACCGAGCGAGAGGATAAATGTAACACCATTTGCGATAAGTATCGGCAGATCCCTCAGCAAGAGGCCATAGATGAACCACAAAAGAAGGCCCATTCCTAAAATAAGATACATCAAGAGAGAGATGTCTTTTGTATGTTTTGTCCGTATAATTTTGACCACCTGCGGCAAATAAGAGAGGGTCGTGCACGCGGCAGCCAATAAACCGATCGTGGTTATCCAATCCGATCGCATGCGTCGTCAACGATCATGTAATCCCGCTTCCGCTTGTTCCCGCTATTCTTGCGCTGTCTTCGCTCCACAGGATTTTTTTCGGTCATTTCTTTTCTCTCTTGCATATCAATCAGGTAAAATTGTCTTTTTATCTGAGCGTCCAGACCGGCGCGATACGGTCTCAGAAAGATAGCCTCGATCTGAGTTGTACTCCATGAGGTTAATTGACCATGACCCCGGAACCTTCCTTTGTCGGAGGCATCCTCAGTCCGTGTTCGCCGGCGATGTGTCCAGTTCCCTCACATCTTCAATTCTCACGATATCACCGTTTTTAGAAAGATACACAGCCTGCCTTATTTGTGCGTTCCGTATCATCCGTTTGCAGAGGAGGCAGGGCCTTCCCTCCGCCCTTGTGCTGTCTTCTTCGAATCCGGCGATATAGATGGTGGCGTCCTTCATCCGTTCGGGCGAGCAGTTGATGATGGCATTCTGCTCTGCGTGTACCGCTTCGCAGAGTTCATAGCGCTCACCGGCGGGGATATTCAGCTCCTGCCTCTTGCAGACACCACGGTCAATGCAGTTTATGGAGCCTCGGGGAGCTCCGTTGTATCCCGTGCTCACAATGACATTATCCTTCACGATGACTGCACCGTATCTCCTCCTGATGCAGGTGGAGCGCGACGATATCACCATCGAGATCTCTATGAAATATTCCTCCCATGACGGCCTGCTGAAAGGCCTTTTGCCGTTATCCCCACTCATATCTTGACACCCCCTTTGTTCTCAAGTCCACCGCCCTCGTATGCGGCGCGGCCGTTTTGATATTCGACCACACATCTGGAGATCCGGTAATTGAAATGCGTGGATTCGCCTTGATCATAGAGGTAGATAGAGTCTCCCCGGACAGTGCCGATAAAATGAGAGGATCCATCACAGAGATATCCGATGAACGTGCTGCCGTTAATGATGAGATTGATATAGTTACCGTTGTCAAGGGGATATCGGTATTTGATGCCGTTGGTCGAGCCGAACGTTTTGAACCGCGGCGGCGCGTAATCGAACCGCGCCAGGCAGTGGGCGTGCGGAAGGCTTGTTATGTCGACATGCCCGGCCCGGCAATAGTCATAGAGGGAGATTATGTTTTTGCCAGAGATCAAACGGCCACCGATATATGCTATAGAGAGGCTGGTATCCGCTCTCAAACCCATGCCCTCCTATCCACAACGGGTAAACCCGCAGTTGTGGCAAATCGCACAGCCGCCCTCGTGTTCAACAGCGCCTCCACATTCAGGGCAGGCGCCTATAAGCATAATATCGTTATGACTGTCATTGTGGCCGTTGCCGTTTCCCTTCTCTGCTTTCACGGCATATTTCTCTATGGACTTTGCAATGGCATCTGAGCAGGAGAGGATCTTTCCCCCATTGCACCACGTGGGCTGATGGCACGAGATGCCCTTGAGCTGTTTGATAACCTCGTAGGGATCGATATTGGATCTGAAGGCCAGCGAGACGAGCCGCCCTATCGCCTCTGCCTGGCTCGATGCGCATCCTCCCGCCTTGCCCATGGAGGTAAAAAGTTCAAAGAGGTGACCCTGTTCATCCTCATTGATGGTGACATAGAGGTTCCCGCATCCGGTCTTCATGAATCGCGTCACGCCCCGTATCACCTCGGGCCTCTTCTTCGGTATTATTTTGGCTGATTGAGGGCCGGGGCCCGGCTGTTGAGAAGCATCTTTTGTTTTTCCTGTTGAGAGAACCTGTTCTTCGCGAGAGCCGTCGCGATAAACCGTGACGCCCTTACAACCGAGCTCATAGGCGAGGAGATAGACATCCTCCACATCCTTTGGCGTCGCGTGGTGAGAAAAGTTAACGGTTTTGGAGACCGCGTTATCCACGTGCGCCTGGAAAACACCCTGCATCTTTATGTGTTCCTTAGGTGTTATGTCATGCGCCGTTACGAACACCTCTCTTACATCTTCCGGTATTTCATTAAACCCCTGGATAGTCCCTTTCTCTGCAATCCTCTCCATCAGCTCCCGGGACCAGAATCCCCTCTCCTTAGCTATTTTCTCAAAGTGTGGATTGACCTCGATAAGCTTTGTCCCCTCCATGACGGTCCTCACATAGGAGACAGCAAAAAGCGGCTCTATGCCTGATGAACAGGCAGCGATTATAGAGAGGGTTCCCGTGGGAGCGATGGTTGTTATCGTTGCGTTTCTCACCCGCACCTTTCCGTCGTATATACTGCCGTGATAATTCGGGAAAACCCCGCGCTCCTCTGCCAACTCCATGGAAGCATTTCTCCCTTCGGTCCGGATAAATCCCATCACCTCCTCAGCCAGTTGCAGCGCCGCTGGAGAGTTATAGGGTATCCCCAAAAGGATGAGCATATCCGCCCAACCCATAACCCCTAACCCTATCTTCCTGTTTGCCAGCGTCATCTCTTCTATCTTCGGGAGGGGATACTTATTCGCCTCTATCACATTATCAAGGAAATGGACAGCCGTCCATACGGTGTGCCGGAGCTTTTCCCAGGAGACGCCGCCATCTTTCGCGACCATCGTTGCAAGGTTCACGGATCCGAGATTACAGGACTCATAGGGCAGCAGGGGCTGTTCACCGCAGGGATTCGTCGATTCGATCTCTCCGATGAGGGGCGTAGGATTGGAGGCGTTGAGCCTATCAAGAAATACAATCCCCGGCTCGCCATTTTTCCACGCATGCTCAACGATGAGATGAAAGACCTGCCTGGCCTTAAGCCTCCTGGTCAGCTGCCCTGTCCTCGGATTAATAAGCTCGTATTCCCCGTCTTCCTGTACGGCCTTCATGAACTCTTCGGTCAAACCAACTGATACATTAAAATTGTTGAGCTTTGTATTTTCATCCTTGCATTTGATGAAATCGAGGATATCCGGATGATCAACCCTGAGGAGTCCCATGTTGGCGCCTCGTCTCGTGCCGCCCTGTTTCACGGCCTCCGTCGCGGTATCAAAGACCGTCATGAATGATATGGGACCCGAGGATACCCCTTTTGTGGATCCGACCATATCGCCGCCCGGCCGCAGACATGAGAAGCTGAAACCCGTGCCCCCTCCTGACTTATGGATGATCGCGGCATGTTTCACTGCGTCGAATATCGACTCCATGGAGTCCCCAACGGGAATCACGAAACATGCACTCAATTGGCCAAGGCTTCTGCCTGCATTCATGAGCGTTGGGCTATTGGGAAGGAAGGCGAGGGAAGCCATCATTTCGTAGAATACCTCTTCTGTTTTTGCCACCTCAGCAGGAGTCTTCCCGTGCCTCACATCAGCAGAAGCTATCGCCCGTGCAATCCTCCTGAACATCTCTTCAGGGGTATCAACAATCTTTCCGTTCTCGTCCTTCTTGAGATACCGCTTTTCGAGAACTTTAAGGGCATTTGACGACAAAATGAACTGCGATACAGCCATAATTCCTCCTTAGTATGTATAAAAAAACCCGGGGTTCTTGCGATTTCTTATATCTATCTATATTGTATTTTTTGTTCGATTCAAGTAATTAAACCACAATATATTGTGCATGTCAAGAGGAAAATAGACAAGATATAACCCTTTGATTTGTTTATCCTTTTGCGGTGAAATCGATGTTAATGCATTGTTAGTGAGAATCGTCGAGCCTCAAAAAAATTTCGGACTAAACAATTCCCTTTTTCAATATGTCATGGAGGTGGATTATGCCCTTTGGCCTTCCGTTGTCATCAGGCACGACAAGGGAGGTTATGGAATGTTTTTCCATTAGCGATAATGCCTTCGCGGCAAGTTCCTCTTCTCCGATAGTCTTCGGTTTCTCCATCATGACCTCTCCTGCCTTCATGTCAAAAAATGCCTTATCCCATTTCTCGATACCGCGTCTTAAGTCTCCGTCCGTGATGATGCCGACAATCCGGTTATCCGAATCAGCCACAATCGTTATGCCAAGTCTCTTGGATGATATTTCCACGACCGCCTTCATCATGGACACATCGGGGGAAACCACTGGCAATGCAGCCCCGGTATGCATGACGTCTTTCACCTTTATAAAGAATTTTTTTCCGAGGGTGCCACCCGGATGGAAAAGGGCAAAGTCTTTTTCACAAAAACCTCTCTTTATCAGGAGGGCCACGGCGAGAGCGTCTCCCATTGCCATGGTAGCAGTCGTTGATGCGGTGGGAACAATTCCGAGGGTGCAGGCCTCCTCTTTCACAGAAACATCAAGATTCACGTCTGCCGCCTTTGAGAGGGTCGAGTCGGGATTGCCTGTCATGGAGATGAGACTCACATTGAACCGTTTCAAAAAGGGTATCAACGCAATCAGTTCCTCAGTTTCACCGCTGTTTGAAATGGCTATGATTACGTCGTCAACGGTGACCATCCCGAGGTCTCCATGACCCGCCTCCGCAGGATGCAGGAAAAATGAAGGTGTGCCAGTGGACGCAAGGGTAGCCGCTATCTTCTTTCCTACAAGCCCTGATTTGCCCATTCCGGTAATAACCACCCTGCCGAGACTCCTGTAAATGATATCTGCTGCCTTTTCAAAATTGTTGTTGAGTCTTCCTATAAGGGCAAGGACAGCTTCCGCCTCTGTCTTCAGGACCTTCGCCGCAATGTGAAGAATATCATCCATATCCTGTCGCTCTTTGCTCGTAGATTTATTTGAGTGTATCACACTTCCCCTTGTCGCATAAAACCGGCAACTTCATCCGGACGGTGCTCATTGAGGCCAGATCCGATTTCGGATACCACGCAATACAAGAACTAGCTTTTGTCAACCCCGCGCGAATCTGCAGAGCGACGGAGGAACTCATGCAAGTCTTTGACGGTTTTCAGCATTTTCTCTAAATCATCTAACCGCATCATGTTTGGCCCATCGCACAACGACTTCTCCGGTTCAGGATGCACCTCGAGAAATAACCCATCAATACCGACTGCCACAGCAGCCCTTGCAAGAGGCTCTGCAAATTCCCTCTGCCCCCCTGAGCAGATTCCCTGTCCCCCCGGGAGTTGAAGGCTGTGGGTGACGTCAAAGATAACGGGATAGCCGAAAGAACGCATAAGAGGTAACGCCCTGAAGTCAACGACAAGGTTGTTGTACCCGAAGGATGTGCCCCGCTCGGTGATCAGGAGATTATGATTCCCCGTGGAAGTGAACTTATCGATGATATTTTTCACATCCCATGGCGCAAGGAACTGTCCTTTTTTGACATTCACCGGCTTGCCGGTATTCGACGCAGCAAGGATCAGGTCGGTCTGTCTGCACAGGAAGGCCGGGATCTGTAAAAGATCCAACACCTCCGATGCGTCCTTAACCTCATCTATTGAGTGGACATCGGAGGTCACAGGGATCCTGAGTTTATCCTTGATATCCGAGAGCATTCTCAGGCCCCTATCAATTCCCGGTCCTCTATAAGACGAAAGGGACGTACGGTTTGCCTTGTCATAGGAGCTTTTAAAGACATAGGGAAAACCGAGGAGGCTGCAAATTTCCTTCACTTTTTCCGCGGTGGCATACATCAACTCTTCACTTTCGATTACACAAGGCCCGGCAATGACAAGCGGCTGATTGCTCCCCCCGATATCCGCGCCATAGATGGTTATCTTCCGCATCAACGCTGTCTCTCGGTCCTCTCCTCGGTGGTTTGGGGGAAAAGGGACCGTTTCTCCCGGACAGCTGCCCCGATAAAAGCCTTGAAAAGGGGATGCGGTTCTGTCGGTCTCGATTTAAATTCGGGATGGAATTGACATCCGAGGAACCACGGGTGGTCCTCCACCTCGATGATCTCCACAAGCTCGCCGTCCGGGCTGGTTCCGCTTATCCTCATTCCGTGGCGGGCACAAATGCCTTTATATGCATTGTTGAATTCATACCGGTGCCTGTGGCGCTCCGATATTTCCTTCACGTGATACGCCCTGAAAGCCTGGCTGTTCGGCTCAATGAAGCAGGGATAGGCACCCAGCCTCATTGTCCCGCCTTTGTCAGAAATCGCTGTCCTTTCCTCTGTCTTGCCCTTCCTGAAATCAAACCACTTCTCCATGAGGTATATGACCGGCTCTTTTGCATTCAGGTCGAACTCGCTGCTGTTTGCAGCAAGACCGCAGACGTTCCGGGCAAATTCTATGACCGCGCACTGCATGCCCAGACAGATGCCGAAATAGGGTATCTTTTTCTCCCTGGCGTACCTGACCGCCGCAATCTTTCCCTCAATCCCCCGGTAACCAAAACCGCCGGGCACCAGCGCCCCATCAACATCTGAAAGGAACTTCTCAGGACCGTGAACCTCTATATCTTCAGAATCAACCCAGAGAAGATTGACCCTTGAATCATTCGCGATCCCGCCATGGACAAGCGCTTCGGTAAGGCTCTTGTATGCGTCTCTTAGCCCTACGTATTTCCCGACGATGGCGATAGTCACCTCATTTCTGGGCTCCTTTACCTTTCTGACGACATCTTTCCAGAGGTTGAGGTCTTTTTCGCTGGAAGGCAGTTTCAGTTTCTGGGTGAGCAGTTGGTCAAGGCCCTCTTCGCTGAACGCCAGGGGCACCTCGTAGATGGTTTCGACGTCTCTGGCAGCGATGACCGCCTCGACATCAAGGTTGCAGTGAAGCGCTATCTTTTTCTTTGCCTCAGGGGGAAGGGGACTATCCGTACGGCAAAGGAGGATGTCTGGCTGGATGCCGATGGCGCGCAACTCCTTTACGCTGTGCTGCGTCGGCTTTGTCTTGAGTTCCCCCGCTGACTTTATATAGGGAACGAGGGTGAGATGGATATACAGGACGTTTTCCCTCCCGGCGTCATACCGCATCTGCCTTATGGCCTCAAGGAACGGCAGGCTTTCGATATCGCCGATCGTCCCTCCGATCTCGACGATGACCACGTCATTACTGTGGCTCACCGACTTTATTGCCTGCTTGATTTCATCGGTGATGTGGGGGACAACCTGGACCGTGTCGCCGAGGTAATCGCCCCGCCGCTCCTTTGTTATGACGTTGTAGTAGATCCTACCCGTAGTATAATTGTTTTCCTGTGACATCCTGATGTGTGTGAATCGTTCGTAATGTCCGAGATCAAGGTCTGTCTCGGCGCCGTCATCTGTTACAAAGACCTCTCCGTGCTGGAACGGGCTCAAAGTGCCGGGATCGACATTGATATAGGGATCAAGTTTCTGGATGGTCACCCTGAGCCCCGTTGCCTCAAGGAGTGCTCCCATCGCTGAAGCGGCTATTCCCTTTCCGAGGGATGATACAACTCCACCTGTCACGAAGATAAACTTAGCCATCTCTCCACCCTTTCCAAGTCTTGAGGGGTATCCACCCCGATTATTTCGAAGGATATTTCTTTTACCTTTATCCTGAACCCATGCTCAAGGGCGCGAAGCTGCTCCAACTTTTCGATCTCCTCGAGTTTCGTGGGTTTCATCTCTGTGAGCCTCAAAAGCGCATCCCTCCTATAGCTGTAAATACCAACGTGTTTGAATACAGTGATCAGCGGATCCCGCACCCCGCACTGGCTCAATCCCCGCCACCCGTCCCTGTGATACGGTATCGGCGCTCTCGAAAAGTACAGTGCGAAACCGTCCACGCCAAAAACCACTTTCACGACGTTGGGATCTAGGATCTCTTCGGGTTCCCCTATTCTTTTTACAACGGTGCCGACGTCAGCGGTAGCATCAGAAAGAAGGCTGATCACATCATCTATCATCTGAGGATTTATGAGGGGCTCATCCCCTTGGACATTCACAATTATATCATAATCCATCAGACGGGCGACCTCCGAAACCCTGTCTGTGCCTGACTGGTGGTGCCGCGACGTCATAACCGCTTTGCCCCCGAAGGAAACCACTGTTTCGAATACCGTTTCGCTGTCTGTGGCGACGATCACATCCTCGGCAAGCAGGGCTCCCTGGGAGTTCTCGTAGACATGCTGAATAAGGGGCTTCCCTTTCAAGAGGGCAATGGGCTTTCCCGGAAAACGGGTTGAATCATAACGGGCAGGTATTACAATAACAGCAGACATGGTCTACGATCATTATATATGATAATCAGCAAATTTGAAACACGAATTCATGGGACCTCTCTTTACCTTTTCTTATGTAATCTGACATAATAGCACTCTCAATTTAGTCCCGGAGAGCAGAGAGGAGAACCTGATGGCAACGATTCACAGACTTCCAGGCTCGCCATGGCGGGCCATGATCGAAAGCGCACTCTATGCCAATTCGGTCAGGAAAACAACCATGGCCGAACTTTATTCTCTGTCATTACAGCAGCCCGAGGTTATGACCACTTCGCACCTTTTTTACAAGCCAGAGCAGTACGGCCTTCCGAAGGGCGCAAAAGTCCTCATATCAAACGACGGCGGCATTGTCGGGCGTACCGCGCGGGCAAGAAGACTCGTCAGAGAGATGGGCAAAGACCGGGATAGATATCTCCGGCTGCTCGGGGAGGCTGTATATCGGTTTAACAGAGAAGAAGGATTATGGCTCGAAGCGATCGTCGGCCTTCATCATGATTTCATGATAAAGGCACACCTTCTGAGCCGGTCGACCGATGCGAAAAATATGCTCGACTGGGGGATTAACTTTACTCCCTGGATGAAACCCTGGAGTGATGCGTACAAGAAATCACGGCAGTTGAACGAGTCTGACATCCTGGTATTCGCTGATCCGGAGTGGTTCGATCCTGAGTTTCCCAACGGGTTGGTGATCATCGACGAGGAAGAAAATTGTATCGCCATACTCGGGCTGCGGTATTTCGGCGAGAGGAAAAAAGGCACGCTGACCCTGGGCTGGACGATAGGGGTCAGGCATAATATGGTTGCATGCCACGGCGGGATAAAGACCATCGGTAACCACGCGCCGGTGGCCGTTTTTGGACTTTCAGGGTCGGGGAAATCCTCGATTACAAACAGTCATGATCACGCCGGCACGTTGAAGAAAAATGAGAAGGTCACGGTCATCCATGATGATGCCTTTCTGATAGACCTCGAAAATGATATTAGCGTCGCCCTTGAGCCGAGTCTTTTCGATAAGACCGATGCGGTGACGTTCGAAGATCCGATAATCAAGTTTTTCTACTCCGCACAGAATGTTGCGGTGACTGAACGTCGTCAGGGCAACAGGCTGATCGTTGCGGAGGACATCAGAAATGACAACGGGCGCTGCATCAAATCAAGGGATATGTTTAACCATACCGATTCTTGCAAGAGACCGGGAAAAGTCATATGGCTTCAGAAGGATCCATCCCTGCCCCCTGTTTGCAAGGTGTCGGACATCGGTCTTGCCGTCGCCATGGGAGCGTCGTTGAGCACCATGAGGGCAAAGGGGGTCGAAAACGTCCCCAGAGAAGAGCTTGCGAAGCTCGTGATTGAGCCTTTTGCCAATCCGTTCAGGGTCCATCATCTAACCGTAGACTGCCAGCAGTTCAGAAAACTTTTCAAACTCGGGACCGAATGCTATATCATGAATACCCATGCATTCGGTATGCCGGAGCAGCAGGTCGACATCCCAAAAGAACTCTCCCTTTCAATCGTCACCGAAATGGTCCGGGAAAGTATCGACTGGAGAGAGTGGAAGGTATTTCCCGGGCTCATGATCCCAAAAAACGGAAACGAATTCTTCGGCGCCGATTTCGACAAGAAGTATAAACCCACGCGGGAGCCGGAATATCTCCAGTTTCTGAGAAACAGGATGCAGGACCGCATCACCTACCTTTCCAACAAGAGGGATATTGACCACGACATGGAGAGTTCTTTTATCGATCCCCTCGTTGTTGCCAGGACGGTGATAGACAAGATTCTGAATCCGATCTGATGGACCAGTCAGCGTTATCAGATATTTCAGGCATCTTGAGACAAGTTGCGCTATCGGCGCTGCCTGTGCTGATAGCCATAACTTTCCACGAAGTATCCCATGGTTTTATTGCAAACAAACTGGGTGATCCCACCGCGAAGATGATGGGCAGGCTCACCTTGAACCCCATCGCGCACATAGACCCTTTTGGAACTATCCTGATGCCGCTCATGCTCCTTGTCTTTACGAATGGACAGTTCGTCTTCGGATATGCGAAGCCTGTTCCGATTAATCCTATGAATTTTAAGAATCCGCGACAGGGCATGGCGATATCGGCTGCCGGGGGGCCTGTCACCAACATTCTCCTGGCAGTCGTAAGCATTCTCATTTTAAAGTTCATCGTCATACCGTCCATAGCGTTCTTGCCCGCAGGGGCAGCGGAGAAAATCTTGGTACCCGCGGGACTGATGCTCAAATCGAGCGTCATTGTCAACGTTGTGCTTGCATCATTCAACCTCATTCCCATTCCACCCCTTGATGGCGGAAGGGTTCTCGTGGGTTTGCTGCCGAACAGACAGGCGATGTCCTTGAGCAGGATAGAACCATTCGGTTTTATAATTGTGATAATACTGATCGCGACGCATATTGCAGATTACTTTGTGTTGCCGCTGGTGAATTTTTTCTTGAGCATATTGCAGATGTTTTGAGATCCTACCTGTGCAGGATACATCGGGCGCGACAAGCGCATTGTCGGACCCATAAAAGGAGACGATTTTCATGGACCGGGTATTAAGCGGGATGCAGGCCAGCGGAAAGCTCCACCTCGGAAACCTCGTTGGTGCCCTTCAGAACTGGGTCAGGCTTCAGGAGCATTACGACTGTTATTATTTTGTCGCGGACTGGCACGCCCTCACCACAGGCTATGCGCACCCGGAGGCGATCAAGGAATCGACTCGGGATCTCCTCTTGAATTTCCTCGCTGTCGGGCTTGATCCCGACCGATGCACCATATTCATCCAGTCTAAGATACCCGAACATGCCGAACTCCACCTTCTCCTCTCGATGATAACGCCCCTCACCTGGCTCGAGCGGGTGCCGACCTATAAAGAGAAGCAGCAGGAATTGCACGAGAGGGATCTCTCCACTTACGGTTTCCTCGGATATCCTCTCCTACAAACAGCTGATATCATTATTTACCGGGCTAAGTACGTGCCTGTGGGCATAGACCAGGTTCCTCATCTCGAGATATCAAGGGAGATCGCGCGGAGATTCAATTACCTGTACGGGGAAATTTTTCCGGAGCCCGAGGCGCTTTTGACGGAGTTCCCGAAGGTTCCCGGAACTGATGGAAGAAAGATGTCAAAGAGCTACGATAATGCCGTTTATCTCTCAGACACCCCGGATATCGTTGAGCAGAAATTGCGGACGATGATAACGGATCCTGCCCGCAAGAGACGGACGGATGTGGGGGACCCCGAACTCTCGCCGGTGTACCACCTCCACAAGATTTTTTCTTCCGAAGAAGAGCAGCAGGAGGTTGTGCGGGGCTGCACGACTGCGGGCATTGGTTGCATCGAATGCAAGAAGATTCTCATTGCGAATGTCTTCAGGATGATGGAGCCGATCTGGAAGAGAAGGGATGAACTCATCAAGAATCCGAGAATGATAGCCGACATTATCGAGAAAGGCACTGAGAAAGCGAAAAAGGCCGCACAGGAAACCATGGAACTCGTCAGAGATGGCATGGGATTGGGAAGTTTCTAGGTGCGCTTTATTGCAGATCTTCACATCCATTCACGCTATTCACGGGCAACGAGCAGAGACATCTCTCCGGAAGTCCTCTCGAAATGGGCTCAGCTCAAGGGCATCACCGTAATCGGAACAGGGGATTTTACTCATCCTCTCTGGCTGAAAGAGCTGAGGGAAAAGTGTGAACCCTCTGGAGCAGGCGTATTGCAATTGCGAAAGGAATTCCGTTTTGATGACATCCCCGATGCTTGCAGGGCGGATGTCTTTTTCCTCCTCACCGCCGAGATAAGCTGCATCTATAGCAAGAACGGGAAGACCCGGAAGATACACTGCCTTCTCTTTGTCCCGGACTTTGCGACTGCCGAAAAGATAAATGCCGCTCTCTCAAAGATCGGCAATCTCAACGCTGATGGAAGGCCAATTCTTGGGCTCGATGCAAAGGAACTTCTGAAAATCGTACTCGAATCATCTTCCGAGGCCATGCTTGTTCCTGCGCATGCATGGACTCCCCATTTTTCTGTCTTCGGTGCGATCTCCGGATTTGACTCACTCGAGGAATGTTTTGAAGAATTGACCTCCTCTATCCATGCCATAGAGACGGGACTTTCTTCGGATCCGTCCATGAACTGGCGCCTTTCATCCCTCGACCAGATAACGCTCATATCCAATTCAGACGCCCATTCACCTGCGAAGATAGGCCGAGAGGCGAATATCCTGGATTCAGCAGTCTCCTATCGAGACATCATGCGCGCCATCAGAACACGGAAAGGCTTTCTCGGAACCCTTGAGTTCTTCCCTCAAGAAGGGAAGTATCACTATGACGGCCACAGGGCATGCGGAATGAGCTTCTCTCCAAACGAAACCATACGACACAACTATCTCTGTCCTGTCTGTGGCAGGAGAGTGACGGTGGGTGTCATGCACAGGGTCGATAAACTTGCGGACAGGGAAGAGGGCTTCAAGTTGCAAGGTGCGCCGAGCTTCCATTCGATGATACCCCTGCGGGAGATCGTTGCCGAGGCGCTTGAGGCCGGAGTAAATACGAAAGGAGTTAACACGGTGTATCTTTCGATGCTCGAAAAGCTCGGCAATGAATTCAGGATTTTGATGGATTCGCCTGTCAAGGAAATCGAAAAGAAAAGCTCTTCCGAGGTTGCCGAAGCCATCTCGAAAATGCGATCGGGGGATGTGCACATTGCGCCGGGGTTTGATGGCGCATACGGGAAGATAACCATTTTCGAGAGGACCGGGAGGTAGGCTGTCAGCGGCGAGGCGGTCCCTGTTCCCGCACCGTTTTCTCTGAAGCCTCACAAGCCAGGGTTTCCCAGAAACGGTCTCAAAGGGCAAACGTTGCAGCGGGGTTTCGGTCTGCAGCAGGTTTTCCCCACTGCCACAAAGAGCGCATGATACTCATTGTAACGCTTCCTGTCCCTTCCCATTGCTGCATGAAAGAGTTCTTGAAAGTCTTTGTATGTTTTATCATGACTCATAATATTATGCCTTGAAAGAACTCTCTTCGTATACGCGTCAATGACAAAAATGGGTTTCCCCAGGGCGTAGAGGAGCATTGAGTCAGCGGTCTCGGGCCCGATACCATGAATCGAGAGAAGCTTCTCCCTGAGCATATCCGTATCCTCATTCTTCATCAGTGTCGTATTGCCGTCGAAATGCTCCATAAGAAAGTGCACGAATGCCTTGAGCCTCTTTGCCTTTATATTGAAATACCCCGCGGGTCTTATCAGCGCTGCGAGTTTGTGCGGGGGCATATGATGTAACCTCTTCGGGTTCATGGCGCCTGCCGCCCTGAGATTCTTGATGGCCTTCTCCACATTTGACCAGTTTGTGTTCTGCGTAAGGATCGCGCCCACCGTAATCTCAAATGGTGACCCCCCCGGCCACCAGTGCTGGGGACCAAAGGCTTTGTACAATATTTTATAGATGCTTTCGAGTTTATCCATACGCTACCGATAGCACGCCCATGCAGGTGACGCGGGGAAAGAGGGGGGGAGCGGATTAGTCCATGGCGCCGAAGACAGAGTTTTTCTTGAGGCCTCAAGAAAAACCTGGCATGAAACTGACGCATGCAGGCGCGCAACGCAATACACCGGTCGTCACAGAAATTCCGGAAGGCGCGCCCTTCCCCTGACACTCATGGCACTCGTCATCGCGATGCGCTCTTGCTTAACGAATACACAAACGCCAGGATTTCAGCGACCGCCCTGTAGAGTTCCGGCGGTATTTCCCGGTTCAGATCAAGAGATGAAAGAACCTCAACGAGCTCTCTGTCTTCCTGAATAGGGATGTTATATTTTTTTGCGATCTCCAAGATCTTTTCCGCGACCTTCCCTTTGCCCTTTGCGATGATCTTCGGAGCCGAATCTTCGCCATGCCTGTACCGCAAGGCGGCTGCACGAAACCGTTTCTCTCTTATCGTCATATCCGCATATGGAATCCCTCTGCCGGGGGTTCCCCGAATGAAACCGCTTCTGTTTTAAAGTTCACCGCCTTCAGGAATATCCCTGCATGAGCAAACTGTTTCTCGAGAAGCGCCTTATGAGAATTCAGGAGAGCATGGGTTCTTTCGTCTTCCACCCTGAAGGAAACATAAAATGCCTTTTCATACATGGTTACAGAAATGGACATCTTGCCGGCACTCGCGAGATCAAGATTTAACGTGCAGTAGTAAGAAGTCAAGTCAGTCCCTCTGTCCCTCGATCGCTTGAAGATCAGCTCCCCATCTTTCAATTCATGCCAAGAGACGGGCAGAAAGGTGTGGAGCATCTCGTTTGCCTTGGAAGACACCTGGAAGAATTCTATGGTTTTGACCATCCTCCCGATGATCTCGCCCGCCTCTTCGAACTTGCTTCCCGACAGTTTCAATGACTCGGTGACCGTCGCATCTTTCAGCATCTCCGCCGCCCTCAAGAGGATACCCTTTAGATCCTCTCGTATTGCACCGTCACTCATGATTGAGACATCTCTTCCCTCTGCCTGCGGTGGTTGTTCTCCAGGGATCGCGTCTTCCCCTTCTTCGCTCGGCGTCTGGCCGCTCGGTTCTTGCCCTGTCTCACGCGTTGCTGATTCTTCATCGAACATTTCCTGTGCGGCGATCTTTAATTTCATCTCGAGGAAAACACCGGAGTTCTCGACGGATGACTGAAGGAGCTGGCCGTTCAGATGCTGGATCTCGGGCAGGAAGTTTTCCAACGCCTTCAGTTCCGGAAATGCCGCGCGTATTTCTTCGGGTAGGGACGTGAGTATATCGGCGAGCACTTTGATATCCTCGCTGCTGAGCCTTGCACCAGCAAGATCAGTGAGCATTGCGACTATCTTTGCCGGAATAAGTGACACGCCATCCTGCAACGGACCGTCTTGAGGCTGGATGCTCTGCGACAAATCCTTTGCCTGGACGCCAAGAAACTGCAGTTGCAGGTCCTTTTCACAGCCAAGCACTTTCAGCAAAATCACATCGCCTTTCGCAAAAGATATGTCTGATGTCGCGCTGATGGTCTGCCCTGCGATCCTGAGAGATACTTCTCCCTCCTGCTTCAGATTCAGAACCTCGGCCTCCACGGTATCTCCAACCACCAGGGAAATGAATCCTCCTGAAGGTTTTATGAGGGTGATCATCTGTCCAGCGCTGCCGATCGATACGCGATCCATCCTTGACTTCCATCAGTTTAGATAAGTTATTATAGCAAATTCCGGAAACCCGGAATTCTTCGGAGATGGCGGATGCTTGATGTGAGATTTGTGCGAGAGAATGTCGAGGTCGTAACAGCCGCCCTCAGAAAGAGGAACTGCGTACTCCCCCTCACTGGACTCCTTTCCATGGAAGACGAAAAGAGAAATATTCTGAAAGAGGCCGAAGATCTCAGAAACAGAAGGAATACGGTATCAGAAGAGATTGGGAAACTCAAGAAAGAAAGACGGGATGCCGCTGATCTCCTCACCGAGATGAAGGCCGTCTCGGAAAAAATAAAGCAACTGGATGAGAAGCTCAGGATTTTCGACGAACAAATCAAGAACGTCATGCTCAGTATCCCGAATATTCCGCATGAGTCAGTGCCTACGGGAAAAAACGAAGAGGACAATATCGTGCTGAGAACATGGGGAGAACCGAAGCCCTTTGACTTTCCGCCCCTCAACCACTGGGATATCGCTGAAATGCAGGGGATCATCGACTTTGATAGGGCCGCAAAGATCGCGGGGGCGCGGTTTGCCCTCATGAAAGGCCCGGGTGCAAAACTCGAGCGGGCTTTAATGAACTTTATGCTGGACCTGAACACGTCCAAGGGATATACTGAGGTGTTTCCCCCGATCCTCGTAAACCGCGAGAGCATGACGGGTACGGGGCAGCTTCCCAAATTCGAGCCTGAGCTGTTCAGGATTGCAGACCCCGAACTCTATCTGATACCGACGGCAGAGGTTCCTGTCACGAATATCCATCGAGATGAGATACTCCAGGAGCAGGATTTGCCTCTCTACTACACGGCTTATACCCCTTGTTTCAGGCGAGAGGCCGGCTCGTATGGTAAGGATACCAGGGGACTCATACGGCAACACCAGTTCAATAAGGTAGAGCTCGTTAAATTTGTTAAACCAGAGAATTCGTACAATGAACTTGAACGGCTCACGACGGACGCTGAAGATATCCTCCGGAAACTCGGTTTGCCCTATAGAGTCGTCGTACTCTGCACGGCCGACCTTGGCTTTTCATCGACAAAGACTTATGACCTGGAGGTCTGGCTTCCCGGCCAACAACGGTACCGGGAAATCTCCTCATGTTCTAACTTCGAAGATTTTCAGGCAAGGAGGGCGAATATCAGGTTTAAGCGGGAGGGCAAGAAAGGCACTGAATTCGTGCATACATTGAATGGCTCAGCCCTTGCGATCGGGAGGACGGTTGTGGCGATCCTCGAGAATTATCAGGAAAAGGATGGGAACGTCGCGATACCCGAGGCACTGAGGCCCTATATGGGGACAAGCACGCTTGCGTGATCTGAAACACGGTCGTTCATATCCGTTGCCGGTAACATTAAAAGAAGCGATAAGGAGGAAACATGAAAAACATTCAGCAATGCTTCGCTCGTTGCGGCACTGTGGTGATGTTCATCGCATGCGTTGTGGGCACAGCATATCCGCAGGATCAAGAGTATAAGGAACACACCGTATCCAAAGGGGAAACGCTTTGGGGTATATCGTCACAGGAGATCGTTGACCCATTTCTCTGGCCCAAGATATGGAAGGAGAATCCCGGGATAAAGAACCCCGACCTCATATATCCGGGCGAGAAAATCAGAATCCCTTTCTACCTTCTTCGGAAGGAGACCCAACCCACAGCGGCTCAGAAGATGCCCGAACGGGAGAGAGCGATACCGGAGGTCAAGCCTGAGTCAAAGAAAGAACCCGAACCGAAAAAGATACTCCCCAGAGAGAAGAAATATCTTGTCGACAGGGGTACGCTCATCTCGAGCGGCTATATTGCGGAGACCGTACGGAGCACGGGTAAAATTATCGGAGCTCCGACTGACAGAACCGCCTTCGGAAAAGGAGATTACGCTTACGTAAAGACTGTAAACGGCGCCATGACCGGTGACCGGTTCTATGTCATTCGCTCATGGGGAAAGGTAAAGCATCCGGAAACTGGCGCACTACTGGGGTATCTCATCAATATCGTTGGGATTGCGGAAGTCGTGGGGCAAGAGAGTGGCCAGACAAAAGTTAAAATAACAGATTCTTTCATCGAGGTGAATGTCGGGGATCTTCTTGATCCGTACTATGAGATAGAGGAACCTCTCGTTCCCGACAATCCAAGGACATTTACGAAAAGAGGTTACATTGTTGCGGTAACGGAGAGGCATGCGGCTACGGGTCAAAGTGACATTGCTTATGTTGATAAAGGGAGCAGGGACGGCTTAGCAGTCGGTGATCTGGTAACCATGACATCCAGGAACTCCTATGATGTTCCGAACGGTACCGCACAGATAATCGGCGTGGGGGCAACTACCGCAGCGGCCATCATTAGAGAATCCGGGAAAGAGGTCAAGGCAGGTGACAGAATAGGGACAGAGTAGTCTTTCCCCTGAACCAAAGAACAAAACCCGCCCTGTGGGCGGGTTTTGTTCTTTCTTCGAGAAATGTTTCTTCGAGAAACTCGGTCTCAAGTGGTCAGGATCTTCAACGCCCTCAACCTGCTAGGATGTTTAAGTTTCCGCAATGCCTTTGCTTCTATTTGACGCACCCTTTCTCTCGTAATAGAAAGGTACCTTCCTACCTCCTCGAGAGTATGGTCCCTCTCAGCCCCGATGCCGAATCGCATCCGTATCACCTTTTCTTCCTTCGGGGTTAATGTCCTCAAGACCCTCTGAATATGTTCGGATATTTCGATCCTCTCGGCATCAGAATACGGGGAAGGGCTATTCTTATCTCCAATAAAATCTTCTAGTTCCGTATCCTCGTCGCCCACAGGCGTCTGCAGGGCAATAGGATCCTGGATCGCCCTGAAAACTTCCTCAACCTTCCGCGTGGGAACGCTCAATTTCTGCGCAATCTCTTCATTACTCGGCTCTCTGCCCAGTTGCTGGGTAAGCTCGCGCGAGGACTTCGTGACCCTGTTATAAAATTCCATCATATGGACAGGGACCCTGATAGTCTTTGTCTGATCGATAAGTGCACGCGTAATTGCCTGCCGTATCCACCATGTGGCATAAGTCGAAAATTTAAACCCCTTCTCATATTTAAATTTATCGACTGCCTTCATCAAACCGATGTTTCCTTCCTGAATGAGGTCAAGCAGCGGCAATCCTCTCCCCACATAGTTCTTGGCGATATTCACCACAAGCCGAAGATTACGCGTTATGAGCTCGTTCTTTGCCTCTGTGAGAAGTGCCTTGGCCTTTGATATGCGAGCATACAGGGCCTTCAGTTCATCAATCTTAACACCGACCTCTGATTCGATCTTTTTATATTCTTGTTGAACTTCTCTGGCAAGCGTCTCCAGCTTTTCCGGGTGAATTCCCTTCTTTTTCTTCTCGTTGATCGTCTTTCTCAGTTCTTTCAAGGAACCGTGTCTGCTTATTTTCTTTTCCGCCGCCGCGACGGATATCATTAACTCGTCTATCCGAATAACGGATTGCAAGAGCGCCTCATCCGGTCTTTCTTCCTGCGTCATCTCCTCATAGTCCCCGTCAATGCTTGCTTCAATCTTCTTGTAGAGAGGCAGGCGGGTAACAACCCCTTTTATGATCTCTCTTCCTTCCTCCAGCTTCTTTGCCAGATCTGTCTCCTCGTCCTTGGTGAGGATCGAGATGTCCCCCATGGAATGAAAATATGCCTGCACAAGGTCTTCGGTCTTTTCATACTCCTCGGGTTCCTCTTCTTCTATTTCTTCCTCGGGCGGGAGAGCTTCTTCATAGTCAACTACCTTCACTCCCATATCCTGAAGAAGGTCCATAAGGTCCTCGATCTCGTCGGGGGAGAAGAATTCAGAAGGAAGCGCATCGTTTATCTCATCATAGGTAAGGACGCCACGCCTCTTACCCATGTCGATTATCTCTTCGAAAATATCCCTTTCTCTCATCTCTAGCTCTTTTGACCTCTTTCCATATTACATATTACATTTTATCACAGAAGGGGGAAATGCAAAAATTTTGAGTAGGCAGTCACCCTTTCGTCAAAAACGCGCATTTTCACTCCTCGCCACAGACATCAAAAAGGGGCCTTTCTTTGAGAAGGGCCCCTCCGCTCTTTTCCTTGACAACAGGAGGGAAGATAAATAAGGGTCAAGCCGCACGGTCTATTAGTACTGGTCAGCTGAATGCATTACTGCACGTACACTTCCAGCCTATCAACGTGGTAGTCTACCACAGACCTTCA